>JBEKJC010000026.1:0-65673 GCA_050011435.1 Binataceae bacterium (SeqCode)
CGCGGCGCCCGTGGCGGCTCCGACCAGCGTGTATTCGCGCTGCTCGTCCGTGAACCCGCAGGCCGAGACCATCCCCAGGATGGCCACCCACATCAGGTATGTTCCAAATTTTCTTCGCATCTTAAATCTCCCCCTGTCGCTACTCCCGACGGTTGCGGAGACGGACATCAGGGAAGCCGGGGAAGCCGCCACCAATGCCAGCCACTTTTTTGCCCTCGCCAATCAGCTCACTCGGTCTTTCAACTCATCTCACCGCAGGAATTATTCCCGCGCGCAAGCTGTAACAATGAGCAATACCGTTCGCAATATACTTTGGGTCAAATGGCGATTCAACCGGCAAATCAGATTCAGATCGCCGTGCGATTTTGCGTTCTCCGCCGCGCTCTTAGAACTCGCTGCTGATTCTTTTCGTGAAAAAGCTGAAAAAACGCGCCCACGCGTGGCGTCGTTCTAGGCGATTGGCCGGGATTTGTGCGAATCTGGCGCGAGCGCTCCAATGACGGTGCTTACGACGATGCCGCAGGAACTGGATTCACGCAATCTCGATTTCACCGGGATAATCAAGCCGGGTGACCATATCGTATGGGGGCAGGGCTCCGGTGAACCGCAGACCCTGGTCGAGCGCCTGATCGAACAACGCCATCGGATCGGCCACGCCAGTGTTTTTCTCGGCGGTATCTCCTACACCGGTACGCTCAAGCCCGAGCATGCTGACGTGCTCACCTTCACGGGCTACGGCGCGATTGGTAATCTGCGCGACCTCTCGAAAGCGGGTGCCTTGCGCACGATCCCCTGCCACCTGTCCCAACTGGTTCCCTATTTCAATGACGGCATCATCCGCTCCGACGTGGTATTCGTGCAGACCAGCCCGCCCAACGACAAGGGCGAGTATAGCTTTTCGCTCACCAACGACTATCAACAGGCCGCGATGGCCAAGGCGCGGGTGGTTATCGCCGAGGTCAACGATCAGGCGCCGTGGACTTATTGCGACGCGTACCTCACAGCCAGCCGGATTGACTACCTCGTCCAGGTCTCGCGACCGCCGGTCGGACTCGACCCGCGTCCAATCGGCGGCGTCGAGCGCGCGATCGCACACCACGTCGGGCGCTACATTGAGGATGGCACCACGATCCAAATCGGCATCGGCGCGATTCCCGACGCGGTGATGGCGAGTATCGGCGATCGCCGCGACCTGGGAATTCACTCGGGACTCATCAGCGATCGCGTTGCCGACCTCATCGAGAGCGGCGCGATGACCAATGCGCGCAAGCCTATCGACACCGGCATCGCGGTCTGCTGCTCGCTGCTTGGCACCAGCCGGGTTTACCGCTTCGGCCATCGCAATCCCGCCATCAAGTTGTTCACCTTGATGCACACACATCGATCGGAAGTACTCTGCCAGCTTGGCAAAATCGTTGCGATCAACTCTGCCGTCGAAGCCGATCTGACCGGGCAGATTAATGCCGAAGTCGCGTCGGGCGTCTATGTCGGCGCGGTCGGCGGTCAGGTCGATTTCGTCCGCGGCGCGCAACTCGCCAAGGGCGGACGATCGGTGATCGCGATGCCCGCGACGGCCCGCGACGGCAAGCTCAGCCGCATCGTCGCGCGCCTCACCGGTCCTGTCACCACCGCCCGCAGTGACGCCGATATCATCGTGACCGAATTCGGCGCCGCCGAATTGCGCGGACAGCCGCTGGCCGAACGCGTCCGCCGGATGATCGCGATCGCGCATCCCGATTTTCGCGAACCGCTCGCACGCGATGTCCACGAATCGTTGCGCCGCGGAGCCTTTTAGGTGAATGAAGTAGTTGAGGAACGCAGAACCTTTATTTTCACTGAAACCTCACGAGGTTTCAGACTTCCCTTTGGTAAGATGCGGGCTGCGCCCTGTGAAAACCCAATCATGTCGAGGAAGGATAAACATGGCCGATTCCGAGCAGATAGTGCGTGAGATCGAGCAGTTTTACGGTCGCTATATCGACGCCTTCAATCGCGAGGATATCGACCTCTACTTAGAATCATTCGATCTGCCGTTCGCCGTGCTCTCAGGTGAGCATGGCGCCACCGTTTTCGCCGATGAGGCCGCCCGCCAGCGCTTCTACACACAGACGATGATTGCAATTCAGGGCCGTGGATGGGGCCGTTCGACGGTCGATCTCGTCAAGGTATGGCCGCTCGCGCAAAACCTCGCGACCCTGATGGCCGACGTCACCCGCTATAAGAAGGACGGCACAATTCTCGAGCAACTACGCGCCTTCTACACACTGCGCAAGGACGGCAAGGCGTGGAAGATCGTGACGGTCTCGATGGCCACTGCGCCGTTTTCGGGGCCGGGCGATATTCCACGCGGTTAGGCGCTCTCAACAATAGCTTTGACAAAGCCGCAAACCCGTTTATAACTCGATCAGTTCGAACCAATCAGGCGAGTCCGGGGGATTCGCTTGCGGAGGTACGGGGACATGCCGACGGTTCAAATCAAGGACGAAGCCAGAATCGGTTCCGAGGCCAGGATCAAACTGCAACCATCGGTTTATCTCGAAAAGCTTTTCCAGACGGGGACTCCGGACCTCGGTTGGATGAGCCAGCATGGCGAATGGGGCATGCGCGCCAAACCCGGCAACCTTGGCCTGCGCCTCAAGGATATAGAAATCGGTTCCTACGGCGTGATTCCCGATCGCGGCGGCGAACATCGCTCGATGGCGCCACGCGGCTCGGTCGTCCCGTCCGATGTTCCGTCGCTGGGCTTCACCATCAACGAAAAGGCCGAATGCTGGGCCGACAACGCCATGGAACTTTACGAAGAGGCGGTCGCCCGCCAATGGAGTTCCGCGCGCGATATCCCGTGGAGCGAGTTGAAGCCGCTGCCCGACGACCTCGAACACGCGATGTGCCAGTTGTGCACCTTCCTGACCGAAGTCGAATTCATCGCGGCTGACGCGCCGACCCGTTGGATGAGCCAGATCAACCAGGATTTCCTCGAGATCAAGCTCTTCCTCGCGACTCAGGCTATGGATGAAGCCCGTCATACCGACGTCTTCCGCAAGCGTGCTCTCGCCAACGGCGGTGGCCTCGGCAAGGCGAGCGCGCTCAGCCAGTTGAGCCTCAAGCGCATCTTCGACTCGCCGAGCTTCTCTGCGCAAACCGCGCGGCTCCATCTGCTCGGCGAAGGCTTCGTCCTCACGATGTTCCGTCAGGGTGAATTCATCGCGCCGAGCCGCGTCGATTCCGAGATCTTCCGCCGCTGCATGCAGGACGAATCGCGTCACGTCGGCTATGGCACGATGCATCTGCGGGCTCAGCTCAAGGCACGGCCCGATCTCGCCGCTGAGATTCACGAGCAACTCGACGACGCCGAGAGCATCTTGCTGCAACTCTTCAGCGTGCCGGAATCGGTTGAACCGATGGCGATTCTGCTTGGCGGCGGCCTCAAACATTTCGACCAGGGGATGGAAATGCAGGCCAACCTGTGGCGCCGCATCGTCAATGAATACCTGCAGCGGTGCGATTCGGCGGGCCTCGAGCGGCGGCCGCGATGTCTGCTGCCGACCGATTTCACCAAGCTCTTTGCCGCTTGAGCCTGATGGCCGCAAAATTTCCCGACGCGGATTGGTTTCTCGCCCTCGGCCGCCTGATGGAGGCTGAGGGCGAGTCGTTCCGGCGCCTTGGTTACGCCGAGGTGCGCTTCGTCGTGCGCGTGGTCGGGGCAGACGGCCGCGCCGAGCGTGAGACCGCCGTCGAACTTGATGGCTATAAGCTCGAACGCGCCGCCGCACTCCACGATGCCCCCGGCTTCGATCCCGATTTCACGATCTGTGCGACCGGCGCGGTATGGGATCGCATGCTCGACGAGATCGTTCGCGACGGGCGCCCGGAGGCGCGTCATACGTTGAGCTCGCTGGCCCTTGTCGGCGAAGAGTTGTGGCTCGAATCCCAGGATCAGCTCCGCGAAGACAAGTACTACCGATACAACCAGACGCTGCAGGAACTGCTGAATCTCTCCGGCAAACTTGCGCGGTGACAAAGTCGCTCGCCGCTTTGTAACTATTTCGATCGGCCGCCGCCGCGACGCGCAAGGGGATCGGGCAACGAGCGCATAAAATGCAGGATTTCACCTGCGAGGTTTAACCAGCGGCTACGCGTTGAGCAAAGGGCGGCCGGGCGATTTCCCAGAGCGGGCGGGTGCGGCGCAGAATGAAAGAAGCAGCATTGCGGGGATTATCGTTCCGGATTTGGCGGATTTCACCACGAATGGACAGCGAAGATGTTTCACGTGAAACATCTTTGCGTTCCGTTTGCGGGGAAACGCTTGGCGATTATGTCTCACTTGACAGTGGACGCATAATGCGCTATTCTTTCACTCATGGACAAGAAGCCAAAGCCCCTGACCACACAGCCGAGCATGACGCTTCGCGAGATGCACGCTCGTTTTGCGACTGAGGACGATTGCAAAACCTTCATACGTGACTCGCGCTGGCCTGACGGCGTGCGCTGCCCACGCTGCGGCAATGAGAAGGTCTATGTGCTCAAGCAGCCGTTCAAATGGCAGTGCCAGAGCAAGGCGTGCGGCAAGAACGGCTATCGCTTTTCGGTCACGACCGGCACGGTATTCGAGAATACGAAATACCCGCTCCGCGTCTGGTTCGAGGTTGGCTACCTGATGTGCCAGAGCAAGAAAGGGATCAGTGCGCTACAGATTCATCGACAGATTGGGAGCGGCGAATATCGCACGGCCTGGTTCATGTGCCATCGTTTCCGCGCTGCGATGAAGAACGAAGAATTCAAGCAGCTTCTCGGACAAGTCGAGATTGACGAAACCTTTCTAGGCGGAAAGCAGAAGAACCGGCACAAGAACGTGCGCGCCAAGTATCACGGCGGCGGCGCCGCCAACACGGGCAAGGTGACGGTGATCGGCGCGATTGCCCGCAAGGGCAACGTGGTCGCTCAGATGATCGAGAACACCAGCGCGGAAACCCTGAGTTCGTTCGTTGAACAGACGGTCAACGAAAAAGTCACGCTAGTGGCGACTGATGAATATGTCGGCTACACGGATTTGAAGTATTTTTACCCGCACGAATCGGTTCAACACAGGTCGGGGCAATACGTGCGCGCCGAGGTCCACACCAATAATATCGAGAACTTTTGGAGTCTCTTGAAGCGTGGCGTTGTGGGGACGTTTCACAACGTGTCCAAGGATTATCTGCCGCTCTATTTGAACGAGTTCACCTTTCGCCACAACGAGCGGGGCAACCCTGATATATTTCAAAAATTGATTTCATCTTGCTAGTCAGCCGTTGCCAAGGGCGAAGCGTCGCGGGTAACATAGGTTCATGCCCAAGTCACTCGCGATGTCATCGAACGGCATGGACTTCGACACTTTCATGAAGGCCATCGTGAAGGTGCCGAAAGAAAAGCTCGAAAACTCTAAACGCCCACGGTCAAAAAAGAAGAAGGCCAAACGTTAATCCGGCTTTTCTTCTTCGTCTTTGACCCTGAATTTTCGTGCAAAAGGTTGCACGACTTCGATCACATCTTGCTCTCGCGGAGCAAATAACCCCATCTGCGACATGCTGCCCGGCAATGGAAGATCAGCTATGCCGAATACACTGATACCGGATTCTTCTGCAAAAGCTCGCACGCCACGATCATCGCTGTATACAATAGAGGCACCGTTTACCTTCGCAATTGCAACAATTTGTCGATCGAATTTAACTTTCGCCCACGTATCTTGAACTTGACGACCGCGCTTCTGTCCAAGTTTCTTGAGGTCTGAGCGGATCATCATCGCTACTTCAGCCGCCGCACGCTCATCGAAAGGTTCTATCTTGAACGCTCTCGACTGGTGGAGTTGTTCAAGGTACTTCGGTCCGGCGTTATCGGCATATACGAGAATCTCGCTGAGTGCCGGAGTCGGAATGATAACCTTCGTATGACTCTTTTCTAGATCGATAACAAGTTGGTCAATCCGTTCGCGGCAGTGTTCGATCGGCTTCTTAGTCGCAGGGTCAATCGGACCTTTCACTCCAGGAAATAGGAGTGGGAGTAAGATGCTCGCATCGAACGTGACGCTCACTTATCCGAACCGTTACCACCCGAATCTGGCCCGTTCCGAATACGATTCAATTCCGCCCACGGGTCTTCTATCGTCGGCCATTCGCTTCCAGTTATCGTTCGCAAGCCCGCAACAACCGATGTCAACGGCAAATCGTTGAGTTCCTCGAAACTCTTGATGCGAAATCGATCCAGCGACCAAACACCCTGTTCGTCGCGAATCCATCTTCCTGTTCCATGTACGCGAATCTCAGTATCAAAGAGGTATTTCGCAAGTTGCTTCGCTAATCCCCTGTCCGCATCGCATAGATGGATTTTTGTCTGATCCAGAAGCTGGAGATGTATTGGAACGGGATCGCTTTTCCCGCCAACTTCTATAACAACACCGTCCAAACTCCCCTCTTCGAGGAAGGTGCCGAAATTCAGTGGCCTTTCTGCTTGGTCGGGGAATTTCAGGATGGTCGCGCGCCCACGGGACAAAATTCCAGTGCCATTGTCCTCGCGTAGCTTGCGGTTGATATTTCGGATCGATTGGGCAGCGTCCGCAGGGGCTTTACCCTTCCGGACACTAGTTAGGCGTTCTTCGACCTTGGGCAACGCTTCGTTCTCGATTTTATGAACGAGAACGGTGCTACCCTTTTGTAGTCGAACGAAATGAACGTGCTCTTCTTCGCCGAGCACGATCGCAAGTTCGGCCATGTATTCCGCCAGCCGAGCCATCGGTATGGTCGCCGGAGTGTACGCTGTAATCTTAAACCGATATTCGCGCGGAACGGCCATCTTCTTCTTGCGCGAGTCTACCATTTTGAATCTGTCCGTCTATCTCAACGAGCGATTTAGCGGCCTGTCACGTCAGGATAGCAGACTAGCGATCAAAAGGCGAACTGTCAAGTGAGACATAATCGCCAAACGCTTCACCCGGTCGCCGTGAAATTATTCACCCACTCCCGGGGTAATTTTTCACCCTTGTGCGGGCAGGCAGGGACGTGCACTCCCACCTCCCCGGTTCAACCCAATTCCTTCAGCAACGCTGAGCGCAGCGAGGTATCCCGGAAAATTTCGGATTGATATTACAATTGATATTACAAGTGAGGAGGATCGAAAAATGGATATAGGATTTCTGATGGCCGCGACCACCCAAAGCGGCGACCTCGCCGAAATCGCACGGACCGCCGAGTCGCTCGGCTACGAATCACTGTGGATCCCCGAGCATCCGGTGATACCGGTCGTGCGGACCACGCCGTTTCCAGTCGGCGACGGCAAGCTCCCCGACCATTACACCCGTTGGGTCGATCCATTCATCGCGTTGACGGTTGCCGCGACCGTCACGAAGAAAATCAAGCTCGCTACCGGAATCTGCCTGCTGCCCGAGCGCGAGCCGCTGATCACCGCCAAGCTGATCGCGAGTCTGGATTACTATTCCAACGGCCGCGTGATTATCGGCGCGGGCGCCGGATGGCTTAAGGAAGAGACCGAGGCGATGGGCGCAAAATTCGGCTATCGGTGGCGCCGGATGCGCGAAACGGTCGAGGCTATGCGCGCGCTCTGGACCCAGCGCGAGGCCGCCTACCAGGGTGAGTTCGTGCATTTTCCGGCCGTCCTCTGCGATCCCAAGCCGGTGCAGAAATCCGGCCCGCCGATATTGCTCGGCGCGCATGGACCCAAGGCGCTGGAGCGCGTGGCCCGCACGTACGATGGCTGGATGCCGCTCGCGGAGAGCGCTGAACAGGTCAAGCGCGATGTCGCGACGATCCACAAGCTCGCGGCGAATCACGGGCGCAAGCCCGAATCGATCCAGATCACGGCGATCGTCGATTCGGACAAGGGCCTGCCCTCGTTGGACGATCTGAAGCGCTACCGCGACGCGGGGGCGAGCCGCTTCATCCCGTTCTCGCAGAAGATGGGTTCCGATTCCGCGGCTGGCAAGGCGCCGGAACAACTGAAGCACTTTGCGCCGCTGGTCGAGCGCGCCCACAACCTTTAGCAGGCTGTTGAAAAAGGCTTTTCACAGCCTGCTTCCCCTCACTCGCTCTCTCCCCAGTAGGGGCGAGAAGATAAGGAAAGAAGCCATTTTTCACGCAGGGTGTTGAGTTGAAATTTAGTCGAATGGATATTGGATTCGTGATGGTGCAGACGGCGCAAAGCGGAGATCTCGCGGATCACGCCCGCCTGGTCGAAGCGCTTGGTTACGAGTCACTCTGGATGCCCGAGCATCCGGTGATTCCGGTTAATATGAAGACGCCGTTCCCGTTCACAGCCGACCACAAGATGCCCGAACACTACGCCACCTGGGCCGATCCGTTTGTCGCACTTAGTATAGCCGCGGCGGTTACGAAAAAGATCAGACTCGGCACCTGTATTTGTCTGCTGCCCGAGCGCGAACCGTTGATTACCGCCAAGGCGGTCGCGAGTCTCGATTTATTCTCGAACGGGCGCGTGCTGTTCGGGGTGGGCGCCGGATGGCTGCGTGAAGAGACTGAAGTGATGGGTGCGAACTTCGGAACGAGATGGAAACAGACGCGCGAAACCGTCGAGGCGATGCGCGTGCTGTGGACGCAGCGCGAGGCGTCTTATGAGGGCGAGATGATTCGCTTTGCAGCCGTGCGCTGCGAACCGAAGCCAGTCCAAAAGCCGCATCCGCCGGTGATCCTGGGTGCGCACGGCCCCAAGGCGCTGGAACGCGTCGCGCGGAGTTACGATGGCTGGATGCCATTGATCGACGATCCGGCCGAATTGAAGCGCGACGTAGCGGAAATCCGCAAGCTGGCGGCGCGGCACGGGCGCAAACCCGAATCGATCCAGATATTGCCGCTGGTCGATCCTAAAGAGAATGGTCCCTCCGCCGATGATCTGAAGCGCTTTCGCGACGCCGGTGCGAACCGCATTTTGCTGCTGTCGCAAAAGACCGCGTTCGACACATCACGCGGTAAGAGCCCGGAACTGGCCCGGCATTTCGCACAGGTGGTCGAGCGAGCGCAGGGAATTTAGACAGCCGGCGTGAAGATTTGGATTTTCAAGGAATGGTTGAAGAGCGCAAAACCTTTAATCTCCAATGGCCTCTCGATTCTGATCAACTCATATCGCTTATCGTTCGACGATAGGTCAAAATCGTTTGGCGCGTCACCTGGTGGTGGAAGGAGTCCTCTATGCCTTTGATGGCTGCAGTCTCGAGGAAGTGGGGGGTGGCTGTATGCGGCGAGTCCGCGGCCGGCATCTGCTGACGAGCCCGCTCGTGGCTCTCGTTGGGATGATTCTCATTCTGGCAGGCTCCGCCGCGGCCACGCCGACCCAAGACTCTTACATCGCCGGATACGCGTCGGCCGTCCTGGAGCGCGAGTTCTCGGTGAGGTCGGCGACGGTCAAGGTGCAAGACGGCGTCGTGACCCTCGTCCGGGATGAGTTGGGATGGCAATCGCGCAATAAGATCGTGAGCGAGATCTCGGCGATTCGGGGCGTCGTTCGGGTCGAGCTGGAAAGCCGGGCCGAGGCCGGCACCGCGCCGCCGTCTTCCACCGGGAGCGCGCAGCGGGGAGGCGGCGCGACCGAGGTGCAAGCCGCGCGGCCGAGCTCCGTCTGGTTGCCCAGGGACAAACTCTTTCTTCCGCTACTTGCCGACCCGCGCTGGCCGCATTTCTCGCTCTCGTATCTCCGTTCCGTCGGCCACGCCCAGTTCAAGGACGTCGCCTCGACGAACTTTGGTGAGACGTTCCCGATATATCGCGGCGATCTCCCTGTGGGACAGTGGGAGGTTGGTATCCAGGCCGGGGTTTTCGCGATCTTCGACATCGATACCCCGTCGCGAAATCTCCAGAACGCCGATTACTTTGTCGGGATCCCGTTCACCTACCGATGGCAGGGCTTCACCACGCTCTTGCGGATTTTCCATCAGAGTTCCCACCTGGGCGATGAATTCCTGCTGGCAAATCCCACCGTAAAGAGGGTCAACCTCAGCTACGAAGAGCCCAACCTGATTTTCTCCCAGGAGTTCGGTGAGTCGTCGACTTGGCTGCGCATCTATGGCGGCGCCGGATACCTGATCGATCAGGATCCTTCCAGTCTGAAGCCTTGGACGACGCAGGGTGGAGTGGAACTCACGAGCCCGTGGAGGTTCCTGAACGACGCAGTGCGTCCGCTCGCGGCGGTTGACGTGCAAAACAATCAGGACACCGACTGGGGCGCCAACGTCTCGGTGGTTGCCGGTGTCCAGTTCGAGAGCCTGGTTTTTCAAAGTACCAAGCTACTGTTGCTGGGCGAATACTACGATGGCCACTCGCCCGACGGACAGTTCTTCCAGCAGAGAACCCAGTACACAGGATTCGGGGCTCACTTTTACTTCTGAAGAGCGGCTGGCGATGGCGGAATCGAACGGGGCACTTGATCGGAATCACCTTGCGATTGGTCCGCAGTTGCATCGGGTAATCCATATCCTCAAGCGGGGACGTACGGGCTTCGCCCTGCGAAAACCCCATTATGGAGTGATGTTCGCGATGATCGAGCGGTCATCGTAAGAGCGGGCCGCGTCTCCCCCCAATCCGGAATCAGGCCGGGGCGGAGTCGGCGCCGGCCTTGCGCACGCCCATCAGGTAGGCCTCGATAAATTCATCGATCGCGCCGTCGAGGACCGCGTTGGTGTTGCCGATCTCGACCCCGGTGCGATGGTCCTTGACCATCTGGTAGGGATGCAGCACGTAGGAGCGAATCTGGCTGCCCCAGGCGATCTCTTTTTTGTCCTTGCTGAACTTTTCGAGCTCCTCGCGGCGCTTGCGCTCCTCCATCTCGAACAGGCGGGCGCGCAGAATCTTCATCGCCATCGCGCGATTCTTATGCTGCGATCGCTCGTTCTGGCAGGTCACTACGATGCCGGAGGGTAGATGGGTGAAGCGCACGGCCGAGTCGGTTTTGTTGACGTGCTGGCCGCCCGCTCCGCTCGCGCGGTAGGTATCGATTCTCAAATCAGCCGGATTGATCACGACTTCGACCTTGTCGTCGATCGCCGGGAAAACGAAGACCGACGCGAACGAAGTGTGGCGGCGTGCGTTGGCGTCGAACGGCGAGATTCGCACCAGCCGATGGATTCCCGCTTCGGCTTTGAGATAGCCGTAGGCGTAATCGCCATCGACGGTGAAGGTGGCGCTCTTGATGCCGCCGCCCTCGCCGGGCTGCAGATCGGCAAGTTCGGTGGCGAACGCTCTGCGCTCTGCCCAGCGCAGGTAGAGCCGCAGCAGCATCTCGGCCCAGTCCTGCGCCTCGGTGCCGCCGGCCCCCGGATGAATCGAAACGATCGCGCCGAGACGATCGTGCTCGCCGCCGAGCATCACCTGGAGCTCCTGACGCTCGATCTCGATGCGCGCCGCGGCCAAGGCGGTCTCAGTTTCGTGGGCGGCGTCCGAATCGTCGGCGCCCTCTTCCTCGGCCATCGCGAGAAACACGCGCGCCTCGTCCAGCGCCTTCTCCAGTTTCTCGAAACCGGAGAGCCGCACCTTGATGCGCTCCTGCTCTTTGAGGATCGATTGTGCCGCTTCCGGATTGTCCCAGAAGTCGTGCTTGACGGATTGTTCGGAGAGTTCCTGCCTGCGTGCGATCAGCTTGGGGACGTCAAAGACGCCTCCGCAGAGTTTCCGAGCGGGCTTCGAGGTCGGTCAGTTGCGGGCGCATGTCGCTAAGCATTGGTGGATCTTCCTCTTGAATCGATTCGTTGGCCGGCGCATCTGGCGGCGACCCGCAATTATTCTGACAGATTCGAGGAGCCTGAGCGAAAGAAGATGGTGAAACCTTTGAAAGGTTTCACACTTCCCACAGTGATAGACCCCGAAAGTCGGTCTTGCGGATCGCGTCGATGAGACCATTCGTGGACGCGTAAGCTTTTTTCAGTGACTGACGCTCGCGACGCTCGGGTCCCGGCCAAGTCCCGCGAAATCGAAAAATTCCTTAGGCCGAGGTTTTTACAGGGCGCAGCCCGCATCTGGTTAAAAGGGAAGTCTGAAACCTCGTGAGGTTTCAGTGAAACTAAAGGTTTTGAGTTCCTCAACAACTCCCCATTCTCTTACGCGCGTAGGGACCGTATCAGGGAAGAGAATCATGGGATGCCATTGCGAGATATCCGCGTTGGCCGGCGTTCCTCAGCGGGCTCGACGCGGCGCGGCCGAAAGTGCGCAAGGATTAGTGCGATCGCCGCCAGCGCGAAGCAGATTTCCGCGAACAGATCGCCCACTATCGTATAGACCGTTCTGCGCGGCACCCAGTAAACGCGCACGATTTCCGTCCCGCGCTTGAACAGCGGCGTGCGTGCCGTGATCTTTCCGGTCGGCTCGATCACCGCGCTGATACCGGTGTTGGCGACGCGCACCAGCGGCACCTTGGTCTCAACCGCGCGCATCGCGGCCATCGCCAGCAGTTGATAGGGCGCCGAGCTTTCGCCGTACCAGGCGTCGTTGGTGATATTGACGAGAATGTCGGCGCCCCGATTGACCGCCATCCGCGAAAGGTTCGGGAAGATGCTCTCGTAGCAAATCAGCACGCCCATCCGCGCACCCTTGACCTCGAAAATGGTCTGCCGGCTGCCTGCGAACATATCGCCGAAGCCTGCCACCACGCGGTTTACGAAAGCGCCGAGCAGGCTCCGCAGCGGGACGTATTCGCCGAACGGCACCAGTTGAATTTTGTCGTACCAGGCCGTAATCGTACCGCCGCCTGAGACCAGGTAGGCGCGATTGTAAAAGCCCAGGCGGCCTTCCCGTTGTGCGAGCGCCGGCGCGCCGAACAGGATCGGATCGGCGGTATCGGCCGCGAGCTGGAGCAGGCGCTGGCGATACGGCGCGTCATCGGCGAAGGCGGCGGGGTACTGTTCGGTGGGCTGGAAGAAAAACGCCGCGGCCGCCTCGGGCCATACGATTAGATCGGCGCCCAGCCGCGCCGCGGCTTGCGTTTGCTGCACGTAAACGCTGAAGCTCGACTCGAGGAAATGCGGGTCCCATTTGATCGATTGGGGAATGTCGCCCTGGACCATCGCGAACTTGAGCGATCGATCGGGCCGCTCGCCTTGCAGTTCGCCGATCCGCACCGTGCCGAAGATCCAGGCCGCTGCGATCAGCGTACTGAGTACGCCGAGGCTGATGCCCTGCAATCGCGGCGACCCGCGCCGGAAGACCACGATATAGATCACGGCGTTGAACAGAACGATGAGCGCGGAGACCCCATAGACGCCGGTGAATTCGGCGAACTGAATCAGCGTCAGATTCTGATAGGCCGCGTAGCCGAGCAGATTCCATGGAAAGCCGATCGGGAAATATGTGCGAACCCATTCGACCGCGGTCCACACGATGGGCAGCGTGACGACGATCGAAAAGCCCAGCCGGGCCGCGATCAGCGTTGCGGCCCAGAATGCGACGGCACTGAAGAGCGCGATCACGGCCGCCAGCAACATCATCGGCATTACCGCGAAGACGACCCGCACGTCGGCGAAATGATGCAGGGTGATAGTTACCCAATAGAGCGAGGCCACATAGCAGGCGAAGCCCTGAAGCCAAGCGTAAAGCAACACTTTACGAGGGGTCTCGCCGTCGATCGCATAGAGCAGCGGCACGAACGCCAGCCAGGCGGCGAAGTTGAAGTCGAAGTTGGGAAATGCCAGAGCAAGCGCGAGTCCGCTGGCGACGGCCAACGCGGCGCGGGTGGATACGTTCACAGCGATCCTCAGGCGAAACCGGGCAGGTCTTTGATCGGGATAACGCCCGCGCACGGGGGGCTGCCGTCGAAGCGGTCGTAGAGTTCGTCGGCGTCGCGCCAGCTCTCGACCAGCGCCACGGCGGTGCGAACCGGCAGCGGCAGATCGCCGGCCACGCGCCACTCGCGCTCGAAACTCCAGTCGATCGGCGGATTACGATCCAGGTCGATTGTGGCCACGCGCCACCACTCCTCCTCTGCCAGTATCAGCCGGGCCTCACGCCACGGCATATAGAGCACCGGCCGCGCGCCCATCGCGAAAGCATAGCGTTTATCCAAGGCGACGCCGAATGGTTCATAGCGCCGGCGATTCGATCGCGCCAGCAGTTGGCCGAGTTCGCCGACGGTCGCGTCGAAGAGGCAGACTACCGGACGGCGGCCCCGGATAAAGCGGGTGGCGCCGTGAATCACGCCGCCGCGCAGAATCGCGTCGAGATTGTCGATCGCGCTTTTGGTGCCGGCGGCGCGTGTGAAATGCGTCAACATCGGGAGCACCGTAAACGAGGGAGTTGCGCCGCCGGCGCGCGTTTGCGGATTAGCCGCCATCGGCGATTTGCGTGGTGTGCTCAAACGATTGCAAAACTATTGGTTTTTTCCAGACACTGAAACCTCACGAGGTTTCACGGCATTCCATGCCGCCGGTGGACGCTGCTCGCGTTGCTCGATTGTCGGCAGGGGACGTAGGGGCTTCGCCCTGTGAAAAGCTCATCACGGTTGCCGTGCGACGATCGGTTTCTTCACTGCCTTCGCCGTTCGCTCCGGCATCGCGGCGGGCGACCGGCGCAAATCGCCCACCGCGTTAGCAGGAGTTGTAACCGTCGCGCTTGCTGCCGCCAGCGCCTTACGCGATCGCGAGCGCCGACCGCCGGGGTTCATCAGCGCGGCCAGTTCATGCTCGCGCGCGAACATCCGGCGCGCCTCCGCCATCGATCGCTCGTGATCGTAGCCCAGCAGATGCAGCATGCCGTGAATCAACAAGGTGCGAATTCGGGCGGATGCGCTTTGGCGGAGTTCGTGCGCTTGACGGCGGGCCGTATCGATCGAAATCACGATGTCGCCGAGTGCGAGCGGCGGTGCGTCCGGCGTCGAAAACCGGCGGCTCGTTGCCAGTTCGTGAGCGGGCTCCAACTGCGGGAACGAGAGGACGTCGGTCGGCTGGTCTTTCGCACGAAACTTGCGATTCAGCCGGCGGATTGCGCTATCGCTCACCAGCATCAGCGAGAGTTCACAATGTTCGAGCGCGAGGATTTCCAGGAGCGTGAGGGCGTCAGCGCGAAGTGCATCGGCGTACGGCCGCCCGCTCACGGCCCGGCACGTCAGTTCCACCGGCACGTTCAGCCGTTGGCCGGTTTCGCCTCGATAGGCGGCAGCGGCAAGGGTAGAGTGCGCTCGCCGTTGAACGATTCGTACGCGGTGATTATCGCCTGCACCAGCCGATGGCGCACGACGTCGCGCTCGTTGAAATGCACGAACTTGATTCCGGGGGTGTCGGCCAGTACCGTGCGCGCCTCCTTGAGGCCGGAGAGCTTGCCGCTCGGCAGGTCGATCTGAGTGACGTCGCCGGTGATCACCGCCTTGGAGCCGTAGCCGAGGCGCGTCAGGAACATCTTCATCTGTTCGGAGGTGGTGTTCTGGGCTTCGTCCAGGATGATGAAGGAATCGTTGAGGGTGCGCCCGCGCATGAAGGCGAGCGGCGCCACTTCGATGGTCCCGCGCTCGAGCATCCGGCGGGCCCGATCGTAATCGACCATGTCGTGCAGCGCGTCGTAGAGCGGGCGCAGGTAGGGGTTGACCTTTTCGGCGAGATCGCCGGGCAGGAAGCCGAGTTTTTCTCCCGCTTCGACCGCCGGCCGGCACAGCACCATGCGCGTGACCTGATTTTTCATCAGCGCCGCCAACGCCATCGCCATCGCGAGATAAGTCTTGCCGGTGCCGGCAGGGCCGATTCCGAAAACGATATCGTGCGCGCGGATCGCCTCGACGTAGGCCTTCTGATT
Organism: Binataceae bacterium (SeqCode); assembly: GCA_050011435.1. Classification (GTDB taxonomy): domain Bacteria; phylum Desulfobacterota; class Binatia; order Binatales; family Binataceae; genus JADMIL01. The sequence continues at coordinate 15,768 of JBEKJC010000026.1, forward strand.
GAGGCTCTTGGGCGAGATGATCCGCTTGTTCGCCGAGATATAAACCTGATCGAGGAAGATGTCCTTCAAATCGGCGTTGCGGTCGGCGCGCAGGATGCGGATGGCGTAATCGACGTCGCCCGTATAGATCGGGTAGCCGCGCTTGAGCAGCTCGTACAGTTCGCTCAGCAGTTTGCCCGCCAGCGCCTGTTCAATATGGCCGCCGGAAATCTTGAGCGCGCTCCCGTTGACGCCGATGCGCACCTCAAGGGCCGCCTCAATCGTCCGTAAATGTGCGTCGTGTTGACCGAGCAACTCGGTCAAAAAGCGGTGGTCGTCGAAGTGGAGTTCGAGCGAATCTTCGGTAGCTAACTGTGGAATGGTTTCGTTTACCCTCTGAAGGTTAGGCCTGACGTTGCCCTTCGCAGTCCCGTTACTGTTCATTCGAATGATCGGATGGTACGCCTTTTTAGTGTCCGTGTGAAACAGCATTCAGATGAACGATCGGTTACGACTCGCGCAGATGGTCAAACCAAGCTCGCGATACGCTCCAGTGCCTCGTCGAGTTTGGACGCGTCGCGGCCGCCGGCCTGGGCGAAGTCGGGCCGTCCGCCGCCGGTGCCGCCGATCATCGGCGCGAGTTGCTTGACGATATCGCCGGCCTTGATCCGCGTCGCGAGGTCGGGCGTCACCGCGACCAATAGCGCGGCCTTGTTGTCACCGAGGTCCGATCCGATCGCAACCACCGCCGAGCCATACTTCTGCCGCAGACGATCGGCCATCTCGCGCAGCGACTTCGGCTCGACGCCTTCGACCTTGCGCGTGACGATCTTGACGCCGTTGGCCTCGCGAACTTTTTCGGCATCGGCGCTGCCGATGGTCGCGCCGGCGACGAGCTTCTGTTCGAGAGCGCGGAGCTTCTTTTCGAGTTCCTTCTCGCGCGCAACCAGCTTTTCGAGCCGGTCCAGTGCGGCCGCGTCACGCGCACCGAGTTGGCTCCCGATGTCCTCCAGGATTTTCTCGCGCCGCCGGATTGCTTCGAGCGCGCCCTGCCCGGTGAAGGCCTCGATACGCCGCACGCCGGCCGCCACTCCGCCCTCGCTTTCGAGTTTGAAGAGGCCGACATCGCCCGTGCGCCGCACATGGGTGCCACCGCACAGCTCGGTCGAGAAATCGCCCATGCGGACCACCCGCACCACGTCACCGTACTTGTCGCCGAAGAACGCCAGCGCACCCGCCTTGAGGGCGTCGTCGTAGGCCATCTCCTCGATAAGAACCTCGGCGTTCTCGCGGATGCGCGCGTTGATCTCCTCTTCGATCGTTGCGAGGTCGCCTGCGCCGACGGGCCCGTTATGGCTGAAGTCGAAGCGCAGCCGCTCCGGCGCGACCATCGAGCCCGCCTGATGGACGTCCTTGCTGAGAATGTCGCGCAGCGCGTAATGCAGGATGTGAGTCGCCGAATGATTGTTCATGGAGGCGTCGCGGCGTTCGCGGTCGATGCGCAGTTTCACGTGCGCGCCACGCGCGAAATCGCCCGGCTCGCCACGCAAGATGCGTCCGATATGGAGGATCGAGCCGTCCTGCTTGCGGGAATCGGTGACTTCGAGCAGTGCGCCCGCTGCGGTCTCGATCACGCCGCGGTCGCCGACCTGGCCGCCGCCTTCGGGATAGAAGGGCGTCTCCGCTGCTACGACTGTCAGGCGTCCGTCGGCGTCGGCATTCGCGGCGAGAATTTCGGATTCGGCGTCGTAGCGATGCTCACCTACGAAGCGCGATTTCACGCCAGCCGCGAGCGCGATTTCAGGCGCGCCGAGGTCATCCTTGCGGGCCGCGCGTCCACGCTGGCGCTGCTCGTCCATGAGGCGCTCGAACCCTGCGACATCAACCTCATAACCTTCCCCGCGTAATACAACTTGTGTGAGGTCAAGCGGGAAACCATAGGTGTCATAAAGCTCAAACGCGAACTCACCGGAGACGACGAGCTCACCCGCGTCGCGCGGTCGCGATATTTCTTGGCCGATTGATGCCAGTCCGCGATTTAGCGTTACTCGGAACCTTTCTTCCTCTCGATAGACTTCATCGACAATCTGCGTCTGATGGACATCTAATTCCGGATACGCGCTGCGCATCTGCGCAATCACAGTTTTGCAGACCTCGGCAAGGAACGGTTCATAAATCGTCAAAAAATTCCCATGCGTTACGGCACGGCGGATCAGCCTCCTAAGTACATATCCGCGCTCCGTATTAGACGGTTTCAATCCGTCAGCGATCAGAAAACAAGCTGCCCGCGCATGATCGGCAATGGCTCGCCGCGATACATCCAATGTAAGGTACTTCCCGGGAAGAGCCTCCATTCCGCTCGACTTTTCGAGAGCCTTGATTCGGTCGACAATGGCTCTAAAAGTGTCTGTGTCGTAGTTGCCGAGTACGACATTTTTGCCGAGTCGTTTGCTCTCTTCGAGGCTCTGTAGAACTGCGGCGACGCGCTCGAGGCCGGTGCCGGTATCGACGTGCTTCATCGGCAGCGGCGTCAGCTTGCCCGCCGCGTCGCGGTTGAACTGGATAAACACCAGGTTCCCCAGTTCGATGAAGCGCGAGCACCCATCGACGTTGACCGCGCATTCCACGCCCTGATGGGTACAGCCGACGGCCGCTTCAAGGCCGCGATCGATATGGATTTCCGAGCACGGTCCGCACGGCCCGGTCTCGCCCATCTCCCAGAAATTATCCTTCTCGCCGCAACGCAGGATCCGGCCGGGGAGCAGGTCGGGCACTTTCTCCCATTCGGCGAAGGCCTCGTCGTCGTCCTTATATACGGTCGCCCACAGGCGCTCGGCCGGAATCCCCCAGACCTTGGTCACCAGCTCCCAATGCCACTTGATCGCCTCGGCCTTGTAGTAGTCGCCGAAGGACCAGTTCCCGAGCATCTCGAAGAACGTATGGTGGTAGCTGTCGCGGCCAACCGCTTCGAGGTCGTTATGCTTGCCCGAGATGCGCAGGCATTTCTGACAATCGACGACGCGCGCGTTCGGCGCCGTGCGCACGCCCAGGAAATAGTCCTTGAACGGGACCATCCCGGCGTTGGTGAAGAGCAGGGTAGGGTCGCCCTTCGGAATCAGCGACGCGGAGGGGACAATCTGATGTCCTCGCTCAGCGAAGAAATCGAGGAAAGACTGACGGATTTTGTCGGTGGTCCAGCGCATACTGAGGTTATTTTATCGCAATCGCGCCCGATCGTGCATCCCCAGGACGCCCGCTCATGCTCGCGTTGCTCGATTGTCGGCAGGGACGCGGAACTATAGCTTTTCCGGAAACTGAAACCTTTGAAAGGTTTCAGACTTCCCACGGTGAATAGACATCAGTGGGTCATGCGGATCGCGTCGATGAGACCCTTGGTGGACGCGTACGCAAGGTTTCGGCGGGAAGCAGGACGAGCGGGCAGCGGAGTCGTGAAATTCACCAACAATGATAGCGGCATGACACAATAACGTTCAGTGAGAGGCGGAAGATAGAGGTGATTGATTCCGTGAATGAGGGAGCCGGGGGGCATGGCGCAGGGCGATTCACCGGAAACTGAAACCTTTGAAAGGTTTCAGACTTCCCACGGTTAATAGACATCGGTAGGTCATGCGGATCGCGTCCATGAGACCCTTGGTGGACGCGTACGCAAGGTTTCGGCGGGAAGCAGGGGGAGCGGGCAGCGGAGTCGTCAAATTCACCAACAATGATAGCGGCATGACACAATAGGTCATGGGCGATCTTGTCGGGCCGTGGTGCGGCAGGCGTAATAGTTACTCGGTGCGCTTGAGTATTTCGTAATATTGAATCATACTTTCGTACATGAAAAGTATGAAAGCGCGCGTTGCCGAGCGGGGCCAGGTGACCATCCCGAAACTGCTGCGGGAACGGCTTGGCGTGAAGCCTGGTACGGTGCTGGAATTCAGCGAGGAGCACGGACGTTTGATAGCAGTCAAAAGCGGAGGCGTGGATCCGGTAAGCGAGGTGTACGGCTGTCTCGGCAAGACGATCGACACAGACGCCGTCATAGCAGAGCTTCGCGGTCGGCAGTGATTACGGCCGTTGACACGAACGTCCTGCTCGACGTTTTCGGCGCTGATCCGAAGTTTGCGCCCGCTTCCTCGGAGGCATTGCGACGCTGCATGAGAGAAGGTGCGTTGGTCGCTTCAGAGGTGGTATGGGCCGAGACCGCAACCGTATTCGGCAATGCTGGAGTCTTTCAGGACGCGATGGACAAGCTGCTCACCGCATTCTCGCCGATGACGGAAGAGGCGGCGATTAAAGCGGCCGACGCCTGGCGCCGCTACCGGGTGGGCGGAGGTCCGCGCGATCGCATTGCGGCCGATTTTTTGATCGCCGGGCATGCGCTGGTCGTTGCCGACCGCCTGCTAACGCGCGACCGAGGATTTTACCGTCGATATTTTGCGGGTTTGCGGATCCTCGATCCTACGGCTGGCCGGTAAACAGTTACGACAGGAGATGGTTAGGGGAGCCGGGGGGCATGGCGCAGGGCGATTCACCGGAAACTGAAACCTTTGAAAGGTTTCAGACTTCCCACGATGAATAGACATCAGTGGGTCATGCGGATCGCGTCCATGAGACCCTTGGTGGACGCGTACGCAAGGTTTCGGCGGGAAGCAGGGGGAGCGGGCAGCGGAGTCGTGAAATTCACCAACAATGATAGCGGCATGACACAATAACGTTCAGTGAGAGGCGGAAGATAGAAGTGATTGATTCCCGTGAATGAGGGAGCCGGGGGGGGGGGCATGGCGCAGGGCGATTCAAAGGATGGTCTGATAGTTGAACTCGCGCGGTTCATCGAGCGCATCGCGGCGATCGGCCGCACCGGCCTCGCCTTCAAACCGCATGGCTACGACGCCGAGCGCTACGAGGATCTGCTGCGCGAGGCGGTGAGGATTCGCATGGTGCTCGATCGCGACCTCGCGACCGACGCCGAGGTGGTGTTCCAGCGCTGGCGTGACGATACCGGCGGCGGCTATGACGGTTACGTGACGGTGGGCGTCGGCTGCGGTGCGATCGTCTTCAACGAGCGCGATGAGATTCTGCTGATCCAGCGGCCAAGCGGAGCCTGGTGGTATCCGACCGGATTTTGCGACGTCGGCGAATCGCCCGCCGAAAACGTGGCGCGGGAGGTGCGCGAGGAGACCGGTTTCATCGTCACCCCGCAGCGGCTTATCGGGATCATCGACAGCCTCAAGACCGGCTCAGCCTTTCGCCACCTCTACTCGATGCTGTTTTACTGCCGGCTCGACGGCGGCGTGCTGACGCCGCATCCGCTGGAGACGCTCGACGCCGGCTTCTTCCCGCTCGACCGGCTGCCCGAACCGCTCCACGGCCTCGATCGCAAATGGATCGCGCTGGCGCGCGAGTTCCATTTCGAGGGACGCGTCGAGGCCTTCTTCGATCCGCTGGTTGGTTGATCAGTAAGCGGTGGCGCGGCGCGCGGTGCGTGCGGCGAGCGCGAAGGTCGCGATCGCGAACGCGATTGCGATGGTCACAGAGAGCGCCATCGACGGCAGCGATCCCATCTCGCCGCGATTTCCCGGATAAAGGCTCTCGCGCAGCGCCGCCATCCCGTAGGTCAGCGGATTGAGCCGCATGGTCCAGCGGAGCAGGGCAGGGGCGCCATCGATCGGCCAGAACGCGCCCGAGAGCAGCCAGATTGGAATCAGGATCAGATTCATGATCGCGTGAAAGCCCTGCGTCGATTCGATTTTCCACGCGATCGTCAGCCCGATACAGGTCAGCGCGAATGCGATAATCGCCATGATCAGCGCCGCGAAAATCGCCGCGCCCACGCTGAGACTGATTCCGGCCAGCGGCGCCAGCACCAGGAAAATGCAGCTCGGCACCCATGCGAGCGTGGTTCCGCCGAGCGCCTGGCCCATCACGATCATGGTGCGCGAGATCGGCGCGACCAGCACGCTTTGCAGAAAGCCCTCGCGCCGATCCTCGACGGTCGAGATAGTCGCGAAAATCGCCGTGAACAGCAGCACCAGCACGATGAAGCCGGGATAGAGGTACTGGAAGTAGTCGATCCCCGCGGGCATCCCGGCGGGCTTGAACGACGCCTTCAGTCCCGCGCCGAGCAAGACCCAGAAGACCAGCGGTTGCAGGAACGACCCGATAACGCGGCTGCGTTGCCGGCAAAAGCGCGTGATCTCGCGCAACCACAAGGTTCCGGCCTGCAAGGCGCCTTCGCTCATCGCGCTTCCCCGGCGGGTGCGGCGTCAAAGCGCTGCCCGGTCAAGTGGACGAAGACATCTTCGAGCGTGGGTTTGCCGAAGGTCACCGATTCGATCTCGTCGCCGAAAGCATCGACCAGGTCGCGCACGAATTCATGGCCGCGCGGCCGCTCGACGCGCAAGGTGCCGTCCACCAGCACGGCCGTCACCTGCATCCGAGCGGCGATTTTCTTTTGCAGATCCTCCGGCGCGCGCGCGTAGATCGCGACGACATCGCCGCCCACCCGCGACTTCAGTTCGGCGGGAGGTGCAATCGCAGCGAGCCGTCCCTGATGCAGCACGCCGATACGGCCGCAGCGCTCGGCCTCCTCCATGTGATGGGTCGTCAGCACGATGGTGACGCCCTGGCGGTCGCGCAATTCAGTCAGGTAGTTGAGGAATTCGCGCCGCGCGGTCGGGTCGAGACCGGTGCTGGGCTCATCGAGGACGAGCAGCTCCGGTTCGTGCAGCAGGGACTTGGCCAGCTCGACGCGTCGCTTGAGGCCGCCGGAAAGCGTCTCGACGAGGTCGCCCGCGCGCGCGCTCAATCCGAGTTGTTGGAGCATCGCGGCGCTGCGCGTGCGCAATCGCGGTCCGCTGATTCCGTAGAGCCGCCCCTGATGCGCGAGGTTTTCGGCGACCGTCAGCTTGCCGTCGACGCTCGGATGCTGGAAGACCACGCCGAGCCGGCGGCGGAGCGCGATCGTGTCGCTGCGCAGATCGAATCCGAGGATGCGCGCGTCGCCCTGTTGCAGTGGCACCAGCGTCGAGATCAGTTTGAAGAGAGTGGTCTTGCCGCCGCCGTTGGGGCCAAGCAGGCCGAAGATTTCACCGCGGGCAATCGAAAAGCTCAGATCGCTCAGCGCGATACGTTCGCCGTAGCTGAAACTCAAGTTCGCGATCTCGACGGCGGGCGGCGTCCCGGCGGAGGTCGCGTCGAGATGCGCCGGATGCGCACGATCAGCGTCTGAAGGAACCGCGGATGTAGAAGCCATTAGGAGTGATTCAAACCGTGTCTATCTGGAATTGGCTGAAAATTGGCTGAAATTACTGCGCGAATTACCGCGGGGATTGAGATTGATTATTCTCCGAAGCGGGGCGCATCGCAACGCCACCGTATCGCGCATGGCCGGTCTCGGTAACGCTCGCTTCGCGGTCAGGCGGGCGGGGTTACTTGTTGCTCGAATCCTTTTTGGTGAAATCGAGCGACGCCGAATTCATGCAGAAGCGCAGCCCGGTCGGATTGGGCCCGTCGTCGAAAACGTGGCCGAGATGCGCGCCGCAGCGGCTGCACGTCACCTCGGTGCGCGCCATGCCGTAACTTCGATCGACCTCTTTCGCGATCCTGCTTTCGTCGAGCGGCGCGTAGAAACTCGGCCATCCGCAGCCGGAGTCGTACTTGGTCTCGGAGGTGAACAGTTCGTTGCCGCAGCAGACGCACAGGTAGACGCCCTGATCGTGGAAGTCCCAGTATTTGCCGGTGAAGGCGCGCTCGGTGCCTTTGCGCCGCGCCACTTCGAACTGCTCCGGCGTCAGCAGCGCTTTCCATTCGTCGTCGGTTTTCACAATCTTGTCGGCCATCGGTGGCTCCTCTGCATCCGATTATTGATGGATGATCGCGGGAACGATCACGAGACAATCCTACTGCGGGGCCGCCTCGGATCCCAGTCTTGGGCCTGGCTATCCGATAGTCGATTGCCTTGAGGAGCCCCGGTCTCCCTTGTCCACGACGTTTTCTGAGATCGCCCCAGATCATATAGTGCCGGAAATATAAGGATTGTGAGCGGATCGACATCATCTCAGATCATGTGGATAAAGCCCGAAGTGGGCACTGGATCGGTTCTAAAAACAATGTGGCTGCCGTACTGTGCCGTCCTCTGCTTACCCCATTGAGAGGTAAGGCGTGAATGGGTCAAGCGAGCTCCTTAGCAAGATTGCCTTCATAACCGGAGCATGACGGTCATCGACAAACCGAAATGTATGAGCAGCACAAGGAGAATGGAATGCGTGTTTTCTTGACGGGAGCAACGGGCTTCATAGGTGAAGCAATCGTGCGGGAACTGCTCACCGCGGGGCACGAGGTGCTCGGACTGGCGCGCAGCGCCGCCGCCGCCGACACCTTGGCGCGGTTGGGAGTCGAGGCGCATAGGGGCGAGCTGTCGGACACCGATAGCCTTGCCGCCGGCGCCCGGGCCTGCGAGGGCGTGATCCACACGGCCTTCATCCACGACTTCTCCGCCTATGCGGCCGCCGCCGAGACAGACCGGCGCGCGGTGGAGGCACTGGCCGGCGCGCTGGAGGGCTCGGGCAAGCCGTTCGTCTTGACGTCCGGAACCGCGCTGCTTGCGCCCGGCCGCACCGGCACGGAAGAGGACGCGCCTGCGCCCGGGAGCGCGGCCGCCCTTCGCGCCGCGTCGGAGGCAACGGCGCTGGCAGCTGCCGGTCGCGGAGTGCGCGCCAGCGTCGTGCGGCTGCCGCCCTCCGTCCACGGCACCGGCGACCACGGCTTCGTGCCCGCGCTGATCGAGATCGCACGCCGCACGCGCGTCTCCGCCTTCATCGACGATGGAGCGAACCGCTGGCCCGCGGTGCACCGGCTGGACGCCGCACGCCTCTTCCGACTAGCGCTTGAGCACGCAGCCCCCGGAGCGCGCCTGCATGCTGCAGCTGAAGAAGGCGTGACGCTGTGCGCAATCGCCCAGGCGATCGGCGCGGGGCTCGGCGTCCCGGTGCGGAGCCTCGCCAAGGATGAAGCACGCACTCATTTCGACTGGCTGGCGGGCTTCGTCGCCCTCGACAATCCAACCTCCAGCGCTCTCACCCGCGAGGCACTGGGATGGAGCCCGAAGGAATCGGGGCTCCTGACGGACATGAAGGAAAGCGGATATTTTTAGTAATACGGACATGCCCTTCCACGCCCGCTAGCAACAGCTGAGCGTGGGGAGGGCCGATCGTGTCGTACCGATGCGCAGATGTAGATCGACGCTTTTCACCACAGGCCACTGGTCGTGCAGGCAGACCACGGCTGCTCATGGCGGTGACGGGCGGCAGAGTGGTTTACGAGTTGCGCGGGCTCTCCTGCCTGCCACTGGAGCTGGTCGCGCCGACGCGGAAGGGAATAGCCGCTAAAACCTCGCCTCCGAACAGGCCGGCGGGCTCCTCAAGGTGATCGACTATCGGATAGTTGGTTTTGTCGATTTCGCCGGCAGCTGCCAATCCATCACGCTTGGCAATCTAACCGCTGGGCCCTGAAGAAAACTCCGTTGAAGGCCTTCCATGCTCCAATCACGAGCGCAAAAATAACGACTGTATGATCGGGACGGGTCCGCAAGACGAACCGTGCGCGGAGGTCCACCTTGTCCACGCCTCGGAGCGCATGATAAGCACGATCATTCCATGCGTATCGCCAATGCGGATGCCATAAAGCCACCGCTTCAAACGATTGAGCAGGCGCGCGCCCCCTTAGCTCAGATGGATAGAGCACAGGATTCCTAATTCGAGGCTTCAAGCTTCGCCTGCGTCCAAAGCCTTATAAATCTTACATTTTTTGTTCTTGCCTTTCCGTCTGAGTTCACAGTTTTCGCCGATTTCCATCGCCGTGGCTGTCAAATTGGCTGTCAAAACTTGGCCCTTGGAACCGCTCGATTTCTCCGCGAGAATCCTGACCTGGATGAGCTATTTTCGGCCCTCCTCCAGCCCATGATTCAGTGCGTTTTTGCTTGTGTTCAAAGCCGAAAAGCGGGACGTTTAACCTGAGTTGGCGTATGGCGGGGAGGTGGGGCAGAGACGCGGATCTTCGCCCCGACTTGGTCTGACATCGCGCCAAAATTTCAGCAAATTTGGTGACTTGAAACTAGGGGGGCGCTGATGAACTTATAATGGCCCAGCCAGTGATCGATTTCGCGAGCTCCGCCCCCTACGCATGGTGTCCTGTCGTGAACGCCCGCGTGAACTCGATGTTGTAGCCGCTATGCTAGCGCGTCACTTCCTTCACGATTCCATCAAAGACGATTAGCGCCAACCAGCCGAGCCCCGCCGGGCCTTCTTGACGTGGGGTATATATCTGCGGTATATCCGTATGGACGTATGGATTCGGATGGCAGTGCTTGAACCAAGGAGAAATGCTAATGCAAATCGAAATTAGTGATGTCACACTTGCCCGATTACAGAAGTTCGCCGTGCCACTCATCGATAGCATCGAGACGGTCATTGAGAAGTTGGCCGATGCTTATGAACGGAATCAGTCGCCGCAGCCGAATGGGGGTGGAAAGCCTGCTCAAAGCGCGGTTGAGCCTCGGCAGTTCGATGCGAAATCGCCGCCCAGCCTCACGCACACGAAGCTGTTGTCTGCGAAATTGAACGGGAGTCAGCCTCGGGAAGTGAAGTGGAACGGAATGTTGATTGAGGCAATCAGACTCGCGAAGGCGAAAGCGCAAAACCATGATGAACTGCGAAGGCTTGTCTCCGTTAACTTTGTTCAGGGTAAGCGAGAGGACGACGGATACCACTTCTTTCCGGACATGAATCTGTCGGTTCAGGGTCAGGACGCTAATGCAGCATGGAAGGGGGCGTATCAAATCGCCCAGCAGTTAGGGATTTCTATCGAAGCGGAATTTCAGTGGAGGGCAAAGGACGGAGCTGCCTTTCCCGGCGTGACAGGTAGATTATCGGCTTGAAAGCGTATGTTGCTACGAGAGATCGTTTTCACGCGCTCTCAACTTCTTCTGCGCGGGTCGAAGCTGCGAAAGGCCGTCGCGCCACGCCGAATTTAGCAACCGATAATTCGCGTGGGGGAACCAGATGCCAGCCTTTTTAGACAAGTTTGCAGCAGAACTAAACTCATACCTGTCAGACATGAAGCAGGCTGTGAAGCGAGCCGCGCATCACGACGAGCGCAGGCATTTGTTTCTGCTCCTGCTTCACAAAAGTTTCAATATCGACGCTCATGAAGTCGAAGTCGAGAAAGGCATCAGAGTTGCGCAAGTTCGCGGTTACATAGATGCCTTATATCAAGACCTCGTTTTTGAATTTAAGCGCAATTTGGATAAGGAGCGCGAAGTCGGGATCGAGGAATTGGTTACTTATCTAACGTCGCTCGGAGAAAAATCATTCGGGGTGCTCACCGACGGATTGATCTTCGAAACATACGTCCTGAAGAGCGGCAAACTTCAAATTCTTGGAAAGCCAGTCGATCTGGATAGCCTAAGCTCCGATCCAGCGAGCGCTCTATCGTGGTTTGAGGCGTTTCTCTTCTCGCAAAAGAATCTTCAACCTCGTTCAGAGGACCTTGTGAAGCGCTTCGGTGCGGATAGCCCTGTCTTCTCGTCGGCTGCAAGTCAGCTTGAATCTCTCTGGACACAAGTAGCAGCACAGACGGAAACGCAGGTAAAGTTCGTTGAATGGACGCGCCTGTTGGCTATGGTTTACGGCACACCGGATATAGGTGATATAAATCTATTCGTTCGCCATTCGTATTTATCACTTTTAGCGAAAGTCTTCGCATATATCGCACTATTCAAAGCGATTCCGACCGAATATGACGAACTTACGGGAATAGTGAGCGGCAGCGTCTTCGCCGAACGTGGATTTCCCAATCTCTCGGAACCCGACTTCTTCAGTTGGGTGTTGGACGGTCTGATCATAAAAGATAGCGTTCGCTTACTCCGTGGTCTCGCTCAACACCTACAGGTTTATGATCTTACTAAGGTTAACGAAGACCTGTTAAAGGAATTGTATCAGGACCTCGTGGATCCCGAAGCTCGTCATGAGCTGGGAGAATATTACACACCGGATTGGCTTGCCGAGGAGACTCTTAATATAGCGAATTATTCTGGCACCCAATCCGTACTCGATCCATCTTGCGGCTCGGGCACGTTTCTATTTACCGCTATCCGTCAGTCCCGCAAGGCTGGGCTGAAGGGAAAATCGTTAGTCGATTTCGCTCTGAACAACATTCTGGGTGTTGATGTTCACCCGTTAGCGGTAATCACCGCGCGGATTAACTATGTATTGGCACTCGTCCCGGACCTCAAAGACTACAAGGGGAGTGTGCAAGTACCTGTCTATATGGCCGATTCTCTTCTACACGAAGAACGTCGAAAAACCGGCGAACCGATTGAGGTGCCCATCACCAGTACGCCGCACAAGAAATCCCCTGGGGCATTCCTGATACCCGCAGTGGCGGCACGAGATCCCTTGATTCTGGATGACGTTCTACAGATCATGTGCGATTACTCGAAGCAGGACGGAACGAAACAAGAACTTCGAGATGGGTTCTTCAAATACATAGAAAACAAGGACGGAATAGGAGAGACCAGCCAGTGGATGAACAATATTGATCTTATGATCGATCTAGTCCGTGACCACCGGGACACGATCTGGGGATTTATCTTACGCAACGCCTATCGTCCAATATTCCTCGCAGCGAGACGCTTTGATCTTGTCGTTGGCAATCCCCCGTGGTTGGCGTACCGGTTTATCCAGGAGGCGCGGTACCAACAAGAAATAAAGAAGCTGACTTTTGAATATGGCCTTCTTGACAGGAAGAACGTGAAACTCTTCACGGTGATGGACACCTCGACCGTCTTCTTCGAATTTTGTTTTAACCGTTACAGGAATATGACCGGCACTTTAGCATTTGTAATGCCCAAGAGCGTCCTCACGGGAGCGAAGCAGCACGCTGCTTTTCAGAAAGGCGGATTCACGACTGTTCTGGATTTGGAAGGCGTTCGACCTCTGTTTAATGTTCCCGCGTGCGTGTTGGTCCGCGATTCAACATCCAAGCTAGGGCAGATCCCAATGCTGGAATTGCGAGGGACCCTCCCAAAGAAGAACCTCCCTTTGGAAGACGCTAAGCATTTTGTTTCCAAAACTCAGGAGAACTATACACCGCTGATTATTGGTACGCCGCTGAGTGAATACTACGACTCGTTCAAACAGGGCGCCGCTCTTGTGCCGCAAAGCCTATGGTTCATTCGACCCCGCATTGTCCAAGGCATTGAGCTGACAGATCCGAAAAAACCGTTTCTTGAAAGCGACCCGCTAATTAAAGCCGCTTCAAAGAAAGAGTGGAAAAAAGTAACGATAAATGGCTTTGTCGAATCGCGATTTTTGTATTGCACGCTTCTAACCCGCCACTTGGTAGCATTCGGGTGGACTGAATTGAATCTTACTGTCGTACCGTTGAAGGACGCAGGCTCACACCTCGCCATAATTCGCTCCAAAGAAGCTCTAGCACAGGGTTATCCCGGATTGGCTGACTGGCTCGATAAATGTGAGAAATTATTTAACAAATTCAAGAAGAAAACGACGAAGTCCGATATCTACGGCTGGATAGACTACAGAAAGAAGCTGTCGGAACAGCATCCCTCTGGCTGTTTTAAGGTTCTTCACAATAGATCTGGCACGAATCTCGTCGCATGCGTGATCGATGCGGGTGACGCTAAAACACTCACGGTTCACGGCTTGAAGACTAACGGTCTTATCAATTTCGGAACGACACACGACTATGACACTGAGGACGAGCGTGAAGCTCACTATCTGTGCGCAATTTTAAATGCCGACATCGTGAACGAGGTAATAAAGCCATATCAGACGAAAGGACTGTTTGGCGAACGCGACATCTATCGGCGAGCCTTCGAGTTGTTACCGATAGCAAAATACGACAAAAATGATCGCCTTCACAATGAGCTTGCCGAGTTAAGTAAATTCTGCCATCGACGGGTGGCGGAGTTCCTGGCGGAAATGCCAAACGCTAACATTGGCAAGAAGCGACGGGACCTCCGTAAGCTACTTAAGCCTGAGTTGGCGAAAGCGGACTTTATCCTACAAAAGCTATTTCTTGGAGCGATCCCAACCGCTCGGAGAAAATTAAGCGGCACTCCAAGCCTGTTCGAATGAGATCCTTGGTCAGTCGGCAGATTCGCGGTCGCGATGCTGGGTTGTGAACGCAGGGGCGAACTCGATGTTGTAGCCGCTGTGCCACGGCTTGACATCTTTCACGACTCCGCCGAACACCATCGAGATTAACCAGCCAATCCCTTTTGCTTCCATACTTTCGGCGAATAATTCAGCCGCACGCTCTTTGTCGCCAGCAGAAGCAACCACTGATTGCGTAATGATCTGAATCAGCTCAGCTTGATCATCGATTGACAGTTCGATACATGCCATCCCAATCGGCTCCTCTTCCAGTTTTTTAGAGCGAACTCTCGAACTCTGTTGTCCGGGTTGCTGGAGAAAGTGGTGGCAACGTTGCCTATTAATCTTTTCGGGATCGCGCCCAGTTGCAGTAACGGTGAGTCAGGCGTGCATTCTCGGGGATTGTTTTGCCTCCGGTCCAGTACTGTTTGATATGGTCTATGGCTGAATCATCAATGCCCTGAATCTTCTGGCTGCAAATCGCACAGGTGTTATTGTTCTGGAACAACGTCTCTTTGAGTTGCATTGAGAAGCAGCGGGGTTCCTTTTTTCCGATTCCTATAATGTCTTGCAGAGCCATGCGAAACAGGTCAAATCGTTTTGTAACAGCCTGGAGGGAGCTGGTTGACAGCTCAATTGCCTCGATGAACTCCTGATTTTCAGTCATAAGGTAAATTAAGGATTCCCTGACTGAGTCGAGATTCTGATACACAACGTTCTTGTCCTGGCGGGCAAAGGTATAAATCAAGATATCGTACAGTGATGCGTTAAACTTCTTAGGCTCCCAATAACCTTCTGGGTTTTTGGCGGTGCCTTTGTAGAATCGTTTGAACGCATTCTTCCCGAACATTGACCGGATGATCTGACAGGTGTTCTTGAACGCCGCTCGTAGTTGCTGTGCGTCATCCTTGCTGATGTTCCGATATTTTTCGGCTTCAGCGTTCAAGAAGTTTTTCATCGGCGGTTTATAGTTCAGATAGGTGGCATGGTAGAAGGCAGAAAAGCGTAGCACCAATTCGATATCCTTCATGCGCTTGTCAGGCCCTTTCTGGCCGAAAAGGAATGTAAAATCCGAGTCGGTAGAAAGTTCCCTGAGGAGCACATTGAAGTCCCCTCTATAAATACAATTGCGGAGTTCTTGGTCATTTAGCGAGACCGAGCCCGTATTCAATCGTTCGAAAATCTCGAATTTTAGGCTTGGGTCGGAGTCTTTATTGAATGTAATGGTTCGGAGCTTGAAGTATCGGACGACGTCTTGAAGGTCAGTCGACAAGTTGAGATATTTAGTACCATTAAGTTCCCGGAACACCTTTAGACCCTTCAGCTTAAAATCCGTCCCATCGGGGAATATGCCGTCGATAAAGGAAAAAAATGATGTCAGGCGTTGCTGGCCATCAATAACGTATTCTCTGTTGTCTTGTTCCTGAGAAATGTAGACAACGGGAATGGGAATGGCGAGAAGAGCGGATTCGATAAGCCGGCTGGCCTTGGTCGTATCCCACACGAACTGCCGCTGGAAGTCGGGCTGAACAACGAGCTTGCCTCGCTTGAATTTGCCATGAAGCGATTCGATTTCGGGATCGCCAAGGTCCGTATATATCTTCCGACTACCGGAAGCAATCTCAATTGACTCAACTTCCTCTTCCAGAGGATTATCAAACTCTAGTTCTTCGTTTTCGATCATGTATGGAGCCTCCGAAATGTCAGTTGGGGTACTACCAACCCGTCATCCAAGTATGTGACGGTGCGCACGGCGATTATGTTATCGAGGGTGGCCGATCTGGATCGTTCCGTAAGTGTTGCCCTTGCCATCCAATTCGAGGTTGAGAGCGCTATCGGAGTGTTTCTGCGTTAAGTGTCTGATTGTCGGCGCGGATTTGGCTCCGTGGCTTACTCCACATACAAGACCGCCGGTATCCGCTAAGTCGAGCGCCACCGTCAAATGCGGCCTCGCGCACTGGTCAAGAAAGAAATTCCCCATTTCAGCAAATGTTTCAACCCATTTTTCCTTGGATCCGCTGTAATGGTGCGATTGGACCCCCTTTAGTACCGATTAAGCGCAACTATATCCACTCAATAGGAATTGGCGCAATATAAAAACAGCGAATCGTGTCCCGATTGATTACGAGGCAGGCGTAATGATTCAATCGGAAGACCGACGTGAGGCCCCTATTGCGTACAGGCTCTCTTCGGGCGAACGGAGCTATTGCAGAGCGGTTGAGCACCCACGCCTTCTTTCGTGGCAGACGTTGTTGGCAGGGGTAATAGATTTTGCTGATGGAGATGCATTTATCGAGATGAATGGGCCAGTTTGAATTTCAAACCGCCCCGCTATCCTTTCGTCGGGCTAACCTGACTCGGTCCTGATCGTGGCCTGCACCCCGAAAAGCGGCACGAAAATGAGTTAGAGTCCGTCACCGAGAGGAGGACGAATGATGGGGACGTGTAAATGAAGAAAGAAGCTCGCCTACTGTTAGGCAAAGCAGTAGACTCCTTTATCCTTAGCATAGATCATTTCAATCGTCCCTCTGACGTGGGCCGCACAAGCGCCGTCCTTATCCTTCTCGATCATTCGTTCGAGATGCTCTTGAAAGCCAGCATTTTGCATAAAGGGGGAAGGATACGAAAGCCTAGAGAGCGCCAAACTATAGGTTTTGGCGAGTGCGTCAGGATTGCCCTTGACGGGAGGGTCAAGTTTCTCAACAGCGATCAAGCTCTAACGTTGCAGATGATAAATAGTCTTCGTGATGCCGCTCAGCATCATCTCGTGGACATTTCTGAGAGTCAGTTTTACATGCATGCGCAGTCCGGCGTCACGCTTTTTCGAGACTTATTGAAAGATATTTTTGCTCAAGAACTGTCGACGCGGATGCCTGAACGTGTTCTTCCGGTGTCAACTACTCCGCCCGTCACGCTTTCGATTCTCTTCGACAGTGAAATAGCCTTTATACAAAAGCTATTGGCGCCGAAATTGCGCAGGCAAACTGAGGCGACATCGAGACTTCGTGCGCTCGCGATAATGGATGCGTCTATCCGAGGTGAGTACCTCCAGCCCTCGGAGAGTGCGCTTCAGAATTTAGCCGGCGAAATCAAATCTGGGAGGAGTTGGCAGGACATATTTCTTGGCGTCGCCTCGATGGAATTGACCTCCAAAGGAGTGGGCCCTACACTCGATCTGCGATTGACTAAGAAAGAAGGCATTCCGGTACAACTCGTAAGGGAGGGTACGCCTGGAGCCCAGGTGGTAGCGGTTAAAAGGGTGAATGAGCTCGATTTCTATAATTTGGGAAGGGATGACATAGCAAAAAAGGTTCAGCTCACTGGACCAAAGACAACAGCGGTTATTAGATTCCTCGGACTCAAAGAGGATAGCGACTGCTATAAAACTATCTTGGTTGGGGGGACGAAGTTTGACCGATATTCGCAAGAGGCGATAACAAAAATACGTGAATGTCTCAACTCAAACTCGATCGATTCCATCTGGGCTTCCCATGGTATTAAGGCCGGACGCTAGCCGCTACAATCTCGATCTATCCTTTCGTTGTCAAAAGGGAGGATAAGTATCTCCGGCACGGCGGCAGATGAGGCAAAGAGCCCGACATGGTCCGAATTCGGGTAGTAGACCACTTCGGTAACGATTCTGGAATGGTCTGCTGCACTTTCAATGACAATCCAATAGCCTGCTAATGTCATTCAAAATCATAACGACAGCGGAGCGAAACGCGGCGCGAAAAGCAGCCGCAGTTACCTTTGGGCCTCGCATAAAATTTCACCGGGAGACCCTGCATCTCACCCAACGTGAACTCGCAGACAGGGTCCAGGACCGCCTCAAGAATGCTGACAAAGTGAAGGGCTTCACGTTCAGCTACCTGAGCAAAATTGAAGGCGATAAACTTCCACCGCCATCCATGCCCGTGACCATTTGTATTGCTGAGGTGCTCGGGCTGAACGCAGACGAATTGGACGAACTGTTGGCATTGGCAGGGAGGCCCCCGACTGGCTTGAGCGAAAAACTGGCAAAGAGTCCAGAAGCCAGGGCGTTCTTTCGATTTGCAATTGACCGGCTGACGGGAGAAAACTGGCAGGAGTTGCTCGTTCAGGTTCAGCGGAAGCACGTAACGAATTGATGATATTGAGTTGAAAGTCAACACAATAATGATCATTGGAAAGGCAGCATAGCCAGCGACAATTGGACGTCCCACTGACCCATTTCCAAATAGGAGGCCAAAGCCAAAGTGAAAAAGGCAGTAGCAATTGGCACCATGGTAGGAATGCTAGCCATGCCTATGATAGCTCATGCTAAAGATGCTGCACATCAATGTACTGAGCAAACATCAAATTTTGAAATCGTTGCTCAAGAACGAGACAATGGTTGGTCAATGGAAACAGCAGAAAAGCAAATGCATGATCTTGTAGTGCGTAACGGAGCACCTGCGGATGTTGTCCAATTCGTAGACTCCCAAATAGTATGGATTTACAACCACCGAGATCAATCACCAGCACAGGTTCGGGCATATTTTTATGATAACTGTATAGAAACCTTGACAGGTAGCAAATAAGAATTGCCGGTCATCTGATGAATCAGGGCCGTTAAATAGCTGACCCCTTGCATAGGTTCAAGGCCTCTTACACCGCGAACTCGATAACCATGATGGAGAAATAGCATGCCTCATCGGGAAGGAACCTGAATGGATGCTCGTTTTTGTGGTAACTGTGGGACTGAACGGCCATCAACGTCCCACAAATACTGCGATTCATGCGGAAGGCGATTCGCGGAACCACCCCAAAACGCCGAGATTCCGCAGCCACCTAATCGGTTCACCGCGAGTCAACGAACTATCTTCGCAATTCTTGCTTCAATTGTCTGCGCAGGATTGCTATTCTCGCTGATCGTAGAATTCCGACCAACTTTCATTCCTGCAAGCGAACAAACAACGAGTTCGACCACAGGCTCTCAACAAGCGACCGCTGAAGTAACGCCCGTTCCTACTACGAGCGCTCTTGATGCAGCACTTTCTGATCAGTCCGCAAAGGACCTCGCATATGCGGCGGCTTCAGACGACCGGGCTGCCCTTGCAGAACTAGAAGGCCAGGCCGCGAAGACGGTCCCTGTTGCCGAATATGGGTTGGGCGTCTATTACCTCACGAAGGCGCAAGAGCTCGATCCGCTTCCACACTGCGCGCCCTCGATGCATTGGTTCGAAAAGAATGATCCGAACACCGCTCGCTGGATGAAGCAACTTGCGAAGAGCTTGCCCGCAGACAAGGTGCAGACAGCAAAGGTCTGCGACCAAGCGATGTCATGGTTCGAAAAGGCAGCATTGGCCAGCGATCCGGCTGCAACGGCATTTCTTGGGCAGGCATACTATTCGGCTGCCGTTATTCAAGTTGCAATGATGAAGAGCTATGTTTCGGCTAACGGTGGATCATCTGGCGAAGCAGATCGGGAACTTTACGGAGATCAGATTCTTAAAAAGGAATGCAACGAGGCACTGCACTGGCTTCGTCAGGCAGCTGATACTCACGAACCGAACGCTGAAGATGTTTTAGCTTCGGCTTATGCTGTTGGCCCGGCGTGCGTTACCGCCGATAAGCAGAAAGCCCTTTACTGGTATAAGAAGGCTTATGCTGATTCCAAAGCTTCCGCCGCCGCCTCCATTGCCGATCTGTGCTGGGACGACGGCGAAGCTTCGCTAGCGCGCAGTTGGATAGAAAAGGCAGAGCTCGGAGGCGCAAATGATGAGGCCGCAGCATGGGCCATTGCAATATATTA
The DNA here is from genome assembly GCA_050011435.1 of Binataceae bacterium (SeqCode). Taxonomy (GTDB): domain Bacteria; phylum Desulfobacterota; class Binatia; order Binatales; family Binataceae; genus JADMIL01. The sequence continues at coordinate 35,700 of JBEKJC010000026.1, forward strand.
TAAAGCAGCGGATGCGAACGACCAAAAGGCGGAGTATTGGCACGAACGCGCCCAAGAACTCGCGGCGGCAGAAGAAGCCAAATATCCTGCACTAAAACTCATACACCAAAAACAGAGAGAAGGTTTTGCACCACACACGCCCTAGCAATGCCGTTCGGGGCTGAAATTTAATAGATTCTCCGCTGTAAAAGGTCGCAGTAGCAATCGGTGATAAGATGGCAAGGCTGCCATTTGCCATTTCTTACTCTGACTCAGACTCCGAGGCAATTCGCCTGGCAACCGGGGCAAGTCCAAACCGCTTCGAACTCCAAAGAGGTTGCTGTCGAGCCAAAAGTTTGTTCCTCTAAATCGATTAGAAGTCGACCGATTCCAAGAGCTTCCGCCCGTTGATATTGAGTTGAGACTCAACGCAATTTTAAACATCTGTTCCCTTTAGATCACAGCCTTCTACATTTAAAAACGACTGAGAACCATTGTCTTCCCCGTCCTCACCGTGAACACGTTCCATCACCTTCGATAGTTGTGTGAAGGAAAAGGAGTAGGTCGTCTGCTCATCAATTCTGAAATAAGGTTGGGGTAACTCGATAGGCGGATTATCTTCGGGAGTGCTAAACGTCGAGGCTAGCAACGTTCCTCATCAGGATGACCCCTCAATGGATGCTCGATATTGTGGAAACTGCGGGACTGAACGACTGTCCAGGTCCCACAAATACTGTAACTCGTGTGGAAGGCAGTTCGCAGGGGAAGCCGACAATCGAATCCGCGGTATTTCACGGCCGAATCTCTCACGGCAATCGCGCAAACAAATCGTCATTGTCAGTGTTGCTTCGGTCCTTGGCGCAGGAGTGTTGTACTGGCTACTTCAGGAATTAAGACCGAAGTACAACAGTGCGACCCAACAAGCAACGAGTTTCACCAAGGGCTCTGATCAGGACGGCGTTGAAGCGACGCCCATTCCAAGCAAGACGAGCGGATACCACGAGAACTCCCATAAATATTCTCCAGAATCAGCACAACGATTTTATATAGCGGCCATGGACAACGATGGCGCCGGCCCATCTGCGCGAAGAACTCACCGAGGATTCTCGGCGCATGATTTACGCCCCTCCGCCGCTCCCATTACTCTCGGCGAAAAAGCTACTCCTTCCCTGTGCTCTTCCATGCTCTCCTCCTCCTGGGTCAGGTGGGGGAGTTTCAAATGATAATTACTGGAGGAGATTCACATGATTGCTGACATGGCCGATGCTTACTGCTTTTCCACCACTTGACCGACACCACCGAGCCTGAAGCCCTGAACTCTCAAATTGATCAGACCTCGCACGGCTGAGAGTAGGTCAGCCCGTCCGTATTGAGTTGAGCTTCAACGCAATCAGTTCCGTTTGTCCAGGTTTAAAATGCAACGGTTGAGGATAAAACCATCGCACACCGAGGGAAAAGCTTCACCAGATGATCCCTTGTGCGTCGGTTCCCTCGGGATTCCTTCTAGAGGTCGAAATATGCCGAGGAATCAATTAAACCCGGTCTCCGGCAACAAAGCCAATGTGAGCTAATCCAGAAAACAGATACCTTGTGCTCTACAGCTCTTCGTCTTTCAAATGGGCCAGCTCTAAGCATATCCCCATATATAGGAACCATTGATTGATTATGTGCAGGATATCCTGACCTCTTGATGCCAGTCTTAAAATACTATGGCATGTACAGGTAAAGCGTCCTGTTTACGCTACCCTCTCAATCGGCTGTATGTTACATATTCAATATATAGATCAATATGTGCGATATTTAGGGGCCTCTTCGCTAATCCATATCCAGATAGCAGTTGATCCGTTCCGAGGTCGTCGCGGGCCGTCTCCGTGGCATTAATGGTCATTTCTAGTGACGCCAGTAGTGATTTATATTAAAGACCACCGTTGTCTCTCTAAAATGTAAACGGAACCACGCTGCTGTCAGCAACAATAGACCGCCCCTCCAACTGTATGAGTCACAGCGCCACTTTATCGCATTAACTCTTCTTCTTTGTTAACGCATCCGGCATTAGAGTAAGCCGTCCAGTCTTCTTCTTCAATGATGGTCCTTTGAAAATCCCGTGTGCAAGTAGCTCTTCCATATACACATCGTAGCTGTTTCTATCTGCAATATGTCTTGACTGTTGCCTCTCCAAGGTACCAGCTACACGAAGTTCCCCTGCCACTTCCATTACATCTCTGTACGTCCTGTACCACAGACCCTTGTTTGAGTGAGCTAATCCATAGTATGCCAAGCGGTTGACTTGAGCTCTCACAGTATTAACATGTCTACCTAACGCCTTAGCTAAGTCCTTTGGGGTGCGCCCTGTAATGGGATCTAGCATTCTCCAAAGGTAATATTTGGACTTGCCTAATCCTCTCCATCTCCATACATCACAACTGGGATCATCGAGAGCGTTTCCATCAGACTCGCTGAGTGAAGCATTGGCCTCGGAGCACAAACACGGTAGATCCGTACACTCCTTTAGATCACAGGTTGTATTAGATTGTATTGAGTGTACGGACTGGCTTTGTTCCTCTTCATTCTGTTCCAAGTTAAAAAGCACATGAGGAGGGATATTGAGACAATAAATACTAGCATACTTGTTACTGCCTTTCCGTATTTCAATAATCCATCCTTGCTCACATAGTAAGCGATTATTCTTTGATACAGTTTCTAAAGAGGATATACCGGCTGCTTCAGCTAATGCTCGTACAGATGCCCCATAATATAACTTTCCTTGTGACAGAGAATGGTGAGCCTCTAAGAGCGCTTTGCGAGTACTGCCTCCACTACCTTTCCAGAAGATATTACTCGAATCAATGATAAGTGCTTTTGTGAAGTGTTTATTAAGGTTACGCCCATGCGCTTTATTCGCATTCTCAACTGAACGTCTGGCAGTAATGAAAAGCATGGCCTGTTGAATTGAGAGTTGCCCATAAGTAAGCTCTCCATGCATCTCATCCCATTTAAGTCGATATAATTTTGATTTGCGGAAGAGTCTGTCTATCACTTCCACATCGTCGCACCAGAAGACGAGAATTGAGAGGAGCGCCTGATCAGCCTCACTGTGTGACCCGTAACCACGGCAATCACCCTTGTCGTGGAGATTAGAGAATTTGCGCCCGTTGACTGCCTTGCGGATTCTGCGCACCAGTGCTGTGTCCCGATCGCTTTTATCGGAGCCCGTCGTGAACTGGGATGTTTGCCTTCTTGCAGGCTCCTGCGTTGCAAGAGTTTCAAAGACCTTGTCATGCAAGGCGGTGATTTCTGGCTGTCGCGGTTCAATTGTTCTGCGGGATCCTGGAAAGAGATTGCCAGTCATGCAGAAGAAGCGCCCGGAGTCGTAGAGTTCAACGCCGACTCTGCGTCTACGCCCATCCGGAAGCTTACCCTTCGTTATTATGTGCAGCCCTCTACCGGATTGGGACAGCTCGGTATAACTGTCGAGAAGGGTCACGATTTCCTGCGCAGTAGGATCGAGCTCACCTGTTTGCGGATCGAGTACTTTATCGAGATCACAGCCAACGAACTCGTCGTCTTCAGTGAACACAAAGCCAATGCCCGAAGATTTCGGGGCCTCTGAGAGTGCGGTGGCGAAATCTGTCCAAGTCGCCGGATCGATCACCGAAGCGGGTCTCCTATTCTTGGGATTGATGGGCACCTTCTTTAAGTCTCCATCAATGATTCTGAGGTCCCAGCAGACCCACTGCGGTAGAGTTGTAAGCTCGGCTGGAAAATTGTTAGGGATGACACCGGGAAGTTCCGTTGAAGTGTCGCACGTTTTTGACGCTTCGGATTTGGTCGCGTCAGGTGATTTAGGTGGTTGTGGCTTAATCATTTGGTTCTTCTCCTCTTGCATATATAAGACTGTGTGGAACAAAATCCGTTGCACTGCGTAGCTAGACGTAGCCTGCTACGGCGACTTGGGACTGAGTGCCTTCTGTTAAAACGGCGACTGCGGTATCGCCTATTTGCGGGTCGAACCGATGGCAAACCAGAACGAGCGATGATCGCCCGTCCGGATAGAATTGCGTTGTCTCGCGCTATTCAGGCCGATTTAGCAAAGAGGGAGCAGCCCTATCGAACTGTCTCCGGGTCTCGATCAGGCTTCGACGGGAATCCTGTGGCGAATTCAGATTTGGAGACTCTGTCCTCCAAATGTGGTGATTTGGTGTTTGAGCCGTACGTACGTAACAGATGTACGTAGTTGACGCTTCCAATAGTTATCTTCCCCCGCTTCTAGAGGAACTTCCGGCCTCGAAAAGTGGAGCGGATAAACACGCCGTGCTCTTCAGGAATAGTGATCAGGAGCGATCGAATGTTGACAAAGCGGAGAAACGCGAGATCTGGCCTCGGATGCTACTAGCTTCGTGCGTCCTTCTAGTTTCAACGCTGTACATCCTAGTTTCAAATCCAAATGCCCTGCATTTACGGCGAAAATATGGGAGTTGCGCGAGTTTGGTTTTTATTTCACTTTCCGCTTCTGGCTAGTTTCAAGATGAGCGCCTAGTTTCAATCTCAGCCGCCAATGAACTGCCACCGATCACTTACTTTAGGCATTTCATCCCAGGTTCGACCCTCCAAGAGTCTTCCTGCCCTTTTCTTGTTTATACCGCCCCACTGCTTGAAGAAGAAAGGCACGCCATTACTTGCGCATTGATTTCGTATATCGATCACCCAGGAGGGATCCATTGGTCGAGCCTTTGGGCCCGATTCACCACCAGCAATGACCCAATCGATTCCCCTCAATTCCAATCCGAGCAACGGTCCTAATAGCGGCTCTAACGACAGAAACTTTACCTTTGCGGGCGTATCACGGAGACAATCGATTCTGGATAAATAATCAGCGGTGTCGACGCTGACACCCATCCATATATTTTCGGTCCATGGCAGTTGTTCAGCAATCCAGCTCAGTCTCTCGGCTCGTTTGGTAAGCACCTGAAACCGGTGCCAGTTAGCGACCGTCATCACTTGAAATACTCGCTTGATAAAATGCGCAGGGACGGCTTCCTGGAATAGATCACTCATGGAATTAACAAATATCGTGCGGGGCTTTCGCCAACGTAGCGGTAATTCTAGTGCGTTTTCGTGAAGTGTCAGATCAAAGCCACGACTATAGTTTGGCTGGCCCATTGCTTTCAGTCGCAAAGATAAGCGTTCTGCATAGCAGAACTTGCAACCTGGGCTCACTTTTGTACAACCAGTCAATGGATTCCAGGTCGCTTCGGTCCATTCGATTTGAGAATTGTCTGCCATTTGATCCTCCTTGGTCTCTTGTTTCGAGGTCTGTGTTAATAACGCGGTTCTTTGCCGTTGGGTCGTAATACGTGACCACGCCCTCCCGTTCGATTGTGATGTCCTCAGAGAAGGAAGTCGCTTCGATCGGGAATGGAGAGGCGTGTGTTTAATTCGACTCCGTGTGCTGATCGGCTACCCACTTGTAAAGCCAGTCAATCGGTATTCTGAGCGATTTACCGACTCGAATGGCCGGTACCGTGCCCTCGTTAATTAGTGAGTAAAGCGTGCTTTTCGATATGTCGAGCATGTCAGCAGCTTTGCTGACACGAACGAGGAGTTGATCTGATTGCATGGTGTTCATTTTGTCATATTTCATGTTCATGTTTACTCGCTCCTTCCAACCCGAAGTGTGTTTAGGAAACAGTAGCGAGTGGCTATCGCTACTGCATTGTTGTGTATTTTAGATTTTCCAGTCCCTATCTTTAGGAGCGAGATCGCTTCGACGTAACGGCAGGTGGCTTTCGTGAACCGGTTTTTCGTTCCCAGTAGTGAATGACATTATGATATAGAGAAGTTCAGACAACTCTCTGACGAGATCGACGCATTCGAGATCTTCACGCTGAACGGAGCGTTGAAAGAGGACTTGTATTAGAGGCGCAAGTTGCCAACGGAAGCATTCCCGAGCCTCGGGCAGCAAGGGCAGTTCTTCATCAAAAGTGTTTAAGTGTTTAATCGTTTGCGTATAGTGCGTTTCCACTTCTTCGTGATGTGTATCGTGCCATTCGTCGTTTTGTGTCGTTGTTTTCATAGGAAGGGGTCCTCTATTAGTCGAGTGAGTTTACATTGCTGTCGTGATTGCCGGTGATTTTGTGATAGATGCAGCCGACCTTCCATTTCATATACACGGCATAGAGGCGATTCCGTTTAATCATGTTGTTACCTCGCTGTTTTCAGAAACAAAAAAGCCGACTCTGCGTTGATGCAGGTCGGCTCCTTATCGAAATCTATTGATTGATTAAGCGACTAGCTATTCATATTTCTCTTCTAATTTCTTGAAAAAGATAGATCTTTACCGGGGATTAAATAGCTCGTAGAAATCAATCAGTTCAAATACGGACTGACACCCGCTGATGGCAACGTCAGTATGTTTGGCTCGGTTCTAGGTCATGCAAGTGTCGTAGATTTAGATATGAACCTTGTGCCTCATGTCTTCTACGAGCGTGGCTTCCCATTTCGAAAGATGGGATTCCAAGAAGCGTTTACCACCTTGGCCGCTACCCTCAGGGAGGGGTCGTAGCGGTACAGCGGGAGGTCGCCTATCCAAGGTTAGCCGCAGGGCAACGGTGGAGTCAAGCTAACGGGCGACAAGCTACCAGGGTGCTCCCGCAGAGGCTCAGGACGTGACACCGTGCGCGCGGGTTCGCCGTTCACCGACAGGAGCTAAGACGACGTGCCGCGTGCGTTTATTCAACGAGGGCAGCGAAGGTTGGCGAGACTGCCTTGCCAGGGAGGAACCGGAAGTAGACAGCCGGTTGGCTTGGATCACTGAGGGGTTGATCAGATACGTGCGGATGGATTAGAATGGAGGAGGCATGAGGAAGCGCGGCAAGAAGCCTTTTGCACCAGCCAGCGCTCTCGCTAAACGGCGGTGGCAGCGGGTGGGCAAGGAGAAGCGGTCTGAGCTGGCCCGACAGCTTTCGCTGGCCCGTTGGTCGCAAGCGACCCAAGAAGACCGTGACGCTGCACGTGAGCGGCTCGCCGAGGCCCGCAAGAAGCGCTGGCCCAAGAAAGGAGGAAACACCAATGGCAAGAAAACGCGGACACAATGAAGGGACGATTTTCCACCGTAATGATGGACGCTGGTGCGCGGATATTGATCTCGGCTGGGAAAACGGCAAACGGAAGCGCAAGAGCCTTTATGGCACGACGCGGAAGGAAGTTGCGGAGGCGTTGAACAAAGCGCTTCGAGAGAAGGCTCAGGGTCTACCGGTTGCGATTGAGCGTCAGACGGTCGCACAGTTTCTCGCGAAATGGCTGACAGATTCGGTGAAGTCATCCGTGAGGCCACTCACCTTCGAACAATACGCTCAGCACGTCCGGCTCTATATCGAACCTGCAATTGGGAACATCCAACTATCGAAATTGTCACCACAGCAAGTGCAGGGGCTGATAAATGCGAAGTTGCAGGATGGGCTGAGTCCGCGCACGGTCCAGATCACGCTTTTCGTCCTGCGAAAAGCTTTGGCCCAAGCCGTAAAATGGGATCTCGTTATACGCAACGTCGCGGAGGTAGTAGATCGCCCACGGGTTGAGAGCAAAGAGATCAGGCCGCTGACCAGCGATCAGGTTCAGCATTTTTTTAATGCGTTGAAGGATGAGCGAATGGAAGCCGTTTTCACGGTGGGTCTCGCTCTGGGACTGCGACGGGGCGAGGTGCTCGGATTGCGTTGGGAGGACGTTAATTTTGAGGATCGGGAAATAAGCATCAAGCAGGCTTTGCAGAGGAGTGGCGGAAGATATGTGAATGGGGAAGGTTCACGAAGCGTGCTGCATTTCGTTCGTCCCAAAAGCGAGCGAGGGGTAAGGACGATAGCAATGCCGGAACGTGTTGCTGCGGTGTTGCGCGGACATCGTGCACGACAAGCTGAGGAACGCCTGCTTGCGGGTTCGAAATGGACAGACCTTGGGCTCGTGTTCACTGCCAGGAACGGGACGCCAATTGAACCGCGTCGCCTCGATACGGAGTTCAAGAAAGTCCTGAAAAGGGCTAACCTCCCGGAAACGATCAGGCTCCACGATTCGCGTCACTTTGCAGCCTCGCTGCTGCTTTCGCAGGGAGTGCATCCGCGAACTGTCATGGAAATTCTTGGACACAGTGATATAAGCCTCACGATGAACACGTACAGCCATGTTGTCCCCGATCTTATGCGCGAAGCCGCTGATAAAATTGATGCGGCTCTTGGTGGCAGGTAAGGCCCGAGGCTTCATTGGCTGTCAAATTGGCTGTCAAACAATGAATCGGTCAGACTCTGACGTGAGAAAAACCTTTATTTTCAAGGCACGCCCCCTTAGCTCAGATGGATAGAGCACAGGATTCCTAATCCTGGGGTCGGCAGTTCGAATCTGCCAGGGGGCGCCAATTAACTACCTGATAATAAAGAGAATTTGGATCCAGTTGGATAGCAAGATCGAAGATTGAGATTTCGAGTGCCCACTTTTTGTCCACAATTTTGCGGGTGGCCGAAAATGGCGCTGCGAAAAAAACTAGATGATGCCAAACTGAGTCTCCAGAATCACCACATTCACCAAACTTAGAACGCGAAGGGGGAGCCAATGGACAAACTATCGATCAAATTCTCGAAAAATGCGGATATTGAGTCGATCGCACAAGAAATTACGGATTTCTTCGGGCGATGTCCCGGCCAGAATCCGGCTGATGCCAAACTTGCAATCCGCGAGAAAGGCCACGACCAGATAACGCACAATGGGTGGAATGCGGGTCGAAATCCGCCGCCGCACGAAGCTGCCAGGCACATCGCAACTTCCGTAGTTCAGTACGCGTCGGGGAAGGATGATTATTTCTCAGCGACCGCGGAGGTTTTCTTCTCGCCTAATCGGCCGGCACCGGTCCGATGACTTTCCGCCACGCCGCGCTCGCGCTTGTGGGCTGGTATTTGATCATACCGCCGGTCGTAGGTACCTCACCCCGAACCGATCCCGGTGCCACATTCGATCGGTGGCACACAATGGACGCGTATGACTCTGTTGCTGACTGTCAAAAGGCGAGAACGAAGGCGCGTTCCTACGATGCCGGCGATTTTCAGATAGATCCTCAAGCTTATCATCTGGGTGCTCGGCCAAGTGATCCTGGTCGAGCGCAGGAATGGGATCGACAACTAGCGCTTTTGAAAGCCGCGCTTGCGGAATCCCTCCACGATGCTGGATGCATCGCGAGCGACGATCCGCGCCTCAAGGGAAAGTAGGCCGCCTTAATCCTGGGGTCGGCAGTTCGAATCTGCCAGGGGGCGCCAAACTCCGCATGGACGGCGCGAGATGCAGGTTCAGGGCAATCGCTTCTACACTGATACGCGAGTGTGACGGGCGCCAGGTCATAGATATGATTGCCGAGCTGGTCGCCGACCTCAAGTCGATCCAGACCGATTGCGCAGCGCTTCAACCAACTAACGGGTCGCTGGCCGGGTAACTGCTCTCGCAGGAGTTGAGCGGCCGGCTTTTGGCAGCCGGGCGAATGTTGCGCAATCCTCGAAATTCGGTAGGGTGCTTGATGGCGCCCTGACGATCGGCGCCGCACGTCCTCAAGCGGAGAGGTGGCCGAGTGGCTGAAGGCACCGGTCTCGAAAACCGGCAGGGATAAAACCCTCGGGGGTTCAAATCCCCCCCTCTCCGCCAAATAAGTCAACATTTGCGCCGCCTTTCGCTGGTACCCTCAGAACGGGACGGTGCTGCGGAGCGGTTTTGACCACCACGTTGACCACCACGGGCCGGGGTTATCGAGCTATTTACCGACATTTTCGGCGGTTAGAAGCGCGTCCATTCTCGATGCCGCCTCGGCCATCATTCCCCGCTCGATGTGACCATAGGTGTTCGCTGTCAAGGCGATGGTGCTGTGGCCCAGGACCTCCATCACGAGACGCAAGGGTAAACCCTGCGCGATCAGAAACGACGCAGCCGCGTGCCTAAGGTCATGCAGGCGCATATCGGGCAACTTCGCCGCGGCGAGCGTGGCTTTGAACTCCGCCTGGACATCTTTTGGTTCAATTGGGCGGCCGAGCGGAGTAGTGAACACCAAGCCGCCCAAGGTGTCATTCCAATCCGAACCGGCCGTCAGCCTTTCCTGCGCCTGGCGTGCGCGATGGTGGCGAAGGAGCGGAACGAGCATCGCCGGTAAGACGAGCGTTCGGCGCGATAGTTCGGTCTTCGGTTCCGATACCACGAAGCCCGCGGCGCCAATGACTTTCGCGCGTACTCGCTGGATCGTCCGCTCTACCCGGAGCGTGAAGACGTCGAGGTCCATATCGCACCAGCGCAAGCCCAACACTTCCCCGCGGCGCAATCCTAACGATAGTCCGATCGCGAAGGCTGCACCGAGCCTCGTATTCTGTGCCGCGACCAAGAAAGCACGCGCTTGTTCAGATGTGAATTCGCTATGGGGACGTCGCCGGACCTTTGGCCGTTTCACGCTGCTAACCGGATTCCACGAGAGCAACCTGTCCCCGATAGCTTGGCGCAGCGCCGTGTTCAATACGGTGCGCATGTGGACTACGGTTTGCGGCGAGAGGCCAGAATCGAGCTTACGCTTGAGCAGGCCGCGAACGTGGTCTGGGCGCAGGGCGCTAAGGCGGACGTTCCCGATTTCCGGGTTCACGTGGTGACGGACATGGAGTTCGTACGATTCGTAGGTCCGCGGCCGAACCGACGATCTGACCGTTTCAAGCCAATCAGTGAGATACTTGGCGACGGTGATCCCCGAGTGCGGGATCGGTACGCCGCGATCATGCTCTGTCTTTGCGGCGGCGAGCAGCTTGGCTACCTCCTCACGCGTAGCAGCGAAGTAGCCTTTACGGACGCGCTTGCCATCGTGCCAGCCCAGGTTCAACCGCGCTTCCCATCTACCATCTGCTCGATGATGGATGCCGCCTTCGTTGCGACCGCGCTTGCGTGACTTGGCCATGGGTAATTCTCCTATTCGCGTTGAAATTGATTTTTCGCGATTGGGGGTCCTTTGGTGCGCCGGGCGGCTAGCCGTAATTTTGCCTGTCGATTCCGGTAGTACCGGCGTCGGCGTTCCTTAAGCTCCGAGGGCTTAACCCGTTGCTTGATGGTGTCGCGGTAGCGTTGCGACCGCGCCTGCACACTACTATGCACCGCGCAGTACTTCGCCTTTTTCCTTTTCACGAATACGGAACTGCAGCCCGGCTCCGAGCAACGATGTAGGCGGCTTCTCTCAAGTCCGTTCAGCAAGCGGGCGCACTCGCGTAGGAATACGACCGCAAACTCGCCCTCGGTAAAACCGATGAACTGCCGGGGGTAGCATCTAAGAGACAGCCCGACCGGCGGGAGGTCCCAGCCCCTTCCGATAACGAGTTGCTCCAAGCCGCGCCGAAGATCTAGCTGCATCGCTCGGTAATAAGCTTCCCGTCCTTCAGAACCATAGGTGTGGGTAGTACTCCTCGGAACTCCAAGAACCTCCTGTTGCATCCGATTAGTCTCGTCGACCAGTTCATCGATCGGCAGGTACGCGAACCTGACGAAGCGGGCTAAGTGCGTCAATCGCCATTCTCGCAGCAGGGGAAAAGGCTCTGTGACGACCGGAAGGCGCCGCTTCGCCGCGACGTCATTTCTAGCTTTTGGCATGATGACGACACTATACCCACGCTGTGAGACGTGTTGCAAGAGTATGAGCGCGGACGGAAACTGAAGACGTCAATAGCGACGCCTGCGCGAGGTACTAAAATGATATTGCAGTCGAAAGTTCAGAAGATTTTTGTAAAGCCGAGGGAGGTCGCTGTTTTGCTCGACTGCTCGCTCAGCAAGGCCTACGAGCTGATCGCAAGCGGTGCAATTCCCTCTGTCAGGCTTGAAGGCGGCCGGATGCTTCGCGTGCCGCTGGCAGCTCTGACGAAGCTGGCTGCAGAGGCTCAGGCCGAGACCGATGACGACGCCCCATGAACGCCGCCGAAACGCTAAAGGCTGATCCAGTTGAAATCCGTCGCGCGCTCGATCTTCTGTGCGAGCACGGCGCGGTTCATGAGCTTCGCGCGCTCGACACGTCTAAAGGCACGGTCAGCGGTTACTTCGATAATCTCGATGAGATGACAGCGAACGCGGCCGGATGCTCGGATCGTTTTCAGGCGGGCGGCGTCTACCTAAGTCTGAATTGCGTCAACCCGGATTTGCTCGCTCGATCGTCGAACGGAGTTAAGACGTTCGCTAAGCACACCAGCGGTGATGCCAATATCGTCGCGCGCCGTTGGCTTTTAATTGATCTGGATCCGATACGACCCTCCGGCATCAGCGCGACCGACATTGAGCACAAAGCGGCGCTTGAGCGTGCGATGGGCGTGCGGGAAATGCTCGCCGACTTTGGCTGGCCGTCGCCGATATACGCCGACTCGGGCAATGGCGCTCACCTGCTGTATCGAATCGAATTGCGGAATGACGCGGATTCGCTCGCTTTACTCAAGCGCGTATTAGCCGCCCTTGACTCTCTTTTCACCGATGAAGCGGTGGCCATAGATCGCACCACCTACAACGCTGCGCGGATCTCGAAACTGTACGGCAGCATATCGCGAAAAGGCGACAGTACGGCCGACCGGCCGCATCGCCTCTCGCGCATCCTGGAGACGCCGACAATACCGCAGATAGTGACCCTCGAGCAGCTTGATAAAGTTGCGCATCTGCTCCCGCAGCCCGAACCACCGGCGCGCCGCGACTCAACTGCTCAGTCGAGTTTCAATTTAGAAAATTGGATCGCTGAGCGCGGCATCGAGGTTACGCGCGAATCGACCTGGAGTGGTGGCCGGCGTTGGATACTCAGTCGTTGTCTATTCGACCCCAGCCACGGCGGGTCAGGCGCGGCGATTCTACAGCTATCGAGCGGCGCGATTGTATACCGCTGCCTACACAACTCTTGCGCCGATCGTAAATGGGCCGACGTGCGCGAGCGGTTCGAGCCCGGCTATCGCGACCGCGGCGCTTCGGCGTTGGTACGCAATGGCAAGCAAATGCCGGCAGCTACCGCGAGCACGTCCCAAACGGCTGAAATAGGCGTGACAACAAGATTGAGCGACGTCGAACCCGAAGAGGTGGAGTGGCTTTGGCGCGATCGACTCGCGCTCGGCAAACTCAATCTTCTGGTTGGCGATCCGGGAAACGGCAAATCGTTTGTCACGCTCGACACCGCGGCTCGCGTCAGCACCGGGGCGGAATTTCCTGACGGCTCCCCTTGCGTGCGGGGAAGCGTAATCCTCATCACCGGCGAAGATGGCATCGCAGATACAGTGCGGCCACGCTTAGATGCGCAGGGCTCCGACCTGACAAAAATCCATCAGCTAAAGATCAAATCCGGCGATATTGAGCGTCAGTTCGACATCGGAGCGCACCTCGACCAGCTTCGAGAAAAGATCCGGGAGTTCCGCGATGTGCGCTTGCTGATAATCGACCCGCTGACCGCATACCTGGGCGACGTGGATTCGAACAAGGATTCCCGGGTTCGTGGCCTTTTGACGCCATTTGCGACATTGGCGGAAGAGACGCGGGTCGCGATTCTCGCCGTTATGCACCTCAACAAGGCTGCCGTGATGGACGCGATTTACCGCGTGACCGGCAGCGTGGCATTTATCGCCCAAGCGCGTTCAGCCTGGGCCGTTTTGCCTGACCCGCAGGACTCTTCGCGCCGACTTTTTCTTAAGCTCAAGACTAACTTGGCTCCGGCCGACATTCCCGGTCTTGCCTTCACAATTGCGGCGAACGATCACGGCCGGCCCGTTCTCGCATGGTCCAACGAGCCGGTCAACGTCAATCTGCGCGACGTGATGGGCGGATTCTCGAACACGCGGCGCGGCCCCAAACCCAATAAGCTCGAAGCAGCTAATGCCCTGATCTCCGAAATGTTGGCCGACGGCCAAGAGCACCCGAGTGCTGAACTGGACGAAGCAGCGGACGCAGCACGCATCACGCTCGCGACTATGAAGTCCGCGCGCAAGGCGCTCGGCGTGCGAGCGTGGAAACGGGAGTTTGATGGGGCGTGGATGGTCAGTTTGCCCGCAGACCGGAAAGGTGGAAACCCTAACTCTTCTCCATCTCCTACCAAGAACTCTAACTCTTCGGCAAAGTCCCTCTGGGAGAAGCACTTCACGAACAGTCAAAACTCTAACTCTTCGGCGGAAAACACGAAGAGTCAGAGTTTATTGGGAGATAAAAACTTCGAGGATTTGGAATGAACGCTCAGGAACTTCTCGCTCAAGTCCACCTCCTTGACGCCGAGCTAATCGTGGTCGACGGGAAGCTGAAAGTCTCGCCCGCCGGCGTCCTGCGGCCAGAATTGAAAGCTGCTATCCGCGCGCGCGCCGCCGAAATCAAAGCGCATCTATCCGCCGAAAAGGATCGCATAACAGGCGCGTATCCTGAGCCCGAGCAAACCCGCTGGCCCAGCCATGCGCGCGCGCCAATGCCGCTTCGTCGTTGCGGCGCGCTGGTCTGCCCGAGTTGCCGCGTCGATAGCCCATCACCACATCGTGCTGGTTGTGCCTTCCCGTGCTTCGAACCCTGCCGCTCGCGATGGTTCTGGCTAAGCCCCCACGGCGGAATAAAGTGTGTGGCGTGCGCGGCTCCGCGCGATCTGTCGCTGATCGAGGCGTGGATATTGGCTCGCGAGACCGGCGAGGGTGATGATGGCTGGCGGATTCCCAGCGAGATTCTCTCTCTGCTTCACATCGCGAGCGCGCTGCAATGAATCCGACGAATCAGGAGTTAAAATGGAAATCCTGGTTAACGTCGGGATTAGATGGCTGAGCAAGTACTCCAAGTGTTTTTGCGTCCATCGGCCGGATGATTCGCGATTGCGGGAGGTGGAGCCGTTGTTGCGTGTGAAACTGCTCAACGCTCGAGACTGCGGACTGGGAAGGACTTGAGCGGTGGTTGAGCGCGAAATTCGGGATCGAGTAAGGGAGTTGCGCCGCGTCAAGGCGTCTGAGCTTGTCCCCAACCCCAAAAACTGGCGCCGGCATCCGAAGGAGCAGGCCGCAGCCCTCAAGGGCCTGCTCGCGGAAGTCGGGTACGCTGATGCGCTCATCGTCCGGGAACTCCCGGACGGACGGCTTATGTTGATCGATGGCCATCTTCGCGCCGAGACCACAAAGAACGCGACGGTTCCGGTCCTCGTACTCGACGTCACCGAGGCGGAGGCGGACAAGTTGCTGCTGACGCTCGATCCATTGGCCGCCATGGCACTGGCAGATCAGGAGCAGGTGATGGCGCTGCTCGAGACGGTCCGTACCGACAGCCAGGCGGTGGCAGCACTGCTGGAGCGCGTGGCCGGCCAGGAGGCGTGGCAGGCGATTGATGGGCTGCGGGAGATTGTAGACCCTCCCGCGGCAATCAATAAGGCGGACGAGCTCAGGGCGAAATGGGGCACGGAAACGGGCCAGCTCTGGCGCATTGGCGCTCATCGCATCCTATGCGCGGATTGCCGCGATGAAGCGGCCGTGAGGCGGCTGTGGGGCGACAACGGGCCTCGTCTGCGTATGATCTGGACTGACCCGCCTTACGGTGTCGATTATGCTGCCAAAAACGCCTACCTGAATCGCTCCGACCGCGGCAACCGAATCCAGGTCCCTATAGAAAACGACAAACTGACCGCCGGCGAGACCGGGTTTCTGTTTAAGGCAGCACTGAGTGTGGCCAAGGATTGGGCGCACACGGGAGCGACCGTGTACGCGACCGTCCCCAGCGGTCCTTTGCTCATTTACTTCGTCCAAGCGTTGACCGCTGCCGGGTTCACCTTTCGAGCCCAATTAGCCTGGGTGAAGCAGCAGTTTGTTATCGGAATGGCCGACTACCACCATCGCTTCGAGCCGATCCTCTACGGTTGGCTGCCGGATGGCGCCCACTATTTCATCGAAGATCGCCGACAGGACGATGTGTTCGAGATCGATAAGCCGCACGTCAACGACCTGCATCCTACGACCAAGCCGGTGGAGCTAATCGCCCGTATGGTCCGCAACAGCAGCCGCGAAGGGGAGTTGGTCTATGATCCATTCTGCGGATCGGGCTCTACCCTGCTCGCCGCGCATCAGTTAGAGCGTATAGGGTACGGCGTCGAGATCGATCCCGGCTACCTCGCGGTGACGCTCGAACGCTTTTCGATGCTCGGACTCAAACCGGAACTGATGCAATAATGAAGCGAAATCCCGATGAACGTGGCGTGATGTAGATCCGCTCCCTCGAACGGCTATGCAGCGAGATGAATTCCCCGAGGCCACGAAGCGAGCGGTCGCCGCGCGGGTAGCTCATCGTTGCTCGAATCCTGATTGCCGAGCGTCGACTGCCGGACCGCAGGTGGAAGCCGGCAAAACCCTGAACGTCGGGGTCGCCGCCCATATTTCGGCCGCCGCACCCGGTGGGCCACGATACGATCCGGCTCTGTCCCCTGAGCAGCGCAGTGACATAGCAAACGCGATCTGGTTGTGTCAGAACTGCGCAAAGCTCATCGACAACGATCCTCAACGCTTCACTTCCGGCGTGCTTGTCGCCTGGAGAGGGCTCGCTGAGGCGGTCGCACAGGCGGAAGTAGGGAAAACTCAAGGGCACCGCGTCGCCGAGGTTCAAGACAAATGGGTTGATTCGGACTATCCCACACAACTGGGGATCACCAAACAGTTGGAAGCCGAGGGTTACACAGTGAATTGGCGATCGGCCAATGAGGAGGCAAAACTGATCGACATTGGCGGCTGGGAATACGTTGTCGTGGAGCGTGACGGGCTTCGATTTCGCCTAAAAATTCACGATCATCCTGTCATCGGCGGCCATCTGGTTCTTCTGAAAAAACGTTCAACGCCGTGAAGGGGTACTTTTTGGCCTATCTGCTAGTGAGTTTTCGTGCCCTTTGTTCGGCGGAATCGATGATCTGGGTTTCGATATGGCTCAGCTCGAGCGCCTCGCCGTCCTTGGGCCTAAAGCCAATCTTCACCTAACACCGTGCGGTCCCTACCGACAAAACGCAATTCCGACGGAACTTTTCGCAACGGCAATAGGCCGCGGAAGACCACCACCCGCACTATGCGGGCTCGCTGGGTCGAAGCCGAAGGACTCAGGCTCAAGCAAATGGGTATGAGCTATGAGGCTATTGCCACGCATATCACTGCGGTCGGTCGCGGTCTCAAGCCGCCCGTAATTGCGCTGCTCGACGGCGTAACCTTTCCGACTAATTACAAGATCAGCAAGCCTTCGGTTTACCTAGCAGTGAAGGCCGCACTCGCAGCGGCGCCGCGGCATGAGGCCGAGGAGTACCGCCAGTTGCAAACCGATCGCACTGAAGAAATGTATTTCGCGCTGCAACCTGGTATTCGCGCGGGCAGTCCGCCCCATGTATCTTCCGCAGTGAAAGTGTTGCAACACCAGGCGGACCTTCAAGGGCTGATCGCAAAGGATTCTAATCCCGGCTCGCAGACCGCCTTCCAGATTAACTTTCACCTCGGCGATGCCGACAAGCGCCAGGCTGCCATCCCGCTCCCGTCCTGCGATGATTCTGAGGAATAGAAGGCGCATGCTTCATAGGGACGGATTGCAGCGAGGCTGCCCACTACGACTTTCGACCAAACCGGCCTTAGGACCAGGCAGCCGATGACAGACGCAGTGGATTACCTATTCGCAGCGTCCGAAATCTTGTAGTTGAATCAAGCGTTTGTAGGGTACTTGGACTCTACTTGGACTGTTCCATAATCCTTCGGCATCTTCAGTTTTGGCGCTGCTGCCCTCGAAACGAGGATCCACTTCTCGACGCTCACGCCCATCTGCTCGATCCCTGCGCCTGGTTCGTCAAGCAGAACGATACGTCAATGGAGAGGATTCCAGGCTGAAAACCTTGCCGAGGGCGACTGTTTGGTCTACAAGGCGAGGTTGGTGCGGAGCTCAAAAGGAAAGCCCGCTTCAACACATTTGTGCCGCGCAAGAACGACAAACGGCGGTGAATGGCGGAAGTGTCAGATTCACGGGCGAGCCAACTTAACGCATCGATCAAGGGCACAACGAATGAGCACTAAATCGACGAAAGTAGCTCCCGAACTTCAGCTTGAGATCGAGCAGTACTACTACCAGGAAGCCGAGTTACTCGACGATCATCGGTACGGCGAATGGCTCGAACTCTTCTCCATAGACGCCCACTATTGGATGCCCACGCGGGCGAACCGTCTCCTGCGAGAGCATGACAAGGAGGCGTCTGTCGAAGGGGAGTTCGCGCTCTTTGACGATAATAAAAAAACTCTGGGCTGGCGCGTCAAACAGATGGAGTCGCTCACGCACTGGGCAGAGAATCCACGGAGCCGCACCCGCCACTTGGTCAGCAACGTGCGCATCGCGCCAACTAAATCCGAAGGCGAATACGAAGTGAAGTCCAATTTCATCTGCTATCGCAACCGCCTTTCGGACGAGGTTGATATCTGGGTCGGTGAGCGCAATGACCTGTTGCGTCGTGACCAGGAGCAGGAATTGCGGATTGCCCGCCGTAAGATCCTGCTCGATCAGAATGTCGTGCTGTCGAAAAACCTGAGCGTGTTTTTCTAAGCCCGAGGATCAAGCACATGAGCTTTCGCGTAAACCGATCCGAGTCCCTCGAACAAATGGTCGATTGGGAGCACGGCCTCATCACCGGCCGCATTTTTACCGACGACGAGATCTATAAGCAGGAGACCGAAAAGCTCTTCCCCCGCGCTTGGATCTATCTCGCCCACGAAGACCAACTGAAAAATTACGGCGATTTCCTCACCACCTACATCGGCGCCGATCGCATCCTGGTCGTGCGCCAACGCGACGGCTCGATCAAGGCCCTGCTCAACGCCTGCCGGCATCGCGGCATGACCGTCTGTCGTGCCGACCTCGGCAACGCAAAATCTTTTCTCTGCTCATTTCACGGCTGGACCTATGATTCCGCCGGCAACCTGATCTCCGCGCCCAATCTCGACAGCGGCTATCACGGCCAACTCGACAAGTCGCAATGGGGCTTGGTCGCCGTCCCGCGCGTCGAGTCGTACAAGGGCCTCATCTTCGGATGCTTCGCTCCCGACGCACCCTCGCTGCTCGACTATCTTGGCGAGATGGCCTGGTACCTCGACTGCCTGCTCGATCGGCGCGAAGGCGGCACCGAGATCATCGGGAGCGTTCACAAAATGCGCACGCGGGGCAACTGGAAACTTGCCGCCGAGCAGTTCGCCGGCGACAACTACCACGCCATCATGACCCACGTCTCGGTCCGCGACGCCTGGGCCGATCCGCAGGCGCACCAGGCTCCTGCGGGTTTCGCCAAGGTCATGACGATGCCGGGGCGCCACTTCAGTTCTCGGCAGGGGCACGGCATGCCCGGCTTTCTCCTGAAAAATTCTGGCGTGCCCAGTTTCTCGGGCGATCCGTCGATCAGTGAAGACCAGGGCATTGTCGCCGATTATTACAAGGCCACCCGCAATGAAGTGGCTAATCGCCTCGGCGCCGATCGCGCCGACGGACCCGCCGACGGCGCCGGTTTCGTCTTTCCGAATTTCGCTTTCCTCTCTGGCGTCCTCGGCAGCTCCACCATTGCCGTCTTCCAGCCCAGGGGCCCGCATCAGTTTGACCATTGGCGCTGGGGCATCATGGACAAGGCCGCCCCGAAAGCCGTCAAGGAAGCGATGGTCCGATGCCTCCACGTATGGCCGATCGGCGTCGCCGACGCGGACGACGGCGAGAACTGGGGCGGCATCCAGGCCGGCCTCTGCGGCCCCATCGCGCAGAGCCTCAAGCTTAACTATCAGATGGGCATGGGCACCGAGGGCGCGGACCCCGTCTATCCGGGCACCGTCGTTCCCAACATGACGTGTGAATTTGCGCAACGCCAGTTTTACCGCCGATGGCTTGAATACATGACCTCTGACAGCTGGCCTGCCATCGATTAACAAGCGATGAAAGCCGGCTTCATCGGGCTTGGCCAGCAAGGCAAGTATCTCGCGATTAACCTCGCCCAGGCGGGCCACGATCTGATGGTCTACGACGTCCGGCGCGAGCCGCTCGAAGAGCTCGCCCGTGCGGGCGCGACCATCGCGGACTCGCCGCGCGCGATCGGCCGCCATGCCGAAGTCATCGCGATTTGCGTATTGGATGACGCGCAGCTCGAAGCCGTCGTGTTCGGGCCCGACGGAGTGCTGGTAGCTGCCGCGCCCGGGACTGTCGTCGTCATTCACAGCACGGTTGAACCCTCCTCGATTGCGAAGATTGCCGCGGCGGCCGTGGCTTTGAAGATCGAAGTGGTTGACGCGCCGGTCAGCGGCGGTGAGCCCGGAGCAAAGGGCAAGACCATGTCCTATATGGTCGGCGGCAACGATCAAGCGGTCGAGCGATGCTTGCCGTTGTTTCAAACCTCCGGGCGCAGCATCACGCGAACTGGGCCGTCTGGCAGCGGCATCCGCGCCAAGCTCGCCCATCAGCTAATCGTCTGTCTCAATATGCTGGCCGCCTCTGAGGGTATGCGTCTTGGCCGCGCAGCCGGCTTGCCCAGTGCGATCCTCGAACAGGTGGTGCATGAAGGCGGCGCCCAGAGCCGTATCGCTGATCATTGGTCGCAGTTGTCCCTGCGGTCCGCGACGCCGGTCTTTTTCAAGGATCTCCAGATCTGCCTGAAGTTTGCCCATGAGCTTGGCCTCTCCGTTCCGGGTGCCGCGCTGGTCCAGCAATTACTCGAACAGATAGTACCGTGACTCGCCCTCGAGGCCGGTCACGGAAAGCTTGAACGGTTCGGCGCGGGTCGCTGGAGGGTCTGGTGTCCGGTGAGATCAGCCGCGAGATCTTCGTCCACCGCAATTGCCCCATCGGCTCAGTTTGGTCGCAACCCGCTGCCTAAGGTCGGCGGCCGACTACGACTCCAGAACCTCTTAGTTCCGAGTTCATCCCGCGATTCGGCGCGGCGCGGTGGATTTGTGATTCGCAGCGTCCGAAATCGCGTAGCCGAATCAAGGGCAATTTCGAGCCTTGGACTCGACTTGGACTGTTTATGATAACCACCCCGAGGCCGCTCAAGCTTCGAAGCCATCATGTGAGCCTGTCGATTGAATGAAGCGTGCGTCAGGTTCCGAGCAGCCAATGGTACGTGATAAACCCGATTATCGTCACCACGGCCAGAACAATCGCGTATTCCGTCATCGCCGATCGTGTAGCCATGAGGCTAATTTCCCAGCTTTCAGTAAGGTTCCCCACGCTTCATAGGAAGGCCATAGGCGCCTGACTTGGCCGCGCCAGAAAGCGAATTGTAGACGCGAGTGAAAATTTCGGGTAATGAAATTGTGTTCCTTGGAGAACCAGACAGCCTAAAAGACTACGCGCTCGCGCGGTCGTCATAGACCTTGAGCCCCGCGGCGCGGTCGCGCGTCAATCTAAAGCGGGCGTGCGCACGGCAAACCTCGGCGTTGCTCATCGGCCAGCCGCCGGCGTGAGCGTAGCGGAAACCCAGCCAGGCTAGATTCCCACACCCTGTCTCCGTGCATCGCGCACGATAGCCGAGCGCTCCGATCGTCACACTCGCCTCGGTCGCGGGATGGCCGGTTTTCACTCCACAAATCCCCATGAGTGATCGGCCCTCCGGCTGAAATATTTACAGTAGCAATGCGGTCTATATTCATCACCGAAGCAATTGCGGGTGGGATCGCTGGCTCGCGCTAATTTACAAATTGCGGCCTGGCCCTCGGGACACGTCACATTGCAGTCTCCGCAATAGCTGTGAATTGAGCACGAGGAAGAATTCCGACCTGATGGCGCGGGGGTCGGCGCTTGAGCTCTGGCTGACGGCATGCTGGTAGACAAAACGGCAGTCAGTACGGTCACAAGCAAAGCACGCAATATCATGTTTAGAGCCCCCCCTGATATTGAGTTCCGAACATTAGGTTAGGTAGTTCGCGGGCGTCAATTGAAAGAATGTTTCCTATATCTTCAAACGTGGCTCTGCGCTCTTAAACGCCGAATTCTCTGTTAGCCCCGCGAACATCGGATGCCGCAAGTGATTGGCGGCCGTCCGTTCCAGATAATCAATCGTCACGACCAGTCGTGGTTTCAGCCCGCGGCGGCACTTCTGCATCTCCGCGGACAGGATTGAGCCGGCCGATTGATTAGAGCAAGCGAATAGGTCCGCCAATCTCCCGCAAATGAACTGGGAAGCCGCCCATTTCAGCCGGAATTTCCTGCCGCACCTGTGGAGTTATTTTATCGACTTCGATCACAATCCAGACATCCATAACGTCGTATGGATCACCGCCAATACCTATCGACTCGATTCCTGGTTGTTTCAGCAGCCAGTGGGTATTTGCGTCCATGGCCTGCCTGGCGACCGCGACTTTCTCGTCGTATCGCGTTTGGTCCACGACCTGAATCCAAACGCCTTCGAGTTCGCTTGGCAATTGATGGTCAAGTTGGGGTGTCAATTCCTTGACCATCACGCGGATCCATCCGTGGTATGGCGTCGGCCCCGACTTGATAGATACCGACGACGCCCGGAAGGTTTAATTCTTTCTGATGACGGCGGATGATTCCGTCCAACTTGAGAGCGCTCTCGCGCATCGCCTGCTCCCTCATTCCGCTTTTTGTCGTCCTGACAGCCGCTTCCGCTGCGATGAGGTTCACCATTGATCCTGCGCGAATTACATTGGTGCAGGGCGAAGAGGATTCCGGCGCAAGCGAGCCCCCCGCGATCACGGACGAACAGAAGCAGGGCTCCGCCTGATTCTCAGCTGCACAATTCGAGGAGGTCCTCTCTAAGCACCGAGCTGTTCGAGCAAGGCCTTGGCGTCCTTTAGGTCAGCGGTATCGAAGCCTTCGGTGAACCAGCCGTGGATGTCCGCGAGCATTGTGCGCGCTTCGCCGCGACGACCCTGGTCATCGAGCAGTCGTGCGAGGCTCACAGTTGCGCGGAGTTCCCAAGACTTCGCGCTCATCGATTGCGCGAGCGCGATCGCCTCGCGGAAGTCAGCCTTGGCTAAACCTGTATTCCCCTGTTTGAGTCGCAGTTCGCCGCGTATGCGAAGCGTCTCGGGGCGGTAAAGGAGTTCGTCGGGATTCGCCTGGAGCGCTCGTTCGACCGTTTCAAATGCGTCGGTGATAGAGCCTTCGCACTTCTGCGCCTCGGCCAAGTAAGCGATGTAGTTGCTGATGCCGAAGCGCGACCCGATTTCGAGCAAACCTGCGATTCCCTTCCGGATCAGATCAATACCCTCGGCCGCGCTGCCGAGCTGTGCTCGCGCCTGACCTAGAACGCATCGGGAAAGTGCTGTCGGATATGGAAGGTGATGTTTCTCCGATAGTTCGAGCGCGCTCGTCGCCAGTGCCTCGGCTTGTTTGTACTCTCTCATGTAACCGCGAAGCCGCGCGGCCAGCGCTTTCGAATATGCTACGTCGTACGGGTCGTTTGCAGTCACGACGGCCATCATCTGGGCCTCGCGCTTGTGCGCGATCTCTGTTTGCCCCAACGTCCACGCGCTCCAGCTCGCATAAGCAAAGCCTGGTATGGCGCCTCCGCCGCGGGCTCGTCTGTAGCCGGGATCGTCGAAGAATTTGAGTCCGTTTGCGAAATGCTCCTCAACGCCGAGGAGGTCTCCACGCCAATAACGCACCCATATCTGTAGCCCGTGCGCGGCCGCAAGATCATGGGAACCTCCCTCACGCTGCGCGAGGGCAAGCGCCTCATCGGCAAGGGTGCCAGCTGCTGCCAGGTCGCCTGAGACAAAGGCGGTGAAGCCTCTCCGGAACACCGAACGCACGAGCTGCGGCAGGTTGCCACTCTTTTCGGCCAATGCTGCGAAGCGCGCAATTGCGTCGACCGTTTCCGGCGCGGCGTATCCTTTGGTGACATAGAGCATGATAACGACGAGATCACTAAGCTCTAGTTCACGAAGATCACGCTCAGGAGACTCCGGCAACAGGCCGACGAGCGCCACAGCTTGCTTATAGCTTTCCAGCGCCTCCATGAATGCGTTCCGCGCATATGCAGCCTTACCCGCCTTCGACCACTCAGCTATCGATCTCTCAGCTTCGCCGGCTTCAGCCCAGTGGCGTGCGAGGACCTCGGGATTTGCCTCCTTGAGCGGGGCGAATTGTTCATCGATCGTACGTGCTACGAGCCGATGCAGGTCCTTGCGCCGGCTCTTGAGTAGAGCTTCGTAGGCTGCGTCCCGGATCAGCGCATGCTTGAACTGGTAGGTCGCCTCCGGCGCGATGCCGCGCACATAGAGCAGTTCCCCGTCGGTCAGCTTCTGCAGCGCCGCTTGCAGTTCACCTTCGCGGATAGGATGGACCGCGTGCAGCAGTTCATAAGAGAACTCATTGCCGATGACGGCGCCGACCTGAATAATTTCCTTGGCCGGACCCAAGCGATCGAGTCGCGCCATCAAGGAGTCATGCAGCGTCGCGGGAATCTCGTGTCCGCTGAGCTTCGCGTCGCCGCTCTCGAGCACCGCGCGCGTCAACTCCTCGACGAACAGCGGCACCCCGCCGGTGCGCTCGACCACCGTCGCGACGGTCTCGTCCGCGATGGCAATTCTGGCGGCGACTTGCGCGACCATCGTACGGACGTTGCGCGCGGTCAGCCGGTTGAGGTTGAGCTGCGTGTGATGCGGGCGCATCGGCCACGGCGCGTGGAACTCGGGCCGCGCCGTGTATAAGAGCAGCAGTGGCGTGGACGCTCCCTGTTCAACCAGCAGTTGCGTCAACTCCAGCGTCGAAGGATCGGCCCAGTGCAGATCTTCGGTCGCGATCACCAGCGGCTGAGCCTTGGCGGTGCCGAACGCCCATGCGACCACCGTGGCGAGCAGCCGCTTGCGCTGCTGGTCCGGGGCCATCGACAGCGGCGGATAGCGGTTGCCAATCGGCAGTTCCAACAGCGGCGCGATCAATGGCACGGCTTCGTCCGGGTCGAGCCCGGCCAGCCCGAGCGACGCTTCCAGTGCGGCCAGCCGATGTTCGAGAGTATGGCTCGCGTCCCAGTGAAAGCTCTGCTGCAACATGTCGGCGACCGCATAGAAGGGCGTGTTCTGGAAAAATGGCGCTGTCGCACATTCGAGCCAGGTATGGGGGGTAGCGGCAATCTCCTCGCGAAAGCGCTGCACCAGGCGCGACTTGCCGATGCCGGCTTCGCCGATGATCGTGACGACCTGACCCTCGCCGTCGAGGACGCGATCCCAGCGGTGCAGCAGCGAACGCAATTCGTCCTCGCGCCCGACGAACGGAGTCATCCCGCGCGTCGCGGCCATCGCCCGAAAGCGCCCGCCCATCCCGCTCGGCCGCACCACGCGATAGAGCTGGAGCGGCTGTTCGATGCCCTTGAGTTCCTGCGCGCCGCAATCCTCGACGACGAACAGGCCGGCGACCAGCCGCTGCGTCGCGCCGGTGATCGCGACGGTGCCCGGTGCGGCGGTTTCCTGCACCCGCGATGCGATATTCGGCACCTCGCCGAAGACCTCGGCCGCGCTGCCCGCGCCTTGGCCGATCACCACCAGACCCGAATCGATGCCGACTCGAGCAGATAATTTCGCATGGCCAGGCTGCTCGTTGAGCTTGGCAATCGCGTCGAGCAGCGCGAGTCCCGCGCGGGCGGCACGCTCTGCATCGTTGTCGTGGGCGGCGGGCCAGCCGAAGTAAGCCATCACGCCGTCGCCGAGGTACTTTGCGACGTGGCCATCGAAGCGCGTGATCGCTTCGGTGGCGGCGCGATGGAATCCGGCGAGGGTCTCGCGCCATTGCTCGGGGTCGAGCCGCGCGGCAATCGAGGTCGAGCCGACCAGGTCGCAGAACAGCACCGTCAAATGGCGCCGCTCGCCGGCCACTTCCGGCGATTGAAGCGGTGGGATCGCGGAAACTGGAGTGCCGATTGACGAGTCGCAAGGAGCACCGCATTCGCCACAGAACTTCGCGGCGGGTGCGTGCTCTGCATTGCACCGTGGGCAGCGCATGAGAAGTCCAACACCGCATTCAGAGCAGTACTTCTTTCCGACTGGATTCTCGGACCCACAGTTTGAGCAGCGCATCGAGGCCCCCCGCCAACAAGCGACTCAACGCTTTTCTACACCCAATGCCGGCATCCGACCACAGGGCGTGAGTAGCAGGGAAAAGCTTTTCCGACGGCTCGACCGAAGCCGTCCGCAGCGTGGTCGACCCCGAAGGGAAAGAGAATGATGATGCTCGTCCCGCCTGACTACAATTCCGGTACCGCCTGCCGACGCCTACGCTTCGCCTCAAGCTTTCGTATCAACTCCATTAGGGACGGCCCAAGTTGAGCCCAAGTCGCCGATTATCTGTTGATTCATCTACGCTATTTGAGACGCAGTGGATGGCAAGTTCAGAGCGCGTCGCGACAGGAAAGCGCCGGAAAAAGCTAGCGAGAAAGAAAAATAAAGGGTCGACCGGCTCAGCCGCTGGTTCCGTTCCCGCCTGGCATGGCCTTCCCAACCGACTACAGCGTCAGCTATCACCCATCGCCAAGGCGTTCTCGAGGGCATTCGCCGCCATGTCGGCGCTCGCGGCCGAGGAGATGCGCCGTCTTGACACGGAGCGCTGCGAGAACGTTTCGCACTAATCCGCCGAGCTGAAGAGCTTGCGAGCGAGAAGTGCAATAGCCTGCGAGTCCAGACCCTCGCCCGATCCGTCTTCGGTGACTATCAGGCGTCCGGACGGATTCTCGTCGGTGTAGCGTGTGAAACCGTTCTCCCGGTATAGCCTTTCTTTTCTCGTCCAACGCCGGCGATAGCTCTCGTCATCCATCATTCCGCAGTGCTCCCAAAACCAAGTGTCACCGCGACATCTGATCTGAAAATCTGCCCAACGGCCTTTTGCGTTATCAGCAAAAGGCAGTGGAGGTTCCACGACGTATGCCAGCCGCCCTTCGCGTTCCAGCGAGTAGAGAATATTGGCAATCGCGAGTTCCGATTTGGAGCTAACCATCTCACCTCGAATTGTCCTATGGACGAGGCGTTCTTCAAGAAAGCCTCTGCTTAATGGCAGAAGACCGGGCGGTAGGCCGACCGGGTTCGGGACTTGCTGTAGCCGATGCTCGCGCAGGAGGTTGGTAAGGCGTGCGGCAATATCCGAAAACGAGTAGTGACGATAAGCTAGTATCGTGTCAAGCGGGCCCTGATGTAAGATCCAGATTCGGCGCTTCTGTCGCGTTAGCGCTGTGTAGATCATCTCCCGAGACAACAATCTACTGTGTTGTGGAAGCAGCAGAATTACGGTATCAAAGTCGCTACCCTGTGCTTTGTGGACCGTGATCGCGTAGGCCAGTTCGA
Organism: Binataceae bacterium (SeqCode); assembly: GCA_050011435.1. Lineage (GTDB taxonomy): Bacteria > Desulfobacterota > Binatia > Binatales > Binataceae > JADMIL01. The sequence continues at coordinate 62,969 of JBEKJC010000026.1, forward strand.
GATGTGGCTGTCCTTCTTCGCGGAAAGCACCAGCGCCAAAACTAAACGACCGATCCGGTCGGCCGGAGAACTCTACGTGTGTAAAGCGAGGGTTGCTTTTACCGTAGGCACACTGCCCGACCACCATACCTATTTCGCCGTTGGCTATATATTCGTCTTCGGGACCTCTCTTTTTTTGAACATACATCCATGGGCTGCGAAAATGATTTCGCACGCAAATCACTTTGTCGCCGTATGTAATTTGCTCCGGGCCCCGCGGTTTAATGAATCTAAACCAATCTCGGAAGTGTGGAACGTGATTTGACTCGATCGCTTTCTTTAACCTCTCGCCCCGGTATGTTTCCTTAATGTGGCGGTTCAGGTGGATGGAGCCACCGGGCTGAGTCTTGGTAACGCATAGGATCTGCCAATCTGACGCTCCGTCGGAACAACCATTTTCAAAGTTGAGGTATCCCTTTTGGTTTCGAACTGCACCAAGGAATTCTTCAAACCTGCTTTGCAGAGTGTCGTCATTCGCACTGAATTCTTCTTTGAAAAGCGTTTTCAGGAGGGTCGGTAGGTCGGCCGTTTTATCCCACCGGCGACACTTCACAAATTCGTCGTCGGTAGAAGTCAATATTCGAGCAGCGATCTCATCCTCACCTGGAAGGAGCGCACGTCCAGAAAAGATCGCAGCTAGTTGGACGTCCGATCGCTCCAGTGGGGCCGTTCGACGGCCGTCTTTTGAGGTGCTGTCCTGCCGTCTTGGTACTGTTAGTTCTCCTATGGCCTCGGCATGGCTTCGCCGCAGGAACTCAATAATGTCCACGAACGGACACCCCGCACCGATTGGGGGCAGCTGATACGGGTCTCCGACCAGGATCAGACGACAGCTATCAGGTATTGCATCCACGATGGCCGCTAACATGTCTTCGGTCATCATCGAAGATTCATCGACGATGCAGGTAGTCGCTTCGGTTTTGGCAGTTGCAGGATTGGGGAAATAGCGGCCCGTCACCTTGTCGTACCGATCTAAGGCCAACAGAAATTGAGCTATGGTCTCGCCCTCTCCAGGTCTATTGGTTTCCTGAGCGAGACGGACACGGGCTTTCCCAGTCGGCGCCAGAAGATGAACGCGAGCGCCCACCACACCATGCTGTTGAAGCAAGAGCTCGAGAACGGTCGTTTTGCCCGTCCCCGCTGGACCGACCAAAGCAGCTATTCGACTTTCGGCGAGCCGATCTAAGGCGACCTCTTTCTCTTGACGCGCACGCAGTTCATCGACGTCGTCCGGCCTCGGGTTCCCGAATTTGCGATTTAAGGAGGCTCTCCACTCAATGACGACCTTTTTCGGCTTGGATCTGAGGCGGTCCTTGACCGCCTCCTCGATAAGCTCACGATATTGAACGTATCGTTCCAGTTGGACGGTCGGCTTCGCCTTTTCGCCACCGACATGGACTGCTGGTTTGAAATCCTGCCGGAAAATATCGAGCATCTCGGCGTCGAGAGGCAACGGTCGCGTAAGATTCAGCTCCCCGCATGCATCCTTTACGCGGTCTGCAGGCAGAAGAGTGTCACCCTGCGCAGCGGCTTCCTCAAGAATATGGACGCAGGCCGCCCGTAGCCGGAGCGGATTATCCGGTTCATCGAGACTGCGGTCACACTCTGCGGGTAGCGGATGCGCGTCAGCTATCTCGGTACCAGGATAAACCCCACGATCGATCGTCGCGAACGACACGCCGTCGAGACTTTTGCGATCGTCCTCGTATAACACATAAGGATTGCTCAGCACGCTCGAATGCTCAGTATCGTTCACAGCTCGATAGGCTTGATCATTCGTTAGTTCGAAGCGTGCAAGGAGTTTCAGTGACGCGAGTCGCTTTGGATCACTTTTGACGTTAGCCCACCGCCTGCGAAGGGCTGCAGTAACCTTCGGAGCCCCGGCCGGCGCGTTCTGCCCGCCCGAAAAGATCAAGTCTACGATCGGCCACGGATCTTCATTTTCACCGAGAACGTCCGAAAGTGTGACTGCGAATAATGTTCCATTGAACCCCTTGTGAAGCGCGGACAATGTCACGCCAAGTCCTGGGGCGGGGCCTTGTAGCCGCCAAAGGCGAGACAGCCGTTCATCAATCCAGCTGATGTAGTTAGTCCATGGCCCTTCAAGTTTCGTTCCGATTTTTTCCAGCGCATTTCGCGAAGCAGTCAAAACGGCTGCCGCGACACCATGGGAGACCTGCTCGCTGCCGTAAGAGAACTGCATGCGCACGTCGTTGGGAACGAACGCCACGAACTCGGCGGGATCGACCGTTGGGTCCCGTTCTGCGAGCTTTAGGACTTCGTGGTACGGCATCACGAATCCTCCGCTGAATCCCGTCCCTTTCTTTCGTCGTGGCCGCAACGAATGCTGGATGGGCCGTTCCCATACCATTGCCTGAAGTCGATCTCTCGGGCTGCCACCCTCGTACGGATACTCAACTAGCTCGGATTTTGTTTCGAGGAATGCAACTCCAAGAATCGCTCGCCGCTCGTCATCGCAAAGCGGCGTTCGCGGCGCATAGAAGAAGACCAGCGTTTCATCTTTGATGAGTGGCTTCGCGAAGGCATCTATTGACTCTTGCATAATATAGATACATATGGTAGCCTGCTGCCATGGGTAATGCAGCAGGGGTGCGGCGGGACTTTGAGGGACTGGAACGGCGGCGGATGGCAGCGGCGGATCTGCT
>JBEKJC010000027.1:0-70562 GCA_050011435.1 Binataceae bacterium (SeqCode)
GCGGGAGCGGCTAAAACACCCTGGAGTTTCTCCCGCGAGACCGTCTGGAGGACGACCCAAGGGTTATGCGTGAGCTCCCACAGCACAGGATCAAGCTGCCGCCACACCTGGTCGGTGGCGTGATTCCACGACGAACGCATATCCAGGGCAAGCTCCGCCAGGGAATCGAATCCCTCTACGTCGGTGGGTAAAAGACGCTCCTTCGGATGACTGGCCCGTGTTTGTTCGCTCATAGCCTCGCCTTCACATTTTCGACGCAGCACGGTATCCGCAACCGCAGTAGTTTTCACCCGGATGAAAGGGCTTCGGCACCGCCGATCAGATCGAGAATCTCCGTCGTCACGGCCTCCTGCCTGAGGCGGCGCGCAAGTTTCGTAAGCTCCTCGGATTTGTTTCCAATGTTCTGATGCGCGGCTTCCATCGTGCGGAAACGAGTTGAGTTCTCGCTGAAGAACGATTGCATTGCGGCGTTCTCCAACACTGCGAAGAAGTACTCGCCGACGATATCATCGAACAGACGGCGTGGACTCAGGTTGATTAGAGGTGGTATTGCCCACGGGCGCCTTTCGACAACCGGTATCTCGAGCGGTAGCAGCCGATGCCGCTCAACCCGCGAGAACTGACTTCCTGCCTGCTGCGCGTAAACGGCTTCAAGCCCTGCAATTCGGCCATCACTGAACATCCGGTAGACCTCCGTCGCAACGCGCCGGGCCGCGCCCGTAACACCCGCGCAATGAGTTGCCATCGGCAGCACCAGGTCGGGCTTTATCCCGCGTTCACGGCAAATTTGGCCACCGCGCGATCCGACAACGATCAACCGATACCTGGCTGCGCGATCCGCCAGGGTACTCTCCACGAGACGCAGGGGCTGTTCGTTGAAGCCGCCGCACAGGCCGTGCTCAGCGCAAAATACGATCAACCCGGAGTCGGACAGTCCGGCTATGGGGGCAACCCTACCGTCGGAGGGCAGCAATGTTGCGGCATCGGACAGTGCCTCACGGACCATCTCGGAGTAACGGCGAATCGCTTCGAGCGATCGCAAGGCCTGTTGCATTTGCGCTGCGGCGATCGCGCGGACTGCCGAAACAATGTTTAGCAATTCATCGAGTGACGCGATGCGGGTTAAGATGTCCCTTTCCTGTGCCATCAGCCTTTACCTGACGGAAGCGTGTGGACAGTCAGTCGTTCGATCAGCTCCGTAAGGGCCGCCACGACCGCCGCGCGCCCATCGGTGTCGAGGTCGCCAGTGGTGTTGATTCGGCGACCATGTTCGCCGCCTTGTGTATTCAGCCACTCGCCGATCGCCGTTCGCAGTTCGGCGACCTTGTCGACGGAAAGCCGGTCAATCAGCTTTTCGTCGATCGCCATCAGCAAAGCCACCTGATGGGCTAACGAGAGCGGCTCGTATTGCGGCTGCGTCAGAACGGCCCGAATTCGGCGACCGTGCTCTATGATATTGCGCGTGCGCTCGTCCACCATGCCTCCGAACCGGGTGAAAATCTCGAGTTCGAGGAACTGCGCGTACTCAAGTTTCAGGGTCTCAGCGAGCTTGCGCATGGCCGGCGATTGCGTCTTGCCGCCGACGCGGGACACGCTCTTGCCGACATTGACAGCAGGCTTTTGTCCTTCGTGGAACAGGCGCGGATCGAGCACGATCTGCCCGTCTGTGATCGAGATAAGATTGGTCGGTATGTAGGCGGAGAGATTGCCTTCCTGGGTCGCCGCGATAGGCAGCGCGGTGAGAGATCCTCCTCCGCGCTCCGGACTTAGCTTGGCCGCGCGCTCCAGCAGCCGGGAATGGATGTAAAAGATATCTCCAGGATAAGCCTCACGAGCCGGCGGATTGCGCAGCAGGAGCGATAACTGCCGGTAGATCACTGCGTGCTTGCTGAGATCGTCGATTATCAGCAGTGCATCGCCGCCCTTTTCCGAGAAATACTCCGCCATGGTGCAAGCTGCATATGGGGCCAGCCACTGGACGCCGGGAGGGTCGTCGGCTGGGGCGAAGACAAAGATGCAACGCTGCGGCTCTCCATACTGTTTGACCGCTTCGATCAGCTGGCTCACCGATGAGGTCTTCTGCCCGACTGCACAATAGACACAGATTACGCCGGTATCGCGCTGATTGATCATTGCGTCGATTGCGATCGCGGTCTTGCCGGTTTCGCGATCCCCGATGATCAGCTCGCGCTGCCCGCGGCCTAACGGCAACATCGCGTCGATTACCAGGAGACCAGTGTTAAGCGCGGTGTTTACGAAATCCCGATCGACGATGGCCGGCGCCGGCCGCTCGACCGGCTCTATGCTCGCCGCATCGATTGGCGGTCCCCCGTCAAGGGGAATTCCGAGCGCGCTTACGGTACGACCCAGAAGCTTTTCTCCCACCGGCACGCTCGCCACCGCTCCGGTCCCTCGTACCAGGTTGCCGGCCCCGACTCCGCTCGCCGTGCCGAGCAACGCACATCCGATCAAGTCGGGATCGAGCGTCAGCACGATACCTGCAACTGGCTCGCCGCCATCCGATCTTTCAAACAGCAGCAGTTCGCCGAGTCGTGCCTCCGGCAGCCCGCGAACGCTTGCGACATCGTCGCCAATCCGCTCAACCCGCCCGATCAGATCCAGCCGCGGCTCGACTTTGAGCCCGCTCAGCATGTCGCTCGCCCTTTGCAAGCGAGCGCTTATCGATTCAGCGAGGCTGCTCATCGGTGTGGAACTCTTTCAGTGCCATGGTCAGACTATCGCGCCAATTGAAACGCAGGATCGCGTGCGGAAACGTCATTACGGTACCGGCGATAAGCGCCGGATCAGCGCTGAACTCGATGCTCAAGTCTGTTCCGAGCCGCTTTGCGAGTTGCTCATGCCATTGCGCTTGCTCCTGGGCGCCGAGCGGATGAGCGGTTGTCACCAACACGGTTTCGGCACTCGCCCGCGAAGTGAGCTTGGTGCGCTCTTCCGCCGGCAGCCGATCGAGATAATCGATCACTCGTCCAAGAAATGGCTGCTCCATTGATGGGACGGCCAGTTCGCGCAACAGCCGCTCGGCCAGGTTCGTCGCCAGCGCGATGGTCCGTTCGAACAACTCGTTGCCGGCGGCGGCGCGCTCCTCATCGAGCCGCTTCGAGGCCTGATCCCTGATTTTTGCCCCTTCGCCGCTCGCTTCCTCGAGCATCTTTTGACGTTCCGCGGATAGTTGCGCCCGCCCCTCGTCGAGCATCTTTTGACGCTCGGCGTCGATCTGGGACCTTTTTCCCTCGAGCTCCTGCTTCAGCCGCTCGGCGCCTTCCTTTTCCGCCGACGCCTCGGCCAGAACGTGTGAAATTTCCTCTTTACGTCGCGCAACGATTGCCTTCACCGGCTTGAACAGGAAGCGCTGCAGCAGCCAGACCAGTATGAGGAAGTTGGCGGCCTGTAGCGCGAACGTCCACCAATTGAAGTTCATCGCACCACGAATGGGTTTGCGAACAAGAGCAGCAGCGCAACCACGAGGCAGTAGATCGCCATCGTTTCTATCATCGCAAGACCAACGAACAATGTGCGCGACAACGAACCCGCGGCCTCAGGCTGACGCGCGATACCTTCCATCGCGGCCACGATTGCGCGGCCTTCGGAAAGCGCCGGCGCGATCGAGCCGATCGTAACGGCGATTACCGCGCCGATTATGCTCAGCATCTGAACCGTCATCTTGCAACCTCCGTCACTTCGTGATTGTACCGATACCGCCGCCGATATAGACGGTAGCCAGAACACTGAAGATATACGCCTGCACCAGCCCGACCAGGATCGCGAACGCCATAAATGGGATGGGGACCAACAGCCCCGCCAGTGCCACCACGATTGCGATCACCAGGTCGTCGCTCATGATGTTGCCAAACAGGCGCACCGCTAAGGAAAAGGACCGGGTAATCTCCGACAATACGTTGAGCGGCAGCAAGGCGGGATTCGGCTTGAGATAGCCCCTCAGATATGGAGCGAGACCTTGGAACCGTACACCGTAGAAATGCACTGAGAGAAAGACAATCGAGGCAAGCGCGGCCGGGGTCTCTATCGACGCGGTCGGCGCCTTGAGCCCCGGGACAATCCCGGACAGATTCGCGACCACCAGGAAGATGAAAAGCGTTCCCAGCAGCGGCAGGAACGGGGCTGCGTCGCGACCGAGTAACGCCTGAATCTGCTCCTCGATTCCCGAGACGACTGTTTCGATCACCGTCTGCCAGCCACCGGCTACGACCCGAAAGGCGCGGGTCGCAACCCAGCATCCGAGCGTTAGCACGGCCATCAATCCCCACGTCGTTACAACCGTACGGGTGATCGGGACGAAACCGACATGGAACAGAACGGCGGTCGCCAGTGGCGATTGGTTCATGACTTCCTCTCAAGCGCGAGCTTTTGCTGATTGACTGCGACCTTCCGCATCAGCTCAAAGCCGACCACGCTCGCCAGTAAAGAGGACGCGCCTTGGCGGGCGCAGAGAGTAAAGACCGCGACCATCAGGAGAAGGCGCGCCAGGTGCAGGAGCCCCGCACCCCAGCCCGGCTTGGAGCTCATATAAAGGCGCACGTTCAAACCGAGCGCAGAAAAGTAAGCGAACCCCAGCAAGGCGCCCAACGCGCAGTAAGGCAGAAGTCGCAGAACAATCGCTTCCATCATTCGCTATTCATCGCCCTCCAGACTCCCCAGAAGCCCACCGCAGATCCCGCGAAGACCAAGGCTGCGCTCCAGAACACTCCGGTGTTGAAAGTCCGGTCAAGCCACCGGCCGACAAAAGCGCCGAGCAGAATCGGTGCGATGATGGTCCAGCCGAACCGCCCCATCATCGCCAGCGCCCGCCCGAGTGGCCATTCGCCGGTCCGTAACCAATGCTCGCGTCTGCGCTGTGCGCGTTCGACGGCTTCTTCCAATTCCTGCTCCTCGCGCTTCCGCTTGCGATCGCCGGGTTCTTTTCCGTTCACCACGAGAGGATCCAGCGGCTACTCTTGCGGCTTCGCCATAATCGGCCGATCCGCCGGCCGCAGGTAGCGATAGATCTGCCGAATCGCCGCGTGTTCCAGGCTGAGTACTCCCGATCTCGCAGACTGCTCCGCCTCGAGGTTCTTTATCATCGCCGAAAGAACCTCACTGCGCAGATGCCCGAAGTCGTCGTTCACAACTGCCTCGCGCGTTGCGATTTCGACAACTTTCCCGTCTCGTACGCGAAGCACGCCCCCGCGAACCGCAACATAATGCTCGACGTTCCGGTCGTCGCGCCACCTGACGACACAGATGGTAAGCGTGGTCAGGAAGTCTGCGTGGCGCGGTTCAATTCCGAAGGCCCCGCTGGAATCCTCGGCACGGACATAGCGCACCGGCTCTTCCTCTACAGTGATCTCGGTGGGTGTGGTGACAACGAGCTTCATCGGCATCGTCCCATGGCTACGCCTTGCGCGTAGCGAGCTCCTTCTGGCGCGCGTCCTCGAAAGTGCCGACCATGTAGAATGAGCCTTCCGCCCATTCGTCGCCTTCACCCGATAATATCGCACCGCAGCCCTTGATCGTGTCCTCGATAGCGATCGACTTCCCCGTTATTCCCGTAAATTGCTCGGTGACCAAAAACGGCTGCGTGAGAAACCGCTCCAGTCGCCGCGCGCGTGCCACGATTCTGCGGTCTTCTGCGCTCAACTCTTCGACGCCGAGGAGCGAGATGATTTCCTGGAGTTCCTTGTAGCGTGCAATCGTTCGACGCACCTCCTCAGCGACTGAGTAATGCTCCGCGCCCACAACCCGTGGGTCGAGCAGCACCGAGGTCGAAGCCAAGGGGTCGATCGCCGGGTAAAGTCCTTCCGCTGCCATATCGCGCGACAGCACGACCGAAGAGTCCAGGTGACGAAAAGTTTCGACCACGGCAGGATCGGTAAAATCATCGGCTGGTACGTAAACCGCCTGGACAGCCGTCACCGACGCACCGGCAACGGATGCGATTCGCTCCTCCAGCTCAGCGATTTCGGTGGCAAGCGTAGGCTGATACCCGACCCTCGAAGGAAGGCGCCCGAGCATGCCGGACACTTCCGATCCCGCCTGGACGAAGCGAAACACATTGTCCATCAGAAGCAAAACGTCGCGGCGCATTACGTCGCGGAAATACTCGGCGACGGTCAATGCCGTCATGCCCACGCGCCACCGTGCGCCGGGCGGCTCATTCATCTGACCAAAGATCAGGGCGGTCCGGCTGAGGACTCCCGATTGGCGGAGTTCGGCGAGTAGTTCGTGGCCTTCGCGTGAACGCTCGCCGATTCCCGCAAACACTGAAATGCCGGAGTACTTCTCGACCGTGCTGCGAATAAGTTCCATGATCAGCACGGTTTTGCCAACGCCCGCGCCACCGAACATTCCGGCTTTGCCGCCCCTGGCGAGAGGCGCGAGCAGGTCGGCGACCTTAATGCCGGTGCGGAAGACTTCGCGCTTGTGATCCTGGCGGCTGATCGACGGCGAGTCTCTATGAATCGGCCAGCGCTTGACGTCGGACGCGAAGGCTCCAAGCCGATCGATGGGAGCTCCAATCACGTTGATTAGACGGCCGAGCACCTGCTCTCCGACAGGCACCTGAATTGGACCGCCGGTCTGCCAGACCGCCGCGCCGCGGCGCAGACCCGCCGTATTTTCCATCGCGACGCCGCGAACCGTGCGTCGGTCAAGATGCTCCTGCACCTCGACCACAAGTCGAGCATCACCATCAGACTCTATGATGAGCGCATCGTTTATCGGCGGCAGTTTCTCCGACGGAAAATCCACATCAACGACCGAACCGCGAATTCGAGTAACGGCTCCTCGCGATTCCTTCGGAGCCGCCTTTGAATTTTGAAAAGCTTCCTGCATTTACCGCTAATCCGAACGAACCCGAAACAATGATACGAGTTGCTCGGAACATTCGATAGCGGTCAACAGGTCGTGGATCCTGATTCGAGCATTGCTGGTCGCAACGAGCCGGGTTCCGGGCGTCAATTACCCAGCGTGTGGTATGGCTCCCCAATGATATGACAAGCTCACCTGAGGACAGGGCAAAGCGTGGCCTGATCCGTAGCCGGCGTAGCGCGGCTGCCGGAACGGGCAGGATAAAAGCATGGATAATAATTATATCATCTGGTTTTCGGACGAGCGTTCTTCGGACATTAGCCAGTTGGGCGGCAAGAATGCCTCGCTCGGCGAGATGACCAGGAACATGCGCGGACAGGGTATTCCCGTGCCCGACGGCTTTGCGGTGACGGCTGGTGGCTACTGGGGGTTCGTCGACGCCACTGGTCTTCGCCCGGCAATAGCGGCCAAGCTGGCTGAGATAAAGACCAAAACTCTCACTCTCGCGGCGGGAGCGAAGGCGATACGCGACATGATCGGGCGCGCGCAGTTCCCGCCTGCGCTGGCCGAGGCGATCCGTGCCGCGTATCGCAGGCTTTCAGCAGGTGCCGAGAAGAAAGATCTCGATGTTGCCGTGAGAAGCAGCGCCACCGCCGAAGACTTGCCCGACGCTAGCTTCGCAGGCCAGCAGGAAAGCTTTCTCAACATTCGCGGTGAGAAGAATCTGCTGGATGCGGTCCGCCGATGTATTGCGTCCCTGTTCACCGACCGCGCCATCGTATACCGCGAGAACCACGGCTTCGATCATATGAAGGTTGCCCTGTCGGTCGGTGTTCAAAGGATGGTCCACTCCGACAAAGGTAGTGCCGGAGTGATGTTTTCGATCGATACGGAGACCGGCTTTCCAGACACGGTACTCATAAGCGCGGCCTGGGGACTCGGGGAGGCTGTGGTTCAGGGAATTATCGAGCCGGACGAGTACGTCGTGTTCAAGCCTTTGCTGATGCAAGACGGACTCGCACCGATTCTGGAGAGGACCCTGGGGGCGAAGGCGAAGAAGATTGTTTACGGCGAGGGCGGCCGCAAGACCACGCGCACCGTCAGCACGTCGAAGGATGAGCGAGCAAGCTTTGCTCTCGACCGCGAGGACATCCTGACACTTGCGCGGTGGGCGGTTGCTATCGAGTCGCACTACGCCCGCCCGATGGACATTGAATGGGCAAAGGACGGCGAGACCGGCGAACTCTTCATCGTCCAGGCTCGCCCGGAGACCGTGCAGTCGCGCAGGGAGGCCGGGTCGCTGAAGACCTATACCCTCAAGCGCAAGGGCGAGCGCCTGCTCACCGGTCTCGCGATCGGCGACGCGATCGCCACCGGAGCGGTGTGCAGACTCAAGAGTCCCGCCGAGATCGCCAAATTCAAGGACGGCGCGATCCTGGTCACCGAAACTACGGACCCGGACTGGATGCCGATCATGAAGCGGGCTGCAGCCATCATCACCGATCATGGTGGGCGCACCTCGCACGCCGCGATCGTCAGTCGCGAATTGGGGCTTCCCGCGATCGTCGGCGCCGGTAAGGCCACGGTCGTGCTTGGCAGCGGGCGCGAAGTGACAGTGTCCTGCGCCGAGGGCGATATGGGCTACGTGTACGACGGGGTTGGCGAATTCGAGGTGCGCGACCTCGCGCTCGAAAACATCGCCCGTACCAGAACCAAGGTAATGCTCAACATGGCTAACCCGGCCGCCGCGATGCGCTGGTGGCGGCTGCCCGCTGACGGCATCGGCCTTGCGCGCATGGAGTTCATCATCAACAGCATCGTCAAGATCCATCCAATGGCGTTGGTGAAGTTCGCGGAGCTCAAAGATGTCGCGGCGCGGCGGCGGATTATGCGACTCACGCAGGGGTTCGAGGACAAGACGCAATACTTCGTCGACACCCTTGCCTTCGCAATCGCCAGGATCGCGGCTTCACGCTATCCGAACCCGGTGATCGTGCGGATGAGCGATTTCAAAACAAATGAGTATGCGCAGCTTATCGGCGGCAGGCAGTTCGAGCCAAACGAAGAGAATCCCATGCTCGGATGGCGCGGCGCGAGCCGCTATTACAGTGAGGGCTATCGCGAAGGTTTCGCCCTCGAATGCCGTGCCCTCCGCAAGGTGCGTGAGGAGATCGGACTGCGCAACGTCGTGGTGATGATACCGTTCTGCAGGACGATTGGAGAAGCGGACAAGACCTTGAAGGCAATGGCAGACAATGGTCTGCGCCGAGGCGAAAATGGCCTGGAGGTTTACGTCATGTGTGAGATTCCATCGAACGTGATTCTCGCTGAGAAGTTCGCCGAGCGTTTCGACGGCTTTTCGATCGGCAGCAATGATCTGACGCAATTGACGCTTGGCGTCGACCGCGATTCCGAGCAACTCGCCCCGCTGTTCAACGAACAGGACGAAGCCGTCACCACGCTTATCGCGAGCGTGATCCCATCTGCGCATAAGCTCAATCGCAAGGTTGGCTTATGCGGACAGGCGCCGAGCGACCACCCGGAATTCGCCCGGTTCCTCGTGCATGCGGGAATCGATTCGATCTCGGTCAGCCCCGACAGTTTCATCCGCGTCAAAAGCCACGTCGCAGCGGCCGAGTCAGAGCAGCCACTCAAGGCGGTGGGGACTTAGTTTGCCTTTTGCATATAGACCCGGCGCGTCTTTTTTGCGCATGAACGGCGACACTTGGATCACATAAAAGCTGCTGTTTTTCGCTATGCGCGATGAGTAGGGAAAGGAGCCATGACCAACTGGTCGCAAATTGAGGGCTCACCGCAGCCGCTTGGCGCCAGGTGGCTTAGAGCGGAAAGAAGCTACAACTTTGCGCTCTACTCCAGACACGCGACGGGCGTAACGCTCTTGCTGTATACCACACGCGACCTGGTGAATCCGGTGCTGCGCTTCCCACTGAATTATCTGATTCATAAATCCGGGCAGATCTGGCATTGTCGGCTCGCGGCTGAAGAGGTCGCGAATGCGCGCTACTACGCGTACTCAGTCGAAGGACCGACCGACCCTCATGGAGAGCGTCACTTCTTCGATCCTGAGAAAGTACTTCTGGATCCCTATGCTGCCGCAATCTTCTTTCCGCCGAACTTCCGGCGAATCGCCGCAATCGGACGCGGCTCTAACGCCGGAAGGGCGCCACTAGGCGCGCTCAGCAACGGCACTTCGCCTTTCGATTGGAACGGCGATTTTAGACCCACGCACACCTCAGACACGATCATTTACGAGTTGCATGTGAGAGGTTTCACCAGGCGCGGCAACTCCGGAGTCGCCGCGGATAAACGCGGTACTTATGCCGGGTTAATTGACAAGATTCCCTATCTGAAGGAGTTGGGCATCACCGCGGTTGAATTGATGCCGGTGTTTCAGTACGACCCCGACGAGGGCAACTACTGGGGCTATATGCCTTTGAGCTTTTTCTCACCGCATCAAGATTATGCCTCGGTCTCAAGTGCCGAGGAGACTGCAGACGAATTCGAGGCGATGGTGAAGGCTCTGCATGAGGCCGGAATCGAGGTGATTCTCGACGTCGTTTACAACCACACTACGGAGGCTGGCCCTGACGGACCGACCTATAGTTATCGAGGCATCTGCAATAGCAGCTACTATCTGCTCGACGAGAGCATGACGCACTACCGCAATGATACCAGGACCGGCAATGTCCTCCGATCGGCTCATCCAATAGTGCGGAAGATGATCATCGACAGCCTCAGTTTCTGGGTAAAGGAGATGCACGTTGACGGGTTCAGATTCGATCTCGCCTCGATCTTCAGCCGCAATAGCGACGGATCGATAAATCTCGAGGATCCCCCGATCATTTCGGAAATCACGAGCGCTGAGGCATTCGGCGCGGTTCGCCACATTGCTGAGGCGTGGGACCCGGTGAGTTACGAACTGGGGCGCAGCTTTCCGGGCCGGTCGTGGAGCCAGTGGAACGACAGATTCCGAGACGACCTGCGCGCGTTCGTTAAAGGCGACCCGGGCAAGGTTGGGGATCTCATGAGCCGGATTTATGGCAGTGCTGATCTGTTTCCCGATGACCTCGACAATGCTTACCGCCCCTGCCAGACGATTAACTACGTGGCTTCCCACGATGGTTTTTGCCTCTACGATCTGGTCGCTTACAATGCCAAGCGCAACTCCGCCAATGGTCAAAACAACAATGATGGAACCGACAATAATCTGAGTTGGAACTGTGGATGGGAGGGCGATCAGCAGGTTCCCACGGAAGTAATGCACTTGCGTAAGCAGCAAATCAAGAATTTCTTCGCGATCTTGATGCTTTCCAACGGAACTCCCATGTTCCGCGCCGGCGACGAGTTTATGAACACGCAAGGTGGCAACAACAATCCGTGGAATCAGGATAATGAGACCACCTGGCTGGACTGGGACCTGTTGAAGAAGCACGGGGAAATCTTTCGATTTTTCAAAGGCATGATCGCTTTTCGCAAGGCGCATCCGTCGTTGGCGCGCAGCCGCTTCTGGCGCGACGACGTGCGCTGGTACGGCGTTGATCGACAGGTCGATCTAAGTGATTTTTCACACAGCCTCGCATTCTGTTTGCACGGCGGCTCGCAGCATGACCGGGATATCTATGTGATGATCAATGCCTATTGGGAGGACCTGAGTTTCAGAATTCAGGAGGGCGAGGCGAGAACTTGGATGCGTATCGCCGACACCAGCAAACCCAGTCCGCTCGACCTGCTGGAAATTGGCAGCGAGGAGCACCTTGCCACGCTCGATTACAAGGTCAAAGCCAGATCCCTCGTGGTGCTCCTGCGAAGCGCCTGAGCGGGGCGGTTTAAAGCCCAACAGAAAAAGGAGTATCCAGCGATGCCTTTTCCCTACAAACGGATACTGTGTCCCGTCGACTTCGACGACTACTCCGCCGACGCTCTAAAAGAAGCCGCGGCCCTCGCCTTGAATGGCGCGGGCACGGTGCACCTACTGCACGTAGTGCAAATCAATCCGCTGGTCGATCTGGGGGCGGCTCAAGGTCTCTCCGCCGGGAAAATGTATGAATCCCAAATTGAGTTCGCGCGCAAGCAAGTCGAGCAAATGTTGACTGCGATGCCTCCAGGGGTGAAGCGCGAGGTCATGATCGAAATCGGCGAACCAGGGGATTCGATCGGAGACGCTCAGACGAAGCTTGGCGCAGACCTGGTTGTGATGGCTACCCACGGGAGAAAGGGCCTTAAACACCTTGTACTTGGCAGTGTAGCCGAAAGAGTCGTGCGCGAGTCGCGCGTCCCGGTGCTCATGGTCCGACCGGCTCCTCCTAACGGGTCAGAATAGCGATTTGGGGGGCTTGCCACCTGCCGCGATCGCCAACCCGGACCACGAGCAAAATGACGCGAAGATGGCGGACAGCTATCGTCGCTGGATCGCTCAGGGCGCATCGCTCGACCGGTCGCCGAGCGAATATGCGTAAGTGCATCATACATGCTTTTGACCCTGACTTCCGCGAGACTGTTATGGATATCGTTCCCGGCGACGCTTAAATACGCATCCGCTGAGTCAAAGCTACCCCAGTTCTCCCATCGGTATAACCCCGAATCATCACTGGCAACGCAAGCTATGTTGACACGTCCGGGCACTCAAGCTCGCGAAATTCTAGGCGCTGCCCACCGGCACCAAAAAGCCAACAGGCTATGAGATACCGGTCACCTGCCTGTGTCGCCGAGTATTGACGGACTTCCTGAGTTAGCCGGTCAAAACAGCGGCTTGCCTTGTCGGAACTTGCAGCTTGAAATATCATAACACGCAGCCCAATTCTGCCGATCAATGGCTTTTGGAAATCCCAAAGAATTTCGTTTTCTAAACTTGTGTTCCATTCGGACTCTAGAGCTAGCGGCACCTCCATCATGTTTCCATCTGCCAAGTCTGCACGCGTTCCGTTCTGGACCTCTACCCAAGCCAAATCCCAAACCCAGCCATCTTCAAAGTGGTCCACGCGATCTGGATATGCGCCGCGAACCTTATATCCGAAGCAACGACCGAGCGCTGTCAATCCTCGCTTGATTTCGGCAGTCCATTCGCCATCCTTGCGGCCTTCCTTGAAGCAACGCAGCATCACTTCTTGGAGCGTCTCGCGAACCCGCGATTCGATCTCAGTCAAGCGTTCATGGTTCATCGATGACACCCCCTCAAAGCATTCAGTTGTATTCCCTTTTTTTAGAAAGCGAAATTCGGATTTATCGGATTTAGGCGATTAAAAGGCCTTCTGCGTGCACTTCAGTAGGATAACGGCCAGCTAATTTCTCGTGAAGATCTTGTTCCACTTGTTTCGGTACACGGGGACTCCATTGCAGTACTCCCAAGCTGTCGCACTGACTTCGAGATGTCCTTGAGTGACATGAGCAAGTATGTCGGTAAGCTGCTCCATAGCGCAGGGGTGCGGCACCAAACGCGGGAGCCATCTCGCGCCCCCAACGGGAACGCTGTCGCCCATGTCGTCCCACATCAGGCGGTTGTGAATCTGCAGATGATGTTCGTCCACTGGAGTGACTGTCGTCTCGGAGCTTCTCGGTACGATGGTCGCACCCACCTGTATGCTGCTATTGCCTCCGATGCAGATGCGGTAGGTCTCGTTGACCCACGGACCCACCGGCAGACTGGACAGTTGCTTCGTCTCGACATCGCTGGAGTAAATAGTTCCGTTCCAACAGCCGACTGCTTCGGCAGGAATGTCCTGGGAGTGGAGACGAGGCACATCTCGTGGTGTGTCCTGCATCTGCGAGTGGGGCGTGACTTGAAGCTGATCCTCAGACTGGTAAGGCATCACCTGAGGAACTTCTCGGTAGTTGTCGGACCCCTGAAACCCAGCCAGCAGCAGAATGCTACATGCCGACAGCAGTATCATACGCGCGTTCATCTACCTTAACCGGAATCTCCATTTTCAATTCTGATTCACAGTCGCACCAACGCCGGGGGGTTGCAAAGCAAACCACTTCGAGCCGGGGTTTGATCCCGTCCGAAAATTTCCTCGGGGTGCTGCTGATGGGCTCGTTGATCATCATCCCGGCGGCGACGGCGCGCCATCTCGCGCGCAATCTGACCGGGATGCTCGCGATATCCGTCGCCGTTGCGGTCGTCTCAACTATCAGCGGGACCTACGCCGCCGGCCTCGTGCATCGCGAGACCGGTCCCTTCATCATTACGATCGCCGGCGGCATCTTCTTCCTGATCCTGCTGACTTGATCGATCGTCGCGCATAATTTCCCGTGAATTCGATGGTGTCCCCGACGGGATTTGAACCCGTGTTACCGACGTGAAAGGTAGAAGGAAGCTTGTACGCGCGCGTTCGCGACCAGCAAAATCATTAGGGTTTTAGTCCGCCGGTGTTCGCAGGTAACCCCCGTATTCAACGCGGTGGCTGTCAAATTGGCTGTCAAAATCCTGCCCCGATAATCGGGGGAGGCACTGTTCTCCGTCGCCCCTGGTTCCCGATATAGTCAACATAAGTCAAAGCGGACCAATTAACCGCCCTGCTTGCGTGCGCCGACAGCTATGCCACTTCGCGCCAGTACAGTATTTCCAAGTGAACTCGAAGGTCGAGACTGCAATGGCGAGCGTGTCTCGACGCGAAGTCCTGATACTGGCGACTAACTTCGGGCGTCAGCCATTTAATGCCTTTGAATCTTGGCAGTTCGCCCCTCGCATCTTCCCACAGCTTCCATGCAACGATGTTGTCCAGGACGACTTCAAGGAATGGTCCGATTCGTTCGAGCTGATACTGGCTGTGGAGCACTCGATTAAAGAATGCCTCGCACAGAAAGATGTTGAGCGCCTTGCGGGCCGCTCCCCAGCTTCCAGTCTTCTCTGCGAGCAATTCGGTTTGCCGGTCCAACTCAATCCGAAAACTACTCTCGTCGCCTGCTTGGGCGAATCGCTCGATTTCTATCTCCGCAAGAAACTCGCGGGCCCCTTTAACGATCCCCTTCGCGCCCTGATTTCTCAGGGCGCTTGGTGTTACGGAAGTGTTAGCGATACGCCGTTGGAAGTCTTTGCAAGTCAGGGTCATTTCGGCTCACTCCTTTTACCGCGCGCCTCGGGAATAGCTGCGGATGTGCGGATGCGTAATACCATTACGAAAGTCGAGGTGGCCAGCCCCACCAATTTGTTCGAATTCGTTTTGTGTGACCCTAAGGTGAGCCTCATGCGCAGTTTTTGGTCGTGCGGATGCATTGCAGCCTGCTCTAGCCAAGCGGGCATTTCTGGTTAAACCTCTCTCTGATGCGAAGATCATCTCACGGCGGAAATAGCCGCTCGGCACGAAACCGGCGGAAGCGGGCAGCGGTTCTATCGCAGCAGATGCGCCGCGGCGATCCTGATGCGGCTCTCCGTCTGCTGCAACGTCGTCGGGCATTGCAGGGAATCGCCAAGTGCGGGTGGGGCTGGCGGTTGCAGTTAGCGAATGCCGCTCGACTTCGGAAGCAGCGGCATCGGCGCATGCTGGCGGAGACGCCAGGTCCTGCACCTGACCGTGCGACTGCGGCCTTACGGGCGCGCTTCGGAGCTGGAGGGGTCAGCAGCGACTACGAGTACCGCCAGGATGAGTGCCGGCCCGTCCGGCCGGGCGAGACGTGTCCCGCATGTTCTTGGCAATGGGGCAACAGAGAACCGCACGTAATCGCGGTGCGGTAAGCACCAGCGCGATCAGCGGTCCGCAAGGGAGGAATCCCGCACGGCCGATGACAGATGATGCAACGTGGATTTTCCCCCAACATCGGGAACGCCTACTCGATTTATTCTGTTGCGGTGCGTCGCGAGGTGCTTCGGCGGTTCGGACAGGAAGATGAAAAGTGATTGATTCGTTGCCAATCGAATCGGACGAAAAGTTCGCGTGCGTTGTCTTCTCCGGCTTCGATCTCGCCTTCGCCGGCGTTCCCACCTTAATGCGATTAGGTCGTGGCCGATGGACCTCGGACACCCTCCCATTCTCATTGGACGATTGGTGGCGTGACCAGCTCGGCAAAATCGTGGTCGAGCGGCTGGAGGAATATTCGAATTTTGTTTTGACTTCGAAGGCTTCGAGTCCCGACGAAGATGAGAGATTGCTTCTCAATCGGGTCGAGTGGCTGCTTTGGGGCATTGCGATAAGCGCGGGCATCCCGACATTCGAGCTAGCGCGAGCGATTTTTGGCCGAGTGGGACAAGGTGTTCCGAGAATCCATGTCGGTTCTGTACCTTCCCTTTTCCGCAGCCACGGACTCGAAAGACCCAGGGCAGAACCCGATGACTTCATGCGGGCGGCACGGTTCGCGGACCGGATCGAGGAGATGTATCGGCGCAAGCGGGAGCATCCCCGGCTGTACTGGCGCGCTTTGAGCGGATTTGCGGCATTTCGTCTTGCCGCTCAAACGCCGCATGGTGAAAGCCGGCTCCATCAGTTCGTACGTGCCATCGAATCATTCTTGCCGGCGAGTGTCTTCGGCGAGAGGAAGTTTGTTGAGTATGGGAAGATTTTCTTGTCCCAACATGACGAATCGGCGGAACTCTTGGCTGAGATGTATCGGCTTCGCAATAAAACCGAGCATCACGAACACTTCGAGGAAGCGCGATTATCGGGCAGCGTTCCCGAGGAAACAGCAAATCGCCGGACTCGCCAGGCCGAGGCGCTGTGTCGTGAACTGTTCCGCCGCCTCTTCACGGAAAGCGCCGGCTTTTTAGACTGGTATCGCGATACCGCCGCAATAGAGCGATTCTGGGAGGACCCCGCCTCTGTGCGCGACACGTGGGGGAACGCATTCGATCTTCAAAGCGTAGCTTGAGATTCGTCAGCGGTCATCTTCATACGCTGGGACTGCCGCGACTAGGAGGCTCTTCACTCTCTCAGCGTATAGGTTTGTGTTTCAGGGCTTCACGCGCTTTGACTAGGTTCGGGTAACCGAGCGGTCGCATCTTTGCCGCCGTCGCTTTTCCGCCTCGCATTGCCAGCATCGAACGCGCCGCTTGGCTGCGTATCTCGGCCGGGATGTTCTTTCGTCCCAGCACTTGGCCGGGCGTAACGATCCGTTGAGCCAGCCGCGTCACGGCGTCAGTCACCGCATGATGAATGGCAATTTGGATTTCCTCATCGCGTAGCCATGGCGGGATAGACCCGCGCGGAATGTTTACTACGAACGGAATCAGTTCTGTGGCTGCCGGCGCGCCTTTGAAAGCGACCGCCATTAAGCTTCGCCGCGCTCTAATTAATTCTCGAAGTTTGCGGTCCAGAAAGTTCATCGGGTTAAACCATTCGGTGTCTGATTGATGATTTTAGCGCGAAATCAGGACCGTTTAAGCAAAGGCCATCGCGCTACGCCCTAGCGTGACGAGGAAAACCGCAGGCTATGGGTTGTGGCGACGTTAGCGCCATCCGCGGACCTCGCCCGGCGCCACCGAGTTCGCGTACAATGACAAAGCATGCAGACGACGCTTTCGGGGAAGGGGTCAAAATGTCGGGTTTGCACCCATCCTGAGCGGGTTCAAATAGAATCGCTATTGGCTCGCGGCGCCGCTATCGCAGCGATAGAACCGATCATGATCGGGGGCCTTCTCTCGGCGCGCTCTCTCCCGCCATCGCGCCAAGCACATGCCTCAAGCCATCTGTCCCGCTCGGCATCCGGTGCCATTCCCTCATGCGCACAGCCCACTTAAGCGTCTGCGCTGGGTCCAACGGGAGGTCGAACATACCGCCGCGTTGGCCGAATACAAGGGTGAATTAGGCTTGAAACTCAAGGCTTTACACGAACTTGGACGACTGCTTTGGCTCGAACGCAAATGGGATCGCGACGCTGAAGCGCCCGTCGATGTTACGCCCGGTATTTCCGCCGAAGCAGAGGATCAATACCGTCGCTTCCTAGAGCAAAGTCGGGCGGCAAAGGAGCGTCAAGAAAAGGCACTCGGCGGGGAGCGGAATTTGGGCTCGATCGTCGGACTTCGAAATTGGAGACGAGGTTTAACCCCCTACGGCGCGCTCGCTGAGGATCTGATTTTTTCGATCAAGGCCGCGATTCACGGCAGAAACACGATCGCCGGCCTGGCAGATCCGTTGCCGGCTGGCCTCAAAGCACATTCTTAAGTGATCGAGCTTTGGCAGTTCGAGTTGACTCCTCTTGGCAGCTCACCCTGGAGGCGCGAGGCATTAAGACATTTCCCTGTAACTTGACTCTGGGCCAAGTCATGCCGAAGCTCTTCGATATGGATGCGTCAAAATGTCCAGTGTGCCATCGGCAAGAAGGAACTCAGATCGGCGGGCAAGCTTTTAGCGATTTGATGACGGTGTTGTGTCGAACCTGCGGCTATTTTTGCGTTGGCGAGATCACGCGACTGACGCGACTCGATAATCTAGAAGATTGGGTGAGACCTCTCCTAAGTCACTGGCTTCGTCAAGCTGAACGACCAACCACTCCGCGTAGTCCGGTACGGCTGTCGGACGAGATCATTGTAAACGTCACAACACGCCATTCGTTCCCCATGCCCAAGGAACAGACCGACAATGCGATTCTATGGGTGGGTGACAAATTACGACTTCCAAACCCGAACGGGAATTTCACCGTAGAGGACCTATTACAGGGAGCTGCAATAATCGGTGCCTCTGATGCCCAAGGGCTCCTATTCATTTTCAATTATCTCATCGAAAATAAGTTTTTTCGAGGCGTCGCAAGTGGCCAACTGGTTCAAGTCGGGCTTACGATTGACGGCTGGGAGAAGTATGAAGAACTGAAACGACGCGACAATAGGAGTCGGCTCGCTTTTATGGCCATGCCGTTTAACAACCAGTCTTTGGAACAAGTATTTGAAAGCTTTCGTCAGGCCATTTTTGAGACGGGATTCGAGCTTAGACGCGTGATCGACAATCAACCTGCAGGACTGATCGATGACCAAATAAGAGTCGGAATTCGCCGCTCCCGATTCTTAATCTGTGAGCTAACGGGAAACAATCCAGGAGCCTACTGGGAGGCGGGCTTCGCCGAAGGAATAGGAATACCTGTGATATATACGTGTGAAGTATCAAATTTTAATGAGCCAGCGACAAGGCCACATTTCGACACTAATCATTGGCTCACTATAATATGGAGGGCCGATAACCTCGCAGACGCAGCCAGAAAGCTAAAAGCTACTGTCAGAGCCACACTCCCATTTATTGCTCGGATGGAAGATTCCCGGACTTAGTAAATCTAGCATTTGCGCAGCCACTCGCCGTAATTTCTTGCGAAGCATCGCGGTCTTTCACACCCTTATGAATCGGACAAGGCATCCGATATGGTTTTACATGGGTAGTGCTGTAAATTTAGCCGACTCGGTCTTGTAGGTCCGCCAAAACGTCCTCTATTTCCTGCAAGGCGGTGCGGAGGTCTTCGGCGATTTCGGCGGCAAGGATGTGCGGATCGGGCAGGCTCGCCGAGTCTTCGAGGCTTTCGTCGCGGAGCCAGAAAATATCGAGGCTCGCCTTGTCGCGAGCGGTAATCTCTTCATAAGTAAACGGCCGCCATCGCCCCTCGGGATTTGATTCTGACCAGATCGGCTTGCGCTCGTGACGATTGGCGGGGTTGAAGCACGCGACGAACTCATCGAGGTCGGCACGAGCGAGCCGGTTCTGCTTCAGTGTGAAATGGATATTGGTCCGGAAATCATAGAACCAAACAGTTTTGGTCCACGGCGTTTCGCTGGCCGGGCGACGATCGAAGAAGAGCACGTTCGCTTTCACGCCCTGAGCGTAGAAAATTCCCGTCGGCAGCCGCAGCACGGTATGCAGCTCGCATTCGTTTATGAGCTTGCGGCGGACGGTCTCTCCCGCACCGCCTTCGAACAGCACGTTGTCCGGCACAACTACGGCCGCGCGGCCGTTGATCTTGAGCAGGCTTTTGACATGCTGGAGGAAGTTGAGTTGCTTGTTGCTCGTGGTAGTCCAGAAGTCCGGCCGGCTGTAGGAGACCGATTGCTTGTCGGTCTCTCCTTCCTCGTTGACCACCGTGATGCTGGATTTCTTGCCGAAGGGCGGATTGGTAAGCACGACCTCGAAATGGTCACTCGGCTCATTGCGCAGCGCGTCGTCAGTCTTAATCGGCGGTTCATGCTCATCATCATCGGGGCCGATGCCATGCAGGAGCATGTTCATCGCGCATAGCCGCGTGACGCCATCAACAAGTTCCACACCGCGCAGCGCGTCGTAACGCAGATGGCGCTTCTGATCGAGGTCGAGATCGTAATGCGTCGCCAGGTAATGATACGTCGAGAGCAGGAACCCGCCGGTGCCACAGGCGGGATCGCAGATCACTTCGCCGGGCCGTGGTGCGACGCAATCCACCAGCGCGTCGATCAGCGCGCGCGGCGTGAAATACTGTCCCGCTCCACTCTTGGTGTCTTCCGCATTCTTTTCGAGCAGTCCTTCGTAGGCATCGCCCTTTACATCGGACGACATCGAGCTCCAGCTTTCCTTGCCGATCAGCTCAACGATTAGCTGGCGCAACTTGGCCGGATCCTGAATCTTGTTTTGCGCTTTTCTGAAAATAATGCCGAGCATCCCGCCGCTTTTGCCGAGCTCGGTCAGCGTCTTGCGGTAATGCTCTTCGAGCCGCGCACCTTCCATCGCGGGCGCCGCGAGGTCGGCCCATCGGTAACCGGCGGGAACCGGATTTTCGACGCCGGTCAGTTCGGCGCGCTCGTCGGCCATCTTGAGGAACAGGAGAGTGACGAGTTGTTCGAGATAGTCCTGGTATGAAAGGCCGTCGTCGCGGAGGACCTGGCAGAAGTTCCAGAGTTTCGAGACGATTTGGCTGCTGCCGTTTCCATTGCTCATTTCGCGGCCTCGATCTGGTGGGCATTCGTCTTCCGAGATTTCGCAGTTGGCGTCGTTGTAGCACGCTCGGCGCGGATTCGTTCGAGGAGCACGCAGGCGGGCTCGTCGTTTGGATCCTGATCGACGAGCTTCCCCTTAAATGCCCATTTCAATATGGACTGGCGCAATCGATCGGTCGTCCGAACACTCTTGTCGACACCAGCCTGTGTGAAGTCTGCCACGGAAGTGATTTCGTCTATTTCCGCGAGGATACGGTCTTGTTCTGCGAGCGGCGGTAAGGGAATTGGCAATCTACGTATATCGTCCAATCCCAGCCCGAGCTTGGTAGCACCTCTTTTCCCTCGCCCAAGTCGCTGCCTACCTGGTTCACTCGTGATGTACCACGCAAGAAAAGCGCGATTGATCGCTCCGACAGGTCGGGCTAAGCACAGGTGCTGATTGATATACGCTTCGCCAATGTCATTCTTGACGAAAGCGACCATCCCGAGCTCCGCCGTGATCGAGATCAAAATGTCGCCGGATTCGACCAGGGTGCGGGTTCCTTCCGCTCCAGTTGGCGGGCGCACATGCTGAAGTTCACGAAGATCGAGCGCGATTGTATCGCGATCTAGGTTCCCCATACGAAGGAAAAGGGCTCCTGCGTCAGAATAGTACTTCGCCCAGCCTCGCGACCCGCTCGTTACTGCCACAAACACCTGATCGCCGGTGGCCCAGCACCAGCCGGCGGGGAGTTGCGGGAGGGCGCTCGTGTCGGGGGCTATCGGCTCCTTGTATTTTGATTTCCAGTGGCCGTCTTTCGGCGGCTTGCCGGCGGCCTTCATACGAGCAAGCTCGGATTCCTCCCATCGACGGCGTCGCTCGGCGAGGATTCGATCGAGCAGCACCGACGCGGGCTCGAAATCGCGTCCTTCCTCGCGTGCGAGTCCAGCCTCGGTCGGGACGAGTCGGCCCTCGACGGCCGCTTTCAGCACCGACGCGCGATACCGCTTGAGATTCGCGCATACCCGTTCCAGCGCCGCCACCGCCGCATCCAGCTTCGTCAGATGCGAGTCGATCGCCTCTACTATCCGTCTCTGCTCGTTTGCTGGCGGAACCGGAACCCGAAGCGGACTGTAATCGTCTCTGCTCAGACCCGGTACCGCTGTGGACCGGTCGAGCCGGACTAAACCAAGCCAGGTGAGCAGATAACTAAAGAAACGTAGATTCGTGCTGGGTGTGCCACCGGCAAAATAGACGGTGTCGATAGGCCAACACGCGTCGGGAGAGTAGTAGGTTGCTCCGACGTTCCCCTTCCGGCCGACGATTATCGATGCGCCCTTCGTTAGCGCGATCGAGTGCTTGCCCACGGGACCACTGGATCCGTAAACGGTAAAGGATCCCGTGTCGTCACGGTCGTCCTCGCGGAGTGCTTTGCCGTATTGAAGCGGCAGGATGACCCCGAGCTGCGCCTCGGCCCAGCCGCAAGGAAGCAAGTCTCCGTTCAAAGTGCTCACGCTGCCAGCGCCTCATTCAGTTCATCAAGCAGCGGGCGCAACTCTTTGCCGAACAGTTGCGCCGCCTTGCCTAAGCCGCCCTGCTCGGCGAACGGCGTGTAGCCAAATACGTCGGGTGTGATCTCGACGCTCGTGGCGACGTGATCTCGGATCATTTCCAGCCATCGCATCTGCTCGGGCGTAAACTTCCGACCCTTGTTCTCCTGCTGCGCGACCCAATTCATGAATCGCGCTTTCACCTTATCGGGAAAAGGGACCAACTCGTCTTCCTGATGTAACGCGAAGCGGATCAGTGAAACGATGTCGGTCAGCTGGCGCGCTGCCGAAGCGCCGCGCACCTTGTCCTTGTCGAGCGCAGCATAAGCGTTCCACAACCTCTCCGGCGTCCATGAACGCGGCGGCGATTCGATGGCATCGGCAAGCTTGCGGATGTCGCCGTACTTCAAGCGCTCTTTGTACGGCCGCGAGTAGAAGAACTGGAGGGCCTCGATCTCGTCCTTGTTCTCGACGATGAATTTCTCGAAGTCTTGCACCAGCGCCCGGGCCTTTTTCTTCGCATCAGCGGAATGGCCGGCTTCAAGCAATACATCCTTGCTGATTTCGTCGATCAGCTGCTCGACCTGCTGCTTCACGTCCTGTAGGACCTGGCGCAGGGCCGGTTTGGAAGCAAGCGGCTCTGCCGCCCGCGTGAGCAGTATGGCCGCCGCCTTGTCGAGCTGCTCCTCGGTCGGCTCTGCGTCGGCTGCCAGACTGAACTGTTTGCGGGCTTCGACTGCTTGCTCGTCGGCATCAAGGGCGGTCACGATCGCCTTGGTAATGTCGGAGAGCGACTTCCCGCCGGACGCTTCCTCGATTCGCTGGTTCTCTTTCGGTCCGCATTCGAGGTTGAGCTGTGCCAGCCGGTTCGCGAGCGATGAGTAGCAGTCGGGATCGGTCCCGCCAAGCGCGACATGTTCGAGCAGCGCCTTGAACGAAACGGTCTTTTTGCGCTCCATCGGCTGCGTGTCGGAGAGCGTGGCTTCGGTAGCACCCACACAGTCGACGATCGTGAAGTGCGTCTTGGCCGTGGCGTCGGGCGTCACGGCCTGTAGTTCGGTGCGGTCAATCACGCGGACGCCGCGTCCCTTCATTTGCTCGAATAGGAGGCGACTCTTAACCGTCCGCATGAACATCACAATTTCGACCGGCTTGATATCGGTGCCGGTCGCTATCATGTCCACAGTAACGGCGATCCGCGGATTGAAACTGTTGCGAAAATCCTGAATCAGATCCTTCGGGGTGCGACCGGTCGTCAAATAGGTGATCTTCTGGCAGAAGTCATCACCCTTGCCGAACTCCTGGCGGAAGATGCGAACAATGTCCTCGGCGTGGCTGTCGTCCTTGGCGAAAATCAGCGTCTTGGGAACTTCTTTGCGGCCGGGGAAAATTTCGCTGAACAGCCGTTCCTTAAATGTCTTAGCGATAAGGCGAATCTGATCTTCGGCCACTACCGAACGATCGAGATCCTTGGCCTCGTAATCGATATCTTCATCGGGCTGCTCCCATCGCTTGGCTCGCGTCCGTCGATCCCGCTTGCCGACAAGGACTTCGGGACCGGCCTCGATCTTGGAGCCTTTCTCCGTGATTTCAGTGCGGATTCGATATACGTCGAAAGGGACGTTCACCTTATCGGCGACGGCCTCCTCGTGGCGGTATTCCATCACGAGATTCTGCTCGAAGAAGCCGAGGGTCTGTTTCGATGGCGTTGCCGTCAGGCCAATCAGGTACGCGTCGAAGTATTCGAGGACCTGCCGCCACAATGTGTAGATGCTCCGATGGCACTCGTCGATGAAAATAACGTCGAAGAACTCAGGCGGTAGCGCTTTATCGTAAGTGACGGGAAGCGGCTCGCGCATCGCGACGAGATCCTTCGTGAACTGCGACTGTTCTTCAACGTCAGGGTCGAACTCAGGCTCGCCCTTGAGCATCGAGTAGAGGCGCTGGATCGTCGTGATGACGACTTTGGTCGATGAGCCAATCGTGTTCCCCTTGAGATGCTGGACCTTATAGAGCTCGGTGAACTTGCGATGGTCATCGGGTGTCCGGTAGCCCTCGAACTCCTTCTCCGCCTGGTTGCCAAGATTCGTTCGATCGACGAGAAAAAGCACGCGGCGCGCGCCACCGAACTTGATCAACCGATAGATCGAGGTGATGGCCAACATCGTCTTGCCGCTGCCGGTCGCCATCTGGATGAGCGCGCGCGGACGATCGTCGTGGAAGGATTTTTCAAGGTTTTCGAGCGCGCGCTGTTTGTTCTCCCATAGGTTCGCAATCGCGACCGGCGGCATGGCGCGAAGGCGGGCGCGCAACGAGGAAGGAAGAACGGCACGCCCCGCATCGAGTGCGAGCGGATCGCCACCCCATCCGCGCATCCAGTCGGGCAGGTTGTGCGCCTGCAACCATTCCGCGATTGTTTCCGGCCGATGGAAATTAAAGACGCGACGACTTCGGGGCTCCGGGTCGAGCAGATTGACGAAGTTCGTCTCGATACCCGTGCTGACGTAGAGGAAGGGCAGAGGACGAATCGGCGCCGGCAGATTAGCCGGCAGTCCATAAGAATATTTGTCGATTTGCGGCTTGACGCCGGTCAGGGTGAAACCGAGCGGTTTGGCCTCCAGCGCACCGACCGCCTGCTTATCGACATACAGGAGATAGTCAGCAAAGCCGTAGCCTTCGGCCATCTTGAATTCGCGGATCGCCACTCCGCGACCAGCCGAGAGATTCGCCTCGTTGCGATTCTGCACAACCCAACCTGCTTCAGCCAACTTCGCGTCAATCTCTTGGCGAGCGAGCTGTTCAGATTTAAGCGGCGTTGGCACGATTTTGCTATTTGTTAGCGGCAATAGGTGATTAGACTATCTTTTTAGCGATTTACCGAGCCAACGGCTAGGCCGACTGTGGAATGGCCAGCAAACAGAATCACCAAAGTCATTGTGGAAATGGCGGTGCTTTACAAATGTCGCGCGACGAAGCTGAAAAAATTGCTGTCGAAATGTTTAAAAGAGAACATGAGCGCTGGGTTCAAAACGCGTTTGTCGTCTTTGGCGCGATCGCCGCGATATTTGTTATTCGTCACGATCTTACGAACTCTATTTCTGTCTCAATTGCGTTTGTCGCCGCAGCAATCGCAGCTTTTTCTGCTATATTTCCCATGCTGAGCGTTCGCGCGACAACGGACGCGTGGCGCAGGACTATCCGGTTGATCGAGCGGTCGAACGAAAGTTCGGATCTACGGCCGTTCGACATCTTTCAAAAGCGTGTCGGTTGTTTTCGGTATGGCGAAGACTTAGCGCGTGCGGCCGGTCTTTGGCGTCTCTTTCCTGCGATGAAACGGCGAATCCTTGCTAGACGGTTTTCGACTGATTGGACCAAGAGAGCGGAAAGTAATTGTGTTTGGCGACTTCGAAACGTCCTTTTCAGCGTCACTCGGTTTTACCTCCTTTGCGACGTGCTGCTCATTATCGTGCTCCTGTGCGCAGCTTGGCGGTTTCGAGATAAAAATCCGAATCAAAAACCGGCGAACCTCCCTGCTATTTCAAAATCGTTAACATGGCTCGATCAGACTCCTCTCTGGCCCGAAATGCACCCGTAAGCGAACTGGAAATGATCCCGCATGGGATCCGATGATCGTGAGAGCGATAAAAACTCATCGGCTAGTCTTTCCAGAAATCCCTAAACCGGCCGGACGCCAACTCCGTATATCGGACCGTGTGCTGAATATTCTTGTGGCCAAGATAAAGCTGGATCGCCCGCGTATCTTGGCCAGCGTTCGCAAGATAAAAGCCCGTCGCGTGCCGCAGCATGTGCGGATGGACTGGAAACTCGATCCCCGCCGCCTTCGCGGCTTCGGCAACGACGTAATGGACCGTGCGCCGCGTCATAGGCCCGCCTCTTAGCGACGTGAAGAGATAGGGCGTGGCGTCGCCCTGCTCGCGCTTCCATGCACGCAACGCCCTGAGTTCGGGACCGCGCAGCGGATGCGTGGAAGGCGAACCATTCTTGAGTCTGGCGACGTGTAGGGTGCCCGCCCTCAGGTCGATCTGGTCCCAGCGCAGCGCGATTAACTCCGATGCGCGAAATCCGTGACGGTAGGCCGTCATGATCAGCAAGGCGTCTCGGTCGGCCAGGCGCCCGCCGGCTCGGCGCGCGGCCACGAAGATGCGCTCAACTTCATCGGGCGTCAGATACTCGCGCGTGCGGCTCGCCTGATTGCGCTGCCGGGTAGGTGGCAGAGTCTGCTGCTTTGCCCATTTCGATGTTTGGGGAAGGAGAATAATCGCGGCCATTTCCTTTGCTCCGTCGAAGGTTCGGCCGGGTCGCATTACCCAAAACAACCCTTTTGGGCAAAGCGGCCGGCCGGTTGAAATCGTTCACGCGGCCAAGGCGCACGTGGTTTCCTGCGCGGTATCGTTCTGCCGGTTCAGGATGTAGTCGGCTGCCTTTTGCGCGGCCGCAGCAGCTACGATCACAAGCTTGGCGTCGCCTTTTAGCGCCTTGATCCAGCTCGCCAGATAGGCCGCGTTGTTGGTAAGGGTGACTTGCTCGATACCGGTATGGCCGGAAAGAAACGATGCGCCCATTTCGGCCGTGATCTCTTCCTTGGAATAGTTAGTATCGCCGAACTTTAATGCCTGATTGAGCGTCGGCCGGTTGAGCCGATGAATGGCGCCGGTGCTATGCGTCAATTCGTGGAAGAGAACCGAGTAGTAGAATTCCGGGCTGTCGAAGGCTTCGCGCCGCGGCATCACGACCGTATCGCTTCCGGCGCTGTAGTAAGCCTCAAAGCGATACCCGCGGGTGATTGCCATCGTGGCGCCATGCTCCAGCCGCGGCCGGTTGGGCATGTTGGCGTATATCGCTTCGCATGCTTCTATCGGATTAAACGTCGGCTCGGGTATCGCGCTGTCCTTGGCCTCGGCCGGAAGTCTGCAACCTTCCGTCTGCTCGGCATTAAACACCGTGTAGTAGCGCAGCATCGGAAAGTTTTTCTCATCGATCGAGCCGTCGGGCTTTTCGATTTCGCGGCTGAGCCATTTCCAGAAGACGATCGGCGAGCCGTGCTCGCCGGCCTTGACATGACCACCAAGCGCCAGAGCCTCTTTGTAGGTGAGCCAGTACGGCGAGCCGTAAGACTGGCTTCCGAGAATGAAAACGTTGATTCCGCGATAGTGCCGCTTGGTAACGGCGTTGCGCGGAAAGGCATCTGCGCCGATTTGGCGATTCGCCCAGGGCTTGTGCCACGGTACGGTGCCGGTTTCGAGTAGTTTCACGATCCGGTTGGTGATGATTTGCTCTACTTTCATTGTCTCGTCCTCCATCATGCTTGTTTCGCTAAGAAGCATTATCCTTCTATACGTTAAGAAGCATAGGTGTCAACTCTGAGAATCGCGTCATTAGGCGATTTCATCTATACGCTATGAAGCATTAGACCGACTAATATGCTTGAAAGCGCTAAGAGGCAAGTGATAAAAGTGCTCTTGACGTGTAGGAGGCATTGAGGCCAATGGGAAGTGAGGAGAAGGAGACCAACATTTCCATCGCAGCCAGCGCGATGGGAAAGAAGCGATGGGCTGACTTATCGGAGGAGCAGCGCAACGCCGCCATGGAAAAGGCTCGCGCGGAAAGACAACGCAAATTGAGCAAGGCGCGGCGCCGTGAAATTGCGAGCGTAGCGGCAAAGGCACGATGGGCAAAAGTGCGTGCGGCAGAGCAGACGGGCAAGGCGGTGGGCGAAACTGAAAAGCGGGAACCGCGCAAGGGTGGTCCGGGGATACCTTAGGCGGCACCCCCTGCAACCCCCTCGGAGTTCCTAAGGGCTAGGGTTTAACCCCGACCGTATGTACGCCATTTTCAAAAATGTCGGGGGCCGGCGGCCGGGTGTTTCGGTGTCTGGTTCGGGCTTTCCGTCACAGCAAATGGGAATACTTGAACGCGAGTCACTAGCGGCCCGATTTTGTTTTCGGATTTAATACCGAAAAGGTGGAATATGCCTATAGATATCGATGTGATGACGGCAATGGCTATTGCTGTTCAGTCGAACAAGGAAGCGTATGCGCTTTTGCTCGGGTCGGGCGTATCCCGCGAGTCACAGGTGCCGACTGGCTGGGAAGTAACTCTAGATCTTATTCGCACCGTTGCTGCATCAACTGGCAATGAGCAAACGCTTAAGGAATGCAACGCCGAACCTGCGACGTGGTTTCATAAGGCCTTCGGATTAGATCCGAATTACAGCGACCTACTGGCGCGGCTTGCGGGCTCGGAGGCCGAGCGGCAGGCCCTACTCCGTCGGTATTTCGAACCGAACGCCGAGGAGAGAAAACTTGAGAAAAAGCTTCCAAATGAAGCCCATCATTCAATAGCGCGACTGGTTTCTGAAGGATATATCCGCGTCATCTTAACCACGAATTTCGATCATCTGATTGAGGATGCGATCAGCGCGGCCGGACACACGCCAATCGTGCTCAAAAGGCCAGCGGACTTTCAGGGCGCTAGGATTCTATCGAGTCGCGACGTGTTCGTCATAAAGCTGCACGGCGATTATCTAGATACCAAGATTAAAAACACCGCAGACGAGCTTTCAACTTATGACCCCGTCATCAATGCACTCCTGGATCAAATTTTCGATGAGTTTGGGCTTATCGTCTGCGGATGGTCGGCAACGTATGACACGGCGCTAAGGGACGCTCTCGCGCGATGCAAAGGCAAAAGGTTCACGACGTTTTGGGGGACCGTCCAAGAACCCGAACCTACCGCAAAGCATTTGATGGGCTTAAGAGGGGTGAGAGAAGTGAGGACGCGCGGTGCTGGCGCGTTCTTCACGGAACTCGAAAGCCGAATCTTAGCTCTAGAGAAGGTGATGTCAGCGCATCCTCTTTCGGTCGCGATGGCACGAGAGCAGGTCAAGCGAGCTATTAGCGATAATCGGCCGATAGAATTGCGAGACCTGGTTGGTCGAATCAGCATAGAACTATGCGACAAATTGAATGATCCAAACCTCCGGCGCTTTCCTAACACGGCCGAGGGTTTCCGGACCGTTCTGAGAACTTATGAAGACCTTTCCGAAATAGCTTGTGCTGCGTTTTCGGTCTTGGGATATTGGTCGGGCGAGAACTCGGGGCGCATCACGGCAGAGCAATTTGAACTAATTGCGAATCACTCTGCTGTTTCGCCACACTTATATGTTGCGCAAAATATTCAACTGTACGCACCGCTTCTCATTGCTTATTCTGGCTGTATAGCGTCGCTTGCCGCGGACCGGATGGAGACGACACGTGCTCTATTGAAAGGCTCGATCGTGTTTTCTCGTCCAAACCGCCCGGTTCCGTTCTTTCTATATGCGTATCCCGGCGTCGTTCATTCCGATGACCATGCGGTTTATGCGGCTGGACTCGACGGTGTTACTGCGCCGACGGCACCATTGAGTCAACATATCGTGCATGTGCTAAGAAGCCGTCTCACAGACGCAGTGCCTAATGTGGTTCGATATTACGAGCATGTTGATATGCTCGAATATATTTGGGCGCTTTTAATTGCCTTGGAGAATGGAAATCGCCAACGGGGGCCGCTCACGACGTACTTCCAGCGGATCGCTCTTAATTTTCAGTTCCTTTTCCGATTCCGCGATCTGAAACGTCGACGAGCAAATCAACAGGCTCGGCGACGAGTGGCCAGCTCTAAAGATATTCGAGTGTCCATTACAGAGGGTGGTGGAGTTGAGAGCCGAATTCGATCAGAACGTGGAAGCTATACTGCCGAATATTATTTAGCGAGTCGGCAAATCAGACTGTTAATAGGGAGCACCAATTCGAAAATCAGTAGGAGCACGCAGTTTACGCTGCCTGACGGTGGAATTTCAGTAAGTGACGGCGGATCTTCAAAATCTCTATGTAATCAGGCGTCACCTCGAAGATCTCGTCTTCCGCGTCAAGTAGGGCCGCTAGTCCACGCGGGCAGTCCCAAAACCCAGCGTTCCAAAGCAGTTCGGCCGGCCAGCCGTTAGCCCGCGCCTCGGCCTCGATCGCTTCTATCTTGGCTCGGACCTCCGGTGGGATAAGCGGCGCGCGCGAGTCGGGCGTGACGGCGCGGGTCCAGGTGGCGCGGTTGCCGGCAGGGTCGTCGGGAATGGCAGATTTGATGTCGGGCTCACTGTCGGGCTTTTGAGAGGTTTCAGGAAATCCGACATTCGCCTGCGGTGCGCTGTACACGCGCTCGATATTTTCTCGGGTCTCATGTGTCAGAAACCCGACCAACCCGACAGAAAGTTTAAAGGTGGGTGATTTCATTTGGCTTTTCCCTTGTTGCAGTTTGTGAAAAGGCCCTAAACCCCGACATGAAACCCGACAGTTAACCCGACATTCGATCATTGGGCGGAGCCTTCCCCTGGATTAAACTGTCGGGTATGTCGGGCTCTGGGGCCAGAGAAAGCCCGAGACTTTTGGCGTCAAGGTGCAACACGTCGTAGTGCTTGCCTTCGAGCACACGGCGGATGGTAAGTGTCTCGCGGGCTCTGTCCGTGCTGGCGAGCAGGTGCTTGTCCCGAAGTCGCCGGGTTAGGGTGGTGACTGAAACCTCGATTCCCGTACCATCGGCGCTCATGCCTTGGGCGGCCCGGTAGGCCGCGTCGCGGTTCAAATAAACGTAGTCGCCATCAAGCCAGCCAACGCGGTCGCCTTGGGGCTGCCAGCCGTCGCGTTGATAGCCGGCGGTTCCAACCGAAGTTTTGCGCCAGCCACATGCTCGTTCGCACTTCTCGGGCGCTCCTCCGCGCGGGTCTGCTAGGTGGGCGCGGCCGGCGGCAATCGCGGAAGTCAACAATCTGACGAAGGCGCCGACGGGCTCGGAAGTGGCGGAGAATTGAACTTGGGTGTTCGCCGCATGTTGTAGCGCCGCACCGACTCGGGCTTGCAAATCCGCTACTTCGCTGGCGTCGATTACCTCAACCTCGACCAGGAACGCTACGAAGATGGAGTAGGCTGCGGTAAGTTGGGCTCGAATATCAGCGGTCCGTGCATGGTCATGATGAAACTGCCCCCTCGCTTCCCGCCGCAACGCCTCAAACTCGGCTCGCGCTTCATCAAGGTGCGGAGCCAGCCACCGAACAAACGCGGCGGTAGCTTGCGCATAGAGCCCGCGGGCAGCGTCGGCCTGGCAGGCCGTGAGCCTGTCCGTGTCTACTGAGCCCGCTTGGATTTCGAGAGTGAAGAGCCGAGCGTGTATCGATTGCCCCCGCGGCAGTTCCTCGCCCGTTGCTACCATTAGACCGCGCGGCGGCCGGGATGGGCGTAGCGTTCCATCGGATCGCATTCGCCCGCGCCCCGCCGCGTTGCCTTGGCTACGCAAAAGCCGGGCTGCGTCACGATACATCGCTTCGCGCTCGCTGCCGCTCGCAGGCGGGTGAAGCTCATCAACCACCAACACGGCATCCTTGGCAGCGAAGGCCAAGGCCTCGTTAGTGTTCGCTGTTGACGTGAAGCTGGTTGGAAGGTGACGCGCATCGAAACCCGTGCCGAAGTGCTGCTCTACCAATGCTGAAAGCTCGGTCTTGAAAACACCAGTCGGGCCGTAAAGGAAAACGGAAAAATCCGCGCCGCCGACAATCGCGCGCCAGATCGCACCGAATGTTGGGATCGTGATCCGATCGGGACCAACATTGAGCAGCCGCAAGCTCGCAGCGATCGCGCTCTTTGCGGAGTTAACGTCGGAGGGAAGTTCTAGCTGGAAGGCAGCCAGCTCGGGAGGTAACGAAACCTCGATGCCCTCGACCTCGCCCGCGGCGCCAATGGCGCCGCCGGCCTGAATATAGACCCAATCATCCGATATCTTTCGCCAGCCAGTATGAGCGTAAACCGTGCGCCGCACCGGGCTTTTTGACAAGAGTTGAATCGCTACTCGGGTGTGGTCGGCCGTACCCGCGCCCGCGTACAGAACCGCTTCGGCTCCAAGCGCTTCGACCGGCCATCGCATCGCCGGGAATTGAGCGACAGCCACCGTAGTTGTAACGTGTCGCTCGCCCTGCTTCAGTTTGATTTCAAATCTGCGGGTAGTCTCCGCGCCGTCATCGCGGGTTATGTCCCCGATGATTCTTGCTCTGAAATTGGTCAGTGGGTGCTCGCGTTCAACACCCTGCGGGCTAACATCTACCCTCACCAACCCGCTGGGGACTTCGCGGTAGATACCAACCTGATTTTCACTGTCGCCGCTCGCGGGTTTCCGCAATTCTGACGTTGCCAGCGCAAGAATGGCGTCACGTATATCGGCGTCGCTCCGACCTGCCGCTCTCTCTCGCGCTATAAAGTCATCGAGCCCGACCTTTTCCCCGTGCCCGCCCGCTGGCAGATAAATCAACTTGACTATTGCTCCGCGTCCTTCGAGAAACGCCTTCAACCGGATTAGCGCCTTGTGAACTTCGGGTTTCTGCATCACGTCTGAGTCGAATGCGATGTAAACGAGCCGGTTATTCAGAGCGACCGAGTCCCAATCCGCGAGCGCTGTCTTACCACCGGCGGTATTGGACCCGCGCCAGTTCCAGACGCCCAGCAGGGCAAGACAGCACAGCCCGATCGATACGGCAGCGTCGCCCTTTGGGATTCCTTCCGTGATGAACAGCGGCACGCCCGGATCGCTAATTAGCGGAACCCCGCCGCCCTCGCTTCGTCGAGTCAGTCGCGGATGCATGTCGAGCAGCATCCCGCCGCCGGCTTTCATCTCGTACTTTCGCGGCTTGCCCTTTTTGTCCAGTCGGGGCTGATCCGGTCGAAGTTGATAACTTTCGACCGCGCGGCGCACAGACCAAATCGGAAGGACCAGCGCGGGAATAAGCTGTTGGCTGGGCCCGAACCCGAGCTTATTCAGGTCCGCTTTGCGCATCGCGCTTTGATAGCCGCGTTCAGTCGCCACGTCATCCGCAACCGCACGGGAGCGGAGAAATTGCCAGTGCTCCTCTAGCAGCGTCAGGCCGGCCGCGATCACTTGCTGCTCTCGCTGCTCGCGCGCTCTTCGATGAGCTTGCGCAAGGCGTCGTTAGGAATGCGGAGGAGTCCGCCGATCCTAACCGACGGAATCTCACCTTTGTTCACCAATGCATAAGCGGTTGTGCGGCTCACGCCGATAAGCTGAGCCATCTCGTCGATCCGCAACAGGAGTCGTTCATTCGAAATTTGTTTCATCTGGACAGTTCCTCGTTCGCGCGGTTGCGCATGATTCAAATTGTCCGCGCTTGTACGAAGTGGGCAATTAGAATATATGTATATATATGACCACGGAGCCCATCAATTCGCTTCCGCAAGCCTTCAGCGAGTCGAAGCTTTGCGTCCCAGAGGAAATCGATCTCTACGGGAACTGGATCGCCTGGCGATGGCAGGAATATCTGGGGTCGGCGTCAGGTTCTGTGACCGGCAAAGATGTTGATGCGGTGGGCCTACTTGATCGTTTCTCCAAAATCAAAAACGCACGAGACGCATGCGATTTTGCCAAGGCATTTGGACCGCTCGGCATTTGCGCGCACGGCAACCCCGTCTGCCACGCGGGACTGCCAGCCCACGGCTTGATCTTTGGTTTAGAGCCCGCGGAGCAAAGCATCCACTCGGTGGCAACGATGGGTGCGGAAAACTTCTACTGCGCGCCGTTTCGATTTCCTGACGGCCGGTTTGGGGAGCGTGTTGACTGGTGGCTGAAACTTGCGGAAGCAATGCGCGCCTGCGTTAGAGTCTCGACTTCCCTACAACGGGCGCGTCGTCCGCAGCTGAACGACTTGGCGGCTATCAACAAATTGCTCATCCACGAACTGAAC
This sequence comes from Binataceae bacterium (SeqCode), assembly GCA_050011435.1. Lineage (GTDB taxonomy): Bacteria > Desulfobacterota > Binatia > Binatales > Binataceae > JADMIL01. The sequence continues at coordinate 33,978 of JBEKJC010000027.1, forward strand.
CCGCCACCGATAACCGAGCAAATTCTGCCAGAAAGCCAATTAGCCGAAGAAGCGCGGCTTTATGCAAACGATGGCGTGATACTGGCGAAAATCGAGGGTGCTCGCACGGACGGGTTGCGGAGCGCCGCTTGGACTCTCATTCTTGAGTTACTCAACAAATGGCTGATTGCGTGTCCGGTTCGGCTGTATTTCACGTACACAGCGTCGCGGCCGGTAGATTTCGGGATGTCCTTTGTCGCTGGTGATCAACGCGGGTGCTTCCCTGCCCTTGTCTTCGAGCTAGTCGGCCGAATTCGCGCGACCAAGGGCAAATGGATGGTCAATTGCTTTCATTGCAAGGTTCTCGTCTCACCACGGCGCGAGCCTCAAGAAAACAGACGCGTGTTTTGCCGGGCATGTCGTCAGGAAGGATGGCCCGTTCGCTACGCGAACCGCGACCACTACGCCCACAATCGTGATGAAATTCTCGCAAGCCGCAAACGCAGGCGGCGCGCGACCAGAACGTGACAGGAGCTACCGCGATGGCGCGAAAGCGTGGACAGAACGAAGGATCTATATTTCAGCGCAAAGATGGGCGTTGGTGTGGCGTGCTGAATCTGGGCTGGGAAAATGGGCGGCGCAAGCGCAAGAACTTCTACGGCAAGACCGCCAGCGAGGTGCAGGAACACCTTCTCAAGGCCCGCTCGGATCACTCGCGTGGTCTTCCGGTAGCAATCGAACGACAGACCGTCGGCCAATATCTCGATCACTGGCTCGAACACACGCTCAAGGCAAAAGCGAAGCCCCGAAGCTACGAGAGCTTTTCAACCATCGCGCGGCTCCACATCAAACCATCGCTCGGGAAAATTCAGCTTCACAAGTTGGCGCCGCAGCACATTCAAAAGCTGCTCGACGAGAAGTCAAAAAAAGGACTGTCACCTCAAACGGTCACGAACATCCGAACCGTTCTGCGAAGTGCCCTGAGCCAAGCGATGAAATGGAATCTGGTGTCTCGGAACAGCGCGGCTTTCGTAAATGCCCCTCGGATTCCGCACAAGCGAATCGAACCGCTCAATCCGACACACGCACGCAAACTGCTTGAGACCGCGAAGGGTGGGCGCTACGAGGCGATATACACCGTCGCTCTGACGCTCGGGATGCGCCGGGGAGAGGTCTTGGGGTTGCGATGGTCTGACATCGATTTCGATGGCCGGGCAATCCGGGTGAACCAATCGGTTCAGCGGCTAAGCACGGGCTCGGATGAAGGCAAAAAGAGTGAATTGCGAGCGACCGAGACCAAGACAGACGGAAGCCGTCGAACCATTGCCTTACCCGATTCCGTCGTCCGTTCTCTTAGAGCGCATCGCGCCCGTCAGGCGCAGGACCGACTCGCGGCCGGCATGTCGTGGAAGGACCAGGACTTGGTATTCACGAACCGGAGCGGGCGACCCATCGAGCCGATTCTCCTCCATCGGGATTATAAGGCGCTACTGAAAAACGCGGGACTGCCGGCGACTCTGAGGTTTCACGATCTTCGCCATAGCGCGGCATCATTGCTGCTCGCTCAGGGCGTCCATCCACGGGCGATCATGGAATTGCTCGGGCACTCCTCGATCACAGTGACGATGAATGTGTACGGGCACGTCATGCCAGCGATGATGCGCGATGCCGCCGACAAGATGGACGTTATCTTGTCTCGTTGAATTTCGGCGATACCCCCCGCCGCCTCGGCCTCTCGGTTATTCGCCCCCGTTGAAGGCGTGTGGAACTGGCAGAGCAATGCGTGATTGATAGGCAAAGAATCGCACAACCAGGTGCTCCAAGTATGGACTCTCCAGCTTGAACCGCCGCCTGGCACTTTGGTCGATCTGGTAGTACAAGAGTTCTGGCGACAAGGCGAAAATATGTTTGAAATCAACACCGAGCGCTGTTAAGCCTTCTCCCACAGCATCTTCCTCTTTAGAGACCGGCTGAAGATAGTGGAAACGCTCTTCCCGGTTTTGCCGCACCCTTTTCCATTCCCTTGTATTTAGCCCTATCTCTCTGGCAGCAGCCCGGACTTCTTCCTCAGGGTAAACCTCGCAGAGCACAACAGTGCCAATCTGCTTCTTGAGGTCAACAGGGTCCGCATTCCTCGCTCGATGATCGCCTTCCAATTCGCAGTCTTGCGTCATGATGATTGCAAGCGGGTGTGCTTTGAGATCGGTTATCAAACCATCGTTGGAATCGAGTCCCTCAGGCCGTGCGCGTGGTTCGACGAGCCCCGAGACGACCTCGCACTGGCGCAGCTGTCCTGAGTTGATCGGGCTGTATACCCGCGGCGGCTCGGCCACTGCAGTCAGTCTTCCTCAAACGAGATCGGCTGACGCACAAGAGTGTTGCCCAACTGGGAATTTCGAGAAACGATCGGTGAGGGAAGGCGGAGCGGCGTTGGCTGGTAGTACGCGTATGCGTCCCCGAGAGCCTCGCACACCTCGCGTAGGGCTTCATCGGGCAAATGGCTGAGAATCACATAGCAAAGCAATCGCGTACGCAAGCTGCTGAATAATTCAGGAGATGGGTCGGTCTGTTGCGGAAGAAAGGTTATGAAATGCGAAACTGTACCCCCACCAACTTGTGCATCCCATTCAAAATCCGCGGAAATGTCGGAAGTCCCTGAACCAAAGATACGAATCTTAAAGGGACTTTGGTTCCATGGCTGCGTGGAGACGCTCGGTGATGCACCAGCGAAACACAGATCGAGCGCGTTTGTTAAGGCTGTCGAGGACTTTTCTCGCATCTTGAACCTCCGATCGTTCTTGCCTGTAGAAGTCTGCATCGATTCCGAAGCAAACCTCGATCTCGCTGTTGGCGACTGCTGCCGGTCGCACGAGACCGTGCTGTATCTGGACCTTCCCTTGATCTGCGGCGAGGTCTATCACGACTTGTCGCGCCGCCTGTTCGATTTCGCTGGCTACTTCAGGTTGTGAAAACTCTCCCGCGATATGAGGCTGCAGCAATTCCCGCCATTCGACTCCAGACAGGCCCAATTCGGAACGGCGGATTAGGTTTTGGTAGCGGAGTCCAATCCGGTCATAGAATGCTGGATGATAAATGCCTTCGAGTCCTAGAAGCGGGCCTTCGAGATGATCGCGGAATTCCTCCCATCGTGTATAGGCGGAATCCGTCAACGAAAGAGCGCCGTTGGCCAAGGAAACCAGCCATCTTTTGTCCGCAGATCGAAATTGATGGGCCACCGGCCCGGAAGACAAGCTCATCTGCTCGCGCACGAGTCGCGCGAGTGGCTCTGGAAGTTCTATCTCCGTGAGCGTCTGCCGGATTTCCGAATACAGTGGAAATTGCTCGCGGACCTTGTCCTGAAAATCTGAAGGCGGCTCTGACCCAATTCGCAGGATCGTGGGAAAACGAAGTTGACAGATCACATTTTGAAGAGTGTGCTTTTGGTAGCGATAACGCGGATAATCCGGGAACGGCATTCTTCTTCTCTCTAGCTAGAGCCTAGAACATCGCGCGCCGCGAAGGGAATTCCTCAATCAGATAGTACGACGCCCCTTGCAAGGCAGAAATCTACATCATTTTCTCGATTGGCGGCAATGTAGGCTGCCGGATGCTCATCCCTACGGCGTTACTGCGCAGCAACCCCGTGGTCGTATTCCCGGTGGCTGTCAAATGTGGCTGTCAAATGCCACACGGGAAGCGAAAAAGCTTGGTGTCCCCGACGGGATTTGAACCCGTGTTACCGACGTGAAAGGCCGGTGTCCTAGGCCGAGCTAGACGACGGGGACTCGAGAGCGCACGGGGCGGCGTCGCGCCACCTGAGCAACCGGTCGAGGTTACCAGAGCCTCAAGAACCGTAGCAAGTGCGCCCCGCCGCCGTTCGATTCCGGCGCCTCGAAATCAGTCGGCGCCCCAGGGTGCTCCGGCGCTCTGGAAAATCCCACCCTTCTCGTGGCAAGCTGTCCAACTGACCGGCTCGTCGGCATTGACCGCGCTGGATCGAAAGCAACGCAATGACCATCGCACGGAGAACATCTTAATGAACGAGAAAGTGGAGAAGCCCATTGGGCTCGCGGCCCGTCCCACGCGGCCGCAGGAATTTTACGACAACGTCAAGCGCAAATTCGCCGAGGAACGCGACCTCAGGCTGAAGTACCGCCCCGACGGCACCGCGCAGTACACCTCTGACCTGAGCGGCGAACTGGCCCACTACGAAGTTGACCCGTACGGCGGCGAAGTCACGCCCCGCGCGCCCATCAACGATACCGTCGAATGCCTGTTTATCGGCGGTGGATTCTCAGCCCTCCTGACCTCCGCGCGCCTGCGCGAGTATGGCGTCGAAAGCATCCGCATCGTCGAGCGCGGCGCCGATGTCGGCGGCACCTGGTACTGGAACCGCTACCCCGGCGTGGCCTGCGACGTCGTCGCCTACGACTACCTGCCCCTGCTCGACGAACTCGACTACGTCCCCAAGAACCACTACTCCCGGGGTCCCGAAATCTTCGCTCACTGCCAGGCCATCGCCAAAAAGTACAACCTCTACGAGCTCGCGACGTTTCAGACCACCGTCACCTCCACCGTCTGGAACGAAGCCGAGCAGATGTGGCATATCGCGACCGACCGCGGCGATCGGATGAAGGCGCGCTTCGTCATCTGCGCCAACGGCACTCTCTCGAAACCCAAGCTCGCGAAAATCAAGGGCCTCGAAACCTTCAAGGGCCATTCCTTCCACACCTCGCGCTGGGATTACGCCTACACCAAGCCCGATCTCTCGGGACTCGAAGACAAGGTCGTCGGCATCATCGGCACCGGCGCGACTGCAGTGCAGGCGATTCCCGGACTCGGCGCGGCGGCCAAGGAACTCTATGTCTTCCAGCGCACGCCCTCTTCGATCGATATCCGCGATGACTGGCCGACCGATCCCAACTGGGCACGCAGACTCCCCAAAGGATGGCAGGCTCGGCGCCGCGCACTCGCCCGCATGGAACCGCAGATGTCCGAGGCGCAGAAGGCCAAGCAGGCCGCCATGTCCCACGAGGAGAAGGTCCGCTTTCAGGAGAACGCCAATATCGAGGCGATGATGAAGATCCATCAGCGCATCGATTCGATCGTCAAGGACAAGGCCACCGCCGAGGCGCTCAAACCGTGGTACATGCTCATGTGCAAGCGCCCCTGTTTCCACAACGACTACCTGCCCACCTTCAACCGCCCCAACGTCCACCTGGTCGATACGCACGGCAAGGGCATCACCGAGATCAACGAAAAGGGTCCCGTCTTCGAGGGCAAGCAGTACGAGCTCGATGTCCTCATCTACGCGACCGGCTTCGAGGTCCAAAAGACCGGCATCTACAACGAAATCCGGGGCGTGAACGGACTCGAGCTCAACGACAAGTACCGCGACGGCATCCGCACCCTGCTCGGCATCCACTCGCAGGGCTACCCCAACCTCTTCATCATGGGCGGTTACCAGGCGTCGTTCCAATTTAACTTGACCGACATGCTGCAAGCCCAAGGCGATCACATCGCCGCGTGCATCGACTATGCGCGCCGCCACGGCTATCAGTCCCTCGACGCGACCCCGGCGGCCGAGGAATGGTGGGTACAGGAGGTCATCGAGCATCGCGGCAAGACCGGCCGCAACCAGGAATGCACGCCCGGCTACTACAACTTCGAGGGCGAGTTCCAGCGTCGGCAAGACGGCAACTACAACGGCGGCTTCTTCCAGTACTGCAACCATCTGACCGAGGTGCGCGCGCGGATGGAGTCCAATTTCACCTTCAAGAGTAAACCGCTGTCGTCCGACTGAGTTAGCCGGCAGCCTTTCAAGTAGCTATTCGCTACTTGAAGGTTGCCGCCCGTATTCGGCTGGCGGGCGGCGCTCCGCGCCGCCCGCCCGATGCCGTCAAATAGCTTGTCGAGGAACTCAAAACTTATATTCTTCTGAAACCTCACTAGGTTTCAGACTTCCCACTTGAAAGATGCGGGCTTCGCCCTGAAAGAACCTTATCGTGGTTTGACGCCACACGACTTGGCTGTCCAACCGAGCATCGCGAGCGTGTATCCGTGATGCGAAGTTTGAAACCTCAATGAGGTTTCAATGCAATAAAGGTTTCGAGTTCCTTGACAACTCTCCCGTTCCGATGAATCCGCGCCTGCTACTTCCCGATTTGACTCGGCGGCCGCGACAGCGCGGTCGCCGTCACCGCCGGCTCGAAGCGTGCCTTGAACTGGTCTGCGGACAATTTCGTAATCGCCGCCAGACGCGACAGCGAGGGTTCTTCCAGGTCGCGCGGTTCCAGCCGAATCATGTACGAGCGCGCGACCCGGTATGACTCGGTCGAAACGTCAACCATCCGCACCCGGATCCGTCCCGAATCAGGGTCCACCAGGTCGGCCAGCCCGACCGGCGTAACGCGGCCGCCGGTTATCGCGATCAGCGCGCCCGATCCTCCTTCCAGCAGATAGCGCACAGCCCCATAGCCGAGTGTGCGCGTGTAATCGGTGTCGAACGGCACCGGCTTGGCGCAGCGCAGCTCGTAGCCGATATCCTTGGCGATTACGTTGGCCGCCACGCCGATTTCCTTGAGCGCAGTGCGCACGCGATCCCGCAGCACCATCCCCAGCGGCACATCCGCCAAATTCACATGGCCGTAGGCGTCGCGTTCGATCGCGGTCCCGGCCGCCAGCGAAGCCGGATCGATGCGCTCGACGATACCCTCGCCCACCATCGCGACTCCGTTGTCATGGCCCATCGAGCGGCGCTTGACGATCGCCCCCACAATCGTGTCGACCGCGAGCGACAGCTCGAAGTTGCCGCGATGGAACTCCTCGGGGATAACGGCGAGCGTGGCGCCCGCCGACTTGCACATCGACAGCGTCAGCGAGCCTGACTTTCGCCCCATCGTAACCACCACGTACCAGCGGCCGGTGCTGCGCGCGTCCTCCATCAGCGACTCGACGATCAAGGCGCCGGTGCTGCGCGCGGTCTCGAAGCCGAAGGTCGGCGCGTTCTCGGGCAGCGGCAGATCGTTGTCGATCGTCTTGGGCACCGCCGCCACGCCGATACGGCCGCGGGCGCGCTCCGCGATCATCGCGGCGCCGTAGGTCGTGTCGTCGCCGCCGATACAGACGAGATAGCGCACGTCCAGGGCGATCAGCGTATCGACCACGCGCTGGAGACTCTGCTCGTCACGCGCGGGATTCGTGCGCGACGTGAACAGGATCGAGCCGCCGGTGAAATGGATCCGGCTGACGTCGCGGATCTGCAGCTCCACCGTATGGCTGGTGTCGCCTTCAACCAGCCACCGATAACCTTCGCGCAATCCGATCACGCGCAGCCCACAGTTGATCGCCTCGATCGTGGCCGAGGCAATTACGCCGTTGATACCGGGAGCCGGCCCGCCCCCGACCAGGATAGCCAGCGTCTCTTTAGCCGCACTCATTGGCACCTCGCTCGCTTCTATTAACTATCATGCGCGCGAAAGCGAGCGAAGGTAGGCACGCCCCCAACGCATCCCGATAACCACTCGCGCCTGCCGCCTCATCTGGCTATCAAAGAAGCCGTTGAGGAACTCAACGATTCTCCCGTGCTCTATCCGTGGCTCGTGTGACCATTGATATATCCATCTCGCTCTTCGTTGACCAAGCATATAAATTGAGCACAGATGGAGTACTATCAGTACTTTCGCCTGGATGGACCGCCTTTCCAACCCGCCGCACCTGACGGCGCGGTCTATTTCAGCCCAACTCATCTTCAAGGCCTCGCCACGCTCGAAGCGGGACTGGCGGGGGATCTGAATGGCTTGACGCTGCTGACTGGCGAAGCCGGGACTGGAAAAACCACCCTCATATATTCCCTGCTGCAGCGCGATTTCAAACGGGTCCGGATCGCACACATCGACGATCCCAAGCTCTCGTTCCTCGAAATAATGCGGGTAATCCTGACTCAGCTGAATCTTTACTGCGCCGGATCGACGAAGCTCGATTACCTCAAGACGCTGGACCATTTGCTGGAGCTTCACGGCAAAGAAGAACGAATTGCAATCGTCGTCGATGAATCCCAGGTTTTGAGCGATGACGTATTGGAGGAACTGCGGCTCCTGTGGAATCGCGGTCAACGCAACGACACCTGCCTCCTGCAGGTCATCCTGGTGGGCCAGCCCGAACTCGCTGAGCGATTGAAGAAGCCGGAACTACGTCAACTGAATCAGCGAATTTCCTCTCGCGGAGTGCTGAGGCCGCTCAACCTCACTGAAGGCATCATGTACGTCGAGTGCAGGCTGGGTGCTCAAGGCGGCAAATGCGCAACCATCTTCGAGCCCCGCGCTTTGAACCACCTGCTGCGGTGTAGCGATGGAATACCGCGAAAAATCAATATGCTCTGCCATAACGCGATGGTGGCCGGGTTTCACGCGTTGGAGAGAAAAGTCAGTCTCAGCACCGCCAAGAAGGTTGCCGCCGAGTACCAGCAGTCGGTCGGCATCACCTACCAGAGATCCCGCGCGCGGCGTTTGCTGATGCCCATGCTGGCCGTGGGTGCCGCGTCTCTTTTGCTATTGGGCTTCCGCTACCGGTACTTCTGGCCGGGTTGGGTACGCAACCATATCGTCGCATTCGGCGAGCCGGCCGATCGGACGCTTGAACCACTTGAGATAGTAGAGCGGGCTCAGGCAGCTAAGCACCTTAAGACCGTCGAGCCACCGGGCGTCCAAGGGCATCCCGATTCCGGCGCGAAACCCAAAGCCGCCACTTATCTCGCGCCCCACCCGGTCGAAATGCGGGCATCGTCTGCTCCCGGAGCGGCGGCACCCGCAGCACCCAAAAGCGACGCTACCGGACCTGCGACAGCCTCTGGAATACCGTTATTTTCGACCGCTTCTGCCGCCGCTGCCGTAAGCGCCGGGATTCCGAAACAGACCGGAGTACCCGCAGCCCCGCAGCAGCGCAGTCAGATTACCGTCAGGGATGGCGATACGTTAGAGGAAATTGCCATTCGTTATTTCGGATCGAAGTCCGGAATTGATCAACTCGTCAAAGCGAACCCGCAGCTGACCAACATAAATCAGTTGACCGTCGGACAAATCATTTACCTGCCTCCCGGCATCACCCCAAAAGCCTCGCACGATCGGACCGCAACCGCACGGCCCAATTCGAACGCAGAAGATTCTCCGGAGTGATCAGCGCCGCCGACGCATCTGCGAAGCGTCACCTCGTCGCCCCGCCCGTGCGGCCCCTCGCGCCCCCCTACGCTGCCCCCTCCGTCATCCTGAGCCTGCTAGGGGTCTCGGTTCTTTATGATTGAGCACGCACCGCACGACTTGGCCGCCTACCCGAGCATCGCGAGCGTCAATCACTGAAAAAAGTCATCCTGAGCGAAGGCCGCCCCCTCTCCCGTCATCCTGAGCGAAGGCTGCCGGAGTCGAAGGATCTCGCGCGGTCCTCCGCGCGCCACTCCAGCGCACCCTGCACCGTCAAAAACGCGCGTCAGGCGTGGTCGAGGAACGCAAAATTTTAGCCTCTTTCTGAAACCTCACCGAGGTTTCAGACTTCCCTTCAGTGATTAACGCTCGCGTTGCTCGGGTAGCCTCTTGCCGTCGTCACCCGCCCACACCCGCTCGCGTGGCCTCCCAGTCCGTGTCGCAGTTCCCGCGTTATCCCGATCCGCCTCGTCGCGCGCCTGCGCGCCCCCTCGCCAGACGCAGAGGCGGACCGCTTTCGCAGTTCGCCTTCCCGTCAGTTGTCGTCGTCAAGGAACGCCTCCTCCGTCATCCTGAACGAAGTGAGGGATCTCGCGCGGTCCTCCGCGCGTAATCCGCCATTTCGGGATTTTGACTATGAATCAGAGCCAGCTTTCTGCTCCTCGTCCACCTCTTGAGCTGCCGCTCGCGCGCGACCATTTCCGTCGCTCGAACGTACTCCTCGACATATACCAATCGCGTCACTCTGTACCTCTTGGTGAACCCTTCGATCTGTCCTTGCTTATGCTCGAAAACTCGCCGGTCCAGGTCGTTGGTCGCGCCGATATAAAGCACTCCCGACTTGCTGCTCATGATGTAAACGTAGTAGCTCACCGCTTTAGCGCGCGGGGGACCGCGCGAGATCCCTCACTTCGTTCAGGATGACGGTCCATGTGGATTCTGACATTTGTCAGCCAATGTCGGTCTTCTACAGGATGTTCGCATTCCCCTTAGGACGTTTTAGAGAGGACGAAAACGCCGATAGCGACAGATTGTACAGATGAAGCTACATAGTTACTGCATAATCGGATGCACAGTCAGCGACACATGCCCCGCTGTTGCGTTCGGGTTTGAAATCACGAGACAATCGTCGCGCCATGAACCTTGATTGAGGACTTAAATGCAGGTAACGCAGCTCTATACATGCTGCCCCCAGTGCGGCGGCGATCTGGTTGAGCTACCACACGGCCTCTACTCCGTCATCGAATGTGCTCGGGCTTGCGGATGGTGGGACGAAAAGCACCCAGTCACGAAACCTCTCGATGCGCCTAGCCGCGATGACAGATCCGGCAACAAGGATCGATTGGGTGCGGCGTTAAAATGGGCGGAGAGCCAAGCCCCGCGCTGCGGCATTTGCGGTGACTTTGAACATCACAAATTGAAGTGGGGCGGGCGCAAGGCCCTTGCCCGCGATCACTGTCACAAAACCAATCGTCAACGTGGCCTTCTGTGCAGCAGTTGCAACATGGGCCTTGGTCTTTTCCGAGACGACCCCGCATTGCTGGCCAGTGCGATTAAGTATCTCGACAGGAACCGGCGGTGATCGCATAGATCTAACTTTCGTCTGCACTCCGGTGAGGATGGTGAGGTGATGGCCTGGAGGACTCGGATAACCAAGAATCGCGAAAAGATAACCAAGATGAATCGCCGCATCGAGCGGGCGCGATCTCGTAGGCAAGCCAAGGCGCTCGGCAATTCGCCGGTCATCACACTGTATGACCGCGACCGGGAGATCGGCGAAACGCCACGGAAACAAGTGATTGAAGCGCCGTCTCGGCGTCGGGCGGGCGACTGCCGCTGCGGCAAGAAAATGAAGAACACCACCACGCCCGAAGACGTCGCAAAATGGCCCGGCCGTATTTGGCTTGAATGCGTTTCCTGCGGGACGAAAGCCCATCGAGACAAAAGGAAGAGAACCGAGTGGTTTCCGCCTTCGACCTTTCGCGGCAAGCCACAGAGCCTCGCCATAACGGCACCGCCTGAGAAGAGTCACACGACAAACTACCGCGTGAAGCATCCGCGGCCTGGCGGTCCGCACTCTTCTAAGACTTATTGAAGGGCCAATGCTTCGTCCGGCGCGTCACTCTCCAATACATTTCGAAAACCGAAACGAAGATAACTAATCTTCAGCTCTTGGCTTTCGCCGACATCTTCGAATCGAACCTATGCGCTTTGGCTCTGCCCCTCCCAGTCAGGGCAGAATCTTCTAGCGTTCGCATGGAAAGCACTCCATCGAAGGCGCCTAAGGACCGCCTGGCGAGCTCCATTTCTATTAGCGTTCGCCTTGGACTACGCTGTCGTGGTCGTTGCAAACTCATGTGTCGTGTTGAGTAGCTAGCGGTAAGTCTGAACGATATCATCGCACGAGCTCATCGCCATTAACCTGGTGGCAGTCACCGACCTGCGCTACTCCGACGCCGACCCGCCGCCGCGCAAGATGGAACGGCTGCGGCAATGGTGCGAGGACCTCAATCGCGTCCAGTCACACGTAATCTACGACTTTGTTTACGTCGATCAGGAAAGCTTCGATCACTACCACCCCACCTCCTTCCGCCAATTGGCCGACGCCTTCACCGACTACAAGCCGAAGACCTGACTCTTCGCGTCCGGCGCGCCACGGCCAGCCATGTTTTGCCTTAAGGACGGCACCCTGCGCACATCCGCACACTCTCTTCCACCAAATGGGAAGTCTGAAACCTCAATGAGGTTTCAGAAAAGGCTATTAGTTTTGAACTCCTCAACCAACTCGCCTTTTCCCTCTCCCGACTCCAGACAGGGAAGCGATTGGGAGGGTCTCTCCGCGAAGCGGATTCACTGGGCGAAGCGGATCTGCCCGATGATGTCGCTCACCGAGGCTTTGCCGTGCTCCGCGAGCAGAGCGTCGAGCTCCCGATCGATTCGGCCGAGCGCGCCCGCCCCTTCCTTAATCAGCGCCGACCCGACCTGCACCGCCTTGGCCCCCGTCAGATGGGCGATGTAGGCGTCGCGTCCGCCATTGATTCCACCCACCGCGACGACGTCGAGCAGCCCCTCGCTCACCTGATGGAACGCGTGCACCTGCGAGAGCGTGCGCCGCGCGCCCTTGGCCGTGCCGGTGGCGAGATCGACTTCGAGGTCTTTCGGCAGGTCGTTGGCGCAGACCGCGATCGCGACGCGCAGCGACTTGAAGAGCTCGGCGACTGCGCGGGGCTCCATCGCGAGTTTGGGCGGCACCTTCACCGCGAGCAACGCTTGAACTTCGCCGCGCACCCGTCCGACGACCGCTTTCAGGCGCTCCATATTGGCGAACGGCGCGACCGAGTTCTGCACGTAATCGTCCGCCAGGTTGAGCTCGATTATTTTCACGCCCGCGCGATCGAGCGCGGTCGCAACCTTGACGATCTCGTCTTCAGTATTTCCTACGACGCTGCCGACGATCGACTTGCCGCGCGCGTCGAGTTCGCGCGCAATCCCGGCGAAATGTTCGACTCCGCGGTTCTTCAGATTATCCGGCGCCTCGAGTCCCGCGAGGTTGCACGACTTGAAGACGATCGCGCCGCGGTGGCGCCCGCTCAACTCGAGGATTTCGCCCTTCTCCGCGGAATGCGGCCCCGACGCGTTCATCACGGTCGAACTCAATGCGACACCGCCCAGCCGAATGGTTGTACGTTCCATGCGCTACTTCCTACAGCGTCGGCATGGCGGTCGGCAAGCCTCATCGCGGCCGCGACGAACGGGCCATTCCAAACCGCGGCCGCGAGCGGCGAGCGCACCGCGGCCGCGCCCGAGGTTTTTGCCGGGGCGCGCCATCGCACCAGAGGCGAGCGCCGAATAATATCAAGAGTCAGGAACGTGAGATCGATCAAGCGGAAGGAAGCGGGATGACAATCGCCACTATCACACGCGCGAGCCTGGACGCGATGGTCGCGCAGGCCGAGCGCGAGTTCCCCTACGAATGCTGCGGGTTCATCCTCGGCGACGGCGCGGCCGAGGAGGTCCGTCCGATTACGAACATCCAGAATCAGAAGCATGCCGAAAATCCGGCGGCGTTCACCCGCGACGCGCGCACGGCGTTTCTGATGGACCCCAAGGAGCATCTGGCGGTACTCAAGGAAATCGATCGGCGCAAGTTGAAGCTGATGGTGGTCTATCATTCCCATCCGGATCACGACGCGTACTTTTCCGCGACCGACCGGGCGCAGGCGTGTTCGTTCGATCCGGGCGAGCCCGACTATCCCGACACGATTTACATCGTGATGTCGGTGCGAGGCGGCAAGTTCGTGGGCGCTGCTGCGTTCGGCTGGGATTTCCCCAGGAAGGACTTCACCCCTTTGGATCTAAATGTAGTGTAGGCGCGAAGCCGGCGGAGATCGGAGACCGGGCGGTGGCTCCTCCAAAAAACCGGGAGCCTTAGCGTGATTGGACAAGCGTTAGCGAGGGCGTGCCGGCGTGGGAAAAGCGAAAATGTTTCACGTGAAACATTTTCGCCGGTTGTTTTCGGGGAAGCATTTCACCCGCTTCGGGAGAAATAGTTCACCCGTTTTGGGTGAAGTAGATCACCCTTGTGCGGAACGGGGGGCTGTGCATGTCCGAAGACCATAAATTTGCTTGGGGTTTATCTTTGCTCGGCATCGTGGGGGGCATTTGACCGCCCTGCTTTTGCCGAGATACGTGATTATTGCCCTAGTCTTCGCAGCTATATGCGCCATTTTTGGATCATTTCTATTGGGTTGGCTGGTAAAGCCGCTCCCAATCATTATACTCGCGATCATCTTTGGAGGGTTGTACCTAGTAGGTTGGGCAGTGTGGCCTTCGCCGCCCGAACGACTTAAATTCGCCACAATCCGACCCGCCTATTCGAGTCGGCAAGTTCTTCAGGTTTCGAGTTTTCCGGGCAACTACAACAGCACGCTAAACCTGGATAATGTCGCCGAGCTGCGCCTGACAGATCCGTTTAATGGAGAATCTGTAACTTTAGGGTGGTTTTCGTCGCCACCTGTCACTATCGCACAGCCACAGCCTGGCAAACCCTACGAAGTTCCCGGCGGTGGCGCTTCTATTCAGGTTGGTGGTCCGGGGATAGAGATTGGAGCCCTAACTATGATGGAACCGCCTCTTCTGACAATTAAGTTCGATTTTCTCCATCCTGTTGAGTTGATCCGCGTCGGCGAGCGCATCTTCCGCGTGGCACTCGTGTCGGCAACGGATAAAGCGGACGCGAAGGCGAAGATTGTAATGTTTTTTGAATATGAGTTCGCCATATCCGAAGAGGAACCAACCGCTGAAAATCGCACAGCCGCTATCAGTCTGGAAACTCCGCTTCAATCCGCTAGTACTGACTCTTGGACATTCGCTGAAATGAACAAGCCCATCGGCAAAATTCGACTGCAAATACCGGGGACCGTCAATGGAAAACCCAATCTTGTGAATCTACGGGCTGGAACGAAGGCGTTTCTATTTGACCCAACTCTTGGAGTGGTCAGGTTCTATATGGCGACAAACGCGGGGAAGTCCGTAGATGTCCGCCTTTTATTGTCGAGAGCGCCTGCTGCCGCCGCTGGTTACTCCATTGCATTTGCATGGGACAACTCAAAGGGAGCGAGCCTTCGCGTTGATGATAAGTCGACTAGCGACGGACTGTAAGGGGCCGAGCATGAAACCACAACATGCTCAGAAGTTATCCATTTCTTCTGTCGCCCGTGCGACTACCGTGGTCTTGCCGGTATGCGCGGGTTTCGCGGCATGCCTTTCAGGGAACGGGAGTTGGGCGGGGGGCGGTTGAAGTTGCGCTAATATCGGACTGTTCACATCTGGTAAAATTCTAATTAGGGTGTTAGGTTTGCCGGGGGCGGCCGCAGGCCGCGCCTGACGCTTGATTATTTCGCTCGAAACGCCGACAACATTAGCACCGGGAGCATTTCGCGTGACCGACAATTCCGCCGTTGAAACCAAGACCAAAAGCCGCGCGCTGGCCAAGTGGGTGGCCGAGTGCGCACGCCTGACGCAGCCGGATCGGATAGTGTGGTGCGACGGCAGCGAAGCCGAACACCGGCGTCTTACCGAGGAAGCGGTGGCGGCGGGTGTGCTGATTGCGGTCAATCAGAAAAAGCGCCCGAACAGCTACCTGCATCGTTCGAATCCGAGCGACGTCGCACGCACCGAGGAAGTCACCTTCATCTGCTCGCCGACGCGCGAGGAGGCGGGGGTCACGAATCATTGGATGGCGCCGGCCGAGGCGTATGCGAAGCTCGGGGCGCTGCTGGCGGGCTCGATGAAGGGCCGCACGATGTACGTGATCCCCTACGTGATGGGCCCGCTCGGATCGCCGTTTGCGAAAGTTGGAATCGAAATCACCGACAGCATCTACGTGGCGCTGAGCATGCGGATCATGACGCGGATGGGCACGGCGGCGCTGGAGATGCTGGGGGCTTCGGACGAATTCAATCGCGGGCTGCACGGGACGCTGGACCTGGATCCGAAGAAGCGCTTCATCTGTCATTTCCCGCACGACAACACGATCTGGTCGGTGGGCAGCGGCTACGGCGGCAACGCGCTGTTGAGCAAGAAATGTTTCGCACTGCGGATTGCGAGTGCGCTCGGGCGCAAGGAAGGCTGGTTCGCCGAACACATGCTGATCGTCGGCCTGCAGAATCCGGCCGGTGAGACGCGTTACGTGGCGGCGGCGTTTCCGAGCGCGTGCGGCAAGACCAATCTGGCGATGCTGATGCCGCCGGCGGCGTTGAAGGGCTGGAAGGTGTTCACGGTCGGCGACGACATCGCATGGCTGCGGATCGGGCGGGATGGCGGGTTGTGGGCGATCAATCCCGAGGCGGGCTACTTCGGTGTGGCGCCCGGCACCAGCATGAAGTCGAATCCCAACGCGATGCGGTCGATCGAGCACGATGCGCTGTTTACCAACGTGGCGATGACGGCGGACGGCGACATCTGGTGGGAGGGCATGGACGTGCCGGCGCCGGCGGGGCTGCTCGATTGGCGCGGCAAGCTATGGGATAAAAATTCGGGTGAGAAGGCGGCACATCCGAACAGCCGCTTTACGGCGCCGATGGCGAACAATCCGGTGCTGTCGCCGGCGGCCGAAGATCCGCAGGGCGTACCGATCTCGGCGATTATCTTTGGCGGGCGGCGCGCGACCACGATGCCGCTGGTGCTGGAGTCACGCGACTGGGCGCACGGCGTGCTGATGGGCGCGACGATGGGATCGGAGACGACGGCGGCGGCGGCGGGACAGGTCGGGGTGGTGCGGCGCGATCCGATGGCGATGCTGCCGTTCTGCGGCTACAACATCGGCGACTATTTGGGGCATTGGCTGGAGATGCGCAAGCAAATCAGCAAGCCGCCGCGCATCTTCATGGTCAACTGGTTCCGCAAGAGCGCGGCGGGTGAATTCCTGTGGCCGGGTTACGGCGAAAACCTGCGCGTGCTGAAGTGGATGCTCGACCGTATTCACGGCGACGCGGGGGCGCATGAGACGGCGGTGGGGCTGGTGCCGGGGCCTGCGGACCTCGACTTGCAGGGTCTAGAAATATCCGCGGACAAACTGCGGGCGGCGCTGGCGGTGGACACGGCGGAGTGGCAGGCGGAAGTCGCGTCGGCCGGAGAATTTTTCGATCAGATCGGACCGTCGCTACCGGCGGCGCTGCGCGAGAAGCAGCGGGAGCTGAAGGCGGCGGTGGACGGCAACGCCGCACGCCGAGGCGTCTGACGCAGCGCAGGCGGATGGCGGCGCTCGAGCACGATCGGCTGAAGACGCTCTTTCTCGAATTAGTCCAAATCGATTCGCTGTCGCGCCGCGAACAGGCGGTGGCGCTGCGCCTGCAGCGCGAAGTCGAGAGCGCGGGGGCGACGTGCCGCTACGATAGCGCGGGAGAAAAAGTCCGCGGCAACAGCGGCAATCTGATCGCGAAAATTCCGGGCAACGTGGCGGGCGCCCCACCCTTTTTGCTGGCCGCGCATATGGACACGGTCGCGCCGGGCGAGGGCGTGAAACCGATCGTCGAGGGCGACGTGATTCGCACCGACGGCAGCACGGTGCTCGGCGGCGACGACAAGTCAGGCTGCGCGGTGATCTGCGAAGTGCTGCATCGGCTGCGCGAGAAGGAGATTGCGCACGGGCCGATCGAAGCGGTCTTCACGATCTGCGAGGAGATTGGACTGCAGGGCGCGCGCAATCTGGATTTAGGACTAATCGCGGCGAAGGAAGGGCTGGTCTATGACAGCGATGCGCCCGGCCACCTGGTGATCCGCGCGCCGAGCGCGGTCTCGATCAGCTTCACGGTGAAGGGGCTGGAAGCGCATGCGGGAGTGGCGCCGGAGCGCGGGCTGTCGGCGATCAAGATCGCGGCGGCGGCGATCGCGGGGATGCGGTTGGGGCGAATCGACGATGAGACCACGGCAAATCTCGGCGTGATCAAGGGCGGTCGCGCGGGCAATATCATACCGGGCGAAGTGGCCGTGCGCGGCGAGGCGCGATCGCGCAATGCGGCGAAACTGCAAGGGCAAATCGATCACATGATTGGGTGCTTCAAGGCGGCGGTCGCCGGCGCGAGCGTGATGGTTGACGGCACCAGCTACGCGGCGACGCTGGAGCATTCGGTGCATCGCGCCTACGACGGGATGGACATCCCCGACGACGCGCCGCTGGTGAGGAAGGTAATCGAAGCGGCGCGGCGCATCGGGCGGGTGCTGGAGCCGCAGGGCACCGGCGGCGGGTGCGACGCGAACATACTGAATCAACGGGGGATCGTCGCGGCGAACGTGGGCACGGGGATGCGCGAGATTCACACGACGCGCGAATGGCTGGACGTCAACGACATGATCGCGGCGGTGGATTTGACGCTCGAAGTGCTAAAGATACACGCGGGCGGCTGAATTGGGCGGCGCGGGAGATGATCGCGTCGCGAAAAAATAATCATTTGCGATAGCCGGCTGTTGAAAAAGGCTTTTCACAGCCTGCTTCCCCTCACTCGCTCTCTCCCCAGTAGGGGCGAGAAGATAACGAAAGAAGCCATTTTTCACGCAGGGTGTTGAGTTGAAATTTAGTACCGAAAGAAGCCATTTTTCACGCAGGGTGTTGAGTTGAAATTTAGTACCCTTGGTAATTTTCAGGGTTTCTCAACACCCTGCTAGGCGACGCTTCACGCAAGCGCGGACGCGGGGATATAGTGCGCGGGATGTCGCGTCGCGATCCAGAGAATGTTGCGGTGTCGAACGGCAGCCGCAGCGCCGCGACCCGCTCCGCGGCGCATCCGCAGCCGCGCTACGAGCGCGATTCGCCGCACGCATGGCGGATGGTGGCGGCGGGTTTCCTGGCGGCGTTCACACTGTTCGGCGTGGTGTACAGCTTCGGCGCGTTCTTCAAGCCGATCGCCTTGCAGTTCGGCGCGAATCGATCGGCGACGTCGGCAATTTTTTCGATCACGTCGTGCATCTCGTTCATCCTCGGTCCATTCACGGGCCATCTGGCGGATCGTTATGGCCCGAAGCGGATCGCGGCGGTGGGCGCGGTCGCGATCGGGATCGGGCTCGGCGCGACTTCGCAGATCAATCATCTGTGGGCCGCGTACATCACCTATGGGTTGGGCGTCGGAATCGCGATCGCGTGCTGTTACGTGCCGTTGATCGCGGCGATCAGCGGATGGTTCCTGAAGCGGCGCAACAGCGCGTTGGGAATGGCGGCGTCGGGGATCGGCGTGGGCACGCTGGTGACGGCGCCGGCCGCGGCGGAGTTGATCCGGCGGCTCGGCTGGCGCGAGGCGTACGTGGTGTTGGCGGTAATCGCGACCGCGCTGCTGTTGGTTTGCGTCTGGCTGATCGAGGCGCCGCCGATCGAACTGAACGCACCGGAATTTTTCGTGCGGCGGATCGCGCGCACGCGTCAGTTCAAGCTGATGTACGCGGCGTGCATGCTGTGGACGGTCGCGACCGCGATGCCGTTCGTATTCCTGCCGGCGTACGCGCAGGGAATCGGGATCAAGGCGGTCGCGGCGGCGGCGCTGGTCGGCTTTATCGGATTCGCGAGCACGGCGGGACGCCTTGGACTCGGCCCGCTCGCCGATCGGTTCGGATTAATCGTGACGTATCGCTACTGCATCCTGGTGCTCGGAATCTGTTTCAGCCTGTGGCTGTATGGAAACTCGTACGCGATGCTGGTGGCGTTCGCATTGGTGATGGGCGCGAGCTACGGGGGCGCGGTGGCGTTGACGCCGGCAGTGGTGGCGGAGCTATTCGGCACGCGCGGACTCGGCGTCATCCTGGGGACGCTCTATACGGGCTGCGCGATCGGCACGCTGCTGGGCCCGCCATTTTGCGGCGCGCTGGTGGACCGCACCGGCAGCTACCGGATCGCGATTTTGTTCACGATGGCGGTGACGATCGTGTCGTACGTGATCCTGCTGCCGTTGGAGGTGCGCGAGGCGGAGCGCTACGGCTGAGCCGTTCGCAGGCTTCCAGAGCCATCGTGCGCGGGCGATGAGACGCGCGCTATCGACGATACAGCGGGGCGCGTCGCGCCTCCGGCGACGCGGCAGACGCGCGTCAATCCACGGGCTTGCGCAGGAAGGCCGGGATATCGAGCTTGTCGTCGTTCTCGATCGCATCGGCGGCGCTGAGGCGCGTGGGACCGCCGCGCTGCGCGTCGCTGTTGCGGCGCTTGAAGGCCGGAATATCGAGACTATTTTCGTCAACGATCAACCCGAGGCGCCGCACCGGCTTGCCGCCGTAGGAAGTGGCGTGCGGCGGAATCGGCGAGGGGGCCGGCGGCTGCGCGATGAGCGGCTGCTGGATTTGCTCGAGTGGTCGCGTGGCGCTCGCCATCACCGGCGCGGTGACGGGCGCACCGGACGGAGAATACGCGGGCGCATGGCGCATCGTCGTGAAATCGCGATCGCCGAAACCGGTTGCGATGACGGTGACGTGAATCTCGTCGCCGAGCTTCTCGTCGATGACCGCGCCGAAGATGATATTGGCGTCCTCGTGAGCCTCTTCCTGGATCAGGCTCGCGGCCTCGTTGACCTCGTACAGCGACATGTCGGGACCGCCGGTGACGTTGATCAGGAGACCGCGCGCACCCTTGATCGAAACGTCTTCGAGCAGCGGACTCGAGATCGCGCGTTGCGCCGCTTCGACCGCGCGATTTTCGCCGGCGGCACGAGCCGCACCCATCATCGCCATGCCCATTTCGGCCATGATCGATCGCACGTCGGCGAAGTCGAGATTGATCAGGCCGTGGACGGTGACCAGCTCGGAGATGCCGCGAACGGCCTGCAGCAGAACGTCGTCGGCCTTCTGGAATGCCTCCTTGAGCGAGGTCGTGCGGCTGGCGATCGAGAGCAGGCGCTGGTTGGGAATCGTGATCAGCGTATCGACCGCGCTCTTGAGTTCGCGCAGGCCTTCTTCGGCCTGGCCCATGCGCTTGCGCCCCTCGAACTGAAAGGGCTTGGTGACGACGCCGACGGTGAGGGCGCCGGTTTCACGGGCGATGCGCGCGATGACCGGGGCGGAACCGGTGCCGGTGCCGCCGCCCATGCCGGCGGTGACAAAGACCATCTCGGCCTCGCTGAGGACCTCGCGCAGGCGGTCCTCGTCCTCGAGCGCGGCCTTGCGGCCGATTTCGGGATTGCCGCCGGTGCCGCGACCGCGGGTCAACTGCGTACCCATCTGGATGACCAAGGGCGCCTTATTGTTTTGCAGCGCCTGGGTATCGGTGTTGACCGCGATGAAATCGACGTTGCGCAGACCCGCCGCGATCATGTGATTAACGGCGTTGCCGCCGCAGCCGCCGGCGCCGATCACTTTGATGCGTGCGCCGGGATCGACATTTTCGACCAACTCAATCATTTCCGGACCTCCTCCTCCACCCCGCTTGTGCGAATTGCCGTCCTCGTCGCCAAAGCTCCAGCCGTCGTTGCGATCTTTCAAAAGAAATCCCTCATCCAATCGGTTACGCGCGTGCGGAACCAACCCCAGCGTCCGTAACGCGCAAGTCCGTTGCGATGGCCGCGGCCGTTGCCGGCAGCATGGAGCATCAGGCCGGCGGCGGTCGTGTACATCGGTTTCATTAATTCTTCCGGCATGCCCTTGAGATTGATCGGCAAACCGCGGCGCACGGGCAGGTTAAAAATGCGCTCTGCGAGTTCCTGCGTGCCTTCGAGCAGCGAGGTGCCGCCGACCAGTACGACGCCCGAGGCGAGACTGTCGGCGACGCCCGAGCGCATCAGCTCGCGCTGGGCCATGGAGAAAATCTCTTCCATGCGCGGTTCGAGAATCTCGCCCAGAATTTTGCGCGCGATGACGCGCGGCTCGCGGCCGCCGACGCCGGGCACCTGCACCCTCTCGTCGCGGCCGACCACGAGGTTGGTGGCGACGCCGTGGCTGATCTTGAGCCGTTCGGCGTCGCTGAGCGGCGTGCGCAGGCCCGCGGCAACATCGCCGGTGAGATGATTGCCGCCGATCGGGAGCACCGCGGTATGCATCACGGCGCCGTTGAGAAAGACGACGACGTCGGTGGTGCCGCCACCGATATCGATGAGCGCGACGCCGAGTTCGCGTTCCTCGGGAAAGAGCGCCGCATCGGCGGAGGCGAGCGGCTCGAAGATCAATTCGCCGGGCGTGATGCCGGCGCGCTCGCAGCACTTGTTGAGGTTCTGACCGTAGCTCTGGGCGGCGGTGACGATATGGATGCGCGCCTCGAGGCGCACGCCCGCCATGCCGACCGGATCGCGCACGCCCTCCTGATCGTCAACCGCGAACTGTTGCGGCAGGATGTGGAGCACCTGGCGATCGAGGGGAATCGCCACGGCGCGCGCAGCGTCGATGACGCGCTCGACGTCGCGCCCGCTGACTTCACCGCCGCGCACGGCGACGATACCGTGACTATTGAGACCGCGGATATGCGCGCCGGCGACGCCGACGACGGCCGCGCCGATGCGCGCGCCGGAAGATTTTTCCGCCTCGGCGACCGCTGCACGAATGGCCTCGACCGTCGCCTCGATATTGACGACCACGCCTTTGCGCAATCCGGTGCAGGGCACGATGCCATAGCCGAGCAGCCCGATGCTGCCATCGTCGGCGGCCTCTGCGACCAGGGCGCAGACCTTGCTGGTGCCAACGTCCAATCCGGCGAGCAGGTTTCTCATCGGCGAGCGCTCTCCTGCGGCCGGTTGCGCGGCAGATGCGCGCGGACCGCGAGCGCGACCGTTTGCACCGCCAGCGCGCGACGATCGCCGGCGAAGGCGGCAGGCTTCATCCGCATGACGGCCTGGCCGGACGTCGTCAGATCGAGCGAGGCGATCAGATCTTCATGCCCGCGCCACATCCCGAGGACGGCGACCGCGCGTGAAAGCTCCACGGCCATGCGATCGAGATCGAAGGCGACCTGTAAGCGCGGGTGCTCAAGAAAAATCGAGGCGGTACCGTCGGTGCCGAGGCGCATCTCGGAGACCACCGCGCCCAAGCCGGCCTCGGCGCGCACCAGCGCCTCGGCATAATGGATGAGCTGCGGGGGCGTAGCGCCGAGGGCGCCGGCGCCAGTGAGAATCGGCATATCGCCCTGCGCCGCGGGCGCGACCGGACCATGCAGGCGGCCGTCGGAATCGAGGGCGTAGAATCCGTCATCGCGCTGGACTAAGGCGATCGCGGAACCTTGCGCGATCGCGGAAGCTGACGCGCGCCGATGGACGATCGGTTCGAATGAGGCGCCGCCGAAAAACGCCGCCGGGATAATCGAGGAGTGACCCGGACCGGGCCATAAATTCAAAATCGCCTGGACGCGTAGGGCGAAGGTGCGTCCGGGCCGGCTCAAACCGGTGATCACGCCCAACACGAAGAACGCGCAGAGCACGATGCCGGCGAGGCGAAAGCCCCAATGACTAGCGCTGGAGTTGTTCTTTTTTCGTTTCGCCGCCGCCACCGCAACCACCACTTCCCGCAACCGCAACCACCATCACGCGCATCACCATTCGCCGATCAGCCTGACCTCGGGTTCGAGGGAGACGCCGGTGCTCTCCATGACCCGGCTGCGCGCGAGTTCGATCAGGGCGCGGACTTCCTCGGCGCGCGCGCCGCCGAGGTTGACGATAAAATTCGCATGCTGTCCGGAGAAGGCCGCGCCGCCCATGCGCGCACCCTTGAGGCCAACGCTTTCGAGCAGGCGGCCGGCGAAATTCCCCGGTGGATTCTTGAACACCGATCCCGCATTAGGCAGACCGCGCGGCTGACGCGCGGCGCGTTTGGTACGCAGGTCGATGACGCGCGCGCGCAACTCGTCGCGATCGCCGTAAGCGAGCTCGAAATCGACCCGCGCGATCACGAAGCGCGGCGGCAAGCCGGTGCGCCGGTAAGCGAAATTCACTTCGTCCTTGGTGAGGTCGCGCGCGGCGCCTGCGGCCGTGACGCCATGCACGAGGGTCACGACGCGGGCCATTTCACCGCCGAACGCACCCGCATTCATGACGAGGCCACCGCCGACGGTACCGGGAATACCTTCGCCAAACTCGAGACCCGCCAAACCGCGATCGACGACTGCCTCGACCATCGCGCCGAACTGCATCGCAGCACCGACGGTCACGTTGCGGCCGTCGATCACCATGCGGGCGAAGCTGTCGCCGAGTTTGACCACCAGGCCGCGGACGCCGCGATCGCTCACGAGCAGATTGGTTCCGGCACCGAGACACATCGCGGGAATTTCGTGGCGATGCGCCGCCGCCATCACGGTCATCAGGTCGGCGTCGCTTTCGACGGTGACGAACAGATCGGCGGGACCGCCGATTTGAAACGACGTGAGGCCGGCAAGCGGGCGCGCGGTCTCGAGGCGCGCGCCGAAGTGCGCTTTCAATTCATGCTCAAGCGCGTTCATCGGATTTCACCGCGGCGGCCGCATCGGCGAGCATGGCAAGCACGCGTTCGCCGAGTTTGTAAACGTCGCCCGCGCCGAGCGTAACGATGACGTCGCCGGCGGCGGATTCGCTCGCGACGGTCGCCGCGGGATCGTCGTCGTCACCGAGGTAGCGCACGTTCAAATGGCCACGCGCGCGCAGCGATTCGTAGAGGCGCCGCGAGGTCGCCTCGGCGATCGGGTCTTCGCCGGCGGAATAGACCTCCAGCAAGTAGAGCAGGTCCGTGTCGTCGAAGGCGCCGAGAAATTCGTCGAAGAGATCGCGCAGGCGAGTAAAGCGATGGGGCTGGAAGACCGTCACGATACGGCGGCTGAAGGCGGCACGCGCCGCCGCGAGCGTTGCGTGAACCTCGGCCGGATGATGTCCGTAATCGTCGAGCAGCAAGCGTCCCGCGGCCTCGCCTTTGATCTCGAAACGCCGCGAAATTCCAGAGAACGCGGCAAGCGCGCGCGAGGCAGTCTCGAACGGCACGCCGAGTTCGAGCGCGACCCCGATCGCGGCAAGAGAGTTGAGCGCGAGATGATGGCCCGGCGAAGGAATCGTCACAGGTCCGAGCGCAGTGCCCTTGCGCACGACCTCGAAGCGCGTCGAGAGACCGTCGATGGTGATTTTCTCGGCGCGCAAATCGGCGTCGGCCGCGACTCCATAGGTCACGACTGACTTGCGCACCGACGGCAGCAAGCCGCGCACGTTGACGCTGTCGAGGCCGAGCACCGCGACGCCGTAAAACGGCACACGATTGATGAAATTGAGAAAAGCCTCGCGCACGCGGTCCATCGTGCCGTAATGATCGAGATGTTCGGGATCGATGTTGGTGACCACGGCAACCGTGGGCATCAGCAGCAGGAAGGACGCATCGCTTTCGTCGGCTTCGGCCACCATGAAATCGCCGCGCCCGAGGCGGACGTTGGTACCGCGCGCGCGCAGATTACCGCCGATGGCGACGGTGGGGTCGAAACCGGCCTCTTCGAGAATCAGGCCGATGAGCGAGGTGGTGGTGGTCTTGCCGTGAGTCCCGGCGACGGCGACGCCCATGCGCGCCATCCGCAACAACTCGCCGAGCATTTCCGCCCGTGCGATGACCGGAATTTTGAGCGCGCGGGCGGCGGCTACTTCGGGGTTGGAAAACTTCACTGCCGAGGAGATGATGACGGCGTCGAGATCGGCGCGCAGATGACTCGGATGATGGCCGCGTACGATCGAGATGCCGAGTGCGGCGAGGCGCGCGGTGGTCGCGCTGTCATGCAGATCGCAGCCGCCGACCTCGAAGCCGAGACGCTGACACAACTCGGCGATGCCGCTCATGCCGGCGCCGCCGACGCCGACAAAATGCAGGCGGCGCGGCCGGGTCAACAATCCAGTGGGAACACCTGCGCTCACGCGGCTTGTCGCTCCATGCCGGCGATATCGAAACATACGCGTGCGATGCGGGCGGCGGCATCGGGCCTGGCGGCGCCATGTGCGTTGCGGCCCATTTCGATCAGGCGCGACGGGTCGTCCGCGAAGCTGCGAAGAGCGGCGGCAAGATTCTCGCCAAGACTATCATCATCGTTAACAATTATTGCACCGCCAAGACGTTCAATCACTCGCGCATTTAATTCCTGTTGGCGGTCGCGATGAAACGGATATGGGACGAAAATCGCAGCGCGGCCAGCGAGCGCAATTTCCGACACGGCCATCGCGCCTGAGCGGGCGATAATCAGGTCGGCACAATCAAGTGCGTGCGCCATATCGTCGATGAACGGGATAACCTTGGCCGCGCTTCCGAGGCCACGGTATCGATCCGTCACCAGCCCCACATCCGCCTCCCCAGTTTGATGGACCACCTGTAACTTTATAACACTTTTTTCCAAAATTGTGAAAGCATTCAGGACACCTAAATTAAGTCGGTGTGCGCCGCTCGACCCGCCTAAAACAAGGATTTGAAGTGGAACCGAGGTCTTGCGGAGGGATCCGGGGATGAACCTGAGGCGCACCGGGTTGCCGGTGACCTCGACCCGGGCGGTATCGAAGAAGGCGGCGGTATCTGGAAAGCCGACGCAGATTTTCCGGGCAAATCGCCACAGCATCCGATTGGAGAGTCCGGGGCGGGTGTTTTGTTCCATGAGGATGAGGGGGACGCGGGAGATTATGGCCGCCATCGCCATCGGAGCGGAGGCGTAGCCGCCGGCACTGACGACGAGGTCGGCGCCGAAGCGCTTGAGCAGGGCGCGTGCGCGGCGGACGGCCGCGAAGAATTCGCCGATCGCGCGAAGCCGAGTAAGCGGGCCCTTGCCGCGCAAGCCGCGCACTGGAAACAGCTCATACTTGAGGCCGCTTTGCGGCAGCCAGGCCGCCTCGAGCCCGTTGAGCGTACCGACATGCAGCACGTCGGTATCGGGGCGTTCACGCTTGAGCTCTTCGCCGAGGGCGACGGCGGGAAACAGGTGGCCGCCGGTACCGCCGCCGGCAATAATCGTTTTCATCGGACGGCCGGACGGCGTGAGAGCGCGAGCAGCGCGCCTACGGCCGCCATCGCCATCACGATCGAAGTGCCGCCGTAGCTGAGAAACGGCAGCGGCAGTCCCTTGGTCGGCACGAGGCCGATCACGACCGCCAGGTTGACCAAGGCTTGCAATGAGAGCATCGCAGTGAGCCCGACCGCGAGCAGACTCGCGAAGGGATCGGGTTCCTCGTGCGCGATGCGCATGCCGCGGAAGAGAATCGCGCAAAACAAGGCAAACATCATCAGCGCGCCGATCATGCCGAATTCCTCGACCACCACGGCAAAGACGAAATCCGTGTGGGCCTGCGGCAAGTAGAACATTTTCTGGCGCCCGGCGCCGAGGCCCATACCCCAGCCGCCGCCCTCGCCCAGCGCGATGAACGATTGGGTGAGCTGAAAGCCCGCGCCGCGCGCGGCGCCCCAGGGATCCATAAAGGTCGTGAGCCGCTTCATTCTGTAGGGTTTCACTACGGCCTGAATGACGAGAGCGGCAAGGGCGAGACCGCCGGCGGCGCCGAGATGTTTGGCGCGGGCGCCCGCCGCGAACAGCAATGCGAACAAGACCAGCGCGAGCATCACGGTGGTGCCGAAGTCGGGCTGCTTCAAGACGATCAATGCGATCGGTCCGACGATGAGGAAGGCGGGCAGCGGCCCACGCTTGAAGCTGGACATGAGGTCCTGGCGTTTGGCGAGAAAGTCGGCGAGGAAAAATACCACGGCGAACTTAACCAGTTCGGAGGGTTCGGCGAGCACCGGGCCCAAGCGGACCCAGCGGCGGGCGCCGCCGCGCACCACGCCGAGGCCGGGAATCCAGACGAGAATGAGCAGGGCGACCGCGACGATCATCAGCGGCGTCACGAGGCGGCGGAGACCGGCGAGGGAGAATTGCGAGAGCGCGGCCATCACGGCGAATCCGAGCGCGATATGCAGCAGATGGAGCTTGAAGAAATGGAACGGGTCGCCGGTTTTCTCCTGGCCGAGAAAGTAGGTGGTGTTGAGCACCATCAACGCACCCAACGCCACCAGGGCCGCGGCTGGAAGGCCCAGCCACGGGTCGGGGCGGCGGTACGCGACCGCCTCAAAGCGCCCGAACCAGCTCCTGAAATACGCGCCCACGTTCCGCATAGTCCTTGAATTGATCGAAGCTCGAACAGGCCGGCGAGAGCATCACGATGTCGCCGCGGCGCGCGTGCGCGGCGGCGATTCTGACTGCCTCAGCGAGCGCGGGCGCAGTCTCGATGGCGGTCGCGCCTTCGAGCGCGGTGCGCATCTTGTCGCGCGCGGCGCCGATCAAAATGAGCAATTTCACTTTTTCTGTGAGCGGTGCGCGCAACGGCGCGTAATCGCCGCCCTTGTCGACGCCGCCCGCGATCAAAATTACCGGGGCGGCGGTCGCGCCGAGAGCTTCGACCACGGCGGCGACGTTGGTGCCCTTGGAATCGTCGATGTAGCTGACGCCATTCAGGTCGCGGACGAATTCGGTTCGATGAGGCAGCCCAGTGAATCGCGTCAACGCACGCTCGATGGTTTGCGGCGCAACTCCGAGCGCGAGCGCCGCCGCGACGGCCGCCATCGCATTGAGCAGGTTATGGCGTCCGGGCAGCGCGAAACGGCTCAGCGCGATGCGACCGGAGCGAGTGCCGTCGACGAAAGCGAGCGCATCGCTATCGCACCAGATCGCGCTTGATAAATTTGGAGCGGCCGGCGCGGGACGCTCGAAGCCGAAGCTGAACACATGCGCCCGAACTTCGCGCGCGAGTTTCCATACATGCGGATCATCGCGATTGAGAATCGCCCAGTCGCTAGCGTCCTGATTTTCGAACAATCGCGCCTTCGCGCGACCGTATTCGCCGAGGTCGCGATAGCGATCGAGATGGTCATCGGTAAGGTTGAGATGAATGGCGACGTGTGGCTTGAAGGTTTCAATCAATTCGAGCTGATAGCTCGAGACCTCGATCACGGCGACGTCGTAAGCGGCGCCAGCCGCATCGGCGAGCGGCGTTCCGAGATTCCCGCCGACGAAGGTCTGCATCCCAGCCGCCTTGCAAATTTCCCCGAGCAATACCGTGACCGTGCTCTTGCCGTTGGTGCCGGTAATCGCGACCATCGGCGCGCTGACGAAGCGGCTGCCGAGTTCGAGCTCGCCGACAATCGGGATGCGGCGTGCGCGTGCCGCGCTCATCAGAGTGGAGGTCTGCGGCACGCCGGGACTGGCGACCACGAGATCGACGTGAGCGGGCGCGTCGAGCCACGCGGGATCTTCGGCGCCGAGATGCACCGTGCCCGCGGGCAAATCCTCGCGCGCGAGGTCCGCGTTGCGGTCGGTCATCACGAGTTGCGCGCCACGCGCGGCAAGCAATCGCGCCGCAGCCCGGCCGCTGATGCCGAGGCCGATTACCATCACGCGTTGGCCCTGAAGTTCCATCGGATAGAGGGTCGTCTCAGCGCAGTTTGAGCGTGCTCAGTGCGACCAGCGCACAGACGATCGAGATTATCCAGAAGCGGGTGACGACGACCGTTTCGGGCCATCCGCCGAGTTCGAAGTGATGATGGAGGGGCGCCATGCGAAAGATTCGGCGGTGGGTCATTTTGTAGTAATAACGCTGCATTATGACGGAGACCGCCTCGAGCACGAAGACGCCGCCGGCGATCGGCAGAACCATTTCCTGCTTGGCCAGCAGCGCGACCGTGCCCAGCGCGGCGCCGAGAGAGAGCGCGCCGACGTCGCCCATCATCATCGAGGCGGGGTAGGCGTTGTACCAGAGAAAGCCCATCGACGAGGCGACCAGGGCGGCGCAAAAAATCGCGAGTTCGCCGGCGCCTTCGACGTGCGGGACATCGAGGTAGGTCGCGAACTTCAGGTTGCCGGCGACATAGGTGAAAATCCAATAGCAGAAGCCGGTGGTCATCACCGGGCCGATGGCGAGGCCGTCGAGTCCGTCGGTCAAGTTGACGGCGTTGGAACAGCCGACGATCACCACCATCGCGAGCGGAACGTAGAGCCACCAATGCAAGTTCGGTTGCACGCGCTTGAGAAATGGAAAGGTCAAATGAGTATCGAGCCCTAACACCGCGAAGAGCACCACCGCCGCGATAAAGGCGCAAGTGAATTGCCAGAAGAGCTTTTGCGGACCGCTCAGACCGGAGCCGCGACCGCGCTTGAGTTTGAGATAGTCGTCGCTGAAGCCGATGGCGCCGAAGGCCACGGTGACGAACAGCGCAACCCAGACGTAGGGATTGCGCGGATCGGCGAGCAGGATCGTCGCAACGATGCAGGACGCGAGAATCAGCAGTCCGCCCATGGTGGGCGTGCCGGCTTTCTTTTGATGGGATTGCGGGACCTCGTCGCGAATGGTCTGGCCGATATGCGCGGCGCGAAACCGCTGAATCAGCAGCGGCCCAAGTGCGAGCGCCAGCGCCAGCGCCGTCAGTCCGGCCAGGACCGAGCGGAAAGTCTGGTAGCGCAGGACGTTGAGTACCGGGTAGCGCAGGTGCAGCGAAAACAACGCGAGATAAAGCATCGTGGATTAGACTTTGCGACTTTTTTCAGTGATTGACGAGCAGCGCAACAGTCTTGACCTGACTTTTCGGACTGTTCGCGTTTTTCACCGATTGACGCTCGCGCTGCTCGGGTGGGCGGCTAAGTCCTACGGCGACATGATCGCACAAGTGCTGGATTAACGCGCGGACAGACCGCGCGAGATCCTTCTTGCTACGATCAGAATCCACATACAAGGATGACGGAAAAGAGGCATCTCCGCGGGCGAGGCGCGTCGTGCGGGATTACGATCACCGGGAACATTCCGAGGCAAGCCTCCGACCGGCCCCACCACACCACATCCACCGCGGTCCGGACCGAAGGCTTCCCTCGGAATGTCGCAGATCCCGTGCGATCCCGTCACCTGCGAACTAACGCAAGTCCGCGGGCATGCGTCCGCCATCCGGCGCGAATCGCGCCGCCAATAGGCACTGCTCGTGCCGCCCTGCCCCAAACCACCGTCGCGCGCAAATCTCAATTTCCTTGAGGACTACCCGCGCCGCCCATCTCGGCAGCGATCTCGCGCACCACGGCGCGATCGTCGAAATCGAGCCGCCGGCCCGCGACGAGTTGGTAATCCTCGTGACCCTTGCCGGCGATCACAACAATGTTGCCAGCCGCGGCGACGCGCAGCGCCATCGCGATTGCGGCGCGGCGATCGGGCTCGACCAAGTAACCGATGGCACCCAAGGCGGCGGCGCCTTCATCGATTCGTCCGAGCCCGCACTGCAACAGGCCAGCCTCGACCTCGGCGATAATCCGCAGGGGATCTTCGGAGCGCGGATTATCGGAAGTCAGAATCGCGGTATCGGCGAGGCGCCCGGCAATCTCGCCCATGATCGGACGCTTGCCGCGATCGCGATCGCCGCCGCAGCCAAAGACGCAGATCAGCCGCCGCGGAGCGAGCGCGCGCAAAGCTTCGAGCACGGCCTCGAGCGCGTCGGGCTTATGCGCGTAATCGACCAGCACCTTCACTCCCGCCGGACCGGCCACGGCCTCCAACCTGCCGGGGGCCCCTGAGCATCGCCGCACACCGTCCGCCACCGCATCCGTTCCGATGCCCAGGGCCACCGACACGGCGGAGGCCCCGAGAATATTGAGGAGATTGATATCGCCGAGCATCGGCGACTCGATTTCAAAAGCGCGCCCGGCGGCGCTGATGGTCGCGCGAAGACCGTCGATTCCGGCGCTGAAACTCTTTGGATAAACATCGAGGCCGCGATCGAAGCCGAAGCTGAGCTTGCGTCCGCTGACGGCGTCGAGCACGCGGCGGCCAAACGAATCGTCGCCGCGCACGACCGCGACCGCCTGCGGATGGGTACTACGGGGGAGTATCTCGGTAAACAACCTCAGCTTGGCGGCAAAGTAATTCTCGATGGTGCCGTGGTAGTCGAGATGATCGCGGCCCAGATTGGTAAAGACGCAGGCGCGAAAACTCAGTTCGTCAACGCGCCGCTCTTCGAGCCCGATCGAAGAAATCTCGGCCGCCGCGGTGCGCACGCCCGCTTGTTCCATGGTCGCCAACGCGCCCTCAAAATCGATTGATTCGGGCGTCGTGAGCCCGTGGTAGAGCTTGCGGCCACCGGCGAAGATTCCGATCGTGCCGATAATCCCGCAAGAAAGACCCGCGGCTTCGCAGATCGAGGCGAGCAGGTAAGTGGTGGTGGTCTTGCCGCTGGTACCGGTGACGCCGATCAAATCGAGGCGGCGGCTGGGCGCGGCGAAGAAGCGCGAGGCCGCAGGGCCCATCACGAGCCGCGGCCGATCGCATTGGACCAGAGTAAACGCGGGGCGCGCCGCCTCACCATCCCCTCCCCGCACCACCGCCGCGCGCGCCCCGCGTTTGAATGCATCGTCAAGGTTGGCGCGATTTTGTCGTTCATCACGCGCCGTCGAAAAGAAAAGGTCGCCCGGCCTGACCGTGCGCGAGTCATAACTGAGGCCGGTAATGTCGACCCCGGGGTCGCCGATCACCCGCGTCACCGCGGCGCCCGCGATGAGGTCGGAGAGCTTCACCGGCCGCTCCACGGATGCGGGCCGGAGCGCGCCGCGCGTTTCGATCGGACCGGGTGCGAAGGCCGATCGCCTTGATGCGATTGGTCCTGAGCCGCCGCCGCGCTTTCAGACAGAGTGAGCTGAATCGGCACGTCGCCGACCGCGGCACCGGGTGGCGGATTTTGCGCGATGACGTAGCCACCGCCTGAAGTTTCGATGACGACGCGGCGCGCGCGCGCGATAGCAAAGGCGCCGCGCAGACTTTCGCCGTGAAAATCCGGGGCAACGCCGGCCGCCGCACCATTATAGTCAGGGGGAGTATCTGCGGATGGCGAGCCGCTGCCGTCGTCCAACAGCGGGCTAGTGGCAAGCGACGACGCCGCGCTTGCGGGCGCCGGATTAGCGCCATCGGCGAAAGGGAGCAAGCTCGCGGTCTCATATCCGGTCGGAACATTCGCCGGCGCGACTTCCAGGCGCTGCAGCGCCGCCGACGCGATTTGGCTGAAGACCGGGGCCGCGTAGAGTCCGCCGAAATGGCCGTGCGCGACGTCGTAGAGCACGACCAGTATCACCAGGCGCGGATCGTCGGCCGGCAGGAAGCCGACAAACGACGCGACCAGCCGGCTCTGGTAGTAGCCGCCGGTGGCAGGATTTACCATCTGGGCCGTACCGGTCTTGCCCGCGACGGTGAAGTCCGCGACCTGCGCGAGGCGGCCGGTACCGTCGGCGCTGTTGACGACGTTGCGCAGCAACAGGTTCATCTGATGCGCGACCTCAGGCGACACGGCGCGGCGCAGGACCTGCGGTGTGCGGCGCAGGATTTCATGACCCGAGGGGTCGTAGGCGGCCGCGACGACGTAGGGCCGCATCACGAGGCCGCCGTTGGCGATCGCGGCGTAGGCGGTCGCAAGCTGGATCGGCGTGACCGCGACACCCTGCCCGAAGCCATGGTCGGCTAGCTCGATCGTGCGCCACTTGGATGGCGCGCGCAGCAGACCGTCCGCTTCGCCCGGCAAATCGATACCCGAGCGGCGTCCGATACCAAAAGCGTTGAGTCCGTTATAAAAGCGATCGGCGCCAAGCGAGAGCGCGATTTTCGCCGCACCGATATTCGAGGAGACCTCGATAACTCCGCCGAGGTCGAGCCAGCCGTGGCGGCTGTCGTCATGAATCGTGCGGCCGGCCAGATGCCATTCGCCGTTCTCGCAGTAGATTTGCCGGTTGGGCGCGATCGCGCGATCCTGCAGCGCGATCGCGCCGAGGATGCCCTTCATGGTGGAGCCGGGCTCGAAGGCGTCCTGAGTGGCGGTATCGTGGAGCCGGTCGTGCCGTTGCGACGCTACGCCATCGACATTGGCGAGCGCCAGCACTTCGCCGGTAAAGGGATCGAGCACGACGGCGGCGCCGCGGCGCGCACCGCTTTTGTCGACCTGATCGGAGAGATAATTTTCGGCCGCCGACTGAATCGACGAATCGATGGTGAGTTCGAGGCGCGCACCCGGCTGGGCAGGCTTGAGTCCGAGGGGAGAATCCAGAATCGGATGGCCGAACGCGTCGTGATAGAACTGCAACTCGACCGGGGCGCCGCGCACCAGCTTATCGTACTGCAACTCAACCCCGGAGAGCCCCTGGCCGTCCGTCCCCGCCAGCCCCACCACCGCCGCGGCCAGGTTGCTCTCCGGGTAAAACCTCGCGTACTCGTTGACCGCGCCAATACTATCGAAGCCCAGGTCCTCGGCGGCGCGCGCGCGGGCGGGCGCCAGATGGCGCGCGAGCCAGACGAACGGGGCGGGCTTTTTGAGCTTCGCCTCGAGCGCCGCCGGCGTCATCGAGAGCGCCAGCGCGAGGCGCGCGCGGGCGGCCGCCGTGCTGTTTTCCAGCAATTTGCGCGGGCGGGCGAAAATCGATCGGGTTGCGGCCGAGAGCGCCAGCGGTTGCCCGTCGCGATCGACGATGGGACCGCGCACGGCAGCCAGTTGCATCGCGGCGGTATGTTCCTCGTGCGCGAGCGAGGCCAGCCGCGGCCCGTCGATCAGCACCAGCATCGCCAAACGCATCAGCGCAAGCAGGAACAATCCGGCAAGCGCGAAAGTCAGCGCTCCGATACGCAAGCGGCGCCTTTTGAACGCCTGATTCACGGCACCATCACCACGTGACCAGGTGGCGGCGCGACAAGGCCGTATTTCGGCGCGAGCGCGCCCAGCCGCTGATGCGATTCGAGGCCTGCGGTTTCGAGCTTGAGGCGTTGATTTTCGGTCTCGAGATTGCGGATTTCCATTTGCAACGACGAGAGCCGGTAGCCTTCCTGGGTGACTTCGAGGCGGACCATCAGGGTGGCGAAGCCGGCGGCGACGATCGCGAGCGCCAGAATCGCGGGGACGATCTTCGACGGCGGCGCCGCCGGGCGTGGGCGCCGGCTCATTGCGTCACCCGTTCGATACAGCGGAGCCGGGCGCTGCGGGCGCGCGGATTAGCCGCAGCTTCTGCGGCGCTGGGGCGCAGCGCCTTGCGCGTCACTGCAGCAAAGCCGCCCCCGCGGGCCAAGTCGCGGAAGCACTGCTTGACCGGGCGATCCTCGAGCGAATGATAGGCCAGCACGATCATGCGGCCGCCGGCCTGCAAGTGCGCCGGTCCGCGATCGAGCAGCGTCGCGAGGCTTTCGAGCTCATGGTTGACCGCGATGCGCAGCGCCTGGAAGGTGCGCGTGGCAGGATGTATCCCGCCGCGCCGATTACGTCCGAGCACGCCTTCGACCAGGGAGCTCAGTTCACCGGTGGTCTCGATCGGACGACGGCGGCGAGCCTCGACAATCGCCCGCGCGATCCGCCGCGAGGCGCGGTCCTCGCCGTATTCGAAGATAATCCTTGCCAACTCGGATTCGGTTTCCTCGTTCACGATGTCGTAGGCACGCAACTGCTGGCTGCGATCCATGCGCATATCGAGGGGCCCATCGAGGCGGAAGCTGAAGCCGCGATCGGCGTCGTTGAGGGCGAAACTGCTCATGCCGAGGTCAGCGACGATCGCACTGACGCAGGGAATACCGCACTGTTCGAGGACGGCGTCGAGGCCGGCGAAATCCGCCTGCCGTAGGGTGACGCGCGGCCCGAACTCGGCGAGGTTGGCGGCGGCCGCGGCGAGCGCGGCCGCGTCGCGATCGAGGCCGAGCAGATGGGCGTCGGTGGCGCGCAAGAGCGCGGCCGCATGGCCACCGAGGCCGACCGTCACGTCAACGATGGTCACAGGGTTGAGAGCGCGGACGAGCCCCACCACCTCATCCAGCATCACCGCCACATGTTGACGGCTCGCCGCGCTCTGCCCTTTTTCCTCTGCCAGGCGCATCGCACCCACCAAAAGTCCTAAAAGTCGATCTTCGAGAGGAACTCGGGATCGGACAACTGTTCCTCGGCCGATTTCCAAATCCGATCGAGCGCTGCGCGATCCCAGAGCTGAAACCGATCGTGCTGCGCCGCAAAAGTCACATCGCGCCCGAGATTGGCGAACTCCCGGAGCTTGGGCGGAATGAGGATTCGCCCCTGCCGGTCAACCTGAACCTCGTGCGCGCCGCCGATATAAAAAATCTCGAAAAGCTTCGCGGCACGGTCGCCGGTGCGCCGGTCGGCGAATTTCGCGATCATCCGGTCCCATTCGGCGGGCGGATAAAGTTCCAGTAGCTTTTCGCGTTCGAAAATGAAGTTTGTGATATACATCCGGTCGTGACCATCGCGCTGCAAAACGTCGCGGAAGCGGGCGGGAATACTAACCCTTCCCTTCTCATCGATCGCGTGGTCGAACCGACCGTTGAACACCGTTATCCTCCCCGATGCACCACAATCTCCCACCTCACCCCACACCAGTCAAGAGAGGACGTGGAGTGGAATGTATAATTTTCGCTTCTCCCCGTAGGCGAATATAAAGCGAAACCGTATTGTGTACGAACATGACCTGAGCCTGCGAAGGATCTCGGGTGGTCCTCCGCGCGTAATCCAGTGGATGAGGAGAGCAAGACTTTAGCTTCACTGAAACCTCACGAGGTTTCACGGCATTCCATGCCGACGGTGGGCCACGCTCGCGTTGCTCGATTGTCGGCAGGGCCGTGCGGGCTACGCCCTGGGAAAACCTCTGTTGGGATGGCCGCTCGAATTGGTAGTGCGAGTGGCTTCGTCGGGCGTGGGTTGATAAAACGAGCGCCGCCGAAACATTCCAGTAAAACCGCACTAAGGCCCGGGATGCATCGCCACGAGCAGCCCAACAGTCTTGACCTGACTTTTCGGACTGCTCGCGTTGCTCGATCGCGCGATAATCGGCGCGCGGAGGACCGCGCGAGATCCTTCGACTCCGGCAGTTTTCGCTCAGCGACTGTGTTGAAGGTCAAGCAAATAGCTAGGGTTCCACGGCAGCTGGTCGCGCAGGATGGCATTGAGGATAACGAGCAGTTTACGCATGCAGGCAACCAGGGCGAGCTTC
>JBEKJC010000028.1:0-51760 GCA_050011435.1 Binataceae bacterium (SeqCode)
GGTAGCGGGAAGATCAGATGTGAGAAGCCCATCTCCATCACGCGCCGCGCCGCGTCTTCCTTGCCCGGCGCCGCAAACAGGCCGAGCGTCAAGGAATCGAATTTGCGGCCCGCGCGATCCGCCGCCTCGCGCAGCGCCTTGAGTCCTTCGACCAACTGCTCGGGCTTGCGGTTGATCGGCATCCAGCCGTCGCAATAGGCCACCGCCCGCTCCGGCCCCTTCTTCGCCTCCGACCCGAGCAGCACCGGCGGCCCGCCCGCCTGAACCGGTTTCGGATAGCTCCACATCGGACCGAAGTTGACGAACTCGCCATGATATTCGGCGACTTCCTTGGTCCAGATCTCCTTCATCGCCTGGACGCGCTCGCGCAGGACCTTCCAGCGCCGCTTGAAATCGGTGCCGTGATCTTCCATCTCCTCCGCATTCCAGCCGCCGCCGATTCCCAGAATTACGCGGCCGTTCGAGATCACGTCGAGCGAGGCAACCTCCTTGGCCAGCACGATCGGGTCACGCTCGATTACCAGGCAAATCCCAGTGCCGAGCTTGATACGCTTGGTCGCAACCGCGGCCGCCGTCAGCGCAACGAACTGATCATGCGTATGCCAATATTCAGTCGGCAGATCGCCGCCACCCGGCCACGGCGATTTGCGGCTGGTCGGGATGTGGGTGTGCTCGGGGAAAAACAGCGAATCGAGACCGCGCGCCTCGACCGCCT
The DNA here is from genome assembly GCA_050011435.1 of Binataceae bacterium (SeqCode). Classification (GTDB taxonomy): domain Bacteria; phylum Desulfobacterota; class Binatia; order Binatales; family Binataceae; genus JADMIL01. The sequence continues at coordinate 716 of JBEKJC010000028.1, forward strand.
GCGCCAGTTCAACCGGCTGGATCGCATAGTCGGTCGGGAACATCATTACGCCGAACGTTGCTGCCATGGTCTGCCTCCATACAAAATTTCGTTAAGTCGATCGCCGAATCGATGATCAAGCGGCCGCCGTCCGGCGACTATACGAATTTAAGGTTGCAAATTGCTACCGCCGCGAATGCCGCCGCGCGAAGCACCCGCGCCCGCGGGTTGCTGCCGTCGCTTGAGGCACTCCAAGTTCTGCTCAGGATCCCGCTAAATGCGAAAACGATCATCCGCCATCCACCAGCTACAAGCGCCGCTGATATCGGGGCGCTCTGTTCCTAATGCAACCGCGCCTGAGTTGAGGCCCATGAATCCTGGCGAAACCTGCGGTGCGCGTTGAGGAAACGCCGCGCTACCGTACTCGCGGCGAAGGTAAATCGAGGACGCATTCGGCAGCCGCGATCCTTGCCCTTTGGCGCCCGACCTGCGATACAAAGAGAAAGCCTTCACTAGTGTTAGGAGGGACTGCCCATGACGGCGCATTACGTTATTTCCGCCGACTCGCACATGATGGAGCCGGCCAACCTCTGGGTCGATCGTCTCGACCAGAAATTCAAGGATCGTGCACCACGCGTAATCAGGAAAGAGGGCAAGGGCGGCTATGTTTTTGTCGGCCCCGACCTGCCTCCGTTTCCCGTCGCCGGCGGCTTCGCGGCCGGCCGCAGCGGAGAGGAACTCAAGAAATTTCTGGGCCGCGCGAATGAGGGCGTGGGCTACGAAGCCGCACGCCCCAGCGGATGGGATCCGGTCGAACGGATCAAAGACCAGGACATCGACGGCGTTCATGCCGAGGTGCTGTACACGACGCTGGGGATGACGCTCTTCGGACTGCACGACGCTGACTTGCAGCGCGCATGCTTCAAGGCGTACAACGACTGGCTCTCGGAGTTCTGCGCGCACAATCCGAAGCGGCTGATCGGCGCGGCGCTGATTTCGCTCGAGGATATCGGCGAAGGCGCGACGGAATTGCGGCGCGTGGCGAAGAACGGCCTCAGGGGTGCGATGATCTGGGGCGCACCGCCGCGCGAACGGCCGTACACTTCGCGCGAATACGATCCATTCTGGGAAGCCGCGCAAGAGCTGCAGACGCCGCTGTCGCTGCACGTGATCACCGGCAAGAAGCCGCCCAAATCGGAAGAAGAGCGCGCAAAAGTGCGGATGGAACCGCGCGATCCGTCGTTCGTCCGCGGCTACATGAACCTGATCCACGAGGTCCAGCGATCGCTCACCGATATTATTTTCGGCGGCGTCATGATGCGCTTTCCGCGCATCAAAATCGTCTCGGCGGAAAACGATACGGGCTGGATTCCGCATTACATGTATCGGCTCGATCACGCCTTCGAAAAGTTCGGCGCGCTGATGAAAGAGCCGCTCGACATGAAGCCGAGCGAGTACGTCCGCCGCAATCTGTGGGCGACCTTTCAGGACGATCCGATCGGCCCGATGCTGTTCCGCTATTTCGGCGAGGACAATTTCATGTGGGCGTCGGATTTTCCGCATACCGATTCGACTTGGCCCAATTCGCTGAAGGTTATCGAACGCGACTTCGAGGGCGTGCCCGCGGCGGTCAAGCAGAAGATCGTCTGCGACAACGCGGCCAAGCTCTATCACATTGATTTGAACTGACTCGATTTTTGCGGGCCGCATCGCGCGCCCGCGACACCGGGGCAGGACCTCGGACAGGGGAAGTGGCATGTCTTACGATTTGGTAATCAGAAACGGCACGGTCGTCGATGGCACTGGCGCGCCGCGCTTTCGGGGCGATGTCGCGGTTTCCAACGATCGCATCGTTGAAATCGGCAAAGTCAGCGAGAGCGGCAAGCGCGAGATCGACGCCTCGGAGCTGATCGTCTCGCCGGGCTTCGTCGACCCGCATACGCATTACGACGCGCAGATCTGCTGGGACCCCATGATTAGCTGTACCTCGTGGCACGGCGTCACCAGCGTCGTGATGGGTAATTGCGGCGTCGGCGTCGCACCCTGCAAGCCCGACAGTCGCGAAATCACGGCGTGGGACTTAACCAACGTCGAAGCGATTCCGTACGCCTCGCTGGCCAAGGGCGTCACTTGGGATTGGGTCACCTTCCCCGAGTTCATGGGCTCCGCCGAAAGACGCGGCAGCGCGATCAATCTGGGCTTCCTCGCACCGTTGACGCCCTTTCGCCATTTCGTGATGGGCAAGGAATCGATGGAGCGCGCGGCCACGGCCGAGGAGACCAAACAGATCGCGGCGCTGCTCGACGGAGCGATGGCTGCCGGCGCGCTCGGCCTCTCGACCACCACGCTCGCCCAGCACATCGGCTACCAGGGCACGCCGCTCGCCTGCCGTCTCGCCAGTAAAGACGAGCTCAAGTCCTACGCCAACGTGCTCAAGCGCCAGGGCAAGGGTTCGATCGAACTCGCGCTGACCAAGAGGATCGGCCAGGTGAGCGAGAGCGAGTACGAACTGCTCGACATGTTGCTGACCGAGAGCGGCCGCCCGGTGACGTGGCTCGCGATGGCGACGACGCCGAAAAATCCCGATCGTGCGCGCGACACGCTGACGCGGCTCGAACCGCTGATCAAGCGTGGCGGAGTGCCGCAGATTCTGTGCAAGCCGTTCGTCGCTCAGCTCGATCTGCGCAATCCGTTTACCTTCGCCGACATGGAATCGTGGAACCATGTTTTCAATCAGCCGGTCGAAAGGCAGAAGGCGATGTACGCAGATCCGGCCTTCCGCGAAGCCTTCCGCAAGGATCTCACCAAGCCGCATCTGTTCACCGGCAAATGGCACCGCGTAGAAATTCTCGAGGTGACGAATCCGGCGCTGAAGCAATATGAGCGCAAGACCGTTGGCGAAGTGGCCGAGATGCGCCGGGCCGATCCGCTCGACACCTTCCTCAATCTCGCGATCGAAGACGACCTCAATATCCAGTACACGATGGCGCAGTATCACGAGGACGGCATCAAGGAACTGATTGGCGATCCACGCACGATGATCGGCCTGTCGGACGGCGGCGCCCACGTCGACATGCTCTGCGATGCCGGCTACGCGACCTACCTGCTCGGCAACTGGGTACGCCGGCGCGAAGCGATCACGCTCGAGCGCGCGGTCCAGCGCATCACGTCGGAGCCCGCCGACTTTTTCGGCATCCGCGAGCGCGGCCGTCTCAAGACCGGATGGAAGGCCGACATCACGCTGTTCGACTACAACACCGTCGATTCAGCCAAGCGCGCGAAGATGCAGAACGATCTGCCGGGCGGCGGCCGGCGGCTGGTGATGCCGGCCGAGGGTATCGAATACACCGTCGTCAACGGCGCCATCCTCTATGAGCATGGCAAGCACAGCGGCGCGATGCCCGGACAGGTGATTCGCTCGAGCGCCGCCTGACACTACTGAATTTTCAATCGCACATTAACCTTCGGGGGACGGGACGTAATCACGTTTCGTTCCCCGATTAATTTTGGGCGTGCCAGTCCCCGTCAGGCGGCTGGCATCCTTCATGCTCGATATGATCCGCGCGACGAAATAACGTTGATGTTCCACTGATGAAAACTATCGCACGATACGCGGCTCCGTACGTAATGGGTTGTTTGATGGTCGCCCTTCTCGGATGGAGCGCGCCGATTGCTCGCGCCCAACAGACGCTGGAAGTTCCAGCGCCGTCGTCGCAATCCCAACCGCCCATCCATTACCGGCCGAAGCCAACGCCCCGCCCGACCCCGCCGCCGGTCGAGCAATACAACCAGGCCGAACCGACTCCTGCGCCGCCGACACCCGCGCCACCTCCACCGCCTCGCGTCGAGCCCACGCCGGAACCGACGACAGCGCCGGAGGCGTTTCAGATGCGACAGCCGGTGCTGCCGGCAATTTTCCGCGGATGCTGGCAGGGCGAGGTACAGTTTCTCGATTCGATCGAACGGCTGCCGGGCGCCGCAAAAATCGGGACCTGGACGCCGAAGACCTACCGCTTATGTTACGAGCGTTATGGCAGCGGGCCGTTTCAACTGACCTTCACCGAGGCCGGCATTGCGCACAACCGGAAAATCACCAACGCCCAAGGCAGCATGAGCCTGCTCTCGACCGACGGCCACACTTACGCGACCATGCGCGCGCTACTGCATTTCGACGAGTATCGCAACGGCGATTATTTTTCGGGCACCACCTTTGCGGTGGACGAAACCACACGGCTGCAATGTGAGATTCAAGCCGACGGCATGCACGTGATCGGCAGCGTCCGTGGCACGCGCGATGGCGATCCGTGGTTTCGCGCGTATTGGCACGCAGTGTTCATCCACGTCCCGGACTAGCCGGAAGGATTGCACCATCGGCGATCAAGCGGGAATCCTGACCTCACATTCGCAGGCGGCCGGCCGTATCGACGCGGGAGCGCAGCACCTTCAGTTCTTCAGCGGTCGGCGGTGCGGTAGTCGAGACCGACGGCGGCATCACGATCTCGAAGCCGGTCTCCCGCTTTACGCGCTCGGGCGAGATTCCCGGATGGACCGAGCAGAGCCGCATCCGTTTGGTGTCCTCGGCGAAATCGAAAATACACAACGGCGTGATGCAGAACCTGGGACCGCCGCCGGGAATTCCGAGGTTGCGACGGGCGTCGGCGCCGCCGGAGCCCCATCCATAGGCGCTCACATAGTCACATTTTTCGACCAGCAGGCGCGGGTTGTGACTATTGAGGACGATGTAATAGCGGCCGACGTGAGTACTCAGTGTCGGCGTGCCAACAGAGCCGGGGCCGCGAAACTTGAGTTTACGATAGTCAGGGCCGACTCCGATCAAGTTAGTATTGCCGTATGCGTCGACCTGCACGCCGCCGATAAAGAACACGTGGTTGTTCCAGTCCTTCACGCGGTCGAAGCGATGGCCGGTGTCGCTGAACGATTCGGCCCATCGCACGACGCGCCGGTCCCATCCGAACGCCGGCATCGGAATCGTCTCGAGATGCGCCACGTTCATCCGAGCGCCCAGGAACACCAGATCCATGTTCGGACCGTGCATCAAATGAGCCAGACGCACTGCCGCCTCCGCCACGGGCATCGCCACGCCGACGCGGAGGACCTCGCCGTCCATCAGTTCGCGCGCCAGGAATACGGCCATCAGTTCAGCAATCGAATAGTCATTTTCCATAGCCGCCTCGAGTCACCAGGTAAGGCTCACTAAAGGGCAATACAATTAGTCATTCGCATGCCCGGTGTTGCTACTGCGCCGCGGTCCAACCGGGCGCAAAACGCTGCCAATAGCGTTTTGGATATTGTGCACTGAAAACTATACCGGCGATCAGCAGGGAGATCGGTACAACCAGACCGAGCGATAGCAAATGTCCGGTCCTCAATGCGATCAATCCCAAAGCGGCGTTGACTGTGAAGATCAGCCCGAAGACCACGGTGAGGATCACGTTGAGGCGCATGAAGAGGGGATGATCCCAGACGTCGCGCGGCGCCTGTTCGCGCGCATACTGGATGGTGAAGGGAAACCCGATCAGGAGCGTCGTCCAGGTTACCACGGCAAACACGGCCCAGGTGAGCCAAATATTATAGCTTTTGAATAGCGAGGGTCCGACGGCGATCGTCGTGATCAGGGCGAAGGCGAAGAATGCCACGGTCGTACAATTCATGATCTTAACGGCATTCTTGCTGTATTCGTGAGCAACGATCGCGAGCGCGACGGCAAGTGCGCCGAGCGCGGCGGCGATCCAATGGCCATGGGCTGAGAGCACGCCGTAGGCGATCCAAGCAACGACGCCGAAATTGGTGGCCGCGCTGCCATCCGCCTGTGCATTTTGCGTCATAGTCATTTCCCGCGATGTGATTACTTAGTATTCGTGAAGCGCCAGTAAGCGTTTGATTCCGATTAGTTCGAGATAGTCGGCATGGGTCGCGGGCTTGCGGCAGTAACGATCGAGATAGTCATCGAGTGGCTTGCGGTCGCCCGCGGCCGCGCGATTGGCCGCGTCGCTGTATAGTTTGAGATGTTCGTTGTCCTGGAGATGATAGCCGCGGGCATAGAAGGGATGCGCACCATAGGGCGCGCGCACGATGGCGTCGGCCGGTGCGATCGTGGTCTTCCACGGGTCGGAGCGAACCTGCTCATTGGAGATGACCTGGTCGACCTGCACGATTACACGATCGGCGGCGCGGCACATGAAGAGATCGATCCATCCGGGACCGCCGACATGCTGCACGTTGCCATACGCGTCGGCATGGCCAGCATGCATGATCGCGACGTCGGGCTTGATCGGAGGCACCGCGATCAGCGTCTCGCCGCGAATTGGGTCTTTGAAGAGCTTCAAGTCCGGGTTGACTTCCGGCAGCGAGGTGCCGACACCGCCGCGCCAGGGCAGGAAGGGCAACGATTGAGCCGCCGCCTGCAGGCCGGCGCAGAGGATTCCCTCCTCGCATTCCCAGACTTCGATTTCGCCGCGTTCGGCCGCGCGCCGGAAGGACGGCCCCACCGGATTGCCGAAGCCGCCGCCCGCGTAGTAGCTGACGACCTTCCGCGCACATCCAGCCGCGATCAGGAGGTCGAGCGAAAAGCCCGCATCGACGATGGTGAGGTCCTTGAGCCCGCGCCGGATGATCTGCCGCACCAGCGCCATCGGGGTCGGCTGTCCAATGGCGACGGTCATGCCGTTCTGAATCCAGCCCGCCGCTTCGACTTCGTCGATTATGCGTTGCCGCCGTTCCGTATTCATCGCGACCCTCCGGGCCCGCTGCGAAGCCGTTCCAGTTTCATGCGAAATCGGCGGCGCGGCAAGTGCGATTTTGATCCACGCGCTGCGGGGAGGTGACGCGTTGGCTAAATCGACGCGAAGTTTTGTACACTTCTGCGAACGAATCCCACCCAAAACTCAAGGGGAGCAAAACCATGGCACTGATCAAGTTCGATGACTACGCCAAAAAGTACCAGCACATCAAGCTGGAGCGGCGCGACGGCATTCTGCAGATGACGCTGCATACCAATGATGCCGAACTCAAATGGGGGATGGGTCCGCACGAGGAGCTGTCGTACGCGTTCAACGATATCGCACGCGACCATGAAAATCGGTGCGTGATCATGACCGGCACCAGCAATGCGTTTTGCGCCGAGGTTGACGCGGGGAAGGGCCGCGGCGTGCCGGTCACGGGGAATGGAGCGCCGGCGCCGGCGGGAGTGCGATCGACGACCTGGGACCACATTTATAGTGACGCCAAGTATCTGCTGATGAACCATCTGAATATCGAGGTGCCGATGATCGCGGCGGTCAACGGGCCCGCGCTGATTCACGCGGAGCTGGCGGTATTGTGCGATATCGTGATCGCCTCGCCGAATACGGCCTTCCAGGACGCGCCGCATTTTCCCAACGGGATCGTGCCGGGTGACGGCGTACATATCGTATGGCCGTTGGTGCTCGGGCCGAATCGCGGACGCTATTTTCTGCTCACCGGGCAGAAGCTGTCGGCGAAGGAATCGCTCGATCTTGGCGTCATCAGCGAGATCGTGCCGCAGGACAAATTGCTGGAGCGCGCGTGGGAACTCGCGAGGAGTATCACGGTGAAGCCGACGCTGGCGGTGCGTTATGCGCGGGTGGCGCTGACGCAGCAGCTCAAGAAGCTGATGCTCGAGAATCTGGGTTACGGGTTGGCATTGGAGGGCCTGAGCGCGGGGCAGTCGTGGCCGGGCGCTCGAGAGAAGAAGTAGTTGCGGGAGAAGGTCTGCGAAGGGGCGACGCGGGTTCTCAGCGGATCGGAATCCGGGACCCACTCGCTCCGCTCAGGGTGACAGACGCGAGCCGCGTCCACCGGCAAACCGGAGTTTATCGTGGGCGGGGCCGGTGAATCACCGATGGCGTTGGGGATGGATTAATCCGGCGGGAATCGTGGTAAGAGAATTATAAGCGGCGTGATCAAAGAGCGGGACCGTTCGCTGCGAGCAGCCCAACAGTCTCGATTTCGGACTGCTCAGGGTGACCAAAGCGGTGGGGCGGAAAGCTTATTGAATGCCGGCTGCGTCAGAATGTCGAACCATAGATGAGCCGGAACGATCGGACGCCGGATAAAGGAGTACGGAATGAAACTTGGGATGTTCCTAATGCCATCGCATCCGCCGGAGCGAGGATTGAAGGCGGGCCAGGAATGGGACCTCGAAGTAATTCGCTCGGCTGACCAGTTGGGCTACAGCGAGTGCTGGATCGGTGAGCATTTCACCGCGCCGTGGGAGCCGAATCCGGCGCCGGATCTTCTGATTGCGCAGGCGCTGATGCAGACCAAACGGATCAAGTTGGCACCGGGGGCACATCTGCTGCCGTATCATCACCCGGCGGAACTGGCGTGCCGCGTCGCCTTCATGGACCATCTGGCGGAGGGCCGATACATGCTGGGGATCGGCGCGAGCGGCCTGCCGAGCGATTGGCAACTGTTTTGTGTCGATGGTGTCAAAGGCGAGACGCGCGACATGACGCGCGAGTCGCTCGACATCATGCTGAAGATCTGGGCGTCGGACGGGGGCTATGAGCATCACGGGAAATACTGGGACGTCAACGTGCCCAAGCCGATGTACGGGACGCTGAAACATCACATCAAGCCGTTGCAGCAGCCCCATCCGCCGATCGGAATCGCGGGCTTCAGCCCCAACTCGGACACGCTGAAGCTGGCGGGCGAGCGCGGATTCATTCCGCTCAGCCTGAACCTTAACAACGCGTACATCGCGTCGCATTGGGATGCGGTGACGGAAGGCGCGAAGCGAACCGGCCGCACGCCGGACCGCGCCGACTGGCGGATCGTGCGCGAAATCTTTGTCGCGGACACCGACGACGAGGCTTACAAGGGCTGCGTGCAGAGCGGGATGGGGCGCATGATGCGCGAGTACCTGTTGCCGCTATTCCACGAATTCCAGTTCACCAAGTACCTGAAGCACGACGAGAGCGTCGCGGATGCGGACGTCACGCCGGAATATCTGGCGCATAACGGATGGCTGGTGGGATCGCCCAAGACGGTGACGCGCAAGCTCGGCGAGATGTACGACGAGGTCGGCGGCTTCGGCACGTTGCTGCATTTCGGTTTCGACTACGCGGACAATCCGGCGCCGTGGTTCAAATCGATGCGGCTGATGGCGGAAGAAGTGATGCCGCATTTCGAGAACCGCTCGCGCAATGGCGCCGACGTTGGAATCGCGGCGAAAGCCTGATAATTCCGAATAGTCATTAGCGAACGAATCGGCGATAGCTACTAATGTTGCTGACGGACGCCCGGACATAGTGCCGGGCGTCCGCGGTTAATAGATATGAGGGCGCACGCCCTCATCGATTGAGCACGGCAACCGCGAGGTGTCGATGAGCGAATACACAATCAAGGATCGGGTCGCGATTATCGGGGTCGGCGAGACCAAGTACTACAAGCGCGGACAGGCGCCGGTGCCGGAATTTCGCCTCGCGTGCGAGGCGATAATGAAAGCGGCGGAGGATGCGGGCATCGACGTGCGCGATATCGACGGGATTTCGGGCTACGCCGACGATCGCAACGAGGCGTCGCATCTGGCGACGGCGCTCGGGCTGAAGCAGCTCGGTTTCGCCGGGATGGTCTGGGGCGGCGGCGGTGGCGGCGGTTCGGGCGCGGTCGGCAATGCGGCGGCGGCGGTGGCGGCAGGCTACTCGAAATACTGCGTGGTGTTTCGCGCGCTCGCGCAGGGACAGTTCGGCCGCTTCGGGCAAGCGCCGGTGACCAACTATGTATCCGGCGGCCCCGCCTATACTGCACCCTACGGGCTGTATGTTCCGGCGCAATGGGTAGCATTGCGGACGCGCCGCTTCATGCATCAGTACGGGATCAACCAGGAGCCGCTGGCGGCGGTCGCACTCGCGGATTATTACCATGCGCAATTCAATCCGCGCGCGGTGATGTACGGGCGACCGCTAACGCGCGAAGAATATGACAAGTCGCGGTGGATCGCTGAGCCGTTTCATCTGTTCGATTGCTGCATGGAGAACGACGGCTCGGCCGCGTTGATAGTCACTACGGCCGATCGCGCGCGCGACGCGAAAAAGAAACCGGCATATGTGATGGCGGCGGCGCAGGGCTCTAACTATCGGCACAACGCGACGATTGAGAACTCGGCCGACTACGCGTCGTCGAATTTCAAGACGCTGGCGCCGCGACTGTTCGAGATGGCCGGCATCACGGCCAAGGACGTCGATTGCGCGCAGATGTACGAGCACTTCAGCGGGGCGGTGATGATCAGCCTGGTCGAGCACGGCTTCTGCAAGCCTGAAGAGGTAATGGAGTTCGTGACCTTCGAGAACATCACGGCGCCGAAGGGCAAGCTTCCGATCAACACCAGCGGCGGCAACATCGCCGAATGCTACATGCATGGCCTGGAACTGGTGAATGAAGCGGTGCGTCAGGTGCGCGGCGATTCGACCTGTCAGGTGCCCGACTGCAAAATCTCACTGGTCGCGTCGGGTCCAATGGTCTCACCGGTCAGCGATCTGATCGTACATAGTATGTAGGGGAGCGCGCGATGGCCGACGAAAAAAAATACTACTTGCCCGAAGGACTACCTACTCCGCGCGCACAGCGTACCGGACTCGACAATGAATTCTGGGCGGCGACGAAGCGCCACGAACTCGTGGTGCAGCGCTGTAATTCCTGTAAAACATTTCAATGGGGTCCGGAATTCATCTGCCACGAGTGCCGTTCGTTCGATATGGGCTGGCACAAGGTCTCGGGACGCGGACGGCTGTATAGCTGGGTGCGATGCTGGAACCCGGTTCATCCGGCGCTCAAGGAGGCGTGCCCATACATTGTCGCGGTGGTCGAGCTGCCGGACGCGGGTAACGTCCGCATGGTGGGTAACCTGCTGGGCGACCCGAAGCAGAATCCACCTTTCGATGTCGCGGTGGAGGCGGTGTTCGAGGACCATCCGGAAGCGACGCTCGTGCAATGGAAGGTTAAGGCTTGACGGCTCGATCATTCTCCGCGTGAGCGGACTTCGGCGACACGATTGATTTAACGAACAAGGCCCGCGTGATACATCGTCGCGGGCTTTTGTCTTCGACGGCTTCGTCGTATGCTCGTAATTCGATGTCGAAGGTCTCCAATATTTCTTCGGCCCCGCTTGTGCCCGCCGAACTCTACGAACGCGACTACTATACGTGGACGCAGGAGCAGGCGCGCGCCCTGCGCGATCGTCGCACGGAGGCGGTCGATTGGACCAACGTCGCCGAGGAGATCGAGGACTTGGGCAAGAGCGAAAGGCGCGCGCTGCGGAGTCGCTTGGCACGGCTGCTCGAACATTTGCTGAAATTCGCGTACGCACGGGAGCGGATGTTTGAGAACAACGCTCGTGGATGGGAATTGAGCGCAAGAAATGCACGCGAAGCGTTCCTCGAGCGCTTGGAGGAAAGCCCCGGTCTACGACCACAGCTGGAAAGTCTGTTCAGAAGCGCATATCGGGAAGCGCGCAATGAGACTCTTAAGGCATTTAGATTTGCCGATACGATGATTCCGGAGACGGCGCCGTGGACGCTCGATGAAATCATCGACGACGCGTTTCTGCCCGCGCGCAATTCGTAACGGTACGGTCATTATTGCGACGCCGCAATCTCAGTCGCTCGCTCGCGACTACTTAGTCGGGGCGCCGGTGGATTCCGCGATTAGCTCCGAGAGGTCGCGCACCCGCATCTGATCCTCCATCGAGCGCGACTTCAATGCGTCTTCCATCATCGTCATGCAAAACGGGCATCCGACCGCCATCGTTTCCGGCGTCGCCTCGTTGATCTGATCGAAGCGCTTCTGATTGATGCGCGTGCCTTCCTTCTCCTCCTTCCACATGCAGCCGCCGCCGGCACCGCGCCGGAACGTGCGGTTCTTGCACAAAGCAGGTCTTTTCAGGACTCTACGTTAGGGCTCCGGGTGACCTTATCGACGATTTCCATCACGTCGAGGGTCTGGACCTTCTCCTCCAGCTGTTTGGCCTTGATGCCGTCGCCGAGCATCGTCATACAGAACGGGCAGGAGACGGCGATGACTTCGGGATCAGTCTGAAGGGCCTGCTCGGTACGGAGCAGATTCACCCGTTTATCCGGGTCCTCCTCGATCCACATCCGCCCTCCGCCGGCACCGCAGCACATGCCGAATTTGTGGTGACGTTCCATCTCCTGAACTTGAGCGCCCGCGCGGCTGAGCAACGTCCGTGGCTCGTCGTATACGTCGTTGTAACGGCCGTAGTAACAAGAGTCGTGATATACGGTCCGCTTCGGGAATTCCTCAGAGATCTTGAGACGCCCCGAAGCGATCAATTCTCGCACGAGATCGGCGGCATGAATGACCTCGTACGAACCGCCGAATTGCGGAAACTCGTTTTTGATCGTGTTGAAACAGTGGGGACAGTTCACGATGATCTTACGAACTTTGTGGTTGTTGAGGGTTTCGATCAGCGTTTGGGCCATCGTCTGGTAAAGGTACTCGTTTCCGAGCCGGCGGGCCGTTTCGCCGTTGCAGGCTTCCTCCCGAGCGAGGCAAGCAAAGTCTACGCCTGCTTTCTGCAGTATGCGGACGAAGGCCTGCGTGGTCTTCTTGTTGCGATCATCGAAGGCGCCGGCGCAGCCGACGTAGTAGAGAAACTCGGCGTTGGGCTTGTCGGCGACGGTCGGCACGTTCATCCGTTCAGCCCACTCGAACCGCTGCTCGGAATCGATCCCCCACGGATTGGATTGCGTCTCCATGTTCTTGAAGGTGCGGGTAAGCTCCTTGGGGAAGCGGGCCTCTTCTTGCACGAGATGTCGACGCATGTCGACGATCTTGTCGACGTACTCGATCATCGGAGGACAAGCCTCCTCACAGGCTCGGCAGGTGTTACAAGCCCAAAGGGTGTCGTCGTGGATAACGGAACCGACGATGTTTTCGCCGACCTCCGCCGGTTCCGTGCCCTCCCCATTGCCCGGGTGGCTCCTCTTTTCAATGATCTCGTCCTGATGCCGGTAGAGGTAGTCCCGCAGATCGAGGAGCAACTGACGCGGAGCCAAGGGCTTCTTGGTTGCCGTGGCCGGGCAATTCGCGGAGCAACGGCCACATTCTGTGCAACTGAACATGTCCAGCACCTGCTTCCACGTGAACTGATCGATGTGGGAGGTGCCGAAGCGCGTATCATTTTCGAGGTCCTGCTTAGAGAGCCGCCCCTTGGGTTCGAGTTTCGCGAAAAAAATGTTCGGGATTGCGGTGATAATATGGAAGTGTTTCGAGGGTGGCAGTAAGTTCAAAAAAACCAGAATGACGAGGTTGTGCAACCACCAGGCTACGTTGCTTGCTTGCAAGGCGAAGCTCGTGCCCAGAACTTTCGCCATGCCGAGGCCCACTAAGGTCGAGAGCGGCGCCCACTGCGCCTCCCGCACGAACTGGGTGTTGTTCGGGTGAGAAACGATTCGCCCGCCATCATACACGAGGCCGGTCATCATGACCGTCGCGATCAAAAGCAGGATCGTATAGGCCTCCCAATGCGATTGCTCGCGCAGGCGACGCTCGGGCGGAAGAAAGCCGTAAAGTCGAGTCGCGTGCGTGATCCCCCATCGCACCAGCGCTATCCCAACCCCAAACAGGACAGCCACCTCCATGACGTCGCGGAGCAATAAATACGGGCCGCCGAGGAGATGCAGGCTAAACCCGGGGACGACGAATGAGTCCGAGTAGCCACGGCCGAACATCGTGATGATCTGGATTCCGAGGAGGCAAAAACCCCAAAAGATAAAAAAGTGCATCCACCCGGCGGACCGCTCGGCTCCCGGATTGCTGCGCACGAATTTCCTCTGCCCAAAGGCGTAGACCAGCACGGCGCGAACGCGTTCGGGAATGCGATCGAAGCGGGACACGGGAACGGCGCTCCGCAGTAGCTGAAAGCGGCGCCAGAGCTGGTAGAAAAGACCGCCCAGGGAAACAATAATGCAGAGACTGAAGATAATCTCCGTTATCATCGAACCTCCATCATGGTTGGCAAGTAATCGGGAAAACCGAAAATTCCGGCCGCCTCGACGCTATCCTGGTTGAAGCATCCAGCCCCGGCTCTCGCGGATGAGACGAGTGGCAAGTTCCAGAGGCTCCGGCGTGTAACCTCATAGTTCACGTATCGCTCCGGCGAGATTTCACGGCATCGCCGCGCGGGAAGCGGCCCTGCTAGTGTTTGATCTTCTTCATCGCCTCGACCATCTCGGGCACCGCTTTGAAGAGGTCTGCTACCAGTCCGTAGTCGGCGACGCTGAAGATTGGCGCTTCCTCGTCCTTGTTGATCGCGACGATGGTCTTCGAGTCTTTCATTCCGGCCAGGTGCTGGATTGCGCCCGAAATCCCGACCGCCACGTAAAGCTCGGGCGCCACCACCTTGCCGGTTTGTCCGACCTGCAGATCGTTCGGCACGAAGCCGGCATCCACCGCGGCGCGGCTCGCTCCCATCGCGGCGCCCATCTCATCGACCAGCGGCTCCAGCACGACCTTGAAATTTTCGCCTGATTTGAGACCGCGGCCGCCCGAGACCACGATTCGCGCCTCCGTCAGCTGCGGACGATCGCTCTTGATCTCGTTGAAGCTGACGAACTCCATCTTGAGGGTGGCCGCGTCGAGCACCGCCGCAACCTTTTCGATCGGCGCGGCGTCGTCGGCCGGCTTGGCCGCGTCGAAGGCGGTGCCGCGCACGGTCACCACCCGCACGGGACCGTCGAGTTCGATCGTCGCGAGCGCATTGCCGGCGTACATCGGGCGAACGAAGGTGCCATCATCATTGATAGCAATAATCTCGGAGGCCATCGGCGCATTGAGGCGCGCGGCCAGCCGCGGCATCAGGTCCTTGCCCATCGCGGTCGCAGTGGCCATCACGGTTTCGGCGCCGGTGCTCTTGGCCAACGCTGCGAGGGCCTGCGCCGCAGCGTCCGCCAGATGATGTTCGAGGCGCGAATCCTCGAGCACGATGACCTTGCTTACGCCGTATTTCGCGATTTCAGCGGCGGCGCCGTCCGCGCCTGCACCCATTATCACCGCGATGCATTTACCACTGCGCTTGCGCGCGAGCTCGAGGCCCGCATTGACCGCGATTAACGTCGTCTTCGGAAAATGGCCGCCCTGATGCTCGGCGAAAACCAGTACGTCACCCATCTCAGATTACCTTCGCTTCGGTGTGCAGAAGTTCGACCAGCTCGTCCACCGACGCGACCTTACGGCCGGCCTGCCGTTTGGCCGGCGCGTTGAGCGTTTTGATTTTAAGCTTGGGGGTAAGGTCGACGCCGAGGCTAGCGACCGCGATGTCGGCGAGCGGCTTTTTGCGCGCCTTCATGATTCCGGGGAGCGAGGCGTAGCGCGGTTCGTTGAGCCGCAGGTCCGCGGTGATTACCGCCGGCAGCGGGAATGCGATGGTCTCGAGACCGCCGTCGGCCTCGCGCACGACCGTGCATTTCTCGCCAGCGATTTCGATTTTCGAGGCAAACGTTGCCTGCGGCCATCCGAGAATCTCGGCGATCATCTGGCCGACCTGATTGGAATCGTCGTCGATCGCCTGCTTGCCGATCATCACGATGCCGGGCTTTTCGTCGCTCGCGATCTTCGCGATCACGCGCGCGATCGCCAGCGTATCGAGAGGGGTATCGCTGCGGACCAGGATGGCGCGGTCGGCGCCCATCGCGAGGCCGGTGCGCAACTGCTCCTGCCAAGTCTGCTGCCCCACCGAGATCAGGATGACCTCGCCCTCGCCCTGTTTTTCCTTGATCCTCAGCGCCTCTTCAATCGCGATTTCGTCGAATGGATTGATCACCCATTTCACGTTGTCGGTGGCGATACCCGAGCCATCCGCGAGGACGCGGATCGTCGTTGCGGGGTCAGGAACGCGTTTGACGGGAACTAGAATCTTCACAGTGCTGTCACTCCGAACGGCGATCTACGCGGCCGTAAGTATCGCTAATCATAGAAGGCTCGGGAATTAGTACCGGAACCATGAGACGGTAACAATCGAGAAACGGACAGTCAATCCATTCGCCGAGCGAGAGCGGGGTGGCGCGGACAGGTGCGGGACCGCATCAGCAGCGGCCGTTTGCTAGACGTTGTAGCCGAGCCGATGCGACAGTTCGCGGCCGGCCTCGAGGATCAACGGCGCCAGTTCTATATTGATGCGCTCGCCGGAAATCCGGTAGGCCGGTCCTGCCACCGCCAGCGATCCGACTACCGATCGCGTGTAATCGCGGATCGGCACCGCCACCGCCGCGACGTCTTCGAAAAACTCGCCGTTATCCACGGAATAGCCTTCGCGTGCCACCGTATGGAGTTGTTCGAGCAGCACCGCGCGATCGACGATCGTATGTTCGGTATAGCGCTGCAATTGTTCGGGCAGCATCGACATGAGCTGCTCTTCGGCATCGAAGGCCAGATGCGCCTTGCCGATCGCGGTGCAATGCAGTGGCAGCGTCTGTCCGATTGGCGGGATGATGCGCACCGCCCGATCGTCGGGCTCGGCCGCTTCGAGCGGGACCACGCCGTCGCGCCGGGCGATTGCGACGAACGCGCTCTCACGGCACTTCTTCGCGACTTCGGCGAGGATCGGACGCGCCTGCCGCACCAGCCCCATGTGATGGATATAACGGTGGCCCAGATGCAAGCACTTGATCCCGAGGCGGTAGTTCTCGGTCGATTTGTTCTGTTCGATATAGCCGCGCGCCTCGAGCGTGGCGAGCAGGCGAAAGACGTTGTTCTTGTGCAGCTTGAGCCGCTTCGAGAGTTCCGTTACACCGAGTTCATCGACTTCGCCGAAAAACTGTTCGAGTACGTCGAGCGAATGCGCGACGGATTGAATGACATAGTTTGTCTTATCGCGCCGGACCATTGATTCGTGTTCTCCGCATGCGCCGTTGAGATGAGCGCTGGTGAGCGGTTTGGAAAACTGTTTTACTTTAGATGGCGAGGCTAAACGATGTCAACGCTTATTGGCGGGCCTCGTCGGTTTGTCTAAACCATTGATTTTACTGCTATTATTCCCCCATTCGGCCGGTCTCTGAGGCGTTATGGTCCAACCTCCTAAGCCAGAGTTCTTTCGCCGTATCGACGAATCAGACGACGAGTTGTTCTATCAGTACCCCCGCTTGCTCGTGCATATCGACGACGGCGCGATCGCGAAGGTCGGCGAAATCTACGCCAGCCTGCTGCCAGAGGGCGGCGTAATCCTCGATCTGATGTCGAGTTGGCGCTCGCATCTGCCGGAGCGCATTCGCCCGGCGAAGGTCGTCGGTCTCGGACTCAATCGCGCAGAGATGGCCGACAATCCCGCGCTCGGCGAAGTCGTCGTGCACAACGTCAATCAGAGTCCGCGGATGCCGTTTGCCGACGAATCATTCGACGGCGCGGTGATGACGGTATCGGTGCAGTACCTGACGCGGCCGCTCGAAGTGTTTGCCGATGTGGGCCGGGTCTTGAGACCGGGCGCGCCCTTTATCGTGACTTTCTCGAACCGCATGTTTCCGACCAAGGCGGTTGCGCTGTGGCATGGCACCAACCACGATCAATGGGTGACTGTCGTAACCAGGTACTTTGCCGATAGCGGTGCGTTCGAAAAGATCGCGTCCTTCGATCGCAGCGCGGCGACCGATCCGCCGTCGGATCCGATCTGGGCGGTCGCGGGTTTCAAGATGGCGACGGGCGGAATCGAGTAATCAGTTGATAACCCATCGTGGACTGAGACATCTCGCGCTGCGAGTCTCTAACGTCGATCGCGCAACGGAGTTTTATTGCCGCGTTTTCGGGATGAAAGTGGTGTGGCGGCCCGATCCCGAAAACGCTTACCTGAGTTCGGGATGCGATAACCTGGCGCTGCATCGCGGCGACGCCGGCGATCGGCGCGCGCAATCGATGGACCACCTCGGCTTCATCGTGCCGACGATCGCGGAAGTCGAAGCGGGATACGCGTGGGCGCAGGCCAACACGCTCGATATCGCGAAGCCGCTCAAGCATCATCGCGACGGTTCGGTATCCTTTTATATTCGCGATCCCGATGGCAACATAATTCAGCTACTCTACGAACCCGCGATCAGTCCGCTTCAGATCTCGTCGACGAGCGGAGCCGAGAACCAACCTCGCGAGGAATTTCCGATGCTCAAGCATGGAGCCACAGCCGAGGCGACCGCGTCGTTTGCCGGGCGCTTCCCGGAATTGCCGGGAAACTTTCGGGAGACGCTGGGGCTCGCGGTTTCGTCGATCGGCATCGGCACGTACCTGGGCGAAAGCGACGACGCGACCGACGCGGCCTACGAAGGTGCGTTGCGCACCGCGCTGATCGGCGGAATCAACCTGGTGGACACGGCCGTCAACTATCGCTTTCAGCGGAGCGAGCGCGCGATCGGCAGGGTCCTGGCAGAACTGGTCGGCGCGGGCAAAATCCGGCGGGCGGAAATCGTCGTCGCGACCAAGGGCGGCTATATCACCTTCGACCGTGAGATGCCGGCGAATCCGCGTCAGTGGTTCGAGGATACCTACGTCAAACCCGGCATCGTAACGGCCGACGATTTGGTCGAGGGCGCGCATTGCATGACGCCGCGATGGCTCGAGGCGATGATCGATCTGAGCCGCGCCAACCTGGGCCTCGAGACCCTCGACATCTACTATCTGCACAATCCGGAGAGCCAACTCGCGAGCATCACGCGCGCGGAGTTCAACGCGCGGCTGCGCGCCGCCTTCGAACTGTTCGAGCGCAAGGTCGGGGAACGCCGCATCCGCTGGTATGGCGTCGCGACCTGGAACGGCTTTCGCGTCGCACCCACCGACCGTGGTTATTTGTCGTTGACCGAGTTGGTGAAAATTGCCGGCGAGGTCGGTGGCAAGGATCATCATTTCCGCGTGATTCAATTGCCTTACAACCTCGCGATGCCCGAGGCCTTCACCGCGAAGAACCAGCAACTGCCCGACGGCACGGCCGGCAGCACATTGGCCGCCGCGGCGGCGACCGGAATCGCGGTATGCGCGAGCGCATCGCTGCTGCAAGGCCGCCTTACGCGCGGGATGCCCGCGATTCTCGCCGAGGCGTTTACGGGCCTCGACTCCGACGCGCAGCGCGCATTGCAGTTCGTGCGTTCGACGCCGGGCGTCGATGTCGCGCTAGCGGGAATGAGTTCGGCCGCGCATGTCACGCATAATCTGGCCACCGCCCGCCGCCCGCCGGCTTCCTTCGAGGCCCTGATGAAGCTCTTCAAGAATGCACCATGACGACTGCGCCGCCGCGCCGGATTTAGCGCGAGGTCAACAATCGCCCAGAATCAAAAGGGTGTGTGACGATTTGCGCGAGGCTGCCGGGAATTTCGCGGGCCTAAGCAATGCCCGGGAATTACGACGGATTAGATGACGAGACCATCTCACTCAAACTCAACGCGCGATGCACGACGGCTGCGCGCTCTCGGTCTGACCGCGATAGCGGCGCTTTGGTGCCTCGTAGTGCCGGCATCGGCACGAGCGGGGGATCTCGATTTTCCGGCAACCGATTACACCATTCGCAGCGACGACGGCTTGCACGTGATCGGTCATGCGCATTTTTCCGTCAGCGCCGATAACGGCCTGACCACCGTGCGCGGCGAGTACCACTTTTTGGACGGCAACTCCGACATCGACGAATCGACCGTGCGCCCGGGCATCGGCGGCAATCTGCCGACCCTCGTGAGATCGCACCATGCGTTTTTTAATCCAGATGGATCACCCGACCGCGAGAGCCGTATCGAGATCGCTACCGGCGACGGCGCTTGCACCGTTTACACCGATGGTCAGGCGCAGATCAGCAGCGCAAAATTCGACTTCCCGGCCGACACCTTTGCCGGCGACGCCGTGATGATTCCGTTACGACGGTACGTAGCCGCGGACGGTAATGGATCGCTAAGCTTCCACGCCTTCAACTGCATCCCGGGTCCAAAGCTGCTGAAGGTGACGGCCACCGCGCAGGCTCCGGCGCCGTGGGAATACTATCCCGGCAACCTCGTGCAGGTCGTTGTGAAGCCGGATTTCGGCTGGATCAACGTCGTGATCGCGCCGTTTCTGCCGGAGATTCGCGCGTGGTTCGACCCCGGTGACAATGGGTTCTTCGTGGGCGGCGAAACGGCGCGCTACTACAAGGGCCTCAAGTACATGATGGTCCGCGTGCGCCCGATCAACGCGGAGATCAAGGCGGCGCACGCGCCGGCTCCGGATTCCACGGAGGCGCCGGTACCACAGGCGCAACCGACCCCGCGATCGCAGCCGACCGGCTAGCGGCCAATCGGACAGAACGGCGCTTCGCCGACCGACGCCTGCGTACTGCCGTCGAGGCCGGTACAGAACGTTGCACGGACTCGATTCTCCAGCTCCGCCAGGCCGACTGTGAAGCAAAGCGCGATCAGTTCTTCGCGCGTAAATTGCGGCGTCAGTCTGCGGTTCTGAATTTTAGGGGGAAAGCCGGCGGCGGCCGCCAGCGCGCGTACTAAAAGTGAGTCGCGCCGTTCTCACCAAAGTGCCGCACTTTCGAGCGCTGCGGTTTTTGGTACTGGAAGATTATCTGGCAAGTCGGGCAAACACCCTGCGGTTGAGCGAGGCCCGCCCGGCGCGCCATTTTGATATAGCGGACAGCTCCATCGGTGCAGAGATGCCCGGCGACCGGGAAATCATAGACAATGCGAACGGCGGTTGAGTTTTCCATTTCCTGCGCTAACGCTCCCTCATGCAAGATCTTTCCTCGTTTGATCGTGCCCGGCGTACCGGACGCGGCTTCGGACAACAGCGTTCAAGAATAGTGATTTCACGACGCCGATCAATCATATTTCTGCATCGATCGAAAAGTTTTCTGAAATCTGTTCAGCGCGCACCTCCCGCCGACGCCGATCGGAACCCGCCGCAACGTTTACTGCGGCCGGCGCGGCACCAGCACCCGGCGCCGCAGCGTCAACACCTGCTCGCCCTTCTGATTGAGTCCGTGGGTCTCGACGTAAACTATCCCGCGGTCCGGCTTGCTCGAGGACGGCGTTACCTCGAGCACCCTGGTCTCCGCGTACAACGTATCGCCGGCGAAGGTCGGCGCGGTGTGCCGAATCGATTCGTATTCGAGGTTCGCGATCGCGTTCTCGCTGATGTCCTTCACGCTCATCCCGACAACGGTCGCGATCACCAGCAGTCCGTTGACCAGGCACCGGCCGTGCTGGGTCTTGGCGGCGTAGGCGGCGTCGAAATGAATCGGGTTGGTGTTCATCGTCATTAACGTGAACCAGGTGTTGTCGAAATCGGTAAGCGTGCGGCCGGGCCAATGCTTGAAGGTCTGGCCGGGTTTGAAATCCTCAAAATAATTGCCCATCTTTTGATTACCTCGCGTGGCGGTACTTGCGCTCGCAATTAGTCGATGGCCCGCGCACATGCAAACGTTTGCGCGGCCCACCGTCGGCATGGAATGCCGCCCGCGTGGCGTGTATGGTACGCTCCCGCAAGAGTGAAACCGCGAACCATAAACAAGCTGCTGGTCGCCAATCGGGGCGAAATCGCGTTGCGCATTATCCGCAGCGCGCGCGTGCTCGGGATCAAGACCGTCGCGGTCTATTCGGAGGCCGACGCTGGTGCTGCCCATGTCGCCGCAGCCGACGAGGCGCGGCTAATCGGGCCCGCCGATCCCGCGAGCAGCTATCTCAATATTGATGCCATAATTGCCGCCGCGTCCGCCGCCGGTGCCGACGCGATCCATCCCGGCTATGGCTTCCTCTCCGAGCGTCCCGAATTTGCCCGCGCGACCGAAGAACACGGCATGACGTTCGTCGGACCGCCGGCCGCCGTGATGGCGGCGCTGGGCGACAAGGTTGCCGCGCGGCGTATCGCGATCGACGCCGGCGTCCCGGTCGTGCCGGGCGTCGATACTGGCGACCTCGCTACGGCGCGCGCTTTCGCGGCCAGCGCCGGTTTTCCGGTCCTGGTGAAAGCCGCGGCCGGCGGCGGCGGCCGCGGGATGCGTGTAGTCAACGCCGCCGCCGGGCTCGCCGCCGCCCTCGAAGCGGCAGCGCGAGAAGCCCAGGCCGCCTTCGGCGACAGCCGCGTCTTCCTCGAAAAATATCTCGCCCGCCCGCGCCACATCGAAATCCAGCTTCTCGGCGATCAGCATGGCAATGTCGTCGCGCTCGGCGAGCGTGAATGTTCGATTCAGCGGCGCCATCAGAAGCTGATCGAGGAATCGCCGGCGCCGGGATTGTCCGCCGGCGTGCGCGATCGGATGACCGAGGCCGCGCTCAACCTCGCGCGCGCGGCCGGCTATCGCAACGCGGGGACCGCCGAGTTCCTGGTCGACGGCGACAACTTCTATTTCCTCGAAATCAACGCGCGCCTCCAAGTCGAGCATCCGGTGACCGAGCTGCGCTTCGGCTGCGACCTCGTCGCTGAGCAATTGCGTATCGCGGTGGGCGAGCGTGTGGCCGAACCGCCCGCGCCGCGCGGCGCCGCCATCGAATGCCGCATCAACGCCGAGGATGCAGCGCATGATTTCCGTCCGGCCACCGGCCGCGTCATCAATTTGAATTTGCCGGCGGGCCCCAGTGTACGCATCGATACCCATCTCGGTGTCGGCGCTGAAGTTTCGCCCTACTACGACAGCCTCATCGCTAAATTGATCTGTTACGGCGCCGATCGCGAGCAGGCGCGGACCCGAATCGTAGCGGCGCTCGGCGAGTTCGCGCTGCTCGGCATCAAAAATACAGCCGCCTTTTTGCGCGATGTCGTCGCGAGCCCGGCGTTTGCCCGCGCCGACCTGTCCACGCGCTTCCTCGAAGAGAATTTCCCAAGCTGGGCCAACGCCGACGGCGACCTGACCGCCGCATTGATCACGGCCGCACTGGTCGCCGACGGTGTTCTCGGGGCCGCGCGCGGTCCCGCCGCCGCCAACGGCGCGCGCGATCAGGCGGGCGGCGCTGATCTACGAACTCCATGGACGGAGCTCGCCGGATTCGAGCTGTGGGGCCGCCGATGAAGCTGAAGCAGGTAGGCGACCCGCGCGAAGTCGAAATCGAGATCGTCGCGCGTAACGGCGCGATCGTGCGGGCAAAGATCGACGGCAACGAAGTGATCGCCGAACTCGAAATGTTGGCCGACGGTTCCGCGATCCTTCAATTCGATGGCCGGCGTGTCCGCGTTCTCGGAGCCCGCACGCGCAACTCGATCCTGGTCGCGGCCGGGCCCGCAAGTTTCGAGTTTACACCGGTCGAGGGTCGAGCCGGCGCTTCCCGCCACGGCCTGGCCGCGCCTGAAGTGACCGCCCCGATGCCCGGGAAGATCCTCAAGCTGCTGGTCGCCGAGGGCGACAGCGTGGAGCATTTACAGGCGCTGGCGGTGCTCGAAGCGATGAAGATGGAGACCACGCTCTACGCTGAAAGCGCCGCGATCGTGAAAAAGATCCGCGTCGGCGTCGGCGACATGGTCGATCATGGCGCCGTGATTCTCGAGTTCAGTCCTCCAGCCCCGGCAGATCCATCAAAGCGCGAATCGACGGTTCCAGACGCGTGAGCCAATCCTCGAAATCGCCGTCGCGATCAACCACGATTTCGAGCTTGCCATCCTTCATTAGGTTGATCCGGCCGGGAGCTTCCGTACGCAGGGGGATCACCAAGGCCTCGCGCGAAATTCCGATTGCGTCGGTGACGGAAAAAATTCGCTCGATTTCTTTCAGTGTGACCGCTTTCAGCATTACTCACCGCTCCGCGCGTACCCCTTTACATAAATCCGCGACGGTCTAAGCTCAATACAGGCATGAACGGTATATGATTCTGAGCTTGCGAAGAATCCCGATTCCGACGCTCGCAATCCGGGACCCGTTCGCTTTGTTCAGGGTGACGGCAGTGGGTTCTCGACCCTGACCAACGAAGGTGGAGGTTTCTCGGTGTACGGCACGATCAAGAAGATAATCAAGGACAAAGGCTTCGGCTTCATCAACCCGGACGACGGCAGCGATGAGGTCTTCTTCCATCGCTCGCGGCTCGCGCCGAAGGTTTACTTCGAAGACTTACGCGAGGGCCTGGAGGTGCAGTTCGAAACGCGCCCCGGCGAGAAAGGCCCGCAAGCCTTCAACCTGCGCTTGCGCTAGCTGCTCACATCAGGCGAACTTGCTATTGCGATCATGCGGCTAGTAAACCGCGTCGAAGCCTTCGTTGTGAGCCTCCTGAGTGCCCGCGAAGCCGCAAATCAAAGAGCCGGCCCATTGGGACCGGCTCTTCTTTTTTCTCGAAGTGAACGCGGTTCAGTTGATCGCGCTGTCGCGCCGCCGCATCAGCGCATCGACGTCGAACTTGAACATGCGCGCGGCGTTGAGTCCGAGGATCTTCGCGCGCTGCTCCTCGGTCAGATGCCCCATCTGGCGCTCGATCGATTCCGCCGAATGCGGCCACGAACCCTCGTGATGCGGGTAGTCGTTGGCCCACATGAAATTGTCGACCAGGTTGTACTTCACCGCGAGGTCGAGCCCAACGCGGTCCTCTTGAAAGGTGGTCGCGCCATTGCTGCGAAAATACTCGCTCGGCAGCTTCGGCAGCTTCGGAAACGCCCACATGTGATGTTTGCGGTAGGCCTCGTCCATCGCGTCGAGCGCCCACGGTACCCAGCCGATGCCGCATTCGATCGCCGCAAAGCGAATCTTCGGGAAGCGCTCGATCACGCCCGATGCGCACAGGTTCGCGATCGGCTCGATGGTCGGCGAGAGCGAATGCGAAACGTAGTTGATGACGGCGCCGCCGTCCTTGCGTGCCGCACGCGGATCGCGTCCGGTCGAGATATGAAACGTGATCGGCAGGTCGTGATCCTGAATCGCCGCCCACATCGGGTCATAGATATGCAAATTGTAGTTCGGATGGCGTGAGTCGTAGTTGCCGAAGATCGGCTTGCACGGCAGCGTGAGTCCGCGATACCCGATTTTGGCGGCGCGTTCGATCTCCGCGATCGCAAGGTTGACGTCTGAGGTCATAATCGCCGCCATCGGCGACATGAAGCTGTTGTACTGGCCGAAGGTTTCCCACGCCCAGTCGTTATAAACCTTGCATTGGGCTGCGCCGAACTCGGCATCCTGCGTCGCCCACATCAGCAGGCCCTTGTTGGGGAAGATGACCTCGGCGTCGATACCATCGCGCGCATGATCCTTGATCCGCTCTTTCGGATCGTAGCCGGACTTGTTGCGCTCCAGATCTTCGCCTTCGAATTTGAACGCGAAGTCAGGCGCCCGCGACTTCTGCCAGCCTTCGGAGATCATCCACTTGACGCCATTCTCGTCGGTTTCGATATGCGGCAGGCGCTTGCGATACTTCTCGTCCATCCGCTCCGCCCACAGGCCGGACGGTTCGTTGCAATGGCAGTCGGTGGAGATCATCAGGTAGCGGTTTGGATCGCCTGGCCGCGCCGAGCGTTTCCAACCTTGGTGTCCCGGCGTCTCGAGGCGCCAGCGATTGTTTGAATCTACGGTCTGATTGGTTTCCTCGATCATTGCTTACCTCCATAAGCTGCGCTGAATCGTAGGAGCCGTTATAAATTACTCAGTATGAGCCTATTGGGACCGCCGATTTTTGTCCACCGAGAAGAGAGAGACCGGATGAAACCTTTGAAAGAGCAGTCTGAAAAATCGGGTCGAGACTGTTGGGCTTCTCGCAGCGAAGAATCTCGGGATTCTTCACTTCGCCGACTCCGTTCAGAATGACAGCCTGACTTGAGTTTCCCTAGTTGACGGCCGGCTGGCCCGGTAGGCGACGCTTGAGCAGCAGATCGACGTCGAACTTGAAGATGCGCGCCGCGTTCAGCCCCAGGATCTTCGCGCGCTGGATATCTTTCAGATGAGCCATCTCGCGCTCGATTGCCTCCGCCGAATGTGGCCAGGTGCCTTCGGCGTGCGGGTAGTCGTTGGCCCACAGGAAATTGTCGACCAGGTTGAAACTCTCGGCGAGCTGGAGTCCTGCCGGGTCTTCCTGAAACGACGCGGCGCCGTTGCTGCGAAAATAATCGCTCGGCAGATGTTTTAGCTTGGGAAAGGCCCACAGATGATGCTTGCGATACGCCTCGTCCATCGCGGTGAGCGCCCACGGCACCCAGCCGATGCCGGATTCGATCGCGGCGAAGCGCAACTTCGGAAAGCGCTCGATCACCCCTGATGCGCACAGGCTCGCAACCGGCTCGATCGTGGGCGACAGCGAATGCGCGGCGTAGTTGATCACCGCGCCGCCGTCGCTGCGCGCCGCTCGCGGATCGCGGCCGGTCGAGACGTGGAAGGTGATGGGCAGGTCGCAGTCCTGGATCAACGCCCACAGCGGATCGAAGATCGGCAGGTTGTAATTGGGATGGCGCGCGTCATGAGCGCCCCACACCGGTTTGCACGGCAGCGTCAAACCGCGAAAGCCGATTTTCGCGACGCGCTTGATTTCGGCCATCGCGAGCTTGAGATCGGCGGTCATGATCGCGGCCATCGGCGACATGAAATTGTTATAGGGGCCGTATATTTCCCACGCCCAGTCGTTCCACACGCGGCATTGTTCGGCGCCGAATTCCGCATCCTGGGTCGCGAACATCGCAAGGCCCTTGTTGGGGAATACGATTTCCGCGTCGATGCCGTCGCGCGCATGGTCGCGAATGCGTTCGAGCGGATCGCGCCCGGCGTTGCCGCGCAGGCGATCCTCGCCACCCTTAGGCGCCGCCTCCTTGGAAACTTTATGCACCCGCGATCGCTGATAGCCCTCGACCACCATCCACTTGTCGCCCTTCGCATCGACTTCGATATGCGGCAGACGGCTGCGGAATTTCTCGTTGATGCGCTCCGACCAGAGCTTGCTCGGCTCGTTGACGTGGCAGTCCGCCGAGATCATCAGGTAGCGATCGGGATCGTCGGGACGCGCCGTGTGCTGCCAGCCGTCGTGGCCGGGCGTTTCGATGCGCCAGCGATTCTTCTCGTCGACTTGCTGATTGGTCTCGTCGATCATTTCAGTGCTCCAACGCAAAACTTTTGGTTTTTTCCAGACACTGAAACCTCACCGAGGTTTCAGACTTCCCATTTAATAAGATGCGGGCTGCGCCCTGTGAAAACCTCATCATGATTGACGTTCGCGTTGCTCGATCTCCTCTTTCCGCTCCGTGTGCGTTCTGGAAGCGCGAACGTTGCTTCCGCGTCCACAAAAGGTCCCATCGACGTGCTCCGCATGACCTACCCGAGCCTGTTCACTGTGGGAAGTGTGAAACCTTTCAAAGGTTTCACGTCTCTTTTCTCCCTTTTTCACCGAATCAGATTAGGCGCAGTTCCTTCATCGCGGCGCGCAGCTTTTCGGCGGCCGGCGGCGTCATCGGCACCAGCGGCATGCGCATCTCATTGGTACACTTGCCCATGAAGGCGCAGGCCTGCTTGACCGGGATCGGATTGGTCTCTATGAACAGCGCGCGCGTCAACGGCAGCATTCGGTAGTGAAGCTGGCGCGCGCGCTCGAAGTCGCCCGCCAGGCCCGCCGCGACCATCTCATGCACCTCGCGCGGCATCACGTTGGTCACCACCGAGATCACGCCCTTGGCGCCAATCGCCATCAGCGGCACCGCCAGCGGATCGTCGCCCGACAGCAGCGTCAGGCGATCGCCGCACAGCTTCATGATGTCGGAGCATTGATCCATCGAGCCCGACGACTCCTTGATGGCGACGATATTCTTGACTTCGCACAGTCGCGCGAAGGTCTCGGGCGCGATATTCGACCCGGTGCGGCCGGGAATGTTGTAAACGATAAGCGGCAGGTCGACTGCGTTGGCGACCGCCTTGTAATGCCGGTAGATGCCGTCCTGCGTGGGCTTATTGTAGTAGGGCGAAATCAGCAATGCGCCGTCGGCGCGGACCTCGCGCGCGAAGGCTGTCAGGCGAATCGCTTCGGCCGTCGCGTTGGAGCCGGTGCCGGCGATCACCGGCACGCGCCGCCGCGTCTGATCGACCACCAGCTTGATCACCTGCTCGTGCTCGGCATGCGTCAAGGTCGCCGACTCGCCAGTCGAGCCGCACGGCACGATCCCATTGACGCCCGACTGGATTTGCCATTCGACCAGATCGCGCAGTGCGGTCTCGTCCACCGCCCCATCGCGAAACGGTGTAATGATCGCCGATATTGCACCGTTGAACATGCTTCGACCTCCCGCCTAACCGACGGACACCAACTCGGTGTCGCCGACTTCGACTTCGCCCGTGAAGACCTCGACCGCCTCGCCCGTCATGAAGACGTGGCCGGCCTCGGGTCCGCGCTCGCGCCATTCGATCTCGAGGTTGCCGCCGCGCAACTCCACGGTGGCGCTGCGATCCGCGCGATCCGTCAGCACCGCCGCGACCTGTGCGGCGCACGCGCCCGTGCCGCACGCAAGCGTTTCGCCTGAGCCGCGCTCCCACACCCGCATCTTCAGGCGATTGCGCGAGATGGGCAGAATGAATTCGGTGTTCACGCGGCGCGGGAAAAACGGATGATGCTCGAACTGACGGCCCAGCCGCGCGAATTCCCAAACGTCGAGGCCGAAGACGCCGTCGTCCTCGACGAAAACCACGCAATGCGGATTGCCCATCGAGACCGCGGTGACGCGATATTCGCGGCCGGCGATTTCGAGCGGGAAATCGATTACGCGGCCGTCGCGATCGACCGGGATTTCGCGACCTTCGAGGATCGGCGCGCCCATATCCACGGTCGCGCCAACCGCGCGTCCGCCCTCGAGCTTCAGCGCGATCGACTTCGGGCCGCAATCGGTATCGACCACAATCGGGTTCTTGCGGCCGCCTGACAATTCATAATGAAGCCGCGCCACGCAGCGGATCCCGTTGCCGCACATTTCGCCGCGGCTGCCGTCGGCGTTGTACATTTCCATGCGCACGTCAGCGGTGGTGGACGGGCACAACATGATCAGCCCGTCACCGCCGATGCCGCAGCGGCGATCCGAAACCCGCCTGGCCAGCGCGGCCGGGTCGGCGGGACGCAGGCGGTCGGCGACGACGTAGACATAGTCGTTGCCGCATCCGTGCATCTTGGTGAAGGCGAGCTTACGCATCGGGACCGCCCTTGAGCGTCACGATCTTCTCGTTGCGGATGATGTCCTCGAAGCTGTCGCGCTCGCGAATCACGTGGACCTCGGCGCCGTTGACCAGCACCTCGGCCGCGCGCGGACGGCTGTTGTAGTTCGACGCCATCACAAAGCCGTAAGCGCCCGCGCTCATCACGGCGATCAGATCGCCCGAATCGACCGCCGGCAGATCGCGCTCGCGGGCGAAGAAATCGCCGCTCTCGCATACCGGCCCGACCACATCGGCGGTCTGGCGCACGCCGCCCTCGCGGCGCACTATAGGTACGATCTCGTGATAGGCCTCGTAGAGCACCGGCCGAATCAGGTCGTTCATCGCGCCGTCAACCACGATAAAGCGCTTGACGTCGGTCTCCTTCACATAGAGCACCTTGGTCACCAGGATGCCGGCGTTGCCGACCAGCACGCGACCCGGCTCGATGATGATCTTAAGCCCGATATTGCGCAGCGGCCCGAGCAGCGCCGCGGAATATTGCGCGGGCGAGGGCGGTTCTTCCTGGTACGGAATGCCGAGTCCGCCGCCAAGGTCGAGGTACTTGAGCGCAATCCCCTGTTCGCGCAATCCGGCGACGATCTTCGCCACCTTCTCGCCCGCCTCGGCGAACGGCGCCGTCTCGGTAATCTGCGATCCGATATGTGTGCTCAGCCCTGCCAACTCCAGGTTCTTAAGCCCGCGCGCTTCGGCGTAATACTCATTCACCTGCGACAGTGGGATGCCGAACTTGCTATCGCGATGGCCGGTGGAAATGTGCGGATGCGTCCCTGGGTCGAGGTCGGGATTTACCCGCAGGCTGACCGGCGCTTGCAGCTTTATCCGCTGCGCGACGGCCGATACGCGATGCAATTCCGGGCGCGACTCGACGTTGATCATCAGGGTCTTTGCCTTCAGCGCCGCCTCGATTTCCTCGTCGGTCTTGCCGACGCCCGAAAATACGATCTTGCCGGGGTCGGCGCCCACGCGCAGACAGCGCATCAGCTCGCCCACCGAAACGATGTCGAAGCCCGCACCGAGGTCACTGAAGAGTTTCAGAATGCTCAGATTCGAGAGCGCCTTCATCGCGAAACAGATGAGGCTGTCGGTGCCCTCGAACGCCTCGCTCAAAACCCGGTAATGGCGGCGCAAGGTCCGCGCACTATAGATGTAGAGGGGGGTGCCGAGGCGCGCGGCGAGATCGCCGATCGCGACATCTTCGGCGAATAATCGATTGTCCTTGTAGGTAAAGTAGTTCATCGGCGTCCTGATGGAATGAGGCAACGCGAAGCCGTAACGCGAGCCCGCGTCGCCCCGTTGGTAACCGTCGTTTTTATCACAGCCGGCCCGTGCGAAAAAACGCTCCGCCCGGCGCCGTCTCGATTTGAAGTATGCGACGCGGCGGCCGGCACCGAGTCGAGGTCAGGGGGTATCGGTCGGCAACGCGGCCGGCGCCGGCAGCTTGTAAGTCTCCGGATTAGGCGCCAACGGCGGCTTGATGCGCGTGAACTCGACCTCGTTGGATGGCTCGCCGTGATAGCCATCGCTGGTCTCCGCGATCACCGCGTAGCGATAGCGGTCGCCCATTCGGGTCTCATGATCGAGGTAGCTGAATTCATCCTCGACCTGAAAGCGCTCCTGATCGGTCACCGGAATCTTGACCAACGCAGTCATGGGGCCGTCGCCCTCCGCGCGCATCAGCACGAAGCCGCTCAGGTCGCGCATCATATGACCGCCATTGTAATGAGTCGGGCGATCCCACGTCAGCTCGATCCCGCTCGCCGCGGCTTCGGCGTGCAGGCTCAGGATGCGTTCAGGCCGCGCGTATTCGGGCGCCACGGGCGCGCTCTTCACACCGCATCCCGGCAGGCCCGCCGCCGCGCAAATTGTGATAATCGCAATTGCGATTCGCGCAACCGCCCGAGGTTTCATTCGCGTCATCTGCGCCCCATGCCTCCGCGTCCCTAAAGCTCCGTTCCCGCTATACGGGGATTCATCCGCGCCCGAGTTGCTTGAGCCGCCGCCGCACCGTCTCCGGCGCGGGACCCCCGATGTGCTTGCGCGCGCGCATCGAGTTCTCCGCGCTGAGCGCCGCGATCGCGTCGGGGCCGAACCGCGGCGAGTAGCGGCGCAGGTCGTCGAGCGTCAATTCGCCGATCGATCGGCCCGCCGCTGCGGTCTCGCGCACCAATGAGCCGACCGCCTCGTGCGCCTCGCGAAATGGCGCGCCGTGCGCGACCAGGTACTCCGCGAGATCGGTCGCCAGCGCGAAGCCGCCGGCCGCCGCGCGCATCGCGGCGCGATTGAAACGAATCCGCGGCCACAGCTTCGCCACCAGTTCGAGCGCCGGCTTGACCGTATCGATCGCGTCGAAAACCCGCTCCTTGTCCTCCTGCAAGTCGGAGTTGTAGGCGAGCGGCAGGCCCTTCAAAATCGTCAGCATCGCGACCAGGTCGCCGATAATCCGCCCGGTCTTGCCGCGAATCAGTTCCAGCAGGTCCGGATTCTTCTTCTGCGGCATCATCGAACTGCCGGTGGAAAATTCGTCGGGCAACTCGGCGAAGCCGAACTCGGCGCTGGTCCACAGGATCAACTCGTCGGCCATCCGCGAAAGATGCACCGCGATCAGTGCCGTCGCCGCGAGAAAATCGACCGCGAAATCGCGATCCGAGACCGCATCGATACTGTTCTCCGCGATCCGCCGAAAGCCCAGTTCGCGCGCGACCATGCGGCGGTCGATCGGCAGCGTCGATCCGGCCAGCGCGCCCGCTCCCAGCGGCATCACGGCGGTGCGCTCGAGCGCCTGCTCCAACCGCTCGCGATCGCGCCCGAACATCTCGACATACGCGAGCAGATGATGTGCGAGCGAGACCGGCTGCGCGCGTTGCAGATGGGTATAACCGGGCATCACGGTTTCGACGTTGGCCCGTGCGACCTTGATTAGCGTAGCGCGCAGCCCGCGCACCAGCCCGATCACCTCCGCAATTTCGTCGCGCAGATAGAGCCGTAAGTCGAGCGCGACCTGATCGTTGCGCGATCGCGCCGTATGCAGCTTGCCGCCGGCCGCGCCGATCTTTTCCGTCAGCCGGCGTTCGATCGCGAGATGAATATCTTCGTCGGCAACCGCGAAGCGAAATCGTCCCTCGCCGATCTCGTGCGCGATTTCGTTCAGTCCCGCCTCGATTTCCCGCGCTTCGGCAGCAGTAATCAGCCCGACCTTCGCGAGCATCCGCGCATGCGCGATCGATCCCAGGATATCGTGGCGATACAGCCGCCGGTCGAACGGCAGCGACGCTGTGAAGGCCTCGACTTCAGGCAGGCGCGGTGCCTTGAAGCGCCCGCGAATAAGATTTTTCCCCTCAGTGTCAGTGACCAGGCGCGGCGCTTTCACCGGCGAAGATTTGGTCTTCGCACGCGCTTCGATTTTGCGCCGCCGTTTCATTGTGGAAGAAAAGAAATTGCCGCTACGACGCTGCGGCTACAGGCGCCGGTCGCGATGATCCCGCCCCGCCCGCTCAACGCGCGGGCTGCGTGCGGCACGTGCATCCGCGGGCTGCGCACGCCATCACGCCATTGGGATGGGCGATGTGAACGTCCATCTTGTGGCCGCACTTCGGGCATTCGCCGACGCGCGTGCGCGGCACCAGTTTCGGCCCCGTGCGCGGCGGCTTGAATTGAATCACCTTACCCAACGCTGGTTTTCCCTCTTCGCCTCCGTTCGCTACTCGTATCCGCCGCTACTTGTTCCGCCGCCGCTCGTCGAGCCGCGCGAGTGCGCGCAACCGCAGCGCCCCCAGCCGGATGAAGCCCTCGGCGTCGGCCTGATCGTAGCCGCCGGCCTCCTCGAAGCTCGCGATCGCCGGATCGTAGAGCGAGTTCGGCGACTTGCGCCCGGCGATCCACACCCCGCCCTTGAACAGCTTGAGGCGCGCCGTGCCGGTAACATTCTTTTGCGTATCGTCCACCAGTGCCTGCAGCGACTCGCGCTCCGGCGCGAACCAATGTCCGTTGTAAACCATCTCGGCGTAACGCGGCGTGAGCCCGTCGCGCATATGCATCACCTCGCGATCGAGCGCGAGTTGCTCGACCGCGCGATGGCCGTGAAAGAGGATCGTGATGCCGGGACTTTCGTACACCCCGCGCGACTTGATACCCACGTAGCGATTCTCGACCAGGTCGGTGCGGCCGACGCCGTGGCGCCCGCCGATTTCGTTGGCGCGTTCGATTACGCGCGCGGGCGAGAGCCGTTCGCCGTTAATCGCGACGGGGTCGCCGCCCGCATATTCGACTTCGATATATTCAGCCTGATCGGGCGCTTGCTCGGGCGCCACCGTCAGCCGGAACATGTCGTTGTAAGGTTCGCGCCACGGATCCTCCAGGACGCCGCCCTCGTAGCTGACGTGCACGAGGTTGCGGTCCATCGAGTAGGGTTTCTCGGCCGTCACCGGCACGGGGATATTATGGCTGGCGGCGTAGGCAATCATGTCGGCGCGGCCCTTGAACGGCCACTCGGGATTGCGCCACGGCGCGATTACTTTCAGCTCCGGCCCCAGCCGCGCGAAGGTCAGTTCGAAGCGCACCTGGTCGTTGCCCTTGCCGGTGGCGCCGTGGGCCACCGCGTCGGCGCCCTCCTGGCGTGCAATTTCGACCTGTTTGCGCGCGATCACCGGCCGCGCAATCGAGGTCCCAAGCAGGTAATAGCCTTCGTAAATCGCGTTCGCGCGCATCATCGGGAAAACGAACTCGCGGGCGAACTCCTCGCGCAAATCTTCGATATACAGTTTGCTCGCGCCGGTCTTGAGCGCTTTTTCCTCCAGCCCCTCGGTCTCATCGCCCTGCCCGACGTCGGCGCAATAGGCGACTACCTCGCAGCCGTAGTAATCCTTGATCCAGCGCAGGATCACCGACGTATCCAGTCCGCCGGAATACGCCAATACCACTTTGCGGATTTTCTGCTTACTCATTCCAATAGCTATTGACGATTTCGCTTATATCCGCGGCGATGCCGGCATTCCCTGATGTGTGAGGATTGCCGGGCGCAGCAGCCACACCATCACGGCTTTCTGCGCATGCAGCCGGTTCTCCGCCTGCTCCAGCACCACCGATTGCGGCCCGTCGAGCACTTCCTCGCTAATTTCCTCGCCGCGATGAGCCGGCAGGCAATGCATCGCGACTGCGTCGGGCTTGGCGTGCTTCATCAGCGCGCGGTTCACCTGATAGTCCTTGAATTCGCGCCGGCGCTTCGCCGTCTCGCCCTCCTGGCCCATCGAGGTCCAGGTGTCGGTGTAAACCACGTCGGCGTCGGTCACCGCCGCGACGGCGTTATCTGTCAGCAGGCCGCCCTTTTCCTGCCGCAGGCGCGCGACGAAATCGCGGTCCGGCTCGTAATTTGGCGGGCACGCAATACGTAGTTCGAAATGAATCGCGGCGGCCGCTTCGATCCAGCTCTGTGCCAGGTTGAAGCCGTCGCCGACGAAGGCAATCTTGAGCTTGTGCAATTCGCCGAAGCGCTCGCGCAGCGTCATCAGGTCCGCCAGCAACTGGCACGGATGGAGCAAATCGGTGAGTCCGTTGATCACCGGCACGCTGGCCTCGCGCGCCAACTCCAGGCAGGTTGCATGAGCGAACGTGCGTATCATTATAAGGTCAACCCAGCGCGAGAGGTTGCGCGCGACATCCTTGGCCGATTCGCGCTCGCCAATCCCGATATCCTGCGGCGCCAGGTAGATCGCATGGCCGCCGAGTTGCGCCATGCCGGTCTCGAAGGTGATGCGCGTACGCAGCGATGGCTTCTGGAAAATCATCGCGAGCGTCCTGCCGCGCAGGTAGGGATGCTCGAGTCCGCTCTTGAGTTCGGCCTTGAGCCGAATCCCGAGTCTGAGCAGTCCGTCGAGCTCCGCCGTCGTCAGCGAGCTCAGGTCTAGAAAATCGCGTTTCATCGGAATGTTGGCCGCTCTCGCGCCGCGCCCATCTTAGCGTATTTTCGCGCGCGGTCATCTACCGCTGAGGCGTTATCTATGCGGCCGTCAACCCGCCGCGTCGCGGTTTAAGCCGCCTTGGCCGCCTCCGCCGCGGTCCGCAGCGCGCGCTCGATAATCGCCAGCCCCGCGTCGGCCTCCTCACGCGTCAGGTTCAGCGGCGGCAGCAGGCGCAACACGGTATCGGCGGTGCCGTTCACCAGCAGATGTTCCTTCAGGCACTCTTCGACCACGCTTTTGGCCGGATGCGTCAGGGCCGCGCCGATAATCATGCCCTTGCCGCGCACTTCTCGCACATTGCCGGTGGCCTTGCCGATCTCCCGCAGGCGATCGATCAGGTAGCTCCCGATCGCTGCCGCATTTTCGATCACCCCGTCCTGCTCGAGCGCGTCGATCACCGCGAGCGCCGCCGCGCAGGCGATCGGATTACCGCCAAAGGTTGACCCGTGCGTTCCCGGCGTCATCACCGAGGCGATTTCGGACTTCGCCACCATCGCCCCGATCGGCACGCCGCCGCCCAGCGCCTTGGCCAGCGCTATGATGTCCGGCTTGATCCCCGCATGCTGATAGCCGAACATTTTGCCGCTGCGGCCCATCCCGACCTGCACTTCGTCAACGATCAGCAGGATGCCCGCGCGATCGCACAGGTCGCGCAGCCGCGCCAGATAATCCGCGTGCGGCATCACGACGCCGCCCTCGCCCTGGATCGGCTCGACCATCACCGCCACGGTCTGCTTGTTGATCGTGCGTTCGACCGCCGCGACGTCGTCGAATTCCACCATCTTGAAGCCGGGCACCAACGGCTGGAAGCCCTGATGATATTTTTCCTGGCCCGTGGCGCTGAGCGTGCCGAGCGTGCGGCCATGAAACGATCCGAGCGTCGAGACGATCTCGAAGCGCCCGCTCCCATGGCCCCAGCGGCGCGCCAGCTTGATCGCCGCTTCGTTGGCTTCCGCCCCGGAATTGCCGAAAAACACGCGCCCGTCGCCGAACAGCCGGCTCAGCCGCGAGGCCAGCCGCGCCATCGGTTCGGTATGGAACACGTTGGAAACGTGCGTCAGCTTTTCCGCCTGCTCGCGGATCGCGCGCACCACTCGCGGGTGGCTATGGCCGAGGCTGGTAACCGCCAGGCCGCAGAAAAAATCGAGGTAGCGGTTACCGTCGGCGTCGTAGAGATACGCGCCGTTGCCGCGCACAAACGCGAGCGGGGTGCAGCCGTAAGTGTTGATCAGGCTCGAATGTGCCAGCTCTATGATTTCCGCGTTGTTCATCCTGATTATCTCCGCCGCTGAGCGTTCCCATGCATTCACCCGGGAACAGAACCATATCAGTCAGGTCCGCGCCCCCGCCAACGCCGCCCGCGCCTTGGCGCGCACCACTGGTGCTCGCTGCACGACTTCCGTGCCGATGCCGGCGTCGCTGAAGACCGCCTGTAGCACCGCGTGCGGCACGCGCCCGTCGATCACGTGCGACCGCACGGCCCCCGCCCGCAGCGCGTCGAGACAGCATTCGACCTTCGGAATCATGCCCTCGCCGATCGCGCCGCTCGCGATCATCTTTTTTGCGCGCGCCGCCGCGAGCGAAGGTATCAGCTTGCCCTTTTCGTCCTTCACGCCCTCGACGTCGGTCAGCAGTATCAACTTTTCCGCCTTGAGCGCGCCCGCGAGTTCGCCCGCCGCGACGTCCGCATTGATATTGTAGGTCTCGCCCGCGCGGTTGTGCCCGATCGGCGCGATTACCGGGATAAAGCCCGCCTCGCGCAGCGTCTCCAGCACCGCCGGATTCACCTCGGCGACCTCGCCCACCAGTCCGACATCGACTTCAGTCTTGCGGCCGCCGGCGTCGGCTACGATCAGCTTCATTTTGCGCGCTACGATTAGATCGCCGTCTTTGCCCGAGAGCCCGACCGCGCGACCGCCCTCGCGTGAAATCTGCGCGACGATCTCCTTGCCGATCTTCTGCAGCACCATCTCAACCGCTTCCATCGTGGGGCCGTCGGTCACCCGCATCCCGCGCACGAAGGTTGATTTAAGCCCGAGCTTATCGATCAACTGGTTAATCTGCGGACCGCCGCCATGCACTACCACCGGATTGATACCCACCGAATGCAGCAGCACGATGTCCTGCGCGAACCCCGCGCGCAGCTCCGGCGAAAGCATCGCATGGCCGCCGTATTTGATCACGAAGGTCTTGCCGCGAAAGCGCTGGATGTACGGTAATGCCGCGATCAGGCCGCGCGCTCTTTCAATCAAATCCCGCAAGGCATTACTCCAGGTGCTTGGCTCCCGCCCGATATTTCACCATCGGCGGCAATGAGTATTCGCGCACCGCCGTCATGCATAGTCACTCGCCGCCGCTCGCGCGATACCTGCGGCCGGATATTCTATTACAATATGTAACGCGAAAGATCTTCGTTACTGACGATCGGATCGAGGCGCTGATGGACGTAGGCCGCGTCGATCGGGATGGTCTGGCCGGTGAGCTCTGGCGCATTAAACGACAGTTCCTCGACCAGCCGCTCAAGCACGGTATGCAGTCGGCGCGCTCCGATATTCTCCGACCGCGCGTTGACCTGCGCCGCGATGTCGGCCAGCGCCGAAATGGCGTCATCGGTGAAACTGATATGGACGTTTTCGGTCTCCAGTAACGCCACGTATTGCCGCGTGAGGGCGTTTTCGGGCTCCGTCAGGATGCGGATAAAGTCCGGCTGGGTCAAGGCTTGCAGCTCGACTCGAATCGGAAATCGCCCCTGAAATTCCGGGATCAGGTCCGACGGCTTCGAGGTATGAAACGCGCCCGAGGCGACGAACAGAATATGGTCGGTGCGCACCGTGCCGTACTTGGTATTGACGGTCGAGCCCTCGACGATCGGCAGCAGGTCGCGCTGCACACCCTCGCGCGAAACATCGGGGCCGCGCGCCGATTCGCGTCCGGCAATCTTGTCGATCTCATCGATGAAGACAATTCCCGATTGCTCAGCCCGATGCACCGCCTCGCGTGCGACGTTCTCCATATCGACCAGCCGCGCCGCCTCTTCCTGCGCCAGCAACTCCAGCGCCTCGGGCACCTTGACCTTACGCTGGCGCGATTTCTTGGGCATGATCTGGCTCAGGATGTCCTTCATGTTGGCGCCCATTTCTTCCATTCCCTGCGGCGTCAGCACTTCGAGCATCGGCGTTGCCTGCGAAGTCATTTCAACCTCGACTTCGCGATCGTTCAGATAGCCGTCGCGCAGCAACTTGCGCAGCTTTTCGCGGGTCTCGCCATGCGAAGTTTGATCCGCCAGCTGCACTCCGCCCTCCGCCGAAGGCGTCGCCGCCCGGCGCGTCTTGCCCGGAGAAGCCGGATAGAGAATGTCGAGCAGGCGCTCCTCGGCCGCCTCCTTGGCCTTGACCTTGACCCGCTCACGCTCCTCGTCGCGCACCATCTTGACCGCGATCTCGGCGAGGTCGCGGATCATCGATTCGACATCGCGGCCGACGTAGCCGACCTCCGTATAGCGCGAGGCCTCAACCTTGACGAAGGGCGCCTGCGCCAGCTTCGCCAACCGCCGCGCGATTTCGGTCTTGCCGACGCCGGTCGGCCCGATCATCAGGATATTCTTCGGCGCGATTTCGTCGCGCAGGTCCGGCGCGACATTCTGCCGCCGCCATCGATTGCGCAACGCGATCGCAACCGCGCGCTTCGCGTCGTGCTGCCCGACGATGTAGCGGTCGAGTTCCGACACGATCTCGCGCGGCGTCATTACACTGGGGTATTCCATGGTTTCAGTACGGCGTTGATCGACCTTGCATTCGCGACCGCGCGTTGCGCCGCGTCCCTGCCGCTCGGCCTCCGTCATCCGCCGCCAACCTGCCTATAACTCCTCGATATTAAACTCGTCGTTGGTGTAAACGCAGATCTCCGACGCGATCTTCATCGCGCCCTCGGCGATCTGCCGCGCGCTCATTCCCTGGCTGTGCCGCGCCAGCGCGCGCGCCGCCGCCAGTGCGTAATTCCCGCCGGACCCGATCGCGATCAGCCCGTCGTCCGGTTCGATTACGTCGCCGGCGCCCGAAATCAGCAGCGTGCTCTCCGCATCCGCCACGATCAGCATCGCCTCGAGCCGTCGCAGCACGCGATCCGTGCGCCAGTCCTTCGCGATCTCGACCGCCGCGCGCCGCAGGTTCCCGTTGAACTCCTGCAACTTGCTCTCGAACTTGTCGAACAGCGTCAACGCGTCCGCGGTCGAGCCGGCAAATCCCGCCAAAATCGCGCCGTTATGCAGCCGGCGGACCTTGCGCGCGCTATGCTTCATGATGGTCTGCCCGACGCTCACCTGTCCGTCGCCGGCCATCACGACTTTGCCGCCATGCCGTACCGCCAGGATCGTCGTCGCGCGGACCTTGCCGCCAAATGTGCCGGGGTCAGGCTCGGGGATGCGCACGCCGATACACCTCTTTGAGTCGATTCACGCTGACATGAGTATAGCGCTGCGTGGTCTGCAGACTCGAATGGCCGAGCATCTCCTGAATCGATCGCAAATCGGCGCCTCCGTTGAGCATGTGGGTCGCGAAACAATGGCGCAGGCCGTGCGGCGTCAGCGGGGTATTGATGCCCGCGTCCACCAGCCGCCGCGCGACGATATTCTGCACCGATCGCGGCGTCAGCCGTCCGCCGCGCAGATTCGTGATCACCGCGCCCTCCGAGGTCCACCTAATCGGCATCGCGCCCCGCCACGCTTTGAGCGCATCGATCGCCGGTTCGCCCAGCGGCACCAGCCGATCCTTGTTGCCCTTGCCGGCGCGCACCATCACCATCCCGAGGTCGTCGTCGATGTCGCGCCAGCACAGCCCCGTCAGTTCGCTGACGCGCAGCCCGGAGGAATAGAGCACCTCCAGAATCGCGCGATTACGCAGCGCAGCCGGTCCCTCAATGTCGTCCTCCGCTTCGACCAGCCGCGCCGCGTCACGCTCGCCAATTACCTGCGGCAGTCGCTTCTCCACCTTGGGCGATCGCATCGTGCGCACCGGGTTCTCGACGTCTTTGGTCGCCGCGCGCCAGCGGAAGTAGGCCTTGATCGCGAACAGCCGCCGCTGCGTGGTCGCACGGCTCGCATGCTTCATCACGTCGGCCAGATAGCCCCGCACGTGTTCGACGGTAATTCTTTCCGGCATCACGCGCTCGCGCTTTTCGTCGAGCGCCGAGGGCGCGCGTTCCATCAGATGGCGATTGAAATCCGCCAGGTCGTGCCGATAGCCCTTGACCGTATTCGCCGCCGCGCGCGAGGCCTTGCCCAACGCCTGTGCGAACGCCTCTATTTCCCCGATCACGCTTGTGTTGCCTCGCCCCGACGGGCACGTTGGGACTATGCTAGCAGTCGCATCCTGAGGGCAATAGTCAGCGCCGCTACGGCGCCATCGCGGGATCGTTTGGGATTATGAACTGCTCTCACTGTGCGCGGGAAATTACGGTCAAGGAGCGCGTCGGCTTTCGCGACGAATGCCCCCAATGCGATCGCCCGCTCCACGCCTGTCTCAATTGCGGCTTCCACGACCCCGCCTACAACAACCAGTGCCGTGAGACCCAGGCCGAGCGCGTCGTTGACAAGAACCGCGCAAACTTCTGCGAATACTTCCGGCCGCGCACTGCTCACGGCGCCAGACTCGTATCGCCCCCCGCCAATCCGCATGCAACACTGGACGCATTGTTCAAAAAGAAGAACTAGACGCCGCACCAGGGTGTCCCTTCGAAACCAACTGATGCATGACCAACCATGATGCGGGACGAAAGTACTGCGGCACAAAGTCTGCCTGACAATGTCTAACTAATGGACCAGCCGCTCGCCGCCATAATCCTCGCCGCCGGCCTCGGCACCCGGATGCGCTCCGATCGCGCCAAGGTGCTGCACGAGCTTGCCGGCGAACCGATGATCGCACACGTGATGCGTGCCGTCGCGAGCCTCAACCCGCATCCGCTGGTCGTCGTCGTCGGGCATCAGGCCGATCCGGTGCAGGCCGCGGCGCAGCGCGCAGTCGGACCCGCCCAACTGACCTGCGCATTGCAATCCGATCGGCGCGGCACCGGCGATGCGGCCCGCTGCGCCCTCGCGGAGATTCCCGACACTTTCGCGGGCGACGTGCTGATCGGCTACGGCGACATGCCGCGAGTCGATCCGCAAACCTTGCGCGCCTTTATCGACGACCATCATGCCCGCGGCGCCGATCTCTCATTCATCAGTGTCGAACTCGACGATCCCGCCGCCTACGGCCGGGTCGTGCGCGATTCCGCGGACGCGGTCGTAGCCATCGTCGAGGCCCGCGACGCGACGCCGGCGCAACTTGCTCTGCGGGAAATCAACACCGGCATCTATCTCGTAGGCGCGGCGCTTCTGCGCACCGCGCTCGCGCAACTGCGCAACGACAACGCGCAGCACGAATTCTATCTCACCGATATCGTCGCGATTGCGCACGCCAACGGCCGCAAGGTCTTCGCTTGGCGCGCGCAACACGGCGCCGAATTTGCCGGAATCAATTCGCGGGAGGATCTCGCCCGGATGGAAACGCAAATCCGTGAAGATGTGAACCGCCGCCTGATGGCCGCGGGCGTGACTCTGATCGATCCGGCAACCGCCTATATCGCACCCGAGGTCGAGATCGGCCGCGATTCGATCATCGGCCCCAACGTGCAGATTCTCGGCCGCACGCGCATCGGCGCCGGCGTCGTCATCGAGGGCACCGCCTGGCTGCGCGATGTCACTATCGGCGACCGCTGCTATCTTAAAATCTGCGTGCGCGCCGAAGATTGTGTCATCGGCGAGGAGTCTGAAATCGGCCCCTTCGCCAACCTGCGCGCCGGCACTGAGCTCGAAGGCCACAACCGCATCGGCAATTTCGTCGAGACCAAAAAAGCGCGCATCGGACGCGGCACCAAAGCGAGCCATCTGAGCTACCTCGGCGACGCCGTCATCGGCCGCGAGACCAACGTCGGCTGCGGCGTCATCACCGTCAACTACGACGGCTACGACAAGCACGTCACGCAAATCGGCGACCGCTGCATGGTCGGCTGTGACACTCAGTTGATCGCGCCGGTAAAGATCGGCGACGACGTTTACGTCGCGTCCGGCACCACCATCGTGCGCGACGTGCAGGACGGCACATTGGTGATGTCGCATCATCCGCAGCGCGAAAAATCCGGCTGGACCGCGAACTGGCACAAACGTCACGCTGGTCAAGCAAAATCTCACGGAGATTCAGGCAGCGGCACATCGGATTAGTGCGAGCGCCACGCGATGCTTCATTACATACAGGTGAAGATTCCTCGGCGATGACGCTGTAAAATATAAGGACCTATGTGCGGAATAATCGGTTATGTCGGTCCTCGCGAAGCCTCCCCGATCCTGCTCGGCGGCCTCAGCCGGCTCGAATATCGCGGCTACGATTCGGCCGGTATCGCCACGCTGACGCCGTCCGGCCACATGGAAATCCGCCGCGCCGTCGGCAAACTCGGCAACCTGCGCCACCTGCTCGACGAGTCCCCGCTTACCGGCTGCATCGGCATCGGGCATACGCGATGGGCCACGCACGGGCGTCCCTCCGAGGGCAACGCCCATCCGCACAAGGCCGGCCCGGTCGCTGTCATCCATAACGGCATCATCGAGAATTACCTCGAACTGCGCACGGCGCTGCTCCAGCGCAACCACAAGCTCCGCTCCGAGACCGATACCGAACTCATCTCACATCTCATCGAAGAGCAGCTCAAGCACGCGACCGGCCTGGCCGAGGCCGTGCGCACCGTCGTGCACGAACTGCGCGGCTCGTTTTCGATCGTCGTGCTGTCGGAAACCGAACCCGGCACGCTGGTCGCCGCCAAGACCGCGACGCCGCTCGTGCTCGGCCTCGGCGAGGGCGAGAATTTCGTCGCCTCCGACATCCCCGCGATGCTCGAGCACACGCGCCGCGCGCTCGTGATGGAAGACGGCGAGCTCGCCGAACTGACCGCGTCCGGCGTGCGCCTGATGAACTTCGACGGCACCCCCGTCCATCGCGAAGCACGCTACATCGAATGGGACGCGATCGCCGCGACCAAGGGCGGCTACCAGCATTACCTGCGCAAGGAAATCAGCGAGCAACCGCAAGCCTGGATCGATACGTTGTCGGGACGTGCCAGCGCCGGCTCGTCCGAAGTCCGTTTCGAAAACAACGTCCTGCCGGCCGCGGGGCCCGAAGCGATCGGGCGCATCGTGATGGTCTCCGCCGGCGCCTCATGGATTTCGTCGTTGATCGGCAAGTTCATGATCGAGGAGCTGACCCGCATCCCGGTCGAGGTCGATTATTCGGCCGAGTTCCGCTATCGCAGTCCGGTCATCGACGAGCGC
This sequence comes from Binataceae bacterium (SeqCode), assembly GCA_050011435.1. Lineage (GTDB taxonomy): Bacteria > Desulfobacterota > Binatia > Binatales > Binataceae > JADMIL01. The sequence goes on from JBEKJC010000028.1 coordinate 44,085, forward strand.
ACGATGCTTATAGCGGTTTCGCAATCCGGCGAGACCGCCGATACCCTCGCCGCGCTGGAAGAGGGACGGCGCGCGGGATGTCATCTGCTGGCGCTCACCAACACCGTCGATTCATCGATCGCGCGCAAGGCCGACGCGCAAATCTACACGCGCTGCGGTCCCGAGATCAGCGTCACGACCACGAAATGTTTTCTCACGCAGATCGAGGCCTTCTATCTGCTCGCGATTCATCTGGCGGCGAGCCTCGGCCGCATCGACGCGCGCGCGGCCGAAGAATTGTTGCAGCCCGCCTTCGCGATTCCGCAGCAAATTGAAACCGTCATCGCGCAGGAACGCCACATCGAGAAAATTGCGCGCAAGTACGGCAAGGCGCGCGACTTCCTCTACCTCGGCCGCGGCATCAACTACCCGGTCGCGCTCGAGGGCGCGCTCAAGCTCAAGGAAATTTCCTACATCCACGCCGAGGGCTACTCGGCGGGCGAGATGAAGCACGGCCCCATCGCGCTCATCGACGACGAGATGCCGGTGGTCGTGATCATTCCCAACGACAGCGTCTTCGAGAAAACGCTCTCGAACCTGAAGGAAGTCGAATCACGCAACGGCCGCATCATCGCCGTTACCGACAAGCGCACTGCCGAGCTCGAGGAAGTGGCGTGGGAAATAATCGACGTACCTGCGACCAATCGTTTCCTGATGCCGGTGCTGACGACGGTGCCGCTGCAACTGCTCGCGTACCACATCGCGGTCTATCGCGGCACCGACGTCGATCAGCCGCGCAACCTCGCCAAATCCGTCACCGTCGAATAGCCCGGTCTCAGTGGCGAAGTGCCGATCGCGCGGGAACCAACTTACTCTTCGACCGATGCCGCTATGCCCTTCCGTGGAAATCACCAACTCGGCATTTCGGGCAGTTAATTGAAATGACTACTCGTAGCGCAGCGCTTCGATCGGATCGAGCCTCGAGGCCTTGCGCGCCGGGTACCAGCCGAAGAACACACCCACCGCGGCCGCGAAGAGAAAACCGCCGACTACCGACGCCGGTGAAATCAGCGTCGGCCATTGCGCAACGATCGAAAGAAATTTCGACACTGCGATCCCCAGCAGCGCGCCCGCGAGCCCCCCGATAATACTCAGCAGCAGCGCCTCGACCAGGAACTGCAGCAGAATATGCAGGCGGCGCGCTCCGATCGCCATTCGGATGCCGATTTCGCGCGTGCGCTCGGTCACCGAGACCAACATGATATTCATGATCCCGATACCGCCGACCAGCAGCGAGATCGACGCGACCGACGCCAGCAGCAGCGTCATCACGCGTGTCGCACTCTCGGACGCCTGCGCGATTTCAGCCAGGCTGCGCACCGTAAAGTCATTGTCCTGCGCCGCGCCGATATGATGCCGCCGATGGAGGATGTCGGTGACCTCGCCCTGCGCCGTATCGACCAGGTCCGCCGCTTTTGCCTTGACGTAAATCATGTTGACTACGCCGGAAATTTTCGGCGGGCTCCCGAACGGACTGATAATCGCCGTGCCCGACTGGTAAAGCGGACTCGAGGCCGTCCAGGTCTGCACGCCAATATATGGATTCAGCACCGGATTGGTTGAGCCGCCGACGGTCGTCGGTACGGTCGCGCTCGCCTGCGAGGTTCCGAGCACCTTGCGCTCGGCGGTCTCGAACGGCATCAGGATAACGTCGTCCTGGTCCTGTCCGTAGTTGGATTGTCCTTTCACCTCGAGCACGCCAATCACGCGCACCGGGAAATTCTTGATCCGGATGGCCGCGCCGACCGGATTCTCGCCTTCGGCAAAGAGATTGTTGGCGACGGTCTGGCCGAGCACGCATACTGGCGCCGCGCTGCGCGCCTCCTCATTGGTAAAGGTTCTTCCCGCCGACACCGGCCAGTCGCGAATCGTAAAATAGGGCGGCGTCGTGCCGTTGATACTGGTGCTCCAGTTGCGGTTGCCATACACCACCTGCGCCACCTGCCGATCGAGGTAGCTGACGGCGGCGATCGAGCTTCCCTCCTTCTGCAGCGCGTCGGCGTCGCTCACCGTCAACGTCGAGCTGCTGCCGTAACCGGCGCGGACGCCGTTGGCGGTGGTGGCTCCGGGCAGCACGATTAATTGATTGGTCCCGAGGCTCGCGATTTGCTGCTCCACCGAGTAGCGTGCGCCGTCGCCAATTGCGACCATCGCGATTACCGCCGCGACCCCGATGAAGATGCCCAGCATCGTCAGCGCCGCGCGCATCTTGCTGCGGCGCAAGGCCCGCGCCGCCGCCGCCAGCGCCATCGTGGCAAAGGTCCAGACTTCCGCGCGACGCTCCACCGGCGGCGTTGCCGCAGGTGGTGCTGGCGCACCAACCTGCGCGGATGGACGGCCGGCGCCGGTTGACGCCGTAGCTGATTCGGCTCGGGCGCCCGCTGCGCCGGTCGACGCACCCTGCGGACCCACCTGCTGGCGTTTATCGGAAATGATCACGCCGTCGCGAAACGTGATCACCCGCTCGGCATAAAGCGCAACATCCGGGTCATGCGTGACGACGATCACCGTGATGCCCTCGTCGCGATTGAGCCGGCGGATGATGTCCATGATCTCCACCGAATTCTTCGAGTCGAGATTTCCGGTCGGCTCGTCGGCCAGCAGGATCGTCGGCTGGTTGACCAGCGCCCGCGCGATCGCGACGCGCTGCTGCTGGCCGCCGGAAAGCTGGTTGGGATGATTCTGCTCGCGCCCTTTGAGCCCGAGCATCTCGAGCAGTTTTACCGCGCGATCCTCGCCCGCGACGTCCAATGCCGAATAGAAGAGCGGCAGCTCGACATTTTCGAGCGCGCTGGTCCGCGAAAGCAGATTGAAGGTCTGGAAGATGAAGCCGATCTGGCGGCTGCGCACCAGCGCAAGTTCCGCCTCGCTCAGTGACGCGACATCGACGCCCTGCAACAGGTAGCGCCCGCTGGTCGGCCGATCGAGGCATCCGATTACGTTCATCAGAGTGGATTTGCCCGACCCCGACGAACCCATGATCGCGACGAAATCACCGCGCTCGATCGACAGGCTGACGCCGTTGAGCGCGCGCACTTCGATCTCGCCCAATCGATAGATCTTGAACAGGTCGATGATTTCGATAACTGCGGCCATTGTGCGCGACAAACCTCAGCGATAGACCTGCCGCGCGATCAGAGGCGCGGCATTCTGAGCGGCGAGCTCCCGCCCGCGGCCGCCGCGCTCCCGCCGGGCAGCACCTGATCGGTCACGACCAGGTCGCCTTGCTTCAGATCGCCGGTCAAGATCTCGACGTTGTTGCCGTCGTCGAGACCGCTCGTCACCGTCACCGGCTTGAGCGCTCCACTGTCGTCAACCCAAACGCGGGCCTGATTGGAAGGATGCAGGTGGGTCGCCGAATCGGCCGTTGCGGCGCGCCGTTTGTGTGGCGAAAAGCGCAGCGCCTGCAGCGGCACGCGCAGCACCTCGTCGCGCTTGGCGGTCACGATCGTCACGTTCGCCGTCATCCCCGGCTTGAGCAGCATTTCGGCATTGGCGACCTCGACCACGACGTCGTAGGTCACCACGTTCTGCACCGTAATCGGCGCCTGTCGGACCTGGCCGACCTCGGCCTGGAACTCGCGGCCCGGGAACGCGTCAACCGTGAAGGCGGCGGATAGCCCCGAATGAAGATCGCCGATATCCGACTCGCTGACGTTGGTATCGACCTGCATCTTGGTCAGGTCTTTCGCGATCAGAAACAGCGTCGGCGTCTGGAAACTTGAGGCGACGGTCTGGCCGACGTCGACATTTCGCGAGACCACAGTTCCGTCCACCGGTGAAACAATGTTGGTGTAATTAAGATTCAGCTCGGCCGCTCTGAGGCTGGCTTCCTGCTGCTGGATGCTCGCCTGGTCAAGACCGACCTGCGCCAATGTTTGCTTATAGGTATTGAGCTGACTGTCCATCGTATCTTGCGAAATGACTTCCTGTTGCAGCAGTCTGGAGTCCCGTTGCCAGGTAATCTTCTGATAAGCCAGGTTGGCTTGATCTTTTCGCAACTGCGCTCGGGTGTTGGCGAGCGCCGCCCCCGACAAATCCACCTGCGCCTGAAAAGGTCTGGGATCGATTTTCGCTATCAATTGCCCGGCTTTGACCGGGGCATTGAAATCGGCATAGATCGCGGAGATCGGTCCGGAGACGTAGGATCCAACCTGGACGGTGGTGACAGGATTTACGGTGCCGGTCGCGATTACCGATCGGACAATAGGACCACGGGTGACCGGCGCCGTGACGTAGGTCGCCGTGGCCGATCCGCCGCGCGTGAAATAATAGTAGAGCGGCAGTGCGACGATCAGCACGAGGATTACGATGCGCCAGAAGCGCTTGCCGAGACGGGACAGCATGGGGACTCGATCAACTATAGGGAATGATCGCGTGGCGATTCCAGTGGCGATTTGCATATTCAATATTATCAGACGAGCGCCGCCGCCGATCGTTTCATGGTGAATTCGGCGGATCGCGGATGTGCCGCCGGGATTTGACCGCCCGCGGTACAGGTATTTTCGACACCAGCATTTGCAGGAGTAACCAGCCATGTCCGACATTCCGCCGCTTGCAGGAATCAAGGTCGTTGATTTCACGCGCTATCTCGCGGGGCCGTTCTGCACGCAAATCCTCGGCGATTACGGCGCCGAAATTCTCAAAGTGGAACCGGTGCAGGGCGCGCGCGGCGAGATGGGCGATGACAGCGGCAAGGACACCTATTTCTTCCTCAGCACCAACCGGTCGAAGAAAAGCGTGCAGATTTCGACCAAGGCGCCGGAGGGCCGTGCTGCGCTGCAACGGTTGATCGACGGCGCCGACGTCGTCATCGATAACTTCCGGCCGGGCGTGATGGAGGCGATCGGCTTCGGCTACGATCAGATTGCGGCGCGCAACCCGCGCATCATCGCATGCAGCATCTCAGGCTTCGGCGCCAGCGGTCCGCTGCGCGACTATCCGGGCTTCGACCAGATTGCGCAGGGCTTCTCCGGCCTGATGAGCGTGACGGGCACCGCGGCGAGCGGCCCGACGCGGGTGGGTATCGCGATCTGCGATCTGCTCGGCGGTATCTACGCGGCACAGGGGATCCTGCTCGCGCTCGAGGCGCGCCATCGGACCGGCCGCGGGCAACGGGTCGAGACCTCGCTGCTGGAGGCGATCGTCAGCACGCTCAGTTGGTCGGCGGGCATCTACTTCGACACCGGCAAGACGCCCGGCCCCGCCGGCAATCATCATCCGCTGTCGTCGCCGCATGGCGTGTTCATGGCGTCGGACCGGCCGTTCAATATCGCGGTCGGCAACGAGGCGATGTGGCGGACGTTCGTGAAGGTGATCGGGCGCGCCGAACTCGCCGATGACGAACGCTTCAACAAGCTCGGGCGGCGGATCAAGAATCGCGATGCGCTGACGGCGGAGATCAATGCGGCGCTGAAGGCTCATCCGGCGCAACACTGGATGGATCTGTTCAATGAGGCCGGGATTCCGTCGGGTCCGATTCTGACGATCGAAGAGATGTTTCAGCATCCGCAGTCGGCGGCGCGCGAGATGCTGGTGAAGATGGCACATCCGGCGCTGGGCGAATTCAAGACCACCGGACTCGGCGTGAAGCTGAGCGATACGCCGGGTCGAATCACGCGGCCGCCGCTGGTCGGCGAGCATACCGACGAGGTGCTGTTAACGAACGGTTTCACCCATGAGGAGGTTGCGCATCTGCGGGAGGTCAGGGCGATCAAATAGGGCGGTGCGGGACCGGGGTGTTTCGTGCGGTGCGTCAGATTCCCGGCGCTGTGCACGGGTTTGGGTTTTGGGCTGCGGGCACGGGCGTGCGGAAAATGTTTCACGTGAAACATCTTTGCGGTTTGTTTGCGGGGAAATCCTGCTCCCCTGAGGCGATGATGCGGTGAAGTTTTTCGCCCTTGCGCAGAGGGGCGTCGAGAGAGCCCCCACGGATTCCACGAAGTCGGCCAAGGGCGTCTGCTGTATAGCGACTATAAGGTTGGAGGGTTTTGCGTAAACACGCTTTTGAAGTTTGACAAGGCGACGGGTCGCGTCCGATTATCAAGCTCCTCGCCGCATAGCATTGCGGCCGTGAAGGCATACGCGACTAAAGTCGGTAGGAAGCCTGGAGATACTGAAACCTCACTGAGGTTTCACGGCATTCCATGCCGACGGTGGGCTATGCTCGCGTTGCTCGATTGTCGGCAGGGACGCGCCCTGGAAGACCTCTACGGAGAATCGGACAGCTTTACGAAGGTTATGGAATTAATGTTGCCCCATCTAAATGGTGTTCTAAGCAATCTCTGGTATCACGCACGAGCGAGCGCGGAGCACCGGCGCGCCGAAGGAAAAGGGGTGGATGCGAAGCATCCACCCCTTGAAAAATCACCTAAGACAGAATCAGGAACGTCTGTGGGCTAGCGGGGAAGCCGCAACGGCCGGCACTGTTAAACAAAGAAAAGGGTGGATGCAAAGCATCCACCCCTGAGAGATCACGCCAAGCCAGAATCAGGACATCAGCCGCCCGGACACTGGCACCCTGATTAGGGTTCGCCGCGTTCCATGAAGCCCTCGAGGTTGCGCGAGCGGCCGGTCTGGCGCAGCTTGCGCAGCGCCTTGGCCTCGATTTGCCGGATGCGCTCGCGGGTGACCGCGAACTGCTTGCCGACCTCCTCAAGGGTGTAGTCGGTCTTCTGGCCGATGCCGAAGCGCATCCGCAGTATCTGTTCTTCGCGCGGGGTCAGCGTCGCCAGCACCTTGCGCGTCTGCTCGCCGAGATTGCCCTGGATGGCGGCCTCGACCGGCGAGGGGGCCAGTTCGTCCTCGACGAAATCGCCGAGCGAGCTCTCTTCCTCGTCGCCGATCGGAGTTTCGAGCGAAATCGGCTCCTTGACGATCTTGAGGACCTTCTGGACCTTGTCGAGCGGCATCTCCATCTGCTCGGCGATCTCTTCGGGGCCGGGTTCGCGGCCGAGGCGCTGGACCAGCAGGCGGGTGACGCGGAGCAGCTTGTTGATGGTCTCGACCATGTGCACCGGGATGCGGATGGTGCGGCCCTGGTCGGCGATCGCGCGCGACATCGATTGGCGGATCCACCAGGTGGCGTAGGTCGAGAACTTGTAGCCGCGCTGGTACTCGAACTTGTCCACCGCGCGCATCAGGCCGATGTTGCCTTCCTGGATGAGGTCGAGGAAGCCCAGGCCGCGATTGGTGTAGCGTTTGGCGAGGCTGACGACGAGGCGCAGGTTGGCCTCGGTCAATTCCTTTTTGGCGCGGCGGCTCTTGTCCTGGCCCGAGGCGATGGTTTCGATCGAACGGGCGAATTCGTCGGTCGGGACTTTGACCCGCCGTTCGACTTCGCGAATGATTTTCTGCGCTTCCTTGATGCGCGCCGCGATATCGACCAGATTTTCGCGGGTGCCGTTGACCTTGAGGACGTGGCGGCGGTCGTCAACCTCGGCGGCCTCGCGGATGAGCTGGGTCCGCGTGCGGCCGGTCGCATCTTCATAGCGCTGGATGCGGCGCTGCGACTCGCGGGCCTCCTTGAGCAGCCGGCGCATCTCGCCGATGACGGCCTCGTGGACGTGGCGCGAGAGGTCGAGGGCGGCGAGGTCTTCCTTGATATTGTCCTTGAGCTTGAGGAACTGCTTGTCGAG
>JBEKJC010000029.1:0-106737 GCA_050011435.1 Binataceae bacterium (SeqCode)
TTCCTCCGTCGCTCTTGTCACTCTTCCTCATGGCGGCTTCCTCCTCTTACCCAGCCCGATCTTCCGATCGGGCGAGGATAGCCGCCACTCAATTTTCAACAGTCTTCAGGACATTGCCGGTTTTTTGAAGATGCGCCTCTGTCAATGGTATAACCCAATCCAGACACTCACGCCGCAGTGTCCCGATTAACCTTTCGCACAACGAATTGGCCTTCGGGCTGCGCACCGGCGTCTTTATGACTTCAAGGCCGAGACCGGCGACAGACGCATCGAATTCGGAGGAAAAGATCGCGTCGCGGTCGTGGATAATAAAACGGTACGCGTGGTCTGAAGCAACGGCCTCTCGGAGTTGTTGGAGGGTCCAGGCTGCGCTGGGATGGGCCGTCACGTTGAGGTGAATAATCCGGCGTGACGCGTGTTCCATGACCACAAACACACAAAGAGTCCGGAAGGTGGCGCTGGCGACGACGCAGAAGTCACAGGCGATGATGGCCGCAGCGTGATTCTTGAGAAACGTTGACCAGCGCTGATCGTGGCGCGGGTTGCCGCCTGGCGCGGCCGGCGACTTTGGCAGAGATACTTCCGTACCGTCCGTGGCGACACGCGCAGGCCGAGCTTCAGCAGCAATTCGTTTGCAATGCGCTCCTCACCCCACGAGGGGTTCTCGCTAGCAATCCTGCGGATCAGATGTTGGAGCTCCGGCGGAATCCGCGGCCGGCCAGCTTGGCATTTCCGGCGCCAGTAAAACCGGAAGCCCTGGCGGTGCCAACCGATGAAGGTCCTCGGCGTCACGACCGTCAATGCGCCGCGCCAATCGAACCAGCGGCTGAGCCACAGCAGGGTCAAGCGCGTGGACTGGGAGGTCCGGCCGGGCTTGATTCTGCGTTCGTGGTAGAACGCGAGCTGTTTGCGCAGGAAGAGATTCTCGGCCGCGAGCGAGCTTTTGGAGCGCAAACTCAGGCCCAGAAAGTGCAGCAAATCGGCCACAAGGTTCAGCCCAAGCCGACAGGATTTCATGATCGACCGATGTCCTTGGTTTTAAACCTTCTCCTTTCAGAATTGGTCGCAATTTAGCCCAATTCAAGCCACGCCGGTAATTTTTGCGGAGGACACACACCCGCGAAACCCACAACCAAAAAGTGACACCCGATTTGCCGGCCTGCCGACCAAGCGTCGAGCTCGACGCTGCGGCATCTACGGCTGGCATAGTGACTGTCCATTCGAAGAGCGGGGCGGAACCAGCTGAAGCGCGTGGTCAGAAACTTAATCTGAAGTATCTTCCACGGCGGCGTGCACGTTCTCACCTCTGTCTCTTCCCGTCCTGCCGGACGGCCACGCCTCGCGGCAAAGAATATCTGACTCCTTGTTCCTGTTTACTGTGCGCCTGAGATCAAGCCGTCGTCGCGACGGCGGCTTCCTCGTTCAACTCAAACACGGTGCCGTCGCGCCACATCGCGTGCATAATAACAGCCAACCTGCGGGCAACCGCCACGCAGGCCTTCTTCTTCGAACTGCGCTTGGCGAGTCGAAGGCCCCAGGCCTTCAGCGGGCTTGGCTTGCCCCTGCTCAACATACATTTGGCAGCCTCGAAAAGGTGCGAGCGCAAGAAGGCATCGCCGCACTTCGTGATATGTCCGTCGTAGTCAACCTCGCCGGACGCGTACTTGCGCGGCGTCAAGCCCACGGAGGCTCCGACCGCCTTGGAATGTCGGAACCGCTCCGGTCGGTCCACGAACGTCTTGAAGGGCTTCGGCGGTTCGTGGGGCGGCGACGACGAATTGTACTCGCATGGCCACGTGAATCAGCGCCGATTTGAGGATGTTGGAGCTTCCGCGCAAAGTAACCGGGTCTAAAACTGAAGTCCCAGCGCTTTCGTCAGAAACCGCATTAACGGTGAGGCAGCGATGCATGCCGTAGTGAAGTGATCGATGAACAGCGGCGAGAGTGCGTCGGCGAAGTCGAGATTGGTGACTGCGATGAAGTCCTTGCGTTTTAGATCGTCAATCAGCGGGTGACCGGGGTCGTAGCCCTTCGGTGGACGCGAGAGCACGTCGCCCTCGAGCGCGCAGAGCTGGCGGAACTTCGCGTCATTGATCGCCTTTTTCCATTGCGCTGGGTGCTGCACGATAAAGTCACGGATCCGGGCCAGCGTTGGAGGATCCGGATGCCAGATGCCGGCCGCGCAGAACACGCCGCTCGGCTCCAAATGAACGTAGAAGCCCGGCGCGTGAACGTCGCGGCCCATTATGTGCGAAAAGCGCGCGGCGACATGCGTTTTGTACGGTTTCTTGTCCGGCGAGAAGCGCACGTCACGGTAGATGCGAAACATCGAACCGCCAGACGGGCGCGGGTCGGCAACCAGCTTGGGGCTGATCTTCCTGAGCCGCGGAGCGAAGTCGCTGATGAACGTGAGCATCGGCTCACGAACGTCGCGTTCGTAGCGCGTACGATTCGCCTCGAACCATTCGCGCCGGTTGTTGGACCGCAGTTCCTCCAGGAAGCCGAACAGGTCACGGCTGAAATGCGCTTTCTTCATCGCCGACAATCTAGCTCATTTTCATCGGCCGGAGTTTCGCTGCGTCGTGCGGTACTGTCATTTCTAATCCCGGCGCGGATCGCCTGGACCAAGGTCCAAGACTCGGGTTGGGAAAATCGATGGAATCTGACTCGCGCATGAGCAGAGTCGCCGCATCTCCCACGGCGAGGGGCGCTTACTCCAACATAGCGATGAAGAGAGACAACATTTAGCCGGCGTTGACTACCGAGGAAACCGCAAATGGCCTTATTCTTGTCGAATTCTTCTAACATTTCGGTAGCTTAGGCGAGCGCAAAGCGACTGGCTTTATGGTGCGGATTGAGCGCACATGGACACCCTATGGGAGGTATCCATGGGGCCATCAGTCTTATCGAAACGAAGCCGAAAGCCGCCCACCGTGGGCGGCGATTTGGAGGAATCAGCGCGGGAAATTACGCGCCTTGCAGCTCTCGACCTGCCCGCCCTGAGGCAGCGATGGGCGGCGCTCTTCGGCGCCGCTCCATCGCCGAACCTGGGGCGCGCGTTGCTGATCAGAGCGATCGCGTACCGGCTTCAGGAAAAAGCCTTGGCCGGCCTCAAGCCATCAACCCGGCGGCTCCTCGACCGGATTGCCGATAATCGCTCATCGGACGCATCGCAATCTATTCCGCAACGGCGAGCAACCGCCGGGACCGTGCTGATCCGGCAATGGCGCGGCGTCAGTCACCGGGTCACCGTGCTCGACGACGAAGTCATCTACCGCGATTGGCGTTACAAGTCGCTCTCGGAAGTCGCCCGCGCCATCACCGGCTCGCGCTGGTCGGGGCCGCTGTTCTTCGGGCTAAACCGCCGCACAAAGGAGACCGTCAATGGCTAATGCCGCCAGACGATGTGCAATCTACACTCGCAAGTCTTCGGAAGAAGGACTGGAGCAGGACTACAACTCGCTGCATGCGCAGCGCGAGGCCTGCGAGGCCTACATCAGCAGCCAGGCCGGTGAAGGTTGGCGGCTGGTCAAGACCGCTTACGACGATGGCGGCTTTTCCGGCGCAGGGATGGAGCGGCCAGGGCTGCAGCAATTACTCGCCAATATCCGCGACGGTCTGGTCGATACCGTTGTGGTCTACAAGGTCGATCGGCTGACCCGGTCACTTACCGACTTCGCCAAAATGGTCGAACTGTTCGACGCCAAGGGCGTTTCATTCGTGGCCGTCACCCAGCAGTTCAACACCACCACCTCGATGGGTCGGCTGACCCTCAACGTGCTGCTGTCGTTTGCGCAGTTCGAGCGCGAAGTGATCGGCGAACGCATCCGCGACAAGGTCGCCGCCTCCAAGCGCAAGGGCATCTGGATGGGAGGGGTGCTGCCGCTCGGCTACGACGTGCGCGAGCGCAAGCTGGTCGTCAACCACGACGAAGCCGAGACCGTGAGAGGTATTTTTGAGCGCTACCTCGAACTCGGTAGCGTGCGCCTTTTAGGGAACGACCTGCGCGAGCGCGGGATTGTTTCGAGCGCCAGGGTATCGAGGAAGGGCAACGCCCGGGGTGGCAAGCAATATTCGCGCGGAGCGCTGTACCACCTGCTTTCCAACCCGATCTACCTGGGCGAGATCCGGCACAAGCACGAACGCCATCCCGGACAGCACGAGGCGATCGTCAGCCGCGAGCTTTGGGAACGCGTCCAGCAACGGCTGCGCGATCAAGGGGTGCGCGGTGGCGAAGGCCGCAAGACCGAGGCGCCGGGCAGTCCGCTCGCCGGCAAGCTGTTCGATGAGAGCGGCGAGCCGCTGTATGTGCAGGGGGCGGCCAAGGGGCAGCGCCGCTATCGCTATTACGTCTCCAGAGCATTGGTCAGGGGCAACTCGGAGGATCAAGAACAGGGATGGCGAATCTCCGCGCCCGAGATCGAGCAAAGAGTCGCTGCGGCGGCTCAAGGAGTACTCGGCGACCGCACGGCGATCGCGCTCGCGCTCGAAGCGTCCGGTGTCGATTCGAACCGGTTGCCGTCGGTCTTGATGTCGGTACAGACGTGGAGTGAACGGCTAAGAAGCGACTCCGCGGCGGCGCTGGGTGAGCTCATCGAGCGGGTCCAGCTTAGTCGCGAAAGCCTCCACTTGTCGCTAAAACTTCCGCTCGCGCCCGCCGAACCGTCTGACGTCACAGGTCCGGCGAGCTTGGTGCTCACGCGGCTCGTACCGATGCAGATGAAACGTCGTGGTGTCGAGATGCGCATTGTGCTTGAAGGCGAGTCCCACCCTGTCCCCGTCGACCTGCCATTACTGAAGGCGGTTGCGCGCGCTAAGCGTTGGGTCGACGAGCTGGTATCAGGCAAAGTGCGTTCGGTCAGCGCCCTGGCAAGACGGGAAGGAATGGACGGTCGCTCGGTGCGGCGTCTTATTCCGCTCGGGTTTCTCTCACCGCGAATCGTCGAGGCGATCGCCGAGGGCCGCCAGCCGGTCGATCTGACCCTGGAGGCGCTCACCCGGCGAATCGATCTTCCGTTGCTCTGGAGCGCGCAGCACCAGGCGCTCGGCGTGAACATCAAGTAGTTTCCAGACGTTGGTTCTTCGATTGAGTCCCGCACCTGAAATAGAGATCGGGGCTCGAGCCCTTCAACCAGCCCAGGCCCCGATCAGATTCGACCTTCGACCAAAACTACTTTGTGGCCTTTGTCTTACGTGTGCGGGTGGTCTTCTTGTCCTGCGGCGCCAAACCGTAGCGCTTTTTGAAGCAGGCGCGGCAGCGAGCGTCGCGTCGTTTCTTGAAGGACGGCGCAAGATCATCGCTGCCGCAATATCTGCAGACCAGCTTCTCCGCGCTGGACGCCGCCCGTGATGACCGCGGCGGTCGCTGCGGGGCCTTCGTGGTTCTCGCGGCATGAGCAGCCTTCGGCTTGGCGCCGATGGCCGGCTTTTTCGCGGGCGCTAGGGATTTGCCGCTCTGTTTGACCAACGCTGCCGGCACGGATTCGGTATCAGTGTTCACGTGAGAATCTCCTTCTCGGGCAAGGGCTTCGTACCCCTGCCGTCGTGAACACTCATTGCTCTGTCGCCGCAACGATGGAAGCGATTCTTCGCATCCTTGGCGAAAGATTGTGAGGGCGGCCGCAGGCTGCCTTGGCGGGGTAAATCATCCCAATCCCGCCCGCCTCACCGATGGACCTGCCAAAATCGCTCCCGGATAGGTTTTGCCGAATTCTTCCAATTAGCGCCGCCGGAGACGCTCTCCGGGTCCATGCGTCATCGCAAATCGCGCGCACACGCGCGCTTTTCGAGCGATTCTCCGCGATGTCCGGAAACCGAGAGACTGGATGGTGGAGCAGAAGGGATTTGAACCCTCGACCCCTACGTTGCGAACGTAGTGCTCTCCCAGCTGAGCTACTGCCCCACCGCCGGAATTGATTTTATGACGAAAGTGCCGTCTTGAGCCAGGCGCGCAACCTATCAGCCAGTTCGGGCCGTTTCAAGCCGAAGCCAATCTGCGCCGTCAGGAAGCCGATGCGATCGCCGAGATCGTAGCGCACGCCCTCGAACTCGTAACCGTAGACTTTGCGCCGCTTCGAGAGCGCGAGCAATCCGTCGGTAAGCTGGATTTCGCCGCCCGCGCCCGGTTTGCCTGCGGCCAGTAGCGGGAAAATATCGGGCGTCAGGACGTAGCGTCCCATGATCGCGAGATCGCTCGGCGCCTGATCCAAGGGCGGCTTCTCGACCATCCCGATGAGTTGATGCAGCCGCGGCCGCACGGTCTTGACCGCGACGATGCCGTACTTGGAGACCTCGCTCGGCGCCACGCGCGTCAGCGCCACGACCGGAGCATCCTCGCTCTCCGCGATATCGAGCAACTGGCGCAGGCAGGGCGTTGGTCCGTCGAAAATATCGTCGGGCAGCATCACTGCGAAGGGCTCGTCGCCGACCGCCTCGCGCGCCTGCAGCACCGCATGACCGAGGCCGAGCGGCTCGTGCTGATGCGCGATGCTGAAGCGCGCAAGATTATTGGTGTAGCGAACGACTTCGAGCAGATCGTGCTTGAGCCGCTGCTCGAGGAGCCGCTCAAGCTCGGGCGCCGACTGGAAATGCTGGCGCACGGTGGTGCGTCCGGGACTGAGCACGAGAATGATCTCCTCGATGCCCGACGCGACCGCCTCCTCGACCACTATCTGGATCGCCGGCTTATCGACCACCGGCAGGATTTCCTTGGGTATGACCTTGGACGCGGGCAGCATTCGCGTGCCCATTCCGGCAGCCAGAATAACGGCCTTGCGCACCTTCATCTCAAACCTGTCGATGATGAACCGGCTCGATGGTGCGAGCCAGCGTCGTGTTGTAAGACGGCGTCAGCGTGCGGAGCCCACACGCTCACGCGCTTCCTGCGCCGATTTGCATGAGATGCAGAGCGTGGTCACGGGCCGCGCCTTGAGTCGTTCGATCCCGATTTCGTCGTCGCATTCTTCGCAGCGTCCGTAGCTGCCGCTCTCGATGCGTGTGAAAGCTTCGTTGATCTTGGTCAGCAGCTTGCGTTCTCGATCGTGCATCCGCAGCAGTAATGCGCGGTCGGATTCGAGTGATGCGCGATCGGTCGGGTCGGCGTAAGCCTCGCCGGGCTTCTTGTTCATGCTGCCGAGCGCGCGATCAGCTTCCACAAGGATCTCGCGTTTGCGCCCTTCAAGGAGACGGCGAAAAAACTTCAGGTCCCTTTGCCTCATACGTCCGCGGCAACCGTAAAATACAAGCATTGATCATAATTGTGGCGTACTCTTAAGTAAAGCTCACGACCATGAAGACGGCATATCTGGACGCATTCTCGGGCCTTAGCGGCGACATGATGGTGGGCGCGTTGATCGACGCGGGCGCCGATGCCGCGGCCCTCGAGCGCGCGATGGTGGGGCTCGGTCTGCGCGGCTATCGCATCGCGACGCGGCACAAGGACGTGAGCGGAATCGCGGCGGTGAAGTTCGACGTCGAAGTCAGCGCAGCGCAGCCGGAGCGTCATCTCGGCGAGATTCTCAAAATGATCGAGGGCGCCGGATTGAGTTCGCGCGCGACCGCCAACGCCATCGCGATATTTCAGGCGCTGGGCGAGGCCGAGGCCAAGGTCCATCGCACGACTCCCGACCACGTGCATTTTCACGAGGTCGGTGCGGTCGATTCGATCATCGATATCGTTGGCGCGGCGTGGGCGCTCGATCAGTTGGAGATCGGCACGCTGCTGGTGTCGGCGCTGCCGATGGGAACGGGCTTCGCGCGATCGCGCCACGGCATCATCCCGGTACCCGCGCCGGCGACCGCCGAGCTGCTCGCCGGTTTCCCGGTGCGCCTCGGCGACGGATCGGCCGAAATGGTTACTCCGACCGGCGCAGCGATCCTGAAGGCGCTGGCGCGTCCGGCGCCGCAGGTGACGACCTACGAAATCGAGCGCATCGGCTACGGCGCGGGAACCAAAGATTTCGCCGATCGGCCGAACGTGCTGCGGATAATCGTTGGACGCGAGAGCGCGAAATTCGCGACGGACGATCTGCTCGAAATCTCTGCGAACATCGACGATTTGAACCCGCAGATTTACGGCCATCTGAGCGACCGTCTATTCGCCGCCGGTGCACGCGACGTTACGCTGACGCCGACCATCATGAAGAAGGGCCGTCCCGCGGTGACGCTCGCGGTGCTGGCCGCAGCGGCGGCGCGCGACCATATCGCGCATATCATTTTTAGCGAGACCTCGACCATCGGCCTCCGCTTCCATGCAGTGTCGCGCCTCAAGCTCGCGCGCAAAACTATCGAAGTCGAAACGCGTTTCGGCACAATTCGCGTCAAGCTCTCGGGCGCTGAGGCGTCGCCGATGACGGTCGCTCCGGAATACGACGATTGTCAGCGGGCCGCGCTGGAGCACAACGCCCCGCTCAAGCTCGTGATGGAGGAGGCGCTCGCCGCGGCGCGCCGTCAACTCGGCCGCGAAAGCAATTACTAAGATGGCGCGGGTCCGCGTCAACGAGATCTTCCACAGCATCCAGGGCGAATCGACCTGGGCCGGATGCCCGTGCGTGTTCGTGCGGCTGACGGGATGCAACCTGCGCTGCACCTGGTGCGACACCGAGTACGCGTTTTACGAAGGGCGCCAGATGGACGTCGGGGAAGTCGCCGAAAAAGTCGACAGCTTCGACTGCGGCCTGGTCGAAATCACCGGCGGCGAGCCGCTCCTGCAGCAAGGCGTGCATCCGCTGATCGACACGCTGCTCGTGCGCGGCCATGCGGTGCTGATCGAAACGTCGGGCGAACGCGATATCAGCGGGGTCGATCCGCGCGTGGTCAGGATCGTTGACCTCAAATGTCCGGGCAGCGGCGAGTCCGAACGCAACCGCTGGAGCAATCTCGAACATCTGACGTTGCGCGACGAGTTGAAGTTCGTCCTCAGCGGCCGGCGCGATTACGAATGGGCGCGCGACGTGATGCGCACGCATCGCTTGAGCGAGCGGGTCAACGCGGTGCTGCTGAGTCCGGTCTTCGGCAAACTGGAGCCGTCGGATCTGGCGGCGTGGATTCTGGCGGATCGATTAGTGGTGCGGATGCAGTTGCAGATGCACAAGCACATCTGGTCGCCAACCGCGCGCGGCGTCTGACGCGGTTTGAACATCCCTGTGTTTGAACATCCTTGATCGTGGCGACGTTTCGGCTAGGCTGCTCATCCAATGGCTACCCCATTACTAAGTGACGTGCTGCCCGACCTGCTCGAAGAGCTGGTCCATCTGTTGAAGGGGACCGGCGCCGAACCGCTCGAGGAGCAGTTGCGCGCGCTGCGAATCGAATCGATTTGCGATTGCGGCGACGACAATTGCGCGAGTTTCGCGACCGCGCCCGAGGTCAAGGTCGCCAACGTCGTCGAGCTTCAAGCAATCGAAGGGCACCTGATAATCGATCTCAACGCCGCCGAGCAGATCTGCTTTATCGAGGTCCTCGGCCGCCCTGACGTCGGCTACCTGATCGAAGAGTACTACGACTCGCTGAAGTAGCCGCGCCAGTTTCGTTTTGCATAGCCGTTGCGTTTCGAGCAAGATTGCGGTGTTGTCTCGGCATCGTGAGAGTCCCGGCCCCCTCGATCACCCGCCGGCCGGACCTGAACGGAAATGGGCTCCGTAATTCAATTAGGCCGCCATCCAACCAGCCCGGCGCTTCAGCCGGCTGCAGGGCCGCGAAACCACGAAGACGAATCGTGGCGCTCCCTGATCGTCCTCGTGGTGGTCTTCACCGCGACTGCGATCGCGATGTCGATAACGGTGGTCGTGGCCGGATCGAACTCGTGGGCGGAAGCGACTCCGCTGATCGTCTTCGTCGTGGTCTTCGCGTTGACCAAGGTATTTCTTGCGAACGCGCTCTTCTATGTGATGATTCGATCGGATGCGCACTCCGAAGCGGTAGCCGCGGCGGCTCTCAAGGAAAAGGCGACGGGTCTCGTGATCCGCAGGCCGCGGATGCCGCCGGGATTGAATCGGCTCAAGGTCGCGGGCGCACGGCCGCGAAAGGCGGGACCGTCAACCAACGTTCGTCTCGCGATACTGCCGCGACGCAAGCCCACCAGTCCCCCGCCGCGCCGAACCGATCGCTGACGCGATCAGGCTTAATCCTTAAATCTCGAAGAAGACCGTTTCGCTGTCGCCCTGCACGACGATATCGAAGCGCAGCGTCTCCGCTGACAATGGCGCGCCGGTGCATGCGATCAGGGTGGCTCGGCGCTCAGGCGGTACCGCCATCAACACCGGGTCGTTGGTGTTCAAGGGCTCATCGGGAAAGTAGATTCGCATAACCAGGCGCTTGAGCAGACCGCGCGCGAAAATCGCGACGTTGATGTGCGGCGCTTGCAGCGTCACTCCAGGACCCGCAACCGGACCGGGCTTGATCGTATGAAAGCGATACCATCCGGCGTCGTCCGTCGCCGCGCGTCCGAAGCCGTGAAAGTTCGCGTCGAGAAGCTTTTCCTGGCGATCTTCCGGATGGTCGTAACGGCCCTCCGCATTGGCCTGCCAGATTTCGATCATCGCGTCGGCGACCGCGGCGCCATCGCCATCCAGGACGCGCCCTTCGATTGTAACGCGTTCGCCGCGGGTCGTCGGTCGCACCAACGCCTCTAGTCCCGGCCCTTCGAGTCCGGATCGGATCAGCGCAGGCCCGAAGAACGGCCCGATCGTCTGCGACGGTGTCTGTCCCGCGCCCATTCAGAATCCCGACGGGGTCGCCTCGCGCCCGCGCAGCACGATATCGAATCGATATCCCAGTGCGTATTCCGGCACAGTTAAATTGATATCGAACGCAGCGATCAGGCGCTCCCGCGCGGCCTCGTCGGGTACGCTGTTAAAAATAGGATCGAGCGCGAGCAGTGGGTCGCCGGGAAAGTACATCTGAGTAATCAGCCGCGTGGCGAAACCCGGACCGAACAAGCTGAAATGTATATGCTGAGGGCGCCAGGCGTTGTAGTGATTACGCCACGGATAGGCGCCGGGCTTCACGGTCGTGAGGCGGTATCCACCGTCGACGCCGGTCAGAATGCGTCCGAGGCCTGAGAAATGGGGGTCCAAGGGCGCGTCATGGCGGTCGCCCGGATGGTCATAGCGGCCGGCCGCGTTGGCTTGCCAGATTTCCACGAGTGTGTGCGGGACGGCGCGGCCATCCTCATCGATCACCCGGCCGCTCACGATGACGCGCTCGCCAAGCGCTTCGCCACCGTTGCAGTGAGTAATGTCGGCGTCACTGGCGCACGGGGCTGCCCATCCGGCACCCGGACCGGTGATTTCCGACAGAGTATGCACCAGTCGAACCGGGTCCATCCGGGGCGCCCGCTTCTGAGTACTCACGTACGCCGAGTGAGTAATTGGCGGATGCGATCCGGGCGCTTCGTGCCGATAGCCAGTTGGCGTGCTCATAGATTCAGCCCTCTCCAAGCTCCACGCTAACCGATGTGTACCTCAAGCAAAAGAGCATCACGAAATCGTCGCTTGGGCGCCCGATGAAGATCGGCGGCGCTTCGCGAGGCGCACCTCGCGGTCTCACCTTTCGCCGCTATTGGATTCGTCGCTATCGCCCGCCGTCATCTCAGCCTTGGAGTAACGCAGGGCTTCAGCGGCCGCGCGCGAGTAGCGCGAATCCTGTGCGCTTGCCCGATCGCGCATTTGCGCCTCGGCCGCGAGCACGCGATCGATCGACGCCGCGTCCACTCGCAGCGCGCTCTGTGCGACGCTCCGCGCGTCTTCGTTGCAGGTTGGAGTATCCGCTCCCAGCAGCATACGCATTATTTGATGCCCGGGGGCTGCTTTGAAATGAATCACCTGCAGATAGTATTCATCGCGCGGCGCCATTTCGTTGTAGGCGGCGAAATCATAGAAGGGCGCAGTCGTAACGAGTGCTCGCTTGAATTTTTCAAGGTCGCCCCAATGACCGCTCTGGCGAATCAATTCAAGTTCGTATTCGCTCATCGGGGGCACAAACAGCAGTAGTTCAACGTTGTGTGCGCGAATGCGCTGCGCAGTATCGCGAAAAATTTCCAATTGCGCTTGCGAAAACTCATAGCGCCGATAAAGGTACCAGATCTGGTGGAGTTGAATCGCAATCTGCTTGGGCGTTCCAACGTCCAGGCCGTCCATGCGGTCGTTTACATATTCATTGCAAATCAGCTCCATCGGCCACGGTACGGCTGCCGTCACCGTCGCTTTCAGCCGGGAGCGGCCGCGCAGGGACCGCTTGAATAGATCGAAACCGTCGCCGAGCGCGTCGAGACTGAGCAAGGTGTCCTCGAGCCGCATCGCCGGATCATCCGCGATGCGTGCGTCGAAAGCTGGATCCTGGAATTTCCAATGGGTGCTGAAGGCAAAAAAGTCGACGCCCCAGATTATCCGCTTGAGCCGCGGATTCAGCAGTGCGACGTCCACGATTCGCGAAATTTGCTTGAGCGTCGCGCCCTTGATTGCGGCATTCATTACGCCGTCGCGCTCGCCTTGCTCGATCCGCATTCCCATCAGGACGCGCGAGCTGCCCAGCAATATGGTCTCCGGCTGGGCGACCCGGAGCATGTAGGGTGTCGCCAGCCGTTCCCGTTTGATCCTGCGGAAAATCGGATCGATGAACCTGCTGCGCGTTGCGCCGAACGGATTCAGCAGCCAGGTGAGCGCAATGCCGCCGGCGATCAGCACGCCCGTCAGCGCAAACATCAGTCGGATTCGGCGCGGTAGGTTGCCCAAGAGGTGTCCCTAGAACTGGAAGTAGATGAACGGTGGCGGATTCGCCATCCCCATTATACTGACGCCGGCGAGCACCGCGAAGGCTCCGGCCCAGAGCCAGTCGCTGCGCCATTGCCAGGCTAGAAGCGTTTGCCGATTGGGACAAAACAGCGCAATTGCGAGGCCGCCCCCGATCAGGATCAGCTCGCGGAATCCAATCGCGTTCTGCACCGCGTTGAGGGAGTAGCCATTGAATCCGGCCATTGCGGTAAAAAAATCAGCAGCCCGCGAAAAGGTTGGTGCGCGAAAAAAAACCCACGCCGCGGTAGTCAGTAGAAAGGTCAGTGCCCAGGCGACGGTGTCCGGCATCCGGTACTGCCGCTCCTCCCAGAGGTGGTTAATCCATAGATAAAGTCCGTGCAACGTTCCCCAAATTACAAAGGTCCAGTTGGCCCCGTGCCACAGGCCGCCCAGTACCATCGTGATGAACAGATTGAGGTCGCGCCGAAACTTTCCGTGACGATTGCCACCCAGCGGTATGTATAGATAGTCGCGCAGGAAAAACGACAGCGTGATATGCCATCGGCGCCAGAACTGGATAATGTTGCGCGCCTGGTAGGGTGACGCAAAGTTCTCCGGGAATTTCACTCCGAACATCCGCGCGAGTCCGATTGCCATGTCCGAATAGCCGGAGAAATCGAAATAGATTTCGAGCGCGAACGCAAAGGCGCCGCCCCACGCGTCGAAGAACGCCAGGTGCACGTCGCGATCGAACAGGGGATTAACAATCGGACGGAAGGTATCCGCGAGCATCACTTTCTTGAACAGCCCGATCGCAAAAATCATCAGACCGTCGCTCAGGTTCGCCGCGGTCAGCCGAAAGTGAGTATTGCGGTTGAACTGCGGATAGATTTCCGCATAGCGCACGATCGGTCCGGCAATCAGATGCGGAAAGAACGCGATGAACAGGCAGTAACTGATGAAATCGCGCGCGCCCGGCTCGCCGCGGTACGCGCTCATCAGGAAGGTGATTTGTTCGAAAGTGAAAAACGAGATCGCCAACGGCAGCACCAGCGGCGGCAAATGCCAGTGGGTGCCGAGCAGGGCGCCGGTGCTGTCAATCAGAAAATTGCGATACTTGAAATAGCCGAGCAGCCCGAGATTCACCGCGATCGCGCATCCGAGCAACGCGCGCCGGCGCCGCTCGCGTGCTTGATCGCCGCCGCCTTCGGCCGGCACCAGCAATAATGACCATCCGAAGTTGAATACGATCGAAAATCCGAACAGGAACAGGTAATGCCAATTCCACCAGCCATAAAAGGCGAGCGAGGCGAGAATCAGGAATGCGGCGCAAGCGCGGCGGCAATCGCGCGCCGCGAGTATCCAGAATATTACGAGGGTCGCCGGCAGAAAGCCGAAGGCGAATTGATATGAGTTAAACAGCATTACGCTTCGGCGCCGCCGCGCGGAGCCTCAATCTCCCTTGAACCGCTCGCTGCGCGCCGTGCAGAAGCGGCCGGCGCATCGTATGCAGCGCGGTCGTATCGAATTTATCCTTGCCCGCCTGCGGCTGTGATGCTTAGCAGTTCCGCCAGGCCCGAGTAGCGCGTGCCGATACGCGCGACCGCCGCCCGCGCGGTCTCAATGCTCCCCACCAGTACCACCGAGTTTCGTGCCCGGCTGACTGCCGTATAAAGGAGTTCGCGTGTGAGAAGCGGGAGGTTGTCCTCGGGCATAATGACCGCGACGCAATCGAACTCCGAGCCTTGGGCCTTGTGAATGGTCGTGGCGTAGGAAAGCTCGAGGACGTCGCCGAGCGCAGTCAGGTGAAAGGCCGTACAGCTATCGTCGCCCATGAAAACCGCCATCGGCGCTTCACCGCCATCCGGCCGTCTGACCCGAACAATTAATCCCTGGTCGCCGTTAAACAGATTCCGATCGTAGTCGTTGCGCACAACCATCACTGGTTCGCCGGCCAGGAAGTGTGCGCGTTCGGACGGCCGCTTTGCAGTTGCGGCCGCCCGCCGATGTAGCGCGGTGTTGATTCGCTCCGCACCGGTGGCGCGCACGCGGGTCGCGCAAAGAATTCGCGAGGCTGCCAGATGGCTATAGACGCGCTGCAGTTCCGCGCAAGACTGCCGATCGAAGCCATTCTCGCCATGTGTATAGACCTTGTTCGCGAGCGCGTCGATCTCAGCGTCGCGAATCTTCCGGTCGTACCAACGGTCGAGGAAATCATCGATGGATGATTGTGCGGTATCGATCAGTTCAACGCCCGCGAAGCGCAAAGCGTCGGGCGCCGCGCGTTCCTGGATTAGCGGCGGATCGTCCGCATCGGCGATCGCCCCTTGATTAATCCGCTGCGCGAGAATGAAGATTGCGCGCCCCGCACCGGTGTCCTGATTCACTCGGTAGCTGTGCATGAGCCGTATCGAGATGCGGCCGGCGGAATCATCTTTCCTATTCGAAACCGCGCCAACGAGATCCCGAAATACCGCACCAGCCGCCACCGACGGCAGTTGATCGGCGTCGCCGAGCAGCACCAGCCGCGCTTTCGGTCGGAGCGCCGCGGCCAGCCTCTGCATGAGATCCAGATCGAGCATCGAGCTTTCATCGATGATCGCGACCGTGGCAGGCAGCGGGTTGTTGCGATGGTGAAGGAACACGCCGCGCCCGGGCGAGTATCCAAGCAGGCGATGCATCGTCAACGGCTCGAGGCGACCGTCGATGAGTTGCAGATCGGCCGCTGCCGGGTCGCGCACCTGCGCCAGACCGTCGCGAATACTCTCACCCATTCGGTGGGCGGCTTTGCCGGTCGGCGCCGCCAACGCGATATCGCCTGGCCGGATTCCGAGGCGCACCAGCAGGCGCACGAGCGCGAGCACGATCGAGGTCTTTCCGGTACCGGGCCCGCCGGAGATAAGCGCGAGCCGGTGCATCGCCGCAATGCTCACGGCGTCCCGTTGCTCGCCGGAGAGGGTGATGTCCCGCTCGCCAATCCGATGCGGTCGATCGCACACGTCGCCAATCGCCGCGGCAATGTCCCGCGCCGAGGCCACCGCGCCATCCGCATCGAGCAGCGGCCGCAGGCGCTCGGCCAACCGCACTTCAGCGGCTCTGATCCGTTGATGATAGAGATACGGCGGCAGGTAAAGCAGCGGGCGATAGTCATCGGGCGAGTATGCAATTACGGAGGGCGCAGCCTTCGTATCGAGCATCTTTGCAATCGCGCGCGCCATCTCCGCGGCGCTCACCTGGTCGCGATCGGTCTGCGTTGCTGCGCACAAGGGTCCGAGAATTCGCGCCAGCGGTTCGCGCGCCAGCGGACCCGTGACCGGCAGGCGCGTACTGCCCTCGCTCAGCGCGACCATCGAGGCGACGATCAACATAATCAGCGCAAGGCGTTGATCGACACGCAGGTCTCGATCGAACGCCGCGATTTCAGCCGCGAGATGCGCGACCGACGGATCGAGGTTGAACGACGGCAGCGCCGCTTCGATCTGACGCAGACGGACCTCCAGGTAGACCGCGTCGCTGCTCGCAGGACCGTTGAGTCCAAGCCGCGAGATCACCGTCGGCAGGCCCAGATTCGCGTACATATCGTCCATGTGGTTCAGGCCCGTTCGCCGAGCTTCATCAATTCGTCTTCATGACGGCGAATTTCGCTCCAGTCCGGCCGTTGGAAATAAATTCCACGCTCGCGGTCCGCGGCCGCGCCGGCGCCGCGTAGAAAGACGTAAAGCAGGCCGCCGAAGCGCTGACGGTAATCCGCCTCGCTGCGAATCCTCAGCAGCCGAATCACGCCGACCGAATAAATCAACGCCTGAAGGCCGTAGTTGCGTTCGACGTGCTGCCTGACGGTCTCGGCGCGGTAATCGCGGAGCAGGTCGCTCTTCCAGTCGGCAAAGTAGATTAGCCCGTTATCCTCGAAGACGAAATCTATGAAGCCCTTCAGATAGCCGCGCTCGGCGATCCAGCGTTCGTGGAGACCCGCACCCGGACGCGGATGCGACGCTTCGGGGATGGGGAAGAGGAACTCCATTTCGCGCGTGTTGCGGGCGCCGCTGAGCGCGCCGATCGCAGGCCCACCTGCAATTGCGATGGGCGAGGTCAGCGTCCTGAAAACCATTTCGGTTCCGCGATCGAACCAGCGCGGGTCGCGCACCTGATGGCGCCGCATGGAGTCGCGAAACAGCCGCTCGACGTAATCGAGCTGCCGCCACGCTGCGAGGCTGCCGGCCGTCGTCAGGGTTGCGAAATCGAGACGTTCGATCACCTCATGCAGATAGAGGCCAGCGGCGCTTCCACCCGGCAGGTCGTCCGATTCCGTCATCGGCGGGAGATCGATCTTGAAATCCGACGGCTCGAGTTCCCACGCCGCGGTCTCGTGCTTGAGCGAGGTGTACGAGCTCATCCGCAACGCGGCGCGTTCGCTGGCAAGGCGACTGAATACGCTCTCCGGTTCCGAGCGATCCACCAGCAATTCCACCGGCGGTATCCACTGCTCAACTGGAATCGTCGGGCGTGTCGTGGCGCGCGGTGTGTTCGATTCGCGGACATCAGCGATTTCGATTAACTCAGTCCAGTCCGCGTTAGCGCTCGCGTCGTCGCGCGTATCAGTCACCTTCAGCAGACGCTGGTTGAGCTGTTTGTAATAGCCAGTCGCCCCCTTGACGGAGCCGGCTGGATATAGCGGCAAATACAGTTTCGCGCGTGCCCGAGTGAGAGCCACGTAAAGCAGGCGCTGGTCTTCCTCGTTGCGCTCCTGCTTGATCGCCTCCTTCACGTCGTCCTGTTCTTCCTTGCCAATCGCGAACCGGCGATCGTTTCCTTCGTGATAGATCGCGAGCGGCGGCGAAAACGGTTTCCGAAAGAGTCCGCCGAACAGCACCACGACGTCGGCTTCGAGACCCTTGCTCATGTGCACCGTCATCACCTGGACCGCAGTGCGCTCGCTCTCAATGCGCTGGGTATTGCCGTTCGGCCCCGGCGGTGCGGCGCGCTCGGCGATGTAGCCGGCGAGCAATTCGACGATCTCGGTCAGCGACAAACGCCCGGCCATAGCCTGCTCGAGCAGGACCTCGAAGATGTGGAAATAATTCGTCAGCTCGCGTTCGCTCTGATTCAGAAAGAGTTCACGGTCGGTAAGCCCACTTTCGTGCAGCAGGCGATCGAAGAGCTCCGGGAAACGCTCCGCCTCGGCCAGCGCGCGCCAATCGTAAAGCATCTGATTGAGCGGATCCTGCGCGGGCGGATCGGCGATAGTCGCGACCTCGCGATATTTCAGCGCGAAGAATGGCGTCATCCACGCGCGGCGCCGGCGCGAGCGATCGTTCAGATCCTCCAACGCCCGCAACAGGTCGAGCACGTCCGTCGCTTCGTCGGTCTGAAACAATCCGTCGAGCTTGTATAAGGCGAAAGGGACGCCCGCAGCGCGCAGATGCGCGCCGATTTTCCGGCACTCCTCATTGGTTGACGCGAGCACGAAGATGTCGCGGGCGGTGACCTTGCGCCGCGCCGCCGAGGCGCTTTTGCGATCCGGTTCCTCGATCGCGATCGCGCCGCCCGGCTCTTCAATTATCCGTTTGATAGTCGCGGCGATGAAGCGGCCCAGCTGCTCCCGAAGATCATCGGCCGATCCCCTTTTGCCCGCGGGCGGCGCATAGCGCATCAGCGTGATCGGCACGAGCGGCCGGGCGCGCGCGTCGAGCGCGAGCCGCTTCGGGACGCCGCACTTAAGCGGACGGTCATAGGCGATCGCACCATCGAAGAGCGGCCGCTGCGCCGACTGATCGAAGATGAGATTGCAGGCGTCGATCAGCTTCGCGGTCGATCGGAAGTTCGTCTCGATCGATATTCGCGGCGCGCCCGCCGCGAGCAATTCTGTGCGCGCGCGCAAATACGAATGGACGTCGGCGTTCCTGAATGCGTAGATTGCCTGTTTCGCATCGCCGACCACGAACAGCCGGTTACCGGCGTTGCCTTCGACGAAGACGCGGCTGAAGATCCGCCATTGCAGATCGTCGGTGTCCTGGAACTCATCGACCAGACCGAAGCGATAACGCTGTCGCAGCGCCGCGGTCAGCGCCGCACCGCCCGGCCCCTCGAGCGCCCGCCAGACCCACGCCAGCATATCGTCGTAATCGATTTGTGCATGTTGCCGTTTGTCACGGTCGAGACGCTCTTCGATCAACGGCAGGTAAAGGTCCGTCAGTTGCCGCGGCGCGATCGGCGCCTTCGCCGCGATTGCCTTCCCGGCCTCCGCGATCGCCCGCGCGCGATCCGCGATCTCGTAGCGGGCACGGTGTGCCGCGTACAGCAGTTGCTCGAGGCCGTCGGCGCTGTTGTCCTGCAGCCATTGGGCCAGTGCCTGGCGCATCAACTCATCGACCGCGATGTGTTCGCGAAGCTGCGCTCTGAATGCCGCCCGGAATGCGCGCCGCCCGTCGTCGAGGGCGAGGGCGAAACGCGCTCCGCTATGGAACGCGAATTCCGTCAGTACCCGCCAGCAGAAGGCGTGAATCGTAAAAATGGGGGCGCGCTCGAACGCCGCCAGCGCCTGTTCTAGCCGCGGCCGCGCCGCGGCATCGAGCGAGACCCAGCCGTGCCCGTCTTGCGGCGGACTCGCACCGACCGGTTCTGCGCGCAGGATCCGCTCCAGCAGCCCGCGAATTCTTCCGCGCAACTCCGCGGTCGCTTTATCGGTGAAAGTGACGACGAGGATTTCTTCGATCGACTTCGCCGAGTGGCACAGCAGTTCGATAATCAGATGCTCAATCGCATAGGTCTTGCCGGTCCCGGCGCCGGCCTCGACGATCGCGTGGCCGTCGGGCGGAAGCTGGTCGAGAATCGACGGCCGCGAGTACTCAATCGGATGCACGAGTCTTTCCTTGTTTCTCGCGCGCAAAAATTCCCATCAAGGGGCCATAACGCCGTGCGATCAGGTTTTGCCTGAGCTCCTCCAGCGGTACCCGAAATTCGCGGGCGTTGCGCACCGGCCCGAAATCGGATTTGCAACTCGGCGGTCGTTTGTCGCGGATAGTGCGAATCGCCTCGTCGATCGCGGCGTCGGTCCGGTCATCGAGTTTCACCAGCTCCTCGATGGCTTCGATTGGCAGAAAGTAGTCGTTGCGATCGGAGAGCAGGTCAACCGCGATTTGCTTGAGGTAATCCCGCGCTTCGGCCTGTATCGGCGGACGCATACGGCGAGCGTAGCGGGCGGGCGCGCCGGCGTCTTTATCGCCACCGGCCACCACCATCAAAAACTCGGCAGGCATTTTCTCGCCCGCCGCGGCGAGGACGATCGCGGCGAGTGCCCCGTCGAGAAAATCGGCGCTGTTGGCCGCGCCGCGCGCAATCAATTTGAGCGACTTATCGATTTGCGGCGAGACCGGCCCGATCAGGCCGCGCAACTCAATCGCCGTCACGCGGCGGCCGTCGGTGCGGACAAGCTCAACATCAAGAATTATCGGATCGATCGCGCGATCGACCTCAGTGAATTCCTCGACGCCGCCCAATGCGATTCGCTGCCATCGTTCCAGATTCGAAATCCCTACGGCTGCGCCTTGAATGATCGCCAGCTCAAGCCGACCGAGGTGATCGGCGCGCTGCGCCGCGGCAAACGGCCCGACTGGAGCCGACCCTTTGAGCACGCGCAAGCGATACGTTTCATCGTAGCGACCTTCGATCCGATCGCGGCTGCCGCGGGCGCGCCAGAGCACGTCGCGCAACAATAGTGCCGCTTCCAGACGCGTCTGGGCCAGCGGCTCGTCGCCGGTTTCCTCATCGTCGCCGTCGTCCTCCTCGCGCATACCCAGCGCATAACGCGCCGCGCCCTGCAGTGGACATTCGAGGTAATGTTTAAGCGCGGAAATGGAAACTCTGACGCGCGAACCCCCGGCGCTCGCGATTACGGCCGGAGGTGCGACGAGGTGCAACCTTGCCGCGACCTTTTCGCGGGCGGTGTCGCTCAAACGATCGAGCAGGCTGCGGTCGGGTTCGGCCTCCGGCACGGGGCCGCAGCGCAGCTCGAGGTCGGCGCGCAGCGCAGCGATTTGAGCGCCACGCCGCGCGTTGCGATCGAAGGTTTCGAGCCGCTCGTCGCGCGGGTCGCTCGCCGCAGTCAGGTCCGCGAAGTAGCGGCGGTCGTGGGCGCTCACCGGATGGGCGATCACGAGCCGTTTAACCGCGTCCTCGCCGATCATGCCGCGCAAGATAAATTGCAGGTCGCGAATCACCGGCGACGGCTCGCGCGCCTCGCCGGTATGCGGATTGCGCGCGACGTACGACAGATAAATCCGATCGCGCGCCGCGAGCAGGGTCTCCAAAAACATGTAACGATCGCGCTCGGCCGGCGAGACGTCGCCCGCCCGCCGAAGGGCCTGGCGCAGGTCGAGCGGGTCGCGCGCCTCGCGTGCGGGAAAATCCTCCTCGCCCAGGCCGAGCAAGAACACCACCCGAAACGGTAGCGATCGCAGCGTCGCCAGAGATCCCACCACGATGCCGCTTTCCGCATAGGTTCCCTGTTCCGCTTCCACCTCGGCAATGCGCGCCAGCGCCAGGTCCAGCGCGACTTCGTAAGGCACCGGTTCGCTGCGGATGCCGTCCGTGTAAATCGAATCGATGGCGTCGACGATCAGGTCGCGCACGCGCTCGTCGGTGCGGTCCGCCGGGTTCACGTAAGTCGCAATCAGATCGGTCAGCACGCGCCGCCAAGCGGCCAGGCTCAACTCGCTTGCGGCCAGCGCCTGGGCGTCGCGAATCAACGCGCGGGCCTGGCGCACCATGATCGCGACGCTCTCCGCCTCATCCTCGGAAATCTCGAACGGCAGATACTCGCGCCCGCCGCCGCCGTCGAACACGCGCGTCTCACCGCTCGGCGCGCCCGCCATGAACAGGCCGAGCGCCAATTGTTTGAGCGCGTAATCCCAATGAAAGATTTTCGGTTCGACGTAGGTCTCGGCAAAGGCGCCTTCGTCGGCGCCGAAGCGGACGCCGAGGCGCCGGCACCATTCGGGCCACGCCTGCGCGTGCGGCTCGCCGTCGCGCCCGGCGATCGCCGGGTGCGTCAGCAGATGGATCATCTCGTCGCGAGTGAAACGCCCGAGCGGCAGCCGGAGCAGCAGATCGACCGCCTCGGCCACGCGGCTTTGCGCCGCTAGACGCCGGTCAACCAGATTGACCGGGATTCGATGCGCGGCGGCAAACACGCTCTCGACATGCACCATGTATCGATCGCGCACCGCTTCCGGAAGCACGACGGCAATTTGATGGAAGCGCAGCGGCGTGCCGCCCCCATCCGCATCGCGCCGGATCATCGACCAAATCGCATTCGCCGTAATCTCGATTTCGCGGCGCACGCCTGGACATTCGAGGATCGCGATACTGCCGTCGTCCGGCGCGGAATTATCGACCCTCAGCCTCGATCGCGCGGCATCGCCGATCGCCGCCGGTTGCTCCGGAGTTCGTGTCAGGATCGCCTGCTGCACGCGGCTGAGCAGCGTCGCACGGCCGTCCTCAGGCGCCGGTTCGATGAAATGCGAATCGAAGTCGCAGTCCGTGGTTTCGTTCAACAGCCGGATATATTCGCGTCCGGCGCGCCCCCAATAACGCAGCGCCAGGCTTTCATCCGGGGCTTCCAGGCCGAAAGGATCCTCCGCGCTCTCGATTAAGCTTCCGACCCGCGGCGGACGCGCGCTGCGGCGCTCGCGCACGTCCTCCCAGAATTCTCGGCACGGGTTCAGCGTGTAAATATGCAGTTCAGTGAGCGTGCCGAGGCGCGCGAAAATCCGGATGAATTCAGGGCCGGCATATCCGATTCCGAAGATATGGAGCCGCGCGGGCAGAACCGCGCGCAAACGCTCGTCGTCGATCGCATCGAAGGCGAACGGCAGCAGCATCCAGCGCGCCGCGTCGATCGCGGGCGCGATCCACGCGGGCCGCAAACTTCCGTCGCGCTCGAACAGCGAGATGTAGATTCGGCGCTGCCAGGTCTCGGTATCGCCCATCCGCTCGGCGGCGAGCGTCGCGCCGCGTGGCCACTGCACCAGCATCGCGCGGCGCGCGGTCGAATATTCGCGCATCAGCCACGCCACCCGCCCGCTCAACTGGAACAGCTTCACCGCCCGCTGGCCCGAATCGTCCTGCGCGGCGGCGAGATAGGCTTGCACTGGGGCGAGGTCGGCTTCGCGCGGCGCCGTCAGGGCCTCGCGCAGATACTCGAACACCGCGATCTGCAGTCCGCCCGCGTCAAGCACCTTAACCGCCGCCGCCGCTTCACCGCCCGCCGCCTGTTCGGCGATCCGCTTCAGGTAGCCGCGCAGAAACGGAAAGTCGAGGTTTGCCGCCACCCCTTCGCGCTCGGCCAGCCTGAGCTTGAGGAATTCCTGGATCGCCCGACCCGGCACCACGACCGTCACGCGCTCGAGCGGACTGCGCGCCTGATCCACGCCCGCGAGTTCAGCGAACGGATCGATCAGTTCTTCGAGCCGATTCGAATAATGCAGGTGAATCATCGCGGCGAATGATAGATAGCTACCGGCGCCATTCTCCGCCGCGGGTCCGTCAACTCCAAATATTGCGCTCAGATATTTTCACAACCGCACGTCGCGGATTTGCGTGCGGGGACCCTGCATCGCTGCGTTGACTATTCGATCGTCAACGACCACGATTGACCTCACCGTGGCAACCACCAAGCCACCATCAGGGGTCGGATGGCTCAACGCGTTGGCGCTCGCGTTCTGTCTCCTCGGCGCCACGATGCTGGGGCTCTCGGGCTACCAGATACACGCCGGCGATATCGGTCTGGCCGCGTTTGCCGCGTTGTCCGGGGTCATCTTCGCGGGCGCGGGAATCGGGCTGATCCTGACACTTCGCCACGGCGTCCGCATCCAGAACGCCACCAATCGGTTGCGCGAACAACATCCCGACGCCCCTTGGCTGTGGCGCAGCGATTGGGCGGCCGGCCACGTCTTCTCCGAA
Organism: Binataceae bacterium (SeqCode); assembly: GCA_050011435.1. Classification (GTDB taxonomy): domain Bacteria; phylum Desulfobacterota; class Binatia; order Binatales; family Binataceae; genus JADMIL01. The sequence continues at coordinate 23,691 of JBEKJC010000029.1, forward strand.
GGCAGCGCAAATGCGTTGGCAAGCTGGCTCTTCGCGATTTTCTGGAACGCAATCGCATGGCCGCTATTTTATTTCATCTATTTCAATCCGGGCCAGCCGTTTCGTGCGCTCGCCGGTTTTGAAATCGTTTCTTTGATTTTTCCTTTTTCAGGAATCGTACTGATCGGTCTGGCCTTGCGCGCAACACTGCGCTGGCTCACCGCGCGCGGCTCGTATTTCGAGATGGCGTCGATTCCCGGACAAATCGGCGGCACCCTCAGCGGGACCATCCGCCTGATGCCGCCGAGCCGGGCCAACCGCGAGTTCAAGCTCGTGCTTTCGTGTGTGAATCGAAAGGTCGATCACAGCAGCAGTAGTGCCTCCACCCAGGAGCAGGTGCTCTGTCGCGCCGAACAGACGGTTCGCGGGAGCACGATCAGTGGGATCGAGGTGCAGTTCGAGATACCGCCGGAAGCTCACCAGACCGACTCGGCCGATGCGGACAACACTTACACCTGGCGCCTGGATGCGATGGCGCCATTTTCGTCGCGCGCCTTTGAGGCACAGTTCGAAGTCCCGGTTTTCAACGTCGCACAGATTCCGGATCGGAAGCGCTTCACCGATCGCACTGCCCAAGAGCCGCCCACCGAGGACCAAAGCTTCGTTCCACCGCCGAATTTTCCGGTCCGTTTGCGCGCGCTGCCCACCGGCGCGACCGAATTCTACTTCCCGCCTTGTCGTGCTCCTGCCGCCGCAGTCGGGGCGACTCTCTTCACGGCCGGATGGAGTGCGATGTTCCTGATGATCATTCACATCGATGCGCCGATCGTCTTCGACGCCATCTGGGCGGCCTTCGACGCCTTCATGATCTTCTGGGTCGCCTCCTTATGGTTGGGCGATACCCGCGTAACGCTGGACGGTTCATCGATCGACATTGCCCGCGGCGTTCCGGGGCTCGCGCTCTCGCATCGAACGATTCCCGCGAGCGAGGTCCACGCCGTCGCCGCTACGGTTGGCTCGCGCACCGGCTCGACCACCTACTATCGCGTGCGGTTGACCTATGGTGATGATCGCAAGCTGAGCTTCGGCGATGGCTTGAGCGACAGGCGCGTGGCTGAATGGCTGGCGCATGAAATCGCGGGCCATCTCGGCGTCGCGCAATAATTCCGATCCTTGTAATTTGTAAATGTTGCGCCGAAGCATTCGCCGCGCGGTGCATCGAATACCGCGCCGAGTTTAGCGAATGCGCCGGATTAACGTGTAGATCCTCAGCTTTTTCTGCAAATCGGCTGCTGGCACATAGTCTGCTCATCCCTCTCTTCAGAGTTCGCTCGCCGGCGGGCGTCACGAATTCCGACCACGTAACCCCCCCACGTGACCGGCCGAGTGAGTCCGTCGGCGAGCCTTTTTTTGGACGTCCGCGCGAGGGCGTCCCCGCTTCATCGTGACGGAGTGCGAATTGGCGGAGCGCGAGAGGCGAGTTGTTCCGTCAGCAGCGCAGCCTTCCGCGCGAGTCCCGAAGCGGCCAGGTAGTCCTGCTGCACCATCGCCTTGCGGGCGGCATTGGCGAGATTGCTCGCCTGGTCGTAGGCGGTGGCGTTTTCGCCGCTCAACTTTGAGCGATCGACATGGGCGAGCCGCGCGTCGGCGTCGTCGAGCAACGATTGCGCGCGAAGATGATCGGCGTCGTTGTCTTCGAGCGTTACGTTGGTCGCTTGCGCGGGCGTGGGAGCGGTTTGCGCGGGTATGCCGGCGGTCGCCGGTTGCTTGCGGATTGCGCCGGCCCCTTTTTCTTCCTTGGTTGGCGTTTCAGTTATGGTTGTGCGTGGAAACTCACGATGTGCGCGGTTGGACGTCGGGGATGCCGGCGGCAGTTGCTTCCCAAACGGCCAGCGGCTCGCGGCCGAGGCGCATCCGCCAAGCTGGGACAACAGTATCAGCGCGGCCAGCCGCGCAATTAATCGCATTTGCATCGGTGACCCTGTCGCGCCGGGTAGATTCCAGCTTACCCGCTCGCCCGCGATCGCGCTTGCACTTGCGCGAAGTCGTCGGACGCGCGTGTGATGGGCAGCCGGATTGTCACCGTGGTGCCCGCACCCGCTTCCGATCGCAACTCTATCGTACCGTGATGGAGATCGATCGCGCGCAGCGCGAGCGGCAGTCCAAGGCCGTTGCCGTTTTTCTTGGTCGTAAAATAGAGGTTGAAGATTCGTTCGAGGTCTTCGCGGGCGATGCCTGGTCCGGTGTCCACGATCGAGATCTCGACGAAGCCGCTGCGCTGGCTGAGTGCGGTCGCCAGCTTTAACGTGCCGCCATTGGTCATCGCCTCGCAGGCATTCCCGATCACATTGCGCAGAGCCTCGGCGAGCAGGGCGCGATCGGCGCTGACCGGCGTAACGCTGGCGTCGAAATGCGTTTCCACCCGAATTCCGGGTCGCACGATCTGGGCCGCAACCTCGGCGATCAGATCGTTGACCTGTACCCGCGCGAGCTTGAGCTGTTCGGGGCGCATGAAGCGCATGAGAGCGTCCACCGCGCGGGCCAAGCGCTCGATTTCCTGGCGCACCGCGCGCAGTCGCTGGTCGATCGGAGCGCCGCGGGCGGCGTCCTGACTCAGCAACTCGAGCTGCAGATTCATTGCATTGAGAGGATTGCGAATCTGATGCGCGACGCCGGAAATCAGTCCGCCAAGTCGCATCAGGCGGCCTGAATAATCGACGACATTCTCAAGCTCCCGCATCGATTCGAGGTCGCGCGCCACCACCAGCAGGCCCGGCGGTTCGGGTCCCTGCCCGAGCGAGAAAATCGAGACGATCAGGCGGTTCGGCTCGTCGTCGGAGGTGAGATCGAGCGCGACGTCGCGAACCTCGGTGCCGGCCGCATAGGCGGTCTCGACCATGCGGGCGAGCGGGCTGTCATTGCCCAGCAGCAGGGCCAGCGGCTTGCCCTCGGCCAGTCCCCCGGCGGGCAATCCAAGACGGCTCTGCGCCTCCTCGTTGGCGAAGAGCACCGAGCCGTTGGCGTCGAGCAGCATGACGGCGTCGGTAATCGAGCGGAAGATATTGATGAACTGGCCGCGTTCGGTTTCCCATTGCGCGCGGCTCGCCTTGATACGCCGCGACAGGTCGTTGAACTTCTCCGCGATGGTGCCGAGTTCGTCGCGCGCCTCCAGCGGCAGGCTCACTTCGTCGCGACCCTCGGCAATCTGCTCGACGCCGCTGGCGATAGCGGCCAGCGGCTTGAGCAGCAGGGCGCCCGCGAGCATCGCGCCGATCAGGCTCAAGACCACGCCCGCGGCACCGGCCGCCAGGATGTCCTCGACCGAGCGGCGCGCCTCGGCCGCGATCAACGCGGTTGAAAGACCGACCCGGATCACCGCGAGCGGATTCCCATTGACCTTGACGACGCGGCTGATTTCGTAGGTGTGCGTGCCCCGGACCGCGCGGATTCGATTCAGCGGCCACCATGAGCTGAGTTCGCTGCGCAGCGCGTCGAAGGGCGGGGTCGCAGCGACCGCGGCGATCGACGGCCCCGCGTGCGCCGCGACGATCGGCGTGCCATCGATCGCCTCGACCCGCGCGTACACCACGCCGGTGCCGAAGGCCTGCGACGAGTTGAGCAGCGCGGACAGCGGCGAGTCCGCGCGCAGTGCCGCGATCGGATCGCCCTGCGCATGCGCCAACGCTTCGCGGATTTGCTCGAAGGCCTGATCCGCGATCAGCCGGCCGGAGTCGGCGAGATCGTTGACCATCACCTGCATCGTGCGATCGATCTGGAACGCGCTCACCGCGATAAACGGGAGCGCCAGCAGAACCAGGAAGATGCTTGCGAGTTTCCCGCGAAGTTCCATGTTTACGCGCGATCTGCGTCAACCGATCGCGTGACGGCGGTTAACGCTATCATTGATGAAACTTCGATCAACACCGCTCAATCGCGCACGTCGAGCCCCATCCGCCGTCCGATTATCACCTTCATGATTTCGTTGGTGCCCGCATAAATCGATTGCACCGCGGCGTCGGCGTAATCGGTCGCCACCGCGTACTCCAGCATGAAGCCGTAGCCGCCGTGCAGTTGCAGGCACTGGCTCGCGACCCGCTTGAGCAGTTCGGTCGTCCACCATTTCGCCATGCTGACCTCGGTCACGAGTTCGTCGCCACGGACGTGCGCAACCAGCAAGCGATCGACAAAGGCCTGGCCGATCTCGACCTCGGTCGCCATCTCGGCGAGCTTGAACTGGGTGTTCTGAAACGACGCGATCGGCTGGCCGAATGCGCGCCGGCCCTTGGTGTACTCGATGGTGTCGTCGAGACAGCGCCGCGCGCTGGTGAGCGCGCCGACCGCCGTCACCAGCCGCTCCTGCTGCAGCTTCTCCATCAACATCTTGAAGCCGTTGCCCTCGCGGCCGAGCAGATTGGCGGCCGGCACGCGGCAATCCTCGAAGAACAGTTCGCTGGTGTCCTGCCCCTTGAGACCGAGCTTGTCGAGCTTGCGCCCGCGCACGAAGCCGGGCGCGCCCCCATCCACCAGGATCAGGCTTACGCCCCTGTGCGGCGGATTCGCCTTGGGGTCGGTCTTGACGACCACCACTACCATGTCGGCGATCTGGCCGTTCGAGATGAAGATCTTCGAGCCGTTGATGACGTAGCTGTCGCCGTCGCGCCGCGCCGTGGTCTGCACCGCCGCCAGGTCGGAGCCGGTGCCCGGCTCGGTCATCGCGATCGCGAGAATGGTCTCGCCGCTGATCGCGCCCGTAAGGTAGCGGCGCTTCTGATCTTCGCTCCCATAGGTCGCCACGTACGGCATGATGATGTCCGAATGGAGCCCCATCATCAGGCCGTGCGCGCGCACCCGGGAGAGTTCCTCGATCACGATCGCATCGTAGAGGAAATCCGCGCCGGCGCCGCCGTATTCGACCGGCGCGTTGGCCCCGAGAAACCCTGCCGCGCCCATTTTGCGCCAGCTCTCGCGGTCGCTCATCCCGGCCTTGTTCCAGCTCTCGATTTTCGGCACCAGCTCGTTTTCGACAAAGCGCCGCACCTGACCCCGGAACATTTCGTGTTCTTCGCTGAAGATATCTCGCCGCATCTGCGATCTCCTGGAAATCCGCCGGAATCCTTGCACGTCCGCCCGCCCAATCCAAATCCCGCTGGCGAACGATGCACGGTTGCTTTCCAGCCTGGAAGTTTACTACGACGATGCCCATGCGCTACACGCTGCGCCTGTTTCCGAGGCGGTTCACGGACGAGGTTTAATCGATGAAGGCGATCCAGTTCGACCAGCTTGGCGGTCCCGAAGTGATGTCCCTGCGCGAGGTGCCGAAGCCCGAGCTTCGCCCGGGCACCGTGATCGTGAAAAATCACATCATCACGATCAACTTCGGCGACATCTTCTTTACCCGCGGCGAATACATCGTGAAGCCGGTTTTTCCCGATACCCCCGGCATGGAGGCGGCCGGCGTCGTTGAGGCGGTCGCGCCCGGCGTCACTGAACTAAAGCCCGGCATGCGCGTCGCCTACATCGGGATGGGTTCCTACGCCGAGTACACGCGGATTCGTCCCTCGCGCGTGATTCCGCTGCCCGACTACATGAGCTTCGAGCAGGGCGCGGCGCTGCCGATCGCGATGCTTACCGCATGGCACATGCTGCACACGATTCATCAGACGCGCGCGGGTGAAACGGTCCTGGTGCATTCGGCGGCCGGCGGCGTCGGGATCGCGGCGGTCCAGATCGCGAAGGCCGCCGGGGCGCGCGTAATCGGCACGGTTTCGAGCGCGGACAAGGCCGCGCTGGTGACCAAATTCGGCGCCGACGAGGTCATCGATTACGAAAAACAGGATTTTGCCGCCGAGGTGATGCGCCTCAGCGACGGCCGCGGCATCGATTTGATCCTCGACGCCGTCGGCAAGCCGACTTTCGAAAAAGGTCTGCGATGCCTCGCGCCGTTCGGCCATATAATTCTCTTCGGCCGCGCCGGTGGTCTGCCCGATCCGCTGAACCTGGCGAAGCTGATGGAGAAATCGCTCACCGTTAGCGCCTTCGTCTTGCCCCTCATCTACAGCAATCGCGAGGTGATGCGCCGCGGGCTCGAGCATTCGTTCCAGCTCATCCGCGAGGGCAAGCTGACCGTCCCGATCGGCGGCACGTTCCCGCTGGCCCAGGCCGCCGAAGCGCATCGCTTCGTGCTGTCGCGCCGTTCCACCGGCAAAATCCTGCTGATTCCGTAGCAGGCGATTGCCTCTCGTGCGAGCATTTTTCGATCCCTCTCCTTGTCCAAGGAGGGGGCAAGGGTGGGGCCTCTACACTCGTCCCTTCTGCGACGATCTCTCAAATCGCTCGCCCGCTCCGCTGCCGCGGGACTTGGCCGCCTACCCGAGCAACACGAGCGTCAATCGGTGAAAAACGCGATCGCCTCTCCCCATTACGAGGTTTTTTCACAGGGCGAAGCCCGCATCTTACAAACGGGAAGTCTGAAACCTCTATGAGGTTTCAGTTCTCCGGAAACTACAGTTCCGCACTCCTCAGGATGACCTTTCAGGGGGGTGTACTGGCGCGCTCGGCTAATCCGGCAGCGTGAAGACTTCCTGCGGCGCCGTCACTCCTGCCAGCGAATGGGTGCCGAGGCTCACCAGCGGCGCCTCGGCGGCGGCCGCGAAGCTCGCCGACGTGACCACGCGGCGATCCAGCCGCCCGGCCAGCTTCTCGATCCGCGTGGCGTGATTCACGGCCGGTCCGATCACCGTGAAGTCGAGGCGGTTGGGCGCCCCGATGTTGCCGTAGGTGACTTCGCCGAGATGCAGCGCGAGGCCGTAGCGAATTTCGGCGTGGCCGGCAGCAAGCCGATCGGGATTGCGCGCCGCCACCGCCGCTTGCGCCGCGCGCGCGGCTCTCAGAGCCGCCGCACAACGGCTGGCGACCGCGTCGCCCTCGCGCAACTCGAAAATCGCGAGCATCCCGTCGCCGATAAACTTCAGTACCTCGCCACCTTCCGCCGCCACCGACTTGACCATTATTTCGAAATATTCGTTGAGCAGGTCGAGCAGCAGTTCGCGCGGCAGGGTGTCGGAAAGACTGGTGAAGCCGCGCAAATCGCAGAACCAGATCACGGCCCGGATGGTCTCGCCGTCGCCGCGTTTGATCGCCCCGGACAGCACCCGCCGGCCCGTGCGGTGGCCGACGTAGGTATCCATCAGCGCGCTGGTTATGCGCCGATGAGTCTGCGTTTCGACCACCAGCGTGAGCATTTCCGCGACCTCGGCGAGGCCCGCAATCTCGGCGTCGTCGAATCCGCCCGGGCGATCCGTCAGCCAGCTGATCGAATTGATCTCGCCGCTCGAAAAGACCATCGGCATCGCCACATAGTCAGTGCCGCCTTCGGCACGGAAGGTTTCGAGCACCTCGTAGTCGAGTGCGGCGCCGGGGTCGTCGAGGCGCCGGCGTATTGCGCGACCCGTGCGCGTTACATCCGCCAGCGGGCTTTGTGTGAAGGCGGGAGTCTTTTCAATCCCGTGCAGCGCGGTGCGGCGCTCCGCGCTGCCCTGTCCGCGGCGCCATACGTAGGCGGTCGCGGCGATCTGCGGATGCAACGTGCGGATCGCGCAGAACGCCCGCCACAATGGTATCCCCGCTTCCACCACGCGCCGGCACATGTCGTCGCCGAACTCGCGCATGTGGGTGTTGGCGCGCCCCTCGTGCAACATCCAGGCAACCACGCGTGCCGCTCCGGGATGGATTTCCGTCATCGCGCAGCCACCTGAATTACACTGGCATCTCTAGCAGGGTGTTGAGAAACCCTGAAAATGACCAAGGGTACTAAATTTCAACTCAATACCCTGCGTGAAAAATGGCTTCTTTCCTTATCTTCTCGCCCCTACTGGGGAGAGAGCGAGTGAGGGGAAGCAGGCTGTGAAAAGCCTTTTTCAACAGCCTGCTGGAACTCGCCCTCGTCCCTTCTGCGACGATCTCTCAAATCGCTCGCCCGCTCCGCTGCCGCGGGACTTGGCCGCCGACCCGAGCAACGCGAGCGTCAATCGGTGAAAAAACCGGCTACGCCTTCGCGCTCGGCCGGCTCGAAACCGCTTCGTGCCAGCGCTTAACGTGATGCACGCCGTCGAGCAGCTTGAGTCCGCCGAGGTTGACCCCAAGGTCGATTGCGACCTGTGCGGTGATATCCGCAATCGTATAGCGATCGCCCGCGATGAATTGCCGCTGCGCCAGGATCGAGTCGAGCCATTCGATCCGCTGCAATCCATAATCGCGGCGCACTTCCGCGAACTCCGGAATCTGCTTGATCCGGGTTATGAACGCCGGATGGGTATGCTGGATAACGTTCACGATCGGAGCGAATATCTCAAGCTCCATGCGACGGTTCCACATCTCGACAAAGGCGATATCGCGCGGACCCACGCCCATCAGCGGAGGCTCGGGCTGAATCCCTTCGAAGTAGCGGCAGATTGCCACCGACTCGGTCAGGTAGGTGCCATCGTCGAACTCGAGCACCGGCAGCCCGCCCATCGGATTCTTTTCGATGAACTCGACCGTCCGGTTCTCACCCTTGAAAATATCGACATGGATATAAGCCATCTCGATATTCTTTTCGGCGAGAAAGATTCGCACTCGTCGCGGATTGGGGGCCATAGGGAAATCGTAAATTTTCATAATACTGTGACGATAAGTGCGGTGCGCGGCACAGGTCAAGCCGCGAATTGCTGCGAATCGATTATCGGCGCATTACTCCGGGTGACCGCGGCCGGCCGCCCTCATGCGCGCTGACCGCGAGCAGCACCGCACTACGTCACCGAGTGCGGATGATCGCCCGCTCACTAGGCCAGCAGCAGTTCAGGGTCGAGTGTGCGCAGCAGGAAGCGCTCGGCTTCGCTGACCACGCGATCGACTGCGCGTGCGCCGATTATCCAATGACCGCGGCCGGCCAGCGTCACCAGGCGCGCGCCGATCTCGCCCGCGAAAATCCTCACCTGCGGCAGCGGCGCAAACGGGTCGGAATCGCCCACTACGATCAGACGCGGCGCCGCCTCGGTAAAGCGCGGGATTCGTACGCGGCCGCGCGCCGTCTCCAGCGCGCTCCGTCCCGCGTCCGCCACCAGCCCCTTGATCAGTCCCGGGCGTTGAAAGCTCTCGGCATCGGCCAGAAACTCGCTCAGCCGTTTACCGCGCGGAGGCTTGAGCGCTGCGCGGCGCAGCAACGCGAAGAGCGTCGCCGGGCGCAGCAGCAGGGGCGTGGGAAATCGCGGCAGCGCGGGTGCCAGCGCAATCGCGGCCCGCACGCGTGGACGCTCCGCAATCGCGAGCGCCGTCAAGCCGCCGATCCCGTGGCCCATCACGATCACGTCGCGCTCCAGCGCTGCAATCGCCTCGCCCACCAGCGCCGACAATCCGCCAAAATCCAGCCGGCCGATCGCCGGCGTCTCGCCGCGGCCAGCGGCCGCGCGAAAATCCGGCGCGTACACCTGCCACCCGCTGTTTGCCAGATATCCGATCAGCGTCGCCTGATGCATTCGCGTGGTGAACATCTCCGGCACCAGCACGATCGGCAAGGCGAATTTGAGCGCCCTCGGGCGCTCGATCTGCGCGGTGAAACGTCCGATCGCGATATCCATTCTGTACAGCTAACTGCGCGCGCCCCTTGCGCAAGCGCACTCCCCTTTTGCTGCCGGCGCGATTCCAGCCTACCTCATCGCCGCGCGCAGCCAACAAAAAGAAAGAGCCCCCTCTTTCAAGGGGGCCCTTTCCGTTTCACGAGGCATTGAGCCCCGGCTCATCGCAGCAGCAAGCCCGGCATCGGTTTTGAGCCTCCGGGCAATGCGGCCCGGAGGGTAAATTCGTTGGTTACTTCTTTTTGACGGGCTTCTTGGTGGCCTTTTTCTTTGCCATGGTGCTCTTCAGCTTTGGTTTGGATTTGGCTGCTTTCGTACCGGGCTTCTTCTTCATCGGCATAAGGTGTCCTCCTCTGCGGTCGCTGCTGCTGGACGAGCGCAAAACTTATTTGCTTCTGTGCTCATCAACTGGAAGGCATTATAGAAACACGTTATGCGCTAATCAATAGCTGCGCCCCATCTTTATAAAGAAATTTTAAACTCGAAGTTCTTGCGACAGACTCAAAGCTTTCCGGGTTTAGAATGTCGTTCAAGCATAAGCACTCTTGAATTGCGAATAGTCCATGTCTTACGATCGAACCGATGGCGAAGCTAAGTTTGTTCATGCGCCGGGCATGGCTCAATCTAATCCTGGGAGCCGTCTTCGCGCTGCTGGTCGTAAGCTGCATCGTCGCCCCGATGGGCCCGCGCGACCTCGCCCTGTTGCGCCGGCATCGGACCCAATTGGAGGCGTCGCGCGACCGCCTGATCGCGGAAAACGCCGGACTCGCCGCGCGCACCCAGCGCCTGCAATCCGACGACGCCTATCTGCAGCGCCTGATTCGCCGCGAACTCGGCTACGCCCGCGCCGACGAACTGATCTATCGCTTCCCGCACGATGGCCGCGCCTCCGATCGATAAGTAGAGTTATCCGTCATTTTGTTGCTGCACTAAAAGGCCCGGCGCGGGATCATGCGATACTCGCGCGCCGTGCGCTCGAGCGCGTCGCGAAAATCCGGATGCGCCAGACCGATCAGCGCGCGCACCCGCTCCGGCACCGACTTCCCTTTGAGGTTCGCGAGGCCGTACTCGGTGACCACATACATCACGTCGGTGCGCGGAGTAGTGACGATATTGGACTCCGCGATGCGCGCGACGATGCGGCTTTCGCGCCGGCCCTCGCGCTCGTATGTTGACGACATGCACAGAAACGCCTTGCCGCCGCGCGAGGCGTACGCGCCGCGCATGAATTGAAGCTGACCGCCGGTGCCGCTGATCTGGCGCACGCCGGCCGATTCGGCGCAGGCCTGCCCGCTGAGATCGATCTGCGCAGCGTTGCAAATCGCGACCACGCGATCGTTCTGCATGATCCGATGCGGCAGGTTGGTGTAGTCCACCGGTCCCGCGAAGCACGCCGCATTGCGATCGAGAAATGCGTACAGCTCGGCCGATCCCGCGGCGAAGCAATACGCCATCTGGTAGCGATCGAGCGCCTTGTGCGCACCGCTTACCTTGCCCGCCTGGTAGAGCTTCATCAGCGAGTCCACGAACATCTCGGTATGCACGCCCAGGTCCTTGATCGGCGAATCGAGCAGCAGTTCGCAGACCGCGTTGGGCATCGCGCCGATGCCAATCTGCAGGCATGCGCCATCCTCGATCTCGGCCGCGATGATCTGCGCAATCTTGCGCTCGATCGGCCCCGCCGGCGGATTCTTCAACTCCGGCAGCGTTCCCGTGCCGGCATCGATCACAAAATCAACGTCGCCGAGATGCACGCCATTCTCGACGCCGAAGACATAGGGCATGGCCGCGTCGGTCTCGACGATCACCGTGCGCGCTTTTTCGGTGAGCGCCTTCAGATACGAAACCGATCCGCCGAAGTTGAAGAAGCCGTGCTCGTCCATCGGCGCGGTTTTGACGATCGCGGTGTCCACCTCAACGAAGCGCCGGTAGTAGTCGGGCGTCTCGCCGAAATTCATCGGGATATGACTGCACAGATCGCGGTCGTGCAGCTTGCGTTCGAGACCCGAGAAATACCAGGAGTAGTAGCGCGCATGACGGGCTTCGGGATCGGCTTCGATCACGGCGCGCGGTCTGAGCGCGAGCGTGCCGCGAATCTGTACGCCTTCGAGTTTCGCGATGCGCACGGCGAGCGCGCGATCGAACACATCTGGTTGCCCGACGCCGAAGCCGTAATCGATCCAGTCGCCCGACTTCACCCGCGCCGCAGCCTCATCGGCACCCACCGTCTTGCGTTTCAGTTCCGATTCAAATGAAGATGCCATCCCGATGTACTCTCCCGTTGAAATAACCTGCGCCGCCGCGCGTCGCGTGCTCGTGAGCTTGACTGCGACGCCCGCTTAAGATTTGTTTCAACGCGCGATTCAAATCAATGCCGAATGTTGAACCCCTGACCGCCGCGCCGTCCACGGAAAAGCGCCGGGCCGCGCTGATCGTGCTCTTCCTGACGGTCTTCATCGACCTGCTCGGCTTCGGCATCGTGATCCCGTTCCTGCCGCTGTATGCCGAACGGATGCATGTCGGCGCGCTCGGCATCGGCCTGGTGCTTTCGGTCTATTCGCTGATGCAATTCCTCTGCGCGCCGGTGCTCGGACGGATTTCCGATCACGTCGGCCGCCGTCCGATAATCATGCTGGGCCTGCTCGGATCCGCCGCCGGCTATATGATTTACGGCTTTGCGACCTCGTTCGCATGGCTGCTGTTTTCCCGCGCGATCCACGGCGCCTGCGCCGCCACCGTCTCGACCGCGCAGGCCTACGTCGCCGACACCACCGACGAATCGAACCGCGCGCACGGCATGGGCATGATTGGCGCCGCCTTTGGCCTCGGCTTCGTCCTCGGTCCCGCGATCGGCGGCCTGCTCGGCCACGCGAGTTTGCGCACGCCGGTTTTTTTCGCCGCCGCGTTGACCTTCGGCAACCTGATCTTCGCCGCGATGCGACTGCCGGAATCGCATCAGCCCGATCCCGACGCCCGTTTCCAGCTCGCGCATCTCGCGCAGCCGCTGAGGACGCTGCCGCGCCAATTGCTCGGCCATCGCCTGACCGGCCTCTTCACCATCGCTTTTCTCGCGACCTTCGCCATCGCCGCATTGGAGGCGACCTTCGCGATCATGGTGCCTGCCATCTACGGTTACGGACCCTCCGGCGTCGGCGGATTGCTCGCGTACGCGGGTCTGATCCAGGCGCTGGTGCAGGGCTATCTGCTCGGCAAGATCGTCAAACGCACCGGCGAACTGACCTTGATTCGCGCCGGGATGATCGCGCTCGCGATCGGCCTCGCCCCGATGGCGAGCCTCTCCTCGCATGCGATGCTCTTCGTCGCCCTCGCCCTGGTCGCGATCGGTTACGGCTTCGCCAGTCCGTCGATCGCGAGCCTCATCTCCAGGCGCACCGAGCGCCGCCTGCAGGGCGAAGTCCTCGGCATCAATCAATCGGCGCAGTCGCTCGCGCGCATCTGCGGCCCCATCGCCGCCGGCCTCGCCTATCAAACCTTCGGACCCGCAGCGGCCTACGTGGGCGGCGGCCTCGTCGCGTTGTGCGCCCTCGCGATGACCCGCGGCGACGCCGGCTCAACCTGAGCGCTAACAGGGGAGACCATCACGTATAACTGGGTGCTCGTGTTCCATCTCTTCGGCGTGATCCTGTGGATCGGCAGCCTGCTCGTCATCAGCTCGATGATGGCGCTGGTGCCCGACGAGGTCGGCGCCGCGCGCGAGCGCGTGATCGTCATCGCACGGCGGCTCTTTCATGTGAGCTCGAACATCGGCGCGATCGTCGCCGTGGTCTTCGGCGTCTTCTTAGTGCTGCTCGATCCGAGCGTGATGAGGCACGGCTGGATGCATGCGAAGATCGCGCTCGTCCTCGTGCTCCTGTTCTTCCACGTCAAGTTCTATCGGCGCGTGATCGCGCTCGAGAACGATCCCGGCAGCGCCACCCGTCGCGAGTTCAGCATGATCCACGGCATCGTCAGCCTGCTGCTGCTGCTGATCCTCGTGCTGGTCCTGGTCAAGCCGTTCTAACGCCCGATTCCCTCCTCGCGCGTAATTAAGTGGTCGAGGAACTCAAAACTTTTGGTTTCTTTCTGAAACCTCACGAGGTTTCAAACTTCCCATTGGGAAGAGACCGGCTCGTCGATCTGGATGGACGCTCGCGATGCTCGATTCGGCGCAGTGGTTGGGAAACGCGGGGAGAGAAGGTTGAGCTTGCAGCGAGGAACCGAAACTCGTTCTTGCCGGATTCGTAGCTAACTCCAAATGACGCTCATTAAGCATCGTTGAGAAGTTTCCGTCATCCTGAACGAAGTGCGGGATCTCGTGCGGTTTTACTGAAGTGTTACGGCGGCGCTCGTTTAATCAACGCGTGCCTGCCGTTCACCCGAGCATCGCGAGCGTCTATCCATCACGAAGGGTTTTCCCAGGGCGCAGCCCGCATCTTACAAACGGGAAGTCTGAAACCTCCACGAGGTTTCAGTTTCCTGAAAACTATAAGTTTTGGGTTCCTCAACAACGCTCCCCTTCTCCGTCACGCGCTCGCAAATTCCCGGTACGCGCGATCCGCGGCCGCGAGCGCGGCGCCCCGCGCGACCTCGATGCCCATGGACGCGAGTATCGTTTCGAGCGCGCCCAGCACCAGCGTCACGTGCTCGCGCCGCGACGACTCGCCGAGCGTGCCGATCCGCCAGACCTTGCCCTTGAACGGACCGAGCCCGCCCGCGATTTCGATATTGAAGTTGCGCAGCAGTTCGCCGCGCACCTGCGCGTCATCGATTCCGGCCGGTATCTTCACCACCGCGAGCTGCGGCAGCCGATAGCCCTCCTGCGCCGCCGGCGCGAGCCCCAGCGCGCCCAGCCCCGCCTGCAGCGCCGCGGCGTTCTCGCGATGCCGTCGCCAGCGCCCTTCGAGCCCTTCCTCGTTCACGATTCGCAACGCCTCGTACAGCGCATAGTTCATCGTGATCGGCGCCGTATGATGGTACACGCGCTCGGCGCCCCAATACTTTTCGATCATCGCGAGGTCGAAATACCACGATCGGCATTTGCTCTTGCGCCCGCGCACCACCGCCAGCGCACGCTCGCTGAATGTAACCGGCGACAGTCCCGGCGGCGCGCTCAGTCCCTTTTGCGTGCAGCTATAGCAGGCGTCCACTTCCCAGCCGTCGATTTCTACCGGCACGCACGCGAGCGAGGTCACCGCGTCGAGCAGCATCAGCGCGCCATACCGATGAGCCATCGCGCCCAGCCCCTCGACCGGCTGCAATGCGCCCGTTGACGTCTCGGCATGGACGATTCCGAGCAGCTTGGGCTTGTTTGCCGCTTTCAGCGCGGCTTCGATTCGCTCCGGCTCGATCACGCGGCCCCATTCGGCTTCTACCCGATGAACCCGCGCGCCCAGCCGTCCGGCCGCGTCGGCCATGCGCTCGCCGAAGACGCCGTTGACCCCGATCACGGCTTCGTCGCCCTCTTCGAGCAGATTCATCAGGGCGGTTTCCATCCCGGCCGAGCCGGTCCCGGAGACCGGGAAAGTAATTTCGTTGGCCGTGCGGAAAACGAGGCGCAGGAGCTTCTTGATATCCTCCATCACGCGCACGAAGTCGGGGTCGAGATGGCCGACGACGGGCGCCGCCATCGCGCGCATCACGCGCGAATTGATGTTGGACGGCCCGGGTCCGAGCAACACGCGGGTGGCTGGTTGCAGTTCCGGAAACGATTTCGCCGGCTCGGCATTTATTGCGTTCGCATTCTCGGCCATCGCCCTCACCTCGCTCCCTTCTTGCTCCCAGTCCGCGTCGATTCCGTCCGTGCTGCCAATCCCCATGGATTCCACCTGGCAGAGGTGTCATCCATCTTTCTGAACGAGCACCGCCGGGCCCACGATTAGCTTGGTCTCCGCGCTCATTGCTGGGGCCATCGATTATCTCTGTCCGCCGCGCTTATCGCTGGCACCAACGATTAGCTTGGTTACCGCGTTTATCGCTGGCAGTTATTTCAGCGCCACATTATGAACGCTTCCCGCCCAATGTGAACCCCCGCCCTCGCCCTCGCCGTTCCGTCCGATTTCGCCGCTGATTACGGATGGACCCACGGCGACCCCACCCCGCCGATACTTTTGACCAAGCCGCGCGTGGCCCCTGATTTTGATCAATAATAATGTAACGCGACGGCGAATCTCCAAACCCTCTCCTTGTCCAGGGAGAGGGCAAGCACGCTCTGCGTGCGCGGGTGAGGGTACATGATTAGTCTAACACGGGAAGATTGGTCGGAAATTTATTACGCGCTCGAATCGAAATCCCTGGCGCTGCGGCAAGGTAAATACGGCCCCGAAGATGAACCCGGCCACGACGCCGAATGGATTGCCCATCTCGACGCCCTCCGCGAGAAAATCGGCCCCGACGGCACCTCCGCCGCATCCAAGGGTATCGAGCGCAGCAAATGACAGGCTGGATGATGCTGCGATCCCTCGAACGACGGCGTCGCTATCCTTAAGCCGTCGCGCGCGTGAACCAAGGTATTGTTTGAAAAGCCGCTGTTCTCGTCTGCAATTAGGGATCAGTTGGCGGGGCGCTTGAGTGTCTGCGACCTCGGGGCGCATCATGGCGCGCATGCCTGGTCGGGTTCACTGGTCCCCCGAAGAATTGCTCGTCGCATTTCGGCTTTACTGCCGAACGCCATTCGGCAGACTGCACCAACGCAACCCTGAGATCGTTGAACTTTCGGGAAGGCTCGGCCGCACGCCATCAGCGCTTGCGATGAAGGCATGCAACTTCGCGAGTCTCGACCCGGTGCAAAGAGCGCGAGACATCAAGGCTCTGGGGAATGTCAGCCAAGCCGATCGGGGGCTGTGGGAGCGTTTCCAGCGCAACCCTGAGGAAGTCGCGTCCGAAGCGGAAGCAGCCTACGCGGCGGTTACGGGGCAAGATGCCCCGCCGCTGGAAACGGAACTCGAACCGCCGGAAGGGCCTTCTGAAGTTTGGCGAATTGTCCGTACGCGGCGAGTGCAGGCATTTTTTCGCGACGCGGTGCTGATTAGCTATGAAAACCGGTGCGCCCTCTCGGAGATCGCCGTTCCCGACCTTTTGAACGCCAGTCACATTATCCCTTGGAAAGTGGATGTCGAGCGACGCGCCGATCCACGCAACGGTATCGCGCTGAACGTCCTTTATGATCGTACCTTTGATCGAGGACTGATTACGTTTGACACGTCCTTGCGCGTCGTGGTGTCGCGGCGATTGCGGAACGCCGACGCGTCGCCATTACATCGCCACGTGCTATTGGATCTTGACGGACGAAAATTGCGTCTTCCCAAGCGCTTTGCCCCCGATCCTGAAGCTCTGGCGTATCATCGGGAGCACGTCTTCAGTGATTGATAGTCATGGATCGCAACGGAGCCTGCGGGGTTGGTCATTTCCCGGCTTCGCCAAGACTCTGTTTTCTGTTTTGCCGCCCGCGGATACGACGCGTCAGCGGATAAAATCACTTACCGAAGTGGCAGTATCTCCATCGTGCATGTGAGAATCGTCAATTATAAGCGTGGTAACCGCATCCCTCATGATCTTTGACACTAACTTTGCTTCCGGCTTGCCTCGGCAAACCGTGCAACTGAAACTTTGCGAAAGCAGCGCCAACCCCGCAGGAAGTCGCGCGACCCGTCCGAAAACGTGCCTTTCTTATGGAGCGATGTAGCATTATGAAACTCCAGCTACTACATGGCCGGAAGACGCCGGATGAGAAACTGACCGACTGGGGCTTCAACGGGCCATGTATCGAAGGTATCGCGGCGCTGCACGTCACTTACTACGCGACGTTTGTCGCGCACTTCAAGGACAAGGCGAGCGCAGAGGCGGCACAAAGGCTGACTGGCTGGGACTGGTTCGACGCTGACGCTCTGGAGCTGCGCCGCGAGCGCAACCTGATTCACGTCCGCGCGCGATACATCCTGCAAGGGCCGACGCCCGGACCTGCCGCATATTACGGCGACTGGGAATTGCAAGAGGACTCGCAATAAAGGCCGGGAAGGCCGACCGGCTTAACGTCGGAGGGATACACGTTGTCGGCAAAGTGCAGGCGCTAACCGGCTTCACGCTCACGCTGATCGGTTACGACGCTTCAGTGGATAAAATTACTGACGGAAGTGGCCGTGTCGCCCTTGTGCATGCGAGCGGAGAAGAAGCGGCAACCTGGAAATTTACTGATCTCATGGCCCACTGGACTAGAAAACACCCTCTCGCGGCCTACGTGCCATCGATGCACGAAAAAGCCAAAAATTTGTACCGTTACGGCCCGACTGTGCGGCTCGGGGAGGGCACGGATTTCTTGCATTTCTTGCGGGCCATGTCTGAGGCAAGGTCTATTACGATCCCGGCATCAAGTTGGAAGATTTTTCGACCGATCATCCTAAATCCAAACGGCGCAGCCAGTTTCGGATTAAATCGGCTGATTTACCTTTGCTTTATGACAAGATGGAAGCAACGAAAGTGGCCTAATATAATTGCCTTACGCGCGGAGGACCGCGCGAGATCCTTCGCTTCGGCAGCCGCCGCTCAGGATGACGCAATGGGCCAACGGCCGTCGTTCGAATTTCCCGCCTGACTTTTCCGCCCACCCGAGCCATGCGAGCCTCAATCCATGGCGAGCTTTTCCAGGGCGCAGCCCGCGCGTCCCTGCCGACAATCGAGCAACGCGAGCATAGCCCACCGTCGGCATGGAATGCCGTGAAACCTCGATGAGGTTTCAGTATCCCCGTACTTATCCCCGACTTTCACGAATCGATGCGGGCGTCCTCCACGCCACCCTCCGCGCAAGGGTGAAGGATTTCACCGCATCATCGCCTTAAGGGAGAAGAATTTCCCCCAAAAGGGATGAAGTTCTTCTCCGCAAATAGCGGGCGAAAATGTTTCACGTGAAACATCTTCGCCATTCCTATGCCTCGAGCTCAAAACCAAACCACTTTCACCAGGCCGGAAATCCGGCGCCCTACACCAATGACCCGGCCCTCCGTCGCCCTGCTTGATCGCCTTGACCTCCCGCACCTGCGCGATTTCGTCACGGGTGAAACCGTGCGCTTTTAGCACCCCCTCCGTATGCTCGCCGGCCAGCGGCGGCGCGCACGCAAAGCGTGCGGTCCGTGCTACACTTCGCGCCGTGGAAATGACCGCCCAATCGATGATCGATACGCGCCGATCCGTCATCGACGCGCGCCTTATCGCCGAATTGCGCGAGATGGTCGGCGACGACGGCATGATTTTGCGCCCCACCGAACTCAAGGTTTACGAATGCGACGGCTGGACGCTCGAAAAATGCGCGCCCGAGATTCTGCTGCGGCCGCGCACCACCGCTGAAGTCAGCGCTATCCTCAAAGTGCTCCATCGCCGCGGCATCGCCTTCGTGCCGCGCGGCGCGGGCACCGGACTCTCCGGCGGATGCCTGCCGCTCGGCGCACCCGTGATGATCTGCACTTCGCGCATGAACCGCATCCTGCAAATCGACTACGCCAGCCGCCGTATCGAGGTCGAAAGCGGCGTCGTCAACCTGCACGTCACCAACGCGGTCAAGGCGCGCGGACTGATGTACGCGCCGGATCCGTCGTCGCAGGTCGCCTGCACGATCGGCGGCAACGTCGCCGAAAATTCCGGCGGACCGCATACGCTCAAGTACGGCGTCACCACCAATCACGTGCTCGGAATCGAAATCGTTCTGCCCGACGGCGAGATCGTCGAACTCGGCGGCCCGGCCGAAGAGCGTTGCGGCTATGACCTGGTCGGCGCGATCGTCGGCTCCGAAGGCACGACCGGCATCGTCACGCGCGCGACGCTCAAACTCACACGCGCACCCGCCGCGTATCGCACGCTGCTCGCGGTCTTCGCCGATATCGAGAACGCTACGCGGGCCGTATCCGCAATCATCGCCGCGGGAATCATCCCCGGCGCAATCGAGATGATGGATCAGATGATCATCCGCGCGGTGGAGGCCGCGTTCCACGCCGGCTTGCCCGAAGACGCCGGTGCCGTGCTGATTATCGAACTCGACGGCATCGCGGCCGGCATCGACGGCCACGCGCAAAATGTTTCGGAACTGGTGCGCGCCGCCGGTGCCAACGAAGTTCGCCTCGCGCGCGACGAAGCCGAACGCGCGACGCTGTGGAAGGCGCGCAAACGGGCGTTTGGCGCGGTCGGCCGCCTCGCGCCGAATTACGCCACCCAGGACGGCGTGGTTCCCCGCACGCGATTGCCCGATATCCTGCGCGCGATTATCGCGATCAGCCATCGCCACAACATCCGCATCGGCAACGTGTTTCACGCCGGCGACGGCAATATCCATCCGATCGTGCTCTACGATGAACGCGACGCCGACGAGACCCAGCGCGCGATCGAAGCCGGCCGCGACATCCTGAAGGCGTGCGTCGAAATGGGCGGCAGCCTGACCGGCGAGCACGGTATCGGGGTCGAGAAGATGGCCGAGATGCCGCTGATATTTTCGCCCGAAGATCTGCTCGTGATGAGCGAATTGCGCCGCGTCTTCGATCCCGATCAGCGCGCCAACCCCAACAAGATCATCCCGGTGCCCGGCTCCTGCGTCGAAGTGACGGCGCCGCGCCGGCAGGTGGCGCTCTGACTCGCCGCTATCGATGAGCGAATGTAATCCTTCCGCACTCGCGCGCGAACTTGGTGCGATCGTCGGCGACGTCCACGTGCGCGCGCCGTCGGCCTCCGAGGCGCCCGCCGCATCGATCATCGCCGAGCCGCGCGATGCGCTCGAGGTCGCCGAGCTGGTCCGCAAATGCGAGGCCGACGCGATTACGCTCGCGCCGATGGGCGCCGCACGTACGCTCGCGCAGATTCGTCCCGCGCCGGTCGCTCTGGGAATTTCACTCGCGCGGATCAATCGCGTCATCGCCTACGAACCCGACGACATGACCGTCATCGCAGAGGCCGGACTCACACTCGCTGCGCTGAACAGCCTTGCCGTGACGCGCGGGCAACGGCTTCCCGCCGATCCGCCGCATCCCGATCGCACTACGCTGGGCGCGTTGATCGCTGCAACGCAGGCTGGTCCCATCCGCCTCTCGGAAGGCACCGTGCGCGACCTGCTGATCGGCGTGCGCTTCGTCGGCCACGACGCGCGCCTCGTCCACGGCGGCGGCCAGGTGGTCAAAAATGTCGCCGGCTATGATTTGATGAAAGTGATGGTCGGATCATTCGGCACCCTCGGCATTATCACCGAGACCACCTTCAAGGTGCGTCCGATCCCTGAGCGCTACACCGTCGCGATTGCGCAATTTCCCGATCCGCAAACGGCTTTGGCCGCGGCGACCGCGCTCCACGATGCGGCCCCGCTGATTCATCTGGAGGTCGTCAGCGCCGCGGTGGCGGAGGCCCTCGGTTACCCGGCCCAACCGTGCGTCTTCGCGGGCGTCGCCGGGGGCGCGGAGGAAGTCGCATATTTACTCACGCGGGCGACCGCGATCCTCGGCCCTGCGACCGCAGTACTCGCGGATGACGAAGCGGCCGCCGCATTCGAGCGCCTGCGCGATTACGATGCGGCCGACGCCGCGATGGTCGCGCAAATTGCGGTTGCGCCCGCCGAACTCGCATCGTGCCTGATGCGATGCGGCGCGGAGTTTCGCGCCCATGCGGGATGCGGCGTCGCGCAAATCTTCATTCGTGATGCGTCCCATGCCGACGACCTCCAGCGAACGCTTGCGGGCTGGCGCGAAATCGCGCACGGCGCGCGCGGTAATCTGCGCGTGCTGCGCGTCAATGACGATTTTCATGGCGATGTGAGATTCTTCGACGATCCGCCCGGCTCCGCGCTCGCACTGATGCGCCGGCTCAAATCGACCTTCGACCCGCGCGGCATTTTTAATCCCGGATGCTTCGTCGGAGGAATGTGACTTTTCCGCGATGGCTACGACGGCGAAAATAGATCCAGCAACCGGCGGCGCGACACCGGATCGAACTCTCACTGCGCTGCCGAATGCGATCGCGCCGACGCCCGCGCGTCCGCTGCGCGACGTCGTGAATTACGATCTCCTGCTCGATTGCGTCCATTGCGGACTCTGCCTGGAGGCATGCCCGACCTACGTACTCACCCGCGCCGAGATGGATTCGCCGCGTGGGCGTATCTATCTGATGAAGGCGCTCGCCGAGGGCACGCTCGAACTCGACGCCGACGCCGTGCGCCATCTCGACCTCTGCCTCGAATGCCGCGGCTGCGAGACTGCGTGTCCGTCCGGAGTGCATTACGGGAAATTGATCGAGCAGGCGCGCGTGTACGTCGAACGCAATTACCGGCGCGGCCTGGGCGAGCGCCTGCGCAATTGGGCGATCAACTCGATCTTTCCCTACCCGACGCGGCTGCGAGTGATGCTCGCGCCGCTGCGGATCGCCGATCGGATGGGACTGCGGCCGCTGCTGCGAAAGCTCGCGCCCGGCCCATTGCGCGATTGGCTCGATCTGCTGCCGCAGCGCGATCTGCGCGTCGAGGTGCGCGGTGACGACAACGCCCCCCAAATGACGCGGGCGAAGAGCGGTGTGGCGGCCGACGCACCCTGCGCCGTCGTGCATCACGGATGCGTCGCGCAGGTGCTGACCGACTCTGAAAACTGGAACAGCGAACGCGCGCTCGCGGCGGCGGGTTATCGCGTCGCGAAGCTCGGGCGCACGGTCTGTTGCGGGGCGTTGGATCTGCACAACGGCAACGTCGAGCGCGCGCGCGATTTTGCGCGTACGAACGTGCGCGAATTCATGCGGTGCGAGGCCGACAACATCATCTCGGCAGCGTCGGGATGCGCGGCGGTCTTCGCCGCCTACGGGGACCTGCTCAAGGACGATCCGGAATTTGCCGACGATGCGCGCGAGGTTTCGGCGCGCGTCGCGGATCTGAGTTCACTGATGATCGCGCGCGGCCATCGATTCACAAATGAGTTCCGCGCGCGCGTCACCTATCACGACTCGTGTCATCTGGCGCATGGATTGGGTGTGCGCGAGGCCCCGCGCGAATTGATTCGCTCAATTCCCGGCGTCGAGCTGATCGAGCTTGCCGAAGCGGACCTGTGTTGCGGTTCGGCGGGCAGCTACAACCTTACCGAACCCGCGATGGCCGGCGCACTCGTGCGGCGCAAGGCCGACAATATCGACGTTACCGGCGCCGATTATGTAGTCCTGGGAAATCCGGGATGCGAGTTGCAAATCGCCGCCGAGTTGCGGCGGCGCGGCGCGAAGACCCGCGTGATCCATCTCGCCGACTTCATCGCGCTGGCGACCGCCACCGCCGCGACCCTGACGGCGCGCTCTCACCGGGCGCGGCGAGCTGCGCGTTGCTAGCTGACGTGGCCGGTCTGCTTGAGATACTCCGCGAGCAGGACGGCGCCGCGCCCGGCCCCCATCGCGGCGTTGTGGCTGACCAGCAGGTACTTGATACCGTTGGGCAGGACCTCATCGACCCGCACGCGCCCGACCGAAGTCGTCATGCCGCGATCGGCGTCGCGATCGAGCCGCGGCTGCGGACGCATCGGATTGCGATGCACCGTGATCATTTTTTTCGGCGACGTCGGCAGGTTCATGCCGGTGAACTCGCGGCCGAATTCTTCCATAGCTGCGATCACTTCCTCGACCGAGGCCGCCCGCTTCAACCCGACCGACACCGCCTCGGTATGACCCGACAGCACCGACGCCCGCGTGCAGGTCGCGCTGACCCTGAGCGGCAATTCCGCGATTGCGCCTTCGCCGATGCGCCCGAGAATCTTGCAGGTCTCGATGCGCACGCGCTCTTCCTCGCGCGGAATGTACGGGATGATGTTCTCGACGATATCGAGCGCGGGCAGGTCGCGTCCGGCGCCCGAAATCCCCTGCATCGTGGTGACGATTGCGGCGTCGATGCCGAAGCGCTGGTCGAGGGCTTTCAGGGTAACGGCCAGGCCGGTCGCAGTGCAGTTGGGCAGCGTCGCGATATAGCCTTTCCATCCGCGCCGGCGCTGCTGCTCGCTGACGATCGCGATGTGATCGAGATTGACGCCGGGGATCAGCAGCGGCACGTCAGGCTCCATCCGATAGGGCCGCGCGGTGCTGATCGTCGGCACGTGCCGGGCGTAGAGCGGTTCGAGTTCGCGCGCCGCCTCGGATTCGACCGCGGCGAACACCAGCCGGATGCCGTCAAGGCGCAGCGAGCGGGCGTCCTGGACTTCGAGTGCGAGCGCGGCGCGCGGCGGCTCTCCGCCATCGACGTACCAGCGGCGCATCCCGCTGTCCGCGTCGGTGATCGCGTCCTCGAAACTTTTGCGAGCCGAGCGTTCGGAGGCCGCCAACGCGGCGATTTCGAAATACGGATGGCCGTCAAGCGCGGCCAGCACCTGCTGGCCTGCGATGCCGGTGGCTCCTACCACTGCAACTGGAATCTTCATGGTTGTAACTTTCGTTTACCGAGGCGCCCATTCGAGATTTATGCCGGGCGCGATACGCCCCCAGAGCGTATAAGCGCGACTTGCCCGCGTCCAGATTATGGGGGAGCGGGCGGTGCGCCGATGGAACTTAGAGGGAACGGGGGAGTTGTCGAGGAACGCAAAACCTTTAATTCATTGAAACCTCACGAGGTTTCAAACTTCCCGTTGGTAAGATGCGGGCTTCGCCCTGGGAAAACCTCTCTTGGGATGGCCGCTCGAATTGGTAGTGCGAGTGGCGTCGTCGGGCGTGGGTTGATAAAACGAGCGCCGCCGAAACATTCCAGTAAAACCGCACTAAGGCCCGGGATGCTTCGCTGCGAGCAGCCCAACAGTCTTGACCTGACTTTTCGGACTGCTAAATCCGCGTCGCCAGCCATTCATCGACCAGCGCGAACAGCTCCTCGCCCTTGCCGCTCATGCGATGGTCGGCGCCCTCGAACAACATCAGGCGCTTGGGCTCGCCCGCCCGCTCGTAAATAAGTTCGGAGCTGCGCGCCGGCAGGATGTCGTCGTCGGTCCCATGAATCAGCAGGAGCGGCTTGGGTGCGAGATCGCCAACGACGTGCGCGCCGGCGAGCTGGCTCGAAATCGCGATGACGGCAGTCGCGACCGGGCTGAGCGTGCCTGAGTTAATCGCGACGGCGCCGCCGAAGGAATGGCCGATGATGGCCGCGCGCCCATGCCCGGTGCCCTTCAGAAAGGCCAGCGCCGCGAGCGTATCGAGCAGGCATTCGTTGAAATCGTTGGGAGCGCGATAATTCACGCGCGCGACCGTGATGCCCTTGCGCGGCAGTTCGAGACCGAGCCGCGGGTAGAGCATCGCGGGACCGTCGAAGCCGCCGATCGCGCCGCAGATGCAGACCACCGCACGCGATGCCGACTCAGCCGCATGCATCACGACCGGAATCGCGCCGCGGCTGGTCCGAATCGTGATCTTGCGCGCCCCGGCAATTTCTTCGCCGGGGTCCACGCCGAGAATTCGCAGGTCAAGATTGTCGTCAGTCATCGCGATTCGCGAGCGCGGTCCATCGTCGGCATGGAATGCCGTGAAACCTCACCAGGTTTCGGACTTCCCTTTTGACTAAGAGGCACGCCGGTGTGACTCGATGTCCTAGCACACCCCGATAGTGTGCTCGGCGCGCAAGCTCGCCTGCTGTTAGCGTCCGATCGCCGCGCGCAACTCCGCGCAGCAATCCGCGATGCCGCCTTTGGCCGCGTCGAGCACGCCGGGCATCATCACGAAGCCGTGGCAGACGCCCGGATAGCGCTTCGCCTTCACCGCGACGCCGGCCTTGCGCAGGGCTTCGGCGTAGGTCTCGCCTTCGTCGCGCAACGGATCAACCTCGCAGGTCATCACGTAGGCGGCCGGCAGTCCCGCGAGACTTTTTGCGCACGCCGGACTCAAGTAGGGATTGGTGCGGTCGGCGTCGGAATTCATGTAATGGCCGTAAAACCACACCATGTCCGCGCGCGACAGAATGAAGCCGTCCTCGGTGAATTCGCGCTGCGACGCGGACTCATGCGCCCAGTCGGTCGCGGGATAGATCAGAAGCTGGAACTTTATTTGCGGGCCGCCGCGGTCGCGCGCCATTTGCGCGACCACCGCGGCCAGGTTGCCGCCCGCACTGTCACCGCCGACCGCAATCCGCTTCGCGTCAACGCCGAGTGCGGCCGCGTTATCGGCCACCCACTTGGTCGCGGCATAAGAGTCTTCGGCCGCCGCCGGGAACTTGGCTTCGGGCGCCAGCCGGTAATCGACTGAAATCGTGACGCAGCCCGCGCCGTTGGCGAGCGATCGGCAGAGGACGTCATGCGACGCGATGTCGCCGACGACCCATCCGCCGCCATGGAAATAGACCAGCGCGCCCATCGGCGCGGCGGCCGCCGGAGTGTAGATACGGACGGGAATCTGGCCGCCCGGCCCCGGAATCTTGCGGTCCTCGACCTTGGCGACCTTTTCTGGAGGTCCCGCGACCAGTCCGATTAGGGCGTTGATGCCCGCGCGCGCCTCCTGCGGCGATCCGGCGTGAAACGGCTTTCCTCCGGCCGTGGCGAGCTGGTCCAACAGAGCTTTCATTTGCGGGTCGAGTTGCATGGATGGCCGTCTCCTTATCCCGGGGTCTCAGTCCGCGCCGCTGCGCAAGTGCCATCCTTAAGAAATTGCGGCCCCCACCGCAAGCGCCCCGGCGGATGCCCTCGTGGTTTCTGCTCCGGCGCAAATCGTAGTAGCCTGCCCTCGCAGCATTTCCGCAAGACCATGAGCGTCTTTCGGAAAGCCGCGGGCGCGCGAAATGCGAACATTCCGGGGGATGCGTGATGCCAAGAAAAACCGTCGATTTCACCGAACTGTTGAAGGATGCACCCAGCAATTGGGGCCGCTGGGGCGCCGATGACGAGATCGGCGCGCTGAACTTTCTGACCAATGAGGAGGTACTGCGCGGAGCCGGTGCGATCCGGAGCGGCAAGGTCTTCATGCTCGGCGTGCCGCTCGCACGGCCGGGCGGCGATCCGCTCTATCCCTCCCGCTCGCAGCCGATTCGAACGATGGCGATGGACAAGGGCTTTTACCACAGCGGGCTGGCCAAGCCGATGGCGGGCGGTCTCGAATACGCCGACGATGTCATCGTAATGTACCTGCAGGGCACTACTCA
This sequence comes from Binataceae bacterium (SeqCode), assembly GCA_050011435.1. GTDB lineage: Bacteria > Desulfobacterota > Binatia > Binatales > Binataceae > JADMIL01. The sequence continues at coordinate 50,367 of JBEKJC010000029.1, forward strand.
GTACGACGCCCTCGGCCACGTCTGGTACGACGACAAACTATATAATGGCTACGACCCCAAAACGACGATCGGGGGTCTGCAGAAATGCTCGATCGAGCCGATCGCCAATCACGGCGTGGTCGGCCGCGGCATCCTGCTCGATATCGCGCGGCTCAAGGGCAAACCGCATCTGGACGCGATGGAACCGATCACGATCGATGACCTCGAGGCCGCCGCAAAGCGCCAGAAGTGCACGATCGAAAAGCACGACATCCTGGTAATCCGCACCGGCTGGCTCAAACGCTTTTACGATCACGGTTTCGAAGGCATCTTCCCCAAGGGCCAGATGAAGGAACCGGGACTCGCCTACAGCCCGGAACTGGTCAACTGGTTCCATCGCATGGAAATCCCGTCAATCGGCACCGACACGATCGCCAGCGAGCAGACCATGCACGAAGAGAGCGGCACGATGATCCCGCTGCACGCCGCGCTGCTGCGCAATCAGGGGGTTATCTTCAACGAAATCGATTGGCTCGAGGACCTCGCGGACGATTGCGAAAAGGACAGCCAGTACACATTCCTGTTCGTCGGTGCGCCGTTGAAGGTGGTGCGTGGAGCCGGATCGCCGGTCAATCCCGCCGCCATCAAATGATTTTCAATGCTTGACGGCAACTGCTGTTGATATCGAGCGCGCGATTCGACCGTCAACGCAGACGAGCGAGATCGTCGAAGAACTCGGGATAGGTTTTCGCGACGCAGCCCGGATGCTTGATGCGGATGCCCGGGATCTTCAGGCCGATCACAGCGAACGCCATCGCAATCCGATGGTCGTCGTAGGTCTCGATCGCCGCGGGATGCAGCGATGATGGCGCAATCTCGAGGCCGTCGTCGAACTCCCGCACGTTCGTCCCGAGCCGGCGCAACTCCGTGGCGATCGCGCCGATACGGTCGCTCTCGTGATGGCGAATGAATCCGACCTTGCGAATCCGCGTCGGCGAATCCGCAAACGGCGCAATCGCGGCGAGCGTCGGCACCACGTCCGGCATCGGGTTCATCGCGACATCGACGCCGCTCAGCCTGCCCGTTCCGGTGACTGCGACCGCATCAGCATGCCAGGTCACGCGCACACCCATCCGTTCGAGAATGGCGAGAAAGCCGGTGTCGCCCTGGACGGACGTTTTCGTCAAGCCGGGTATCGTCACGGTGCCGCCGAGCAGGGCCGCCGCCGCCGCATAGTAAGTCGCGGCCGTGGCGTCAGGCTCGACGGAGAAATTCTTCGCAAGGTAGCGCTGGCCGCCCGGCACCACGATCAAGTCGCCCAGTTCGCCGGTGACGCTGCTGGCAGCGCCCCAGGCTTCCATCAGTCGCCGGGTCATCTCGATAAACGGACGCGCGGCGTCGCCGGAGATAGTGAGCCTGAGGCCATCGCGCCACAGCGGTGCCGGCATCAGCAGCGCGGAGACGAATTGCGACGAGAGGCTCGCATCGATGGCGACGGTACCGCCGGTGAATGGCGCGCCGGTTGTATCGATTATGATGGGCGGACAGCCGTTGCCGAGTTCGCTGGTCACGTCGAGGCCGAGCGTGCGCATCGCATCGATCAGCGCGCCGATCGGCCGCTCACGCATCCGGGCGTTGCCGTCGAGGCGGTAGCGGCCGCGGCCGAGCGTGAGGAAGCCGGCGAGAAAGCGCATTGCAGTACCGGCGCCGCCCGCGTCAAGGTTCGCGGCGGTTGAGGGAATCACGCCGGCGCGGCCCATTAGCGTAATTCGCCGGGCAGGCTCGTCAGCTTCGATCGCGAAGCCCAGCGCGTCGAGCGCCGCGACCATCCGGCGCGTATCGTCGCTGATCAAAGCGGAGTCGATGGTCGATTGGCCGTCAGCCATCGCGGCCAACAACAAGGCGCGATTGGTAATGCTTTTCGAGCCGGGAACTTTGACCGTCGCGGCGAGCGGGCGGGTAATCGGGACGATCTCGATTTCGTCGGCAGCCACGATGATCCGAGCTTATCCGGGTGCGCGACGCCGGCTCAATACACGCCGGCGCGGTCGCGCTCTCGAACGCCTAGAAGAACCAGCCGTGCTCGGAGGACGGACCGAAGATCGCGCCGACGAAGCGTTCCAGCTCGAGGTTGAATTTCATGATTACGCGATCGGATCCGCGCGTCAGGCCGAAGCCGGGGCCGAAGTTATATTCGATTCCGTGAGGCAGCTCGCCCCATAGCACCGGGAAGACGTAGTGCTGCTGCTGGCTGAGCGGATCGGTGTCGTCCATCCGGCCGATGGCGCCATAGAATTCGACGCCGGGGGACAGATAGCGAATCCATCGGTAGTAAGCGCCAGTCGAGTAGCCGAATTCAAAGCCCTGGTTCTTGCCCACCCCAGCCAGGACCTTCTCGAAGATCGGGTTCGCCATGAACGAAAACCGTCCGATGTCTTTTTCAATTATCGGGCGCAGTTCCAGCTCGACATCGGCATCGTCGAACTGCGGTGTCTTGTGCCATTCGAGCTCGGCGTACCAGCCTATGTTGACCGGCAGCACGTCGGGGTCGAAGAGCCGGCCGCGCAAGCGATATTCGGAGCCGGCGTACCAGTAGCCGTGGCCGTCGGGTGCGGCCATCAGCAGATATGCCGCAGCTTCGATGCGGTCGGTAAGTCCGTAGGTTAATTCGTACTGGTTGTACCACATGCCTTGACTGCGAAAGGTTCCTGCGGCGCTGCCTTCACCGCCCCGACTGTGGCCGTTGGCAACGACCGCGTTGTCGGTTTCCAATTCGATAGTGCCTCGGCTCTCGGTGGCGTAAGGGTAAACCTCGAACTCCCAGGGATCGAGTTGCGCGGCGGCCGGCCGCGGAGACAGAAACATGCCGAGCGCCAGCAATGAACCAGCTAAAGCTAAATGCAAATATTTTCTCACTTCAATTCCTCACTTATTCCGTGAATCCGGTGATGGAGACGAAATTTCCGAATCGATCCATCGTTCCAGTGCCGCGCGGTCTTGCGCGGTCAACCGGGCGCCGGAATGGAAAATGCGGTATGACCACGGCGGCATCGCCTCCTGGCGCAATGCCCGGTCCATCCATCGAAGCTTTCGTTTTCGCGTGGATGGGTAGTATTCGCCCCACTCGGAGAAGTCGATCTGCCGGCGTCCCAGTTCCACGTCGTGGGCGGCCAGCCAGGAGAACGGTGCGACGCGGGTGTACCAGGGCCATCGCGTCTCGTTGGAATGGCAGTCGTAGCAGGCGCGTCTCAACGTCGCCTCGACTCCCGGCGGTGCGGAGACATCGCCCTTCGCCGGCGGGTTGGTGCGCTGAACCGGAATAAACTGGGCGACCAGAAAACATCCCACGATTCCAAGCAATCCAACGGTCCGGATATTCCTGAAGGTCATCGGCGCTCTCGGTCCTGGTCATTTCGCGACGATGCTTCCCTCGGGAACGTCCTGATGGAAGTCGTCGTAGAAGTCGTAGCTTCCTGGGCTAAGCGCGGGCAGACGAACCGTGATTGTTTCGCCCGGCGTCATCGCGACCTCGCGATTGAGCTTGAAACTTTCGAACTCTATCGTTTCATTGCTGGCGTTGATTACCTTGATGGTCAGTGGTTGCCCAGCCGAGACGGTCAAGGATTGCGGCGTGAATCGATGGTTCTCAAAACGGATTTCCGAGGCATCGGCGGCGAAAGCGAACGACGGCGCACACGTGGCGATCAGGCTGATTGCGGCGGCGGTCAGGATCGATTTGGTTAATGGCCTGCGGGGCATCGGCAGCTCCTGCGGTGATATTGAGAATGATTCTCAATTTCCTATTGGAATCCAGTCTAAACGTCAAGCCCTGATTGTGGCTGTAAATGGCGGTGGACTGACCGACGGCCACGCTACACGGGCACTTGAGGGGGGGTGGATCGGCGACCGGTAAATTGCCAAAGGAGCCAAATTAATGTCGCCGCTGGCGTCAGATTACTCGATCACTGTGACCGGGCGCTCAAGGGTTAGGGCGTCCTGGGGCAAACATCGGAAATTAATGAATAATGTGGCCAAAATTCACTCACGTCGATACGGAGTAGGCATTGACTATGCTACGGCAAGTATCTACTGCTTAGTACTGATAGAGGCTAAGCGTTGATCTCTGTGATTGCGGGCGGTGCAGGTTGTCGGGGAGACTGGGGAGGGGAACGTGCCGAGCGGAAATTCGATCGTTGGTAGAGTGGTGAGGCGGATAGCCGCAGGAGCATTAGCCTGCGCGCTACTGATGTCCGTGCCCGGTCCGCGCGCGTTAGCCGCTGCCGAGGTGGCGTTTCCGCAACCGCCGGCGATTGAGGAAAACGTCAAGTTCTGGGTTGACGTATTCGCGACATACGGCGTGCGTGATTTCATCGTCCACGATCGCGACCAGGTCGATCGCATTTACCAGGTGATACATCTGCCCGGTGACGGCGACCCGACGCGTGGAGAAGTCGCCGATATAAATGATTACCTCAAGAGCAAGTTCACCACTGCGCTGAACCATCTCGCGGGGGGGCAGCCGCCGGCAGATACCGAAGAGAAGCATATCGCCGATATGTTCAAGAGCGAACCGTCGTCGTCGTACGCTGCAGCGGCGCAGAATCTGCGCGTGCAGCAAGGCCTGCGCGAGCGTTTTCGCGAAGGCCTGCTGCGCAGCAAGTACTACCGCCCGACGATGGAACGAATCTTCCGCGGCGCGGGTCTGCCGCCGGAACTGGTGACGCTGGCGACGGTCGAGTCAGGCTTTTACAGCCGCGCCAAATCGAGCGCGGGTGCGGTGGGGATCTGGCAATTCACGCGCGGTACGGGCAAGCAGTACATGCGCATCACGCGCTACCACGACGACCGACTCGACCCGACCAGAGAGACGCACGCGGCGGCGGCTCTGCTGCGCGCGAACTACGACGCGCTCGGCAGCTGGCCGCTCGCGATAACGGCGTATAATTACGGCACTGGCGGCACCTCAGCGGCGGCGGCCGAATTCGGCGGCGACTACGACCGCATCGTGCGTAACTTTAACGGGCCGCACTTTGGATTTGCCGCACGGAATTACTACTCGGAGTTTCTTGCTGCTTTGCAGATCCATCGCGAGGAGGACAAGTATTTCCCCGGCCTGCAATATTCCGACGTGCCGCCACCGCCGGTGGTGAAAACCGACTTCGCTCCGCCGCGGCGAGCGGGGCATCGGTCGCATCATGGATCGGTGCATCGTGTGACGGCTCATCGGGGTCATCACGCGCATCGAAGCGGTCATGTGACAACGCGGGCGTAATACGCCGCAGACCTTCGCAGGAGCTTTTGGTGAGACCTTGGGCAGTGCCTGGACTCAGACCGCGGGCATTAGCGCGGCCGCATCGGCGACCTTGGTCCGGGGACTGATCGCGCGATAACTCGGCCTCGTCCGCAGCAAATCAAGATAACGCTCGACCCGCGGGAATTTGTCCGAGGGCATGCCGTCAACTTCCAGCACCATCGCGAGCACCATCAGGCCCACATCGGCGATCGAAAAATCGCCGCACATGTAACCGCCCGCGGGCGCCCCGGCCAGCACCTTATCGATATAGGGAAGATCGCGAGACCGCAGTCCCTCGCGGCCCTTTTCCATTCGCTCGGTATCGCGCTTGTCCGGATCGCTCCAGTACGGCATCCAAATCGGCGGCAGATTTCCCACCAGCAGTGCCTCGTCGACGAATTGCTCGATCATGCGGATTTGGGCGCGCGCGAACGGGTTACCCGGCGGCATCAGGCGGGGCCACGAAAAGCGTTCCTCGAGGTACTCGCCGATGACGGTGGAGTCGTAAATGGTCAGTTCGCCGTCGTCGATATACGGGACCTTACCAAGTGGATGTCGCGCGACCATCTCGGGCGGTTTCTTCCACAAATGGCCGGGCGGCAGATTCTCGATTCGATATGGAATGCGCTTTTCCTCGAGCACGACCTTGGTTTTGCTCGCGTGGGTGGATCGAAGGGTGCCCCAGGGGTAATCGCGTTCGGTGGTGTAAAGAACGATCATCGCAAAAGCTCCTGCTCAGAATTATTCATGCGGCGGCTGCATCGAAGGTAACACCACGACGCATTTAATCCGAAACGCCGCCGGCCCCGGTTGCGTTGCTTGAATGCGGACTTTGTTCGCGGCGAGCTCAACTGGGCTTTGCTATTGTTCTATCTGATGGATGTGAGCAGCTTTGCCCCCGAACTGCGCGGACTTGCAGCGCGGCTCGCCGGTCTGATCGCGGACGGCGATATCGCGGCGCGGGTGCTCGCCGCGATTCGCGATCGCGCGCCCGACGAACGGCTCGCGCTGGCCTTCATGCTGAAGCTCGCGGAGCAAACGCCGGCAGTGCTGGCGCGGGCGGTGGGAGATCCGTCGAGAACCGCGGACCTGTCCTTTGTTCTCGGCGCGTCGGAGCTGGTCGGGTCGGAACTATCCAAGCTCGGCGACCGCTGGCTGCAAATATTCGATACAGCGCGGGCAATCAAACCTGACGAGTTCGTTGCCACCATCGCCTATGAGCCGCGCGACTCAAACGATCGTCAAGCGGCGGCGGCGGCTTTAGGAGCGTTCAAGCGGGGGTGGTTTCTGCAGATCGCGATGGGCGATCTGCTCGGCCGCCTGTCGGTAACTGACACGACGCGCGCGCTCTCGCGGCTCGCTGAGGAATGTATTCACGGTGCGTTCAGTGCTGCCGCACAACTGGCCGGCACGAATGCCGCCGTCGCGCGCGATCTGTGCGTACTCGCGATGGGCAAGCTCGGGGCGGGCGAGCTTAACCTCAGCTCGGACATCGATTTGATCTATCTGCTCGGTGGAGCGGCCGATCCGACGCGGCTCGAAATCGCCAACCATATCGGCGAAACCCTGACCGAGATAATCGCGACGGAATGTTTTCGGGTCGATATGCGTCTGCGGCCGGGTGGGCGTGGTTCGCCGCTGGTGATCCCGGTGGAAAGCGCGCTCGCTTATTACCAAAGCCACGGCGACACCTGGGAGCGCGCGGCGCTACTGCGCGCACGGCCGACCGGAGGTGCGATCGAAATCGGCCGCCGGATGATCGAGGAACTCACGCGTTTCATCTACCGTCGCTACCTCGACTTCGACACGCTGCGGCAATTGCGTGCGATGAAGCGGCAGATCGAGCAGGAGCTGCGATCGCCGGATCTGATCGAGCGCAATATCAAGCTCGGCCGCGGGGGCATCCGGGAACTCGAGTTTATCGTGCAATCGCTCACCCTGATTTATGGCGGACGCGATCCGCGACTGCGCACGGCGATGACGCTCGATGCGCTGGTCCGGCTCGAGAGCTATGGCTATCTGGCCGGTGATCGAGCGCAAAAACTTCGTGACTCTTATCGTTTCCTGCGCGATACGGAGCACAAGCTGCAAGTCGCCGCCGGCCTGCAGACCCATACGCTGCCCGATAACGCAGAGGCGTTCGGCGTGCTGGCGGCGCGGCTCGGCTTCGGCAAATCGGCGCAAGCGGCGGATCGTTTGCGCGAGCGTCTCCGTACTCATCGCGATTTCGTGGCGACTCAGTTTCGCGAAATGCTGGCGGGCGGCGGCGAACGCCGCGAGGTCAAGGTCTCGGGACCGGCGGAAATTGCATGGCGCGCGGCGCGCGAGGGTGACGGCGATTTCGCTGCGCTCGCCGAACTGGGCTTCAACCGCCCGGCGGAAAGCGTCAATCATCTGGTGTTGCTGGCGCGGGGTGCTACGCAGCCGTCGGCGAGTCCATACCGCCGCGAATTGCTCGATCGCCTGGGTCCCGAACTGCTCGACGAAATCCGCGGCCTCGCCGATCCCGACCTGGCGCTGATGAATCTCGCCGCGTTCATCACGGCGGTCGGCGCGCGGACTTCGTTCCTGGGACTGCTGGAAGAGCATCCGGTGACGCGCCGAGTGTTGCTCAAGTTGTTCGCGTCCAGCGGCCATCTTTCCGCGCTTTTTATCCGCCATCCGGAGATTCTCGATACACTGGTGCGATCCGATCTCGCGCAGATCCAGCGCACTGCGACTGAGTTGCGCGACGAACTGGCCGGACTGGTCGCGGCGAGTACGGACTTCGAGGCGCGGCTCGACGCCATCCGCTCGTTTCGGCAGCAGGAGTTTCTGCGCGTCGCGATTGCGGACCTGGCCGGCAACCTGGAACTGGAAGGCGTTCAGATCGAACTGACGAATCTGGCGGAAACGGTGCTGCGCGAAGCGCTGCAACTGGCGCGCGACGAAACGGCGAAGCGTTATCCGCTGGCCGCCGATCTTAAGCTGTGCGCGATCGCGATGGGCCGGCTGGGCGCGGGCGAGATGTCGTATAACTCCGACCTCGACCTCATTTTCGTTTATCATGAGCCCGACGAAACTGTTGCGGGGGCGCGCGAAGCCGCGGCGCGCGTGGTGCAAAAGCTCATCGCGATTCTCGAGGCGCCGACGCGCGAGGGCACCGCTTATAAGCTCGACCTGCGGCTGCGGCCATCGGGCAACGCCGGACCGCTGGTCGCCTCGCTCGCCGGCTTTCGTGAATACCATCGGCAGAGTTCCGCGGTGTGGGAACGGCAGGCGCTGGTGCGTGCGCGGGTAGTTGCGGGCGACGCCTGGCTCACCGAGGAAGTCGAGTCGTCGCGCCAGGAGTTCGTCTTCGAGCGCGGTCTCACGCCCGCCGAGGTCGGCGAAATCGCGGCGATGCGCGAACGGATGGAACGAGAGATTGGCGCCGAGACCAAGCATCGGCTCAATCTCAAGCAGGGCCCCGGCGGCCTGGTCGACGCCGAGTTCATCACGCAGATGATGGCGCTGCGGCACGGTCACGCATTTCCGTCGCTGCGTCAACAAGGCACCGTTGGACTGATTCGTGCAGTCGCGCAAGCGAATCTGATGGACGCGCGCGACGCCCAAGACCTCGAGTCGGACTACCGCTTCCTGCTGCGAGTCGAAGATCGACTGCGCATCGAGAGCGACCATGCGGCGTGGGCGCTGCCGACCGCGCATCGCGACCTCATGCCGCTCGCTCGACGCATGGGATACGCGGGGCCTGACGCCGCTCAACACCTGCTCGACGAACTCGTGCTACGGCGCTCGCGCGTGCGCGCAATCTTCGAGCGATGCTTCGCGCATGAGCAGCTACCCTGAAGATTAGCACACCCGCCTCTGCGCATTTTCGCAGAGGCTGCCGTCCACCCGCTAGAAGTAGAGTTTAAGGCCTGCCATGAAATTCACTGGCGGCGAGCGAAAACCAAAGCTTTCCGAGTAATTGCGATCGTACAGATTCTGGACGCGCGCGATCATCGCCTCATCGCGCACTACGCGCCACCGGATTCCCGGTGAATAGGTCGCGGAGAAGTTAAACAGATTATATGCGTCATGGCTCGTGATGCCGCCCGCGGTGGTGATGTCATCGCGATCGCCGACAAATGTGTACGCGAGCGTCGTGGTGAAGCGGTCGCTGCCGCGGAAGATCTCAGCGCGGGTGTATTCGACCAGCGCGGCCGCGGAGTACTTCGGCACTCGCGTAGGCCGCGTCGTTGGCGTAACCGAAACGTGGGTCTCGTCGAGATAGGTAAAGCTGCCCGAGAGCGTCAATCCACGGATCGGATGGACCGACGGGATCACTTCGATGCCCTGGGTGTCGACGCGGCCGGCGTTGCCAGCCAACGCACCGTCCGGGCAGGAATCGGCATTGAACGTGCAGGGAACAGCCACGATCAAGTCGTGCACCCGGCGGGAAAAATAATTGGCGGTAATCTCGGCGCCTTCGCCGAAGGTCTTGGTAAAACCGCCGTCCCATTCGGATGAAATTTCCGGTACGAGCTGTGGGTTGCCGAAACCTGGATAGTACAATTCATTGAAGCTCGGCGCGCGGAAGCCTTCGCTGTAGCTGCCGCGCAGGGTAAGGCCGGACAGCGGTATCGGAATAGCCACTGACCATGCCGGACTGACTTCCCTTCCAAACTGGCTATTGCCGTCAACGCGAAATCCGGCGGTGCCAATCAGATGACCGTTAAGAAGTTGTGCCTCCTGTTCGACATAACCGGCATATTCCTGGCGGCGGGCGTTGAAGATCGACAGGCAGCGAAAGTCCTTCGACACGGGCGCGCATCCGGGCTGGCCGGTCAGGGAAAATGGTGGATCGAGGTAGAAGAGATCGCTCTGGGAATGCACCCAGCGATCCTTGAAGTCGAAGCCCATCAAGGATCGAAAGCCCGGCGCCCAAGTATAAATTGCTTCGAGGTTCGCGCCGCGCGTCTCGTCGGGGATATGGTCGCTCTCCGAATTGAGGCTGCCGAACGGGACGTGCGTTTGCGCGGCGAAGGGTATCGCATTGAGGCGCAGTTCGTCGCGCACGAAATAGCCACTGAGATTAACGACGAGGCGATCGCCGAATTTGCGGTCAATTTCCCCTTTGTAGAGCATGAATTCGTTGCGCTGATGAGCATTGGGGTTGTTGGCGATGTCGCCGTAGATCGAGTAATTCGCCAGGCTCACATTTGCGCGGGTATAGCGCGCGAAGACGCGAATCACGGTGTTTTCATCGAGATGGTAATCGAGGCGAAGCGCGCCCGAGAGATTGTCGGAACTGTCGTTGCGGATACGATAACCGCTGGTCGAGAAATATGAGAGAGCACCGGAGTACGCCAACTTTCCTTGCGCGCCGTCGAAGGTTGCTACCTGATTCTGCGACGCGCGGTTGCCGCCCAGTGACAAAAGGGTGAATTTCGGAGCGCCCGAACCTTCGCGGGAAATTAAATTGATCACGCCCCCGATGGCCTGCGACCCGTAGAGCGCGCCGCCGGAGCCGCGCACCACTTCGATGCGATCGAGGTTGTCGGTCGTAAGCCGACTTAGATCGAACGATCCGGTAGCCGAATCGTTGACGGGCACCCCGTCGATCATGATTAGCGTCTGCGCGGCCGTCGAGCCGCGAATCGCGACGTTGGAAATCGTTCCGGGCGACCCGCTTTGCGTCACCTGCACACTCGGAACTTCGCGTAGTGCATCGGTAGCGTCGCGAATCTGCTGCGATTCGATCACCTTACTGCTCACCACCGATGCGGCGGTGCCGATTTCGCTGAGCGGTGTCGCCATCCGCGTCGCCGTAACCACGATCACCATGGGCGGGAGTGGCGTTCGCGACTGGCTATTGGTGGCAGGTGTTGCGGTAGCGGCCGGTTGCGATGCTTGTGCCACAGCGTTCGCCGATGTTGGCGATGGCGTCCTCGGGGACGGCGTCGGGGACGGTTGCGCATGAGACACAGCGCCGCTTGGTGTGTCGTCCGCGATCGCAAGTGCGGACCTGGCTGCAGCAATCGAAATAGTCAGAACGAAAAGGGAAAGATATTTCCACAGCATAGCCACCCTCGTGGTATGGCGTCGGCCATCTGCGCGGAGGCGGCAAGGCGGGCTGGGAAACGCGAAACCCGACCCTTCGCTGAAAGGATCGGACATCGGGATCGCGGAATCCCGACATCACCATCCCCGCGGAAGGCAAACTGCCAAGTCACCCGGCCGGTCTCCTGGCTTGGGGTTCTTACTCGGGCCCGCCTTCCCGCTTGCGCAGTGGCATGATGGGCCTCCGTCCCCCGTTACAGTTGCGGGGCAGCGCCGGAATCTCACCGACTTCCCGAACACCGGATGCGGCCTAGACTACTATTCGCGAGTGCGCCGACAGTCAATCGGGGCGATTTTTTCAGTGATTGACGCTCGCGTTGCTCGGTCCGTGGCCAAGTCGTGCGGCGTGTACGCAATCGTATGATCAGGCAATCCGGCGCCGGGTTATCGGCGGCGGGAAAATCAGTTACGCTGTTGCGCAATGCCTACTCTGACGCTTGTCACCGGAGGATCGCGCAGCGGCAAGAGCACGCATGCGATCATGCTGGCGACGGCCGACCCGGCCGCCACTTACCGCTACTTCATTGCGACCGCCGAAGCGCTGGACGACGAAATGTGCGCGCGCATTGCGCATCATCGGACGACCCGCCCATCCGAGTTCATCACGGTCGAGGAGCCCGTCGGCCTTGAAGGTGCGATCGCCGCGATATCGACCAAGGCCGATGTCGCGGTGCTCGACTGTTTGACGCTTTGGGTATCGAATTTAATCGGCAAGGGTCTGGACGATAAGGCAATTCTGGCCGAGGCCGACACGCTCAGCGCGGCGTTGCGACGGGCGCCGTTTCCAATAATTGTCGTGACCGATGAAGTCGGATGGGGAATCGTGCCGGACAATCCAGTCGCGCGGCGCTTTCGCGATCTGCTCGGCTGGACCAATCAAAAGGTGGCGCACGTGGCGGACCGGGTACTCCTGATGGCGGCCGGTTATCCGCTACGCTTGAAGTGATTTTTTTAGTGTCCGACGTTCGCGTTGCTCGGTGTGCGGCCAAGTCGTGCTCAATCGTAAAGAGCCGAGCGCACTCGCCTTGCTCGTGGAACACACTAGCGAGGGCGCTCAGCCGGCTAGCCCGATCAATACCGCGGTCTCGACCAGTTCGCCCCCCGCGCCGATCAAATCCCCCGTCACCCCGCCGATCCATCGCAGGTAAAATCCGTGGAGGGCGACCGTCACCGCGGCTGCGATCAGGCACGCGCGAAACGCGTGCAGCGTCACCAACGGAGCGAGTGCGACGACCGCGGTCACCGTTGCGATCCGTAAATTGCGGCGGCGGTCGCGCGAAAGCATTGCAGCGCCAACGCCCTCGGCGCGTAGATAATCGAGACCGCTGGCCAGTGCGACCATCGCCCATCGACCTAAGCCGGGCGCCATGTAAAGCATCGCGTAATGCTGCGCACCGCCGCTGCCCGCGATCGCGATAATCTTGAGGCCGATCACGAAGAACAGTGCGATTGTGCCGAAGCTGCCGATTCGGCTGTCGCGCAAAATATCGAGCGCGCGCCCGCGGTCGCGTCCTGCTCCCAGCGCGTCGGCCGTATCGGCAACGCCGTCGAGATGGAGAGCGCCGGTCAGCACCGTCAGGATCAGAACAATCAAGACCGCTCGCAGCGCATGGCCGAATATCGGCGCGAGCAGCCAATCCACTGCGCACAGCATCGATCCAATGCCGAAACCGACCAGCGGAAACCATCCGAAGGATGCGGCTACGTCGGCTGATGCGGCCGTGTTTGCGGGGCCGACCGGAAGAATAGTCAGAAACGCGACTGCGAGCCGCATCTCCAATAGCCACTGTGCGATGCCGAATTCACGGCTGCGATGAGCAGGCGCCGGGTGCGGACTTTCGTCGGCTGGTGCACCGGCGCCGATTTCGTCGGCCGAATCGCTCATTCGATTTTTCCCGAAACGCCCGCGCTCTCGAACGTCGCCATTTCGTGGAACAACGCGAGCGCGGCCTGAATCACGCTCATCGCGATCGCGGCGCCGCTGCCTTCGCCGAGGCGCATATCGAGGTCGAGAATCGCACGCACACCCATCGCTTGCAGCGCGAGCGCATGGCCGCCCTCGGCCGATCGATGGCTGAAGAGCAGGTGCCGATAAATACCGGGGCAAATGCTTTCGGCCGCGGCCGCGGCCGCCGTGGCGATAAACCCGTCAACGACCACCGGCACGCGCGCGGCTGCGGCGCCGAGACACGCCCCCGTCATCGCGGCCAGCTCCAGGCCGCCGATCGCAGCCAGCATCGCGAGTCCGTCGCCGAAATGCGCGCGATGAAGCCGCAGCGCCGCTTCGATTACCTCGACCTTGTGTGCGAGCGCCGGGTCGTCAACGCCGGTGCCGCGTCCAGCCATGCGGGCCGGCTCGATTCCGGTGACGGCAGCCAGAATCGCGGCTGCGGGCGTGCTGTTGGCAATACCCATCTCGCCGATTCCGAGCAACGTGACTCCGCCTGCCGCGGCCCCGCGCGCGGTTTCGATTCCGATTTCGATGGCTTGGCGGGTCTCCGCGTTCGTCATCGCCTGGCCTTCCAGGAAATTCCTCGTGCCCGCGGCGACTCGCCGGTAACGCACGCCGGCGAAGGGCGTCGTGCTGGTGTCAGTCTCTACGCCGACATCGGTAACGATCAATTCGTAGCCGAAGCGCCGCGCCAGTACGCTAATCGCGGCGCCGCCCCCGCCGATATTGCGCAGCATCTCGACCGTCACCGCCTTTGGATATGCGCTGACGCCGGCTTCAGCGATTCCATGGTCGGCGACGAAAACGGCGATTGCGCCGGGTCCGCGCGCGGCGGAGGAGTCGTGACGGATGGCGGCGTAACGGCGCACGATTTCCTCGAGATAGCCCAGGCTGCCGCGCGGTTTGGTCAGTGAGTCCAGGCGCATTGCCGCGCTTCGTGCGGCTTCGGTATCGGGTGCTTCGATAGCCGCCAACGTCTTTTCAAGAATACTCACTCGTGCATCGCTCCATTGTAGTCGCGCGCCGCGGCGACGATGCGCGCGTTGTCCTCGTGGTTTCGGATACCGACCCGGTAAAGGCCGGGACCGCATCCGGGCAGCGAGCGCAAATCGCGCACGGCAATCGCCTGACGCAGCAAAAACGCGCCGAATAAGTCCGTGCCGTCTTCGCGCGCCGCAAGCATCAGGAAGTTGGCAGCCGACGGAAAGACGCGCAAGTGCGGATTTTGAGCGAGGCCGTCGGTGAGATAGCCGCGTTCGTGCGCAATCAACTCGCGGGTGGTTGCGATATATCCATCGGCGACGCAGACGCAGGCAATCCCGACCCGCTCCGCAACGGCATTCACCGACCACGGTTCGAGCACCGCTTGCAGCCGTGCAATCGAGGGCGGCGCGGCCACGACGAAGCCCAGCCGCAGCCCCGGGATGGCGAAAATCTTTGTCATCGATCGCAGCACGATCACGTTGGGCGCGTGCGGAATCATCCGAATCATCGACCGCGGGTCGGCCGCAAAATCGATAAAGGCTTCGTCGAAAACGCAGTGCGCGCCGAAGCGTGCGCATTCGATCGCGATCGCCGTTGCCTGGTCGAACGATACCATCGCGCCGGTCGGGCTGTTCGGCCGTCCCAACAAGATCACGTCGGCGCCGGCTTCGAGCACGCGCGTGACTTCGTCGATGCGCAAATTGAAATCGCGTTCACGCGACAGCTCAATCGCGTGCGGGGCTGCCTCGACCAGGATCAGCGCATTAGAGATTTCGCTGAAGGTTGGCGTGACGACGACCGGCCTGCGCCAGCGCATGACGCGCGCCAGCAAATAGATCAGTTGCGTCGAACCGTTGCCGACCAGAATATTGTCAGCAGCAATTCCGATCCAATCCGCAATCCGGCCGCTGAGAACATCCGCGTATGGAGCTGGATAGCAGGCCAGCGATGCGACAGCGCGATGGTACTCCGCTATCGCGACAGGTGGCGGGCCCAGCGGGTTGATGCTCGCGCTGAAATCGATCGTACCGTCGGGCGCCGCGCCGCCGTGCGTGCGATCGATCGGAATTGGCGTCAGCGCACCGAAGTGGCGAGCGGGTTTTTCGATAACGCTCATGCGCAGGCACTCATACCGGGCGGATTGCGTGTGCCGGAGCACATTTCACGCAAACACAGTGACGATCATAGACCGCGCGACGGTGAGCAGACAAAATGCGGCCGCGGCGGCGATGCTCATCATTGCGCGCGCCGCGACGATGTCCGTCACGGTCGGGGCGCGCTCCGCACGGCCCAGCGCCGCGCGATGTTCGACTTCACCGCCATAAATCGCGTCGCCGCCGAGTTGGATACCAAGCGCTCCGGCGACGGCGGCTTCCGGAAATCCGGCGTTGGGACTCGCGTGAGTGCGCGCGTCCGCGCGACAGACCGCCCATGCCTGCGGCGCGCGACCGGTTACGAAATGCGCCGCCGCGATCAAGCAGATCGCCGTCAGTCGCGCGGGCAAGTAATTCGCAACGTCGTCGATTCGCGCTGCGGCGCGCCCGAAAAAGAAGTAGCGCTCGTCGCGATAGCCAATCATCGAGTCGAGTGTGTTGACGGCTTTATAGGCAAGTGCGGCAACCGGTCCACCCGCGAACAGAAACAACAACGGTGCAATGACGCCGTCGGAAGTGTTTTCGGCAACCGATTCGATCGTCGCGCGAATCATCCCTGCGCGATCGAGCTTCTCAGGATCGCGACCGACCAACGCCGGGAGTACGCTCCGTGCCAAAGCCTCGTCGTTAGATTCGACGGCCCGCTCCACCTGGCGAGCGGCATCGTCGAGTCCGCGCAAGGCCAGCGTCGTCCATGCGATCAGAGTCGCGGCGGCGGCACCCAGCGGTACGGCGATGCAGCTCGCGGTCGCGATGATTATCCAGGCACAGGTGCCGGACAGCACGATGGTCGCAAGCGCGAGAATGAAGCCGTTCCGAAGGTCGCGGCGCTCGTCGCCGGTGCGCAAAATGCGCTCGCCGAAGGAGATCGCCGCGCCGATGAGACGGACCGGATGCGGCATCCACCGCGGATCGCCTGCCACGAAATCGATCGCCAGCGCAGTTGCGATGAGCGGCGCCGATAAATGAAAAGCGTAATTCAACTGTCCTAATCAGCGAACGGCGTGCGCGATCGCGACAGCGCAACTGCGCATCACAGCACGACCGATCAGTTCACCGGCCAGCGTATGTTTGCCGCAATAGGCAACTGATGTCGCTCGCGACGCGGATATCGGCGCTGCGACTGCGATGCAGTCGGTACCGGTGCCCGTCGCGATCGCGCCCGATCTAACGCTCACCACTCCGGCGTCGTGAATCGCGGCAACTCGTGCTTCGACCGCGATTTGCAATGCTTCGGCCATTGCTGAGCGCGTGAACGGCTGATTAATCGCTACGATAAGATTGATCGTCCCAGGCTTGAGTGTGCGCAATTTGTGCCGGTCGGTTTCAGTGGCGCGTGGCACGCCTACCGTCGCTCGATCACCCACCTTTAAAGCATTCGTGCATCCCGCGCTGCACCACGCGCCGACCACCAGCCCGTCGCGTCCGAGCGTCGCGCGACCAGCGCGTGCAACCTGCGCACCTGTCATCATCGCAACGGCGCGGCGCGGATCGCGCCCCAAGGCCCGCACAACACCGGTCAAATGCGCTCGCGGCGCTTCGGTGGCGGCACGATCGTCATCTTCGATTTGATGATTCACGATCAAGTCGGCGTGCTTGAAGCCACCGCCCAGCGGGGCCCATCCGAGCACCAGCCACGGCGCCGGCAGGGAGACCGCGAGCGTGCGTCCGTGCAGCGACCAGCGCCACGGTTCATTAGTCACCTTGCGTTTTCGCTACGCCGATCGGAACGCCCGCGCCCTCAGCGCGATGCTCGACGCCTCGATGCCCGCTGTCGAGCGGTGCCGTAACATCCAACTGGTGGCGCCAAATCTCCGGGCTCTGAACCAGATCGGCGAGCGTGTGCCCGTCGCCCTCGATCTTGCAGTTCCACGAATCGAAGTGGAGCAGCGTGCGCGCCGGCATCCGCGCCGCCCATTCGGCGCTCTCGAGCACAGGCCGATCAGGAAACGACTCGACATAGCCGATGCACAGGTACGCCACCGGAATGATGTGGTTCGGAATCGAAAAGATCTCGCGTAGCGCGTCATTGCGCACGATGCTGACCCAGCCGACACCGAGTCCTTCGGCGCGTGCCGCCAACCACAGGTTGGCGACGGCGAGGCAAGTCGAATAGACCTCGACCTCGCGAATGCTGACTTTGCCGAGTACCGCAGGTCCGAAGCGATCGGGCTGGCAGGTGACGATCAGGTTGAGCGGCGCTTCGAGAATGCCCTCGAGTTTGAGTGCGAGAAATTTGCGCAAACGGTCGCCGGTAAATTGTGTCGCGTTGAGCGCGCGCTGCTGCTCGAAGACGCGTTTGACCTCGCGCCGCCGCTCCGAGTCGCGTACGACGATAAAGTCCCACGGCTGCGTGAACCCCACACTGGCCGCATGATGCGCGGCGACGATCACGCGCGCGAGCACTTCGTCCGGCACCGCGTCGGGGATGAACTTGCGAATATCGCGACGGCGGAATATCGCCTCGTAAAGTCCGCGCTGATATTCGGCGGGGAAGGCATGGCGGTTTGCGGCGCGCGTGCGCTCGCCACCGTGGCTATCCTGTGACAAATCGATATCGCCGTTCAACCAGGAGATCGCAGGAGCGAAAGCGCGCGCGATACGCGCCTTCGCTCCCGCCGGGATATTTTCAGGCGGCCGCCTTACGCGCGGCTTCGAGGGTGCTCTCGAAGTTGGGCTGATTGGCTACTTCCTTGACGTATTCGACGTGCACGATTTTGTCGTTCTTGTCGACCACGAAGACCACGCGAGCGTGCAGGTAGAGCTCCTTGATCAGGACGCCGTAGGTCTCGCCGAAATGGGCGCCGCGATAGTCGCTGAGCGTCGTGACTTTGTCGACGCCCGCCGCGCTACACCAGCGCGATTGCGCGAACGGCAGGTCCATCGAGACCGTCAACACTACAACATTGTCCGGCAGTTTCGCGGCTTCCTCGTTGAAGCGGCGCGTCTCGGCATCGCAAACCGGCGTGTCGACCGACGGAATCGTGGAGATGATTTTGACCTTGCCCTTGTAATCGTCGAGCGAGACGGGCTTCATGCCAGCGCCGATCAGCGTGAAGCCGGGCGCGATCTCGCCAACCTTGAGCTCGGGTCCGATCAGAGTGAGAGGGTTGCCGCGCATTGTGACGGCACCCGCGCGTTCTTGCGCCATAACTGATTCTCCTTGGAAGATTGAGAGGTTAAACCTTGGGCCTCAGACTTTAACGGCTCCGTGCGACGCGGTAAACAAGCGCGGGTATCCTCTTCGCGTAACGCCGTTCGCCAATTCTTTGCCGAAATTTACCTCGTAGTTTAAATACCGGATTAGCCGTGGCGACAATCTTGGCTGGTGACTGCCGTTGCCCGCGATTAGAATCGAGACAGTTGTCGCTTCCAACCTTCGGGTATTTCATGGGATCGGCAAGATCATGAAAAAACCCGTCAGCGTCGTCTCCCCACAGAAACCGAACGGCTCGGCCAAAGGGCTCACTTAAAGGGCAGCCGCGCCGCTATTTGACGTTCGCATCCGCGAATCGCGCCCGGCGCATTGCCTCGGCCTGGTCAGCGTCCTCTTTGGGCGGACGCGGCGGCAGAAATTCGCCGGTGTAATCGGTCGCTTCCCATTGCCGATCGTGCGCATCCCACACGTAGGGCAATTCGACGATCGTCCCCGGCTCGCTGATCGTTTCAAACGCACGCAGCGCATCGCGCACGATTTGTCGTTGCAAATCCGGCTGATGCGGCTTGCCGGTCTGATGGCCCAGTGGAAAATTCACGAACACGGCGCGCGGCGGATTTACCGCCTGCGTGATATCCAGTGCCGAAGTCATGCACAGCGTGGGTATTCCCGCCGCCTCAACCACTCGTGCGATCAGTCCAACGGACTGATGGCACACGGGTCATGCGGGCACGAGGAAAAAGGCGTCGGCGTGCGCGCGTTTCAGATCATCCGCGATTTTCGGCGCGAGTTCCTCGCGCACTTTGCGCGCCGAATAGACCCCGCCCATAAAGCTGTATGCGGGATCAGCCAATTCCCCGATTGCGCCCTCAGCCTCCAGTTCGCGCAACCGCGCGAGCGGGAAGACGCAGTTGTGATCGGCTTCAGCGTCGGCCGTGCGGTAACCGAAGTGCCACACGCTGAGGTCGTCGGGCGTCGCATTCTTCGGAATCAGGCGGTAGCTCGCATCCTCGCGATGAAACCGCGGCTGGTCTCGATAGAGGATTCCGCCGGAAGTCATTACCGCGAGCTTCGACTGCGCGATCGGTTTCCTGAGTGGCGTCCATGGTGGCGTATCCGTGTTCACGACCCATCGATACGGCGCATAGCTGCTGTAGAGCTCGCGAGTGCGCGGAATATACTCGACTGGCATACCTATCTCCTTCTACCGACGCCGATATTACCGCGCTTCCCGGAGCTTAGGTCAACCGAGAATTCCGCTCCGGGGATTGCGCGTGGTGAGCGATGACGGCGCCGCGAAATTGCGCGCGTCAACTTGCCTTTGGCGGGAACATCATCTTTTTCGCGTGATACTCGCGCGCGACCAAATCGATAAACCCGTGGCGCACCGGCCATTCGAGCCGGCTGTCACGCCAGTGGATGCGGCCGTCGGGCCCTTCGAATTCCGCCGCGATGTTATGTACGCCCGACCACGCTTTGGCCGCGCGCTCGTGATCGGCCGCGACCGCGGGGATCTTGCGCATCCGATCCATCCACGCTCGCATACGCGGCAAATCGCTCATATCGATCTTCATCGAGCGCGCGAGCGGCGCGTGGCAGATCGCGGTGAAATCGGCGAGGCTCACTTCGCCGCAGAAATATTCACGATCGCCAAGCTCGCGTTCCAGTACACCCATCAGTGCGCGGCATTCGTCGCGCGCGGCATCCTGGATCGCGGCCGCTTCGGGCGCCTCTTTGCGCAGCACGCCGAGAAAATAACCGAAGCCAACCGCGTCGAAGGTGCGATCGCACAAGTCTTCGATCGTGCGCATCCGCGAGCGCTCGAAAGCATCGCTCGGATAGACCGGCGGCGTTGGATAGACCTGCTCGAGGTACTCGCTGATGACGGTCGAATCCGCGATCGAGCGTCCGTCATCGAGTACCAGCACCGGCACTTCGGCGCGCGCGGAGGTGCTGCGCAGATCCTCCTTGCGGTCGAGCGAATAGCAGCGCTCGATCGGTCGTATGCGATGCCCTTGTAGTCGAGCACGATCCTGACCTTGCGTGCGTATGGACTGGTCGCGAAAGTGAACAGCTTCATTGGCAGGTTCTCCGTTGAAGTTCGTTACTGAGCCTGCTCGGTGCGCCGCCGAATTCCCTCACCGGCGCGCAGTCCGCCATCGACGATCAACTCCGTGCCCGTGATGTAGGATGCGTCATCCGAGAGCAGGAAGACGATCGCCTTGGCTATTTCCCACGGCGTGCCTTGCCGTCCCATCGGAATTCGCGGCGCGACGCGCGCCTCGCGGTCGCCGATCTCGCGCCGCACCATCGAGGAGTTGATGAGCCCCGGCAGAATCGTGTTGACGCGGACGTTATCACGCGCGTGACGCACCGCGACCGATCGCGATAGACCCAGCAGAGCCGCCTTGGTCGCCTCGTACGCGATTCCGGCGCCGGCGATCACTGCCGACAACGACGAGACGTTGACGATCGCGCCGCCGCCCGCCTTTATGATTTCGGGCACCGCATAGCGCATCATCAGAAAATGACTGCGCAGGTTGACCGCATAAACTTTTTCAAACTGATCGGTGGTCGTATTGAGCAGCGATCCGCCCGCCGCGATGCCGACGTTATTGACCAGCAGATGGACCCCGCCGAACTGTTTCACGGTGTCCGCAACCGCGCGCCGGCAGTCGTCTTCGCGGCTGACGTCGCAGGCGATCGCCGCGGCCTTGCCGCCCTCGGACGTGATCGCGTCGGCGGTCTGCTGTGCGAGCGCGAGGTTGAGGTCCGCCGCCATCACGATCGCGCCTTCGCGCGCCGCCGTGATCGCCGTCGCGCGACCATTGCCAATCGAAAGTTTCTCGCCCGCGTTCGGCGGACCGTCGGCGCCGCCGCCCGCTATCAGTGCAATTTTACTGTCGAGGCGTCCCATCGCGAGTTCCTCCGTACATCCTGATCGAGCCACGCTGGAGTTCGCGCAACAGATATCGCAAAGCGTGCACGATTGCACGGCGCCGAATTAGTCGGTTCACGTCGATATTCATTCGACCGAAGTAGGTATAATGCGCATCATGGGATTACGAGCCTTGCGCCAGGTGCGGCCGGTATGAGTCTGCGGATCGAGGATTATGCGCTTATCGGCAACACTCATACTGCCGCGTTGGTGGGGCGCGACGGTTCGGTCGACTGGCTCTGCATGCCGCGATTTGATTCCGGTGCCTGCTTCGCCGCGCTGCTGGGGACGCCCGGGAATGGCCGCTGGCTGCTCGCACCGGCCGCTGAAGTTAAGACCGTCCGCCGCAAATATCGGGGCGACACGCTTGTGCTGGAGACCGAATTCGAACTGGCCGGCGGCGAACGCGCCGCGATCATCGATTTTATGCCGATCTGCGAGCGTGAAGGCCGTATCGACCTGATTCGTATCGTCGAGGGCCGGCGCGGAACTGTGCCGATGCAAATGGAGGCGATCTTCCGTTTCGATTACGGACGCATCATACCGTGGGTTCGTAGACGCGACTACGGCCTCAGCGCGGTCGCCGGTCCCGACGCGCTGCAACTGCGAACGCCGGTCCAGATGCGCGGCGAAAACTTCACAACGGTCGCCCGCTTCATTATCCCCGAGGGCGAGAGCATTCCGTTCGCTCTCACCTGGCAACCATCGCATCTGCCAGAAGCCAGTCGCCGCGATCCCGTGAAAGCGCTCGAAGAAACCGAGGAATACTGGCGCAAGTGGTCCGCCCGCTGCCATGACGGCGGCGAATGGCGCCCGCAGATTATTCGTTCGCTGATCACGCTCAAGGCCCTGACCTACAGCCCCACCGGCGGCATCGTCGCCGCGCCGACCACCTCGCTGCCCGAATGGATCGGAAGCGTGCGCAACTGGGATTATCGCTACTGCTGGCTGCGCGACGCGACCTTCACGCTCTACGCCATGCTGGTTTCCGGTTATACCGAGGAGGCCGCGGCATTTCGCGGATGGCTCCTGCGGGCGATCGCCGGACAACCCCGGCAGATGCAGATCATGTACGGCCTCGCGGGCGAGCGCCGCCTTACCGAGTTCGAAGCCACCTGGCTTCCAGGCTACGAGAACAGCCACCCCGTGCGCATCGGCAACGCCGCCCACGACCAGTTCCAGCTCGACGTGTATGGCGAAATCCTCGACGTCTTTCACACCGTGCAGCGCTATGGCTTCAACCCGGGCAACGATGCGTGGAAGGTCGTTCAGGTGCTGATCGAATTTGTCGAAAACCATTGGCGCGAACCCGACGAGGGCATCTGGGAAGTACGGGGACCGCGCCGCCAGTTCACCCACTCCAAGGTAATGGCGTGGGTGGCGATGGACCGCGCCGTGAAGGCGGTCGAGCGTTACGGACACGAAGGGCCGGTCGATCGATGGCGCACGCTGCGCGACGTGATTCACGCCGACATCTGCCTCAATGGCTTCAGCGCCGATCGCAACGCCTTCGTCCAGTACTACGGCGCCGACACGCTCGACGCCTCGGTCCTGATGATGACGCTGGTGGGATTCCTGCCCGCGACCGACCCGCGCATCGTCAGCACCGTCGAGGCGATTCAGCGTGACCTGATGGACGAAGGCCTGGTTCGCCGCTATGCGACTGACACCCTCGGCGTTGACGGCTTACCCCCCGGCGAAGGCGCATTCCTGCCGTGCACGTTCTGGCTCGCGGATAACCTGGCGATGATGGGCCGTTACAGCGAGGCCCGCGCAATCTTTGAACGCCTCATCGCACTGTGCAACGACGTCGGCCTGCTCTCGGAGGAATACGATCCGCGCGGCAAACGTCAGTTGGGCAATTTCCCGCAAGCCTTTACGCACGTCTTCCTGATCAATACTGCCCACAATCTGTCGCGCGCCGAAGGTCCCGCGCACGAACGCGCGAAAACCTGAAGCCGGGCTCTCTGCTTCGCGCATAACTCGCGCGCGCGGCCTCCCCGATGCTATGAATGCGCATATCCGCAGCGCCTCGATCGGCGGTCGGCATCGTCCAGGGAGGAACGAGGATGGCCCGCAGCGCAAATGGCCGGCAGTACTACACCAAGGGTCTCCACGATCTCGGCAACGGCTGCTATGGCTATCTGCAGCCCGACGGTTCCTGGGGTTGGAGCAACGCCGGCCTCGTGGTTGACGGCGGCGAATCCCTGCTGGTCGATACACTATTCGACCTGAAGCTCACGCGCGCGATGCTAGATACCATGCACCGCGCGGAACCCAAAGCCACTGCCCGCGTCGGCGCGCTCGTCAATACTCATTCCAACGGCGATCATGTATTCGGCAACGAGCTGGTTGCAGGCGCCGAGATCATCGCGTCGAAGGCCTGTGCCGAGGAGATGATCCACGACGGCGGCGCCAAACGTCTCGCCGATTTCAAGAATAATGCGGCGAGCATGGGCGAGGCCGGACGCTTCTTTGCGGAAATCTTTGCGCCGTTCGACTTCGACGGCATCAACGTCGCGATGCCGACGCGGACCTTCGAGGGCACCCTCGATTACTCAGTCGGTGCCAAGACCGTACGCCTGATCCAGGTCGGTCCCGCTCATACGCGCGGCGACGTCCTAGCGTACGTTCCCGCGGCCCGCATCATCTTCACCGGCGACATACTATTCGTTGATGGGCATCCAATTATCTGGGCCGGTCCCATCGGCAACTGGATCAAGGCTTGTCAGTTGATGATCGACCTCGACGTTGACACGGTCGTCCCCGGCCACGGACCGATTACCGACAAGGCCGGCGTTGCCGCCGTCAAGGGCTACCTGGAATACATCGAGCGCGAGGCGCGCCGCCGCTTCGACGCCGGGATGCCGGTGTTTGAGGCCGCGCAGGATATTTCGCTGACTGACTACTCATCGTGGGGCGATGCCGAGCGCATCGTGGTCAACGTTGCGACGCTGTACGGCGAATTTTCCGGCGGCACCGCCGCGACGCCTCCGATCGGCGAACTGTTCGCGATGATGGCAAAACTGCGCAACGGCCGCCGCCACTGATCGTCATTGGACCGGTGCTGCGGGACGCGCAGACTACTTTGCGTTGTGGAGCGCCGTCCAGCACAGAGTGCGAGCTTCGTTTGCCGGCAAGGATCCCGCAGAAGGTCTCGATCCGGAGCACCGAGCTTTGCAGATCGTTGATGGATGGCGGTAAAGTGCGATCAGTCACGTCCAGCCTATCCAATGGATTTGACAAGCTCTAGCGCAACCTCCGGAGGCGGGGAAAATGGAATATCGCAAATTCGGCCAAACCGGCATTCAAATTTCAGCGATCGGCTTCGGCTGCTGGGAGATCGGCGGCGGTTACGGCAGTATCGAGGAAGCCGAATTCATCAAAGCGATCAACCGTGCGCTCGACGTGGGAATCAACAGCTTCGATACGGCCGAGGCTTACGGTTTCGGGGCTTCGGAGAAATCGCTGGCGAAAGCGCTCGGCTCGCGCCGCAAGGAAGCCGTCATTACGACCAAGTTCGGTGTCGGCTATCCGAAGGCGACGAATTACCGCGACAGCAGCCGCAAGCGCGTGATGGAATCGATCGAGAGCAGCCTGAAGGCGCTGGAGACCGATTACGTCGACGTTTACCTGATTCATTGGCCCGACCGCAGCATTCCCTTCGAGGAGCCGATGCGTGCGCTTGACGATCTGGTGAAGCAGGGCAAGGCGCGGGCGGTAGGGCTCTCGAATTTCAAACTGGACGAAATCGAAACCTGCATGAAGACGCGCCGCGTGGATGTCGTTCAATACTGCTGGAACATGTTCGACCGGCGCATGCAGAAGGAGATTTTCCCGTATTGCCGCGAGAACAATATCGGCGTGATGGCGTACGGATCGCTCGCCTATGGGATGCTGACCGGTACGTTCAACGAAGAGATGACTTTTGACAAGGGCGACTGGCGGGCCAAGCGCGGCCAATTGCTGAATATCAATCTTTTCCAGCATCTGTTCGGTCCCGACCATTTCCTCAAGAACCTTCGGGCCGTCGAAGAGTTGAAAGCGATGGCGAAGCGGTACGGCAAGAGCCTGCCGCAATTCGCTCTGCGCTGGACACTATCGAATCCGATTGTCAGCACCGCACTGGTCGGGTGCCGCAATCCCAAAGAGGTTGACGACAATGTCGGCGCGCTCGGCTGGTCGATCTCGGAGGCGGACATGAAGGAGATCGAGGCGATTTTTGCCCGGCACGGTGCGGTCACGATGCCTGAAGTCTGGCTGGAGACTATCTAGCAGCGTCTCGCTAGAATCCATCCAGGGACGAAGCACACGCAGGAGATACTCATGCCCGTTCAGAAATTTGCGCCGATGACGAAGGACTTTCCAACGTTCGACTGTGATGCTCATGTCACCGAACCGCCGTGGTTGTGGGAGCGGGCAAAGGATTACCTGACCAAGGACGAATTCCATGACCTCAAGAACAGCATCTGGTTCGATGCCGAGAGCAACCAGCTAATCGTCAACGGCTACGCCAACACCGGTCTCGGCTCGCAGCGAATTGGCGGGAATGCCGGGATCGTCAACGTGCTCAGCCTTGCCGGGCCGGGACTCAAACACGACATCCAGCGCGCCTTGAACGTGCGCAACCTCAATCGCAAGACCGCTCTCACCAAGGAGCAGGCGGCCTACCTGGACCATCAGGGCTCCTACCTGCCCAAGCCCCGCTTGCGCGACATGGACACCCAGGGGATCGACCAGGTGATGATCATTCCCACCGACATCGACACCTATCCGTGGATCCAGAGCGCCACCGGCGCGCGTGCGATGTGCAAGGCCTACAACGAGTGGGCCTATGAGTATTGCCAGGAGGATCCGGAGCGGCTGTTCTTTGCCGCGCTACTGCCGATGCAGGATCCGGTCTTTGCCGAGCAGGAGGTTTACCGGGTAGCGGCGAAAGGCTGCCGCGTCGGCCTCATTCGTCCCATCGATGCGATGGGGAATTATCCGATTCAGCCGAAATATTCGCGCGTCTGGCGGGCGATGGAAGAGACCGGCTTGATCTATGGGATGCATCCGTTCCCGGCATTGGGCGCGCTGAAGCCGCCGGGTTACAGCGAGCAGTATTCCGGTGCGGAACTGATCGCGCTGACCGCGACCTCAGCCGGGCTGCCGCATTCTTTTCTCACCAACGTCCAGAATTTCCAGGCCGAAGCGTCGCTGTGGGTCTCGATGGTCCTGATGACGGGTTTTTTCGAGAAGTATCCAAAGGTCAAGGCCGCCGTTTTCGAAGCCTCCTCCACCTGGCTCAGCTTCATCGTTGACGAGTGTGACAAGTGCTACCGGCTCTATCGCAATGACCGCAAGCTGCCGCCGCTCAAGCGCCTGCCCAGCGAAACGTTCTTCGAGCACTGCGTGACAGGCTTCGAGGGCGACGAGGCGCCGCCGTCGCGTCTGCCGGAATTCTACGAAAACATTTTGGCGTGGGCGTCCGACGTGTACCATCACGACGGCGACGACACCTGGCGCGCAATCGAGACGATGCGCAAGTGCGAGCTGCCCGAGTCCTATCAGGCGAAGTTCCTCGGCGCGAACGCGCGCAAGCTTTACAACATCCCGACGCCCAGGAAATTCATCCGTGAGCGGGTGACCGAGATCGAGCGGCCCGAATGGTGGCCGACGGAAGAAGAGATCAAAGAGGCGCTGAAACCCGACTCCGCCCTGATGCGGCGGTGATCGGTCCAATCGAAGCCGAAGCCGGACGTTAACGCGATTATGAGCAAGAAGAGCTTTGTTGTCTTTGACAGTGACTCCCATGTCGTGGAGCCTCCGGCATTGTGGGAGAAATACCTTGAGCCGGAATTCCGCACCTTGGGCAAACATGCGCTGTGGCGTGAGGAAGGGAAGCTCGGCTCGTATCTGAAGGTGAACGGCAAAATCTTTCGCGACACCGGCAATTCGAATATTCCCCGTCACGCCATCTGGCGCCCCGGAATGACCTGGGACAAGGTCGGCGAACTGGACCCATCGCGGCGCCATCCGATCACCGCGGGCGCTTCGGATCCGGTTGCGCGCCTGCGCGACATGGATTCGATGGGCGTCGATCAGGCCTTCCTCTATCCAACATGGTTCGCGGAAGGCTTTGATCTGGTCGAAGACCCTGACGTCGCTTATGCGCTCGCCCGAGCCTACAACAACTGGATTACGGATTTTTGCGGTGCCGCGCGCGACCGGCTGTTTGCCGCCGCGATACTCCCGCTGCAGAACATGGACTATGCGCTCGAGGAGCTGCGGCGCGTGGCCCGGATTCCATCCTTGCGCGGCGCGTTCATCCGGCCGATGTTCGTCGAAGGACGCTACACCACGCACCCGTACTACGAGCCGCTCTGGGCGGAACTGGAATTGCTCGGTGTCACCGCCGCGGTACATCCGGGAGCCGGTCTGTGGAATCCGGAGTGGACCTCCCACGCTCAATTTATCGAGAAGGTCAAGAATCGTTTCAACTTTCACGCCTTCATCAACAATATCGGTGGCGGTCCCAATGCCGGCGGCGGTAATGCGAAAAGCTTCGCCTTCGCGGCGTCGCCCCCGCTCGGACATCCGCTCGCGTCGATTATTTCCCCGTGGCTCGATAATCACATGTTTGTCGGGGCCACGCTGCTGGGCTTCACCGTGATGCAACGCTATCCAAAGATGAAAGTGGTGGTTGCGCACGGCAAGGCTTCGTGGATGGAGGAAGTGCTCGAGAAGATGGAGGCGTCGGCGCGCACGATTCCACTACTGCACTACTATCCGGTTCGCACCGATACCGAAGCACTGTGGGCAGAGGGCAGCGTGATGCTTGGCTTCGACGCCGAAGAGCGGCTCATCCAGAAGCTGCCGGGCGATTTCGCGGAAAAGATTGTCTGGGGTTCGCGTTATCCGCAGCAGGATACGACCAGCGCGGTCGAGGCGATCGAAACGCTGATCCGCGCGCGTCTCGACGAGCCGACACTGGCGCGCATGTTCGGCGGCAACGCAGCCGCGCAATTCGGCGTGAAGCTGATCGAATCGCCCGTGAATTAGCCGGCGTCACGCGTCGAGGGCGCGGGAGAACTCGTCGAGCAGATCGCGCCAATGCTCGGTCCCGACCGAGATGCGGACCAGAGACTCGGTGATGCCGGCGGCGGCAAACTCCTGCGCGGAAAGTTCGCTGTGAGTTGTCGTCATCGGATGGCATACGAGAGTTTCAACCGCGCCAAGGCTCACCGCGTTCTTCGCGATCTTGAGCCGGCGTAGAAACTCGAAGGCGCCGGTCTTGCCATTCTTGATTTCGAGCGATATTAGCGAACCGGGATAATCAGTCTGTGCATCACGTATCCTGATCTGCTCGGGATCAGTGAACAGGGAAGGATAGATCACGCGGCTGACTCGCGGATGCTTCGCTAACTGTTCGGCGATTCTCTGCGCATTTTTGCTCTGACGGTTCATTCGCAAGGCCACGGTCGATAGCCGCGAATCCAGCATCCAGCACTCATCGGCTTGCAGGATGTTACCCAGCAACGCGCGCATCCCGGTGAGCGTCTGAATCAATTCGGAATCCGCGGCTATAACGGCTCCGGCGAGAAGGTCGCTGAATCCTCCGAGAAATTTGGTCGCCGAATAGATGGCCAAATCAGCGCCGCAGGTCAGCGGATGCTGAAAGGTCGGGCCCAACAGCGTGTTATCGACTGCAAGCAGCGGTCGCTTCGGGTGCCGGCGCACCGCGGCCGCGGCCTGCGCGATATCGCTCATGACCAGGGTGGGATTGGCGGGCGTTTCAATCAGGACCAACCTTGGATTTTCGCATCGTTCGATCGCCCCGCTTAAAGCCTTCGCATCGCCGGCCAGCACCGGCCGCGCGTCGATACCAAGCGGCTCGATTATCTGATGAATCAAGTGCTGGGTGCCGCCGTACAGCGGCTGGGTATAGATCAACGAACCGCCGCGCTCCAGGAACGAGAGCATCACCGTAACGATCCCGGCCATCCCGGAATTGAACACCGCCGCGAATTTTG
The DNA here is from genome assembly GCA_050011435.1 of Binataceae bacterium (SeqCode). GTDB lineage: Bacteria > Desulfobacterota > Binatia > Binatales > Binataceae > JADMIL01. The sequence continues at coordinate 79,922 of JBEKJC010000029.1, forward strand.
CGCCACGTTCCAGCGGCACCAATTGCTCTTCCAGAATCTCGGCGTTGGGATGATTGAGCCGCGCGTAAATCAAATCCGGCCGGTCTTCGCCGACCGGCGTGATCTTTCCCAGAACAATTCCGAAAGCGCGCTCGGCGGCCTCCGGGCTCGGAAAGACAAAGGTCGAGCTGCGGTAAACTGGTGGCCGAGCGGAGCCGACCGACAGCGCCGGGTCGAAGCCCCTGGTCAGTACCGCGGTTTCGGGCCGCACGCGATATGAGATTTTCGCCATGTATTTGCTCGTTTATCGTGGGCTCTGACCGGGGTACGGTCTAAATATGCGCGGCGCCGGTTGGGAAAATGGGTTTGTTTTGCAAAAAAATAATTTTCAGACTTTCGCGCGCTCGCATCGGCGGACGACGCACAAACTTGATCGATTCCCGGACCTCGCCGCCCTGTAAAGAGTATACTCGGCACGGGCCGCCGCGAATATCCATCTTCCCACAAGACCCGCGCTCGTAAAAATGCGAACGCCCGGGCAATGAGTATTACCCGGGCGTTCCGAAAGTGGTTCCGCGATTACGAGATCGCGCGGTCGTGTCAGGCGCTGGCTGCTGCCGCGATTTTCGCCTCGTCCGCCGCGGAAGGGCCGGTGACCTTGTAGAGCTTCTGCGCGTTTCCCCAGAGGATCTTGCGCCGGACTGACTCTTCACAGTCAGAAAGACCGCCCTTGATCCGGGCGTGCACTTCGTCGCCGTAGAGCGACGTCGGATGCGGAAAGTCGGTCTCAAAGAGGACGTTGTCCGCGCCAATCTTGTCAATCAGGCGGCGTGGCGCTATCTGCTCGAACCAGTAGCAGGCGTAAACATTGCGCGCGAAATACTCCGACGGCAGCCGATCGAATTCCGGATGCTCTTCCGCCACACTATTGCCCTTGAACTGGTAATCCATCGCTTCGAGCACGAACGGAATCCAGCCGATGCCGCTTTCCACCGAGACGAACTTGATCTTTGGATGGCGCGCCAGCACGCCGGACATTAAGAGGTCGTTCAGTTGGAGGCCGTTGCGCAGGAAGATATCCACCGCCAACTCCGCGAACGCCGCCATTTTGCCATAGGTCGCGACCCTGCTTTTCAGCAGACCCTCGGCCATGTCGCCCGAGCCGATATGGAAGCTGATCGGCAGGTCGAGTTCGACGGCGACCTCCCACAGCGGATTCCAATGCGCATCGCCGAGCAGCGGCTTACCCCAGTATTGCGGCTCTCCGGTGAAGAGGATTCCTTTGTGACCCATGGCGGCGCAGCGCCGCACCTCCTTCACTGCCGCGGCGACGTCCCAGAACGGGATCGAGGTGATGGGCAGCAGGCGGCGCGCATCGGCGGACGCCCACTCGGTCTGCCAATCGTTATAGATCTGTACGCACGTGAGCATCAGCTCGGGGTCATTCAGCTTCAGGAATTGCTGCGCCCCAAAACCACCGACGTTCGGGTACATGACCATCGCCCAGATACCCATTTGATCCATATACTTCAGCCGCGCCTTGGCATCGTAGGCGCCCGGATGCATGTCGTCGTAACCCTTGGGCGGATGCTTGAAACTGCCGACTCCGGCGGTCGCGCTCATACCGACGCTCGCCAGAGCCCGGCCTTCTCCCAGCACCCACCGCTGGCTTCCGTTGGCGGCGGTAATCACGTGCGGCACGCGGTCGCGCATGCTGGCGGGCGCGCGGCTGGTCCACAGGTCGGGCGTTTCGGTCACATGGGTATCGGCGTCGATGATGGTGTAGCTACTCACTTAAATACTCCTTCGTTCGCATTGGACCGATATAAATCGCTCTCGAGATTACTCAGTCCAATTCCCGCAATTACTCAGTCCACTGGATTAGAACTGGTTGATCACGCTGATGCCGACGTTTTCGAATTTGGACATCTGCTCGAGCACGCCAAACGCCTTTTCAATTGGAATCGTCTCAGTTATCAGTTCCCGAGGCGCCAGCCGCCCGCGCTCGACCATGCTCAGCATCGCGGGATAGCGGAAGGATTGTATCGCCAGCGAGCCGGTGATCTGGAGTTCCTTGAACACGATCTGATCGATCGGCAGCGCGACCTCGCCCTTCTCGCCCTGCGTGGTAAGGCCGATCTGGATGTGGCGCCCGCGCTTACGCAGGCTCAGGACGGCGTTGCGGCAGGTGGCGGCGATCCCCAACGCGTCCACGCTGACATCGGCGCCCCCGTGCGTCAGGTCCATCACCGCCTTGACGGGGTCGGTCTTCTTGCCATTGATGACGTCGGAAGCGCCGGCCTTCTTTGCCAGTTCCAGCTTGCGATCGTCGAGATCGACCGCGATCACCCGCGCGCCCAGCGCCGCAGCGATCTGGATTGCCGACAATCCGACTCCGCCGCATCCATAGACCACCACCGTTTCATCGGCCTTGACCTGACCCTGGTCGAGGATCCCATGAAAGGCCGTAACGTAGCGGCATCCCATCGCGGACGCCTCGACAAAATCGATCTTGTCGGGTAGCGGCGCGCAGTTGAAGTCGGCATGGCTCAGGAGGCCGTATCGGGCATACCCTCCCATTCCGGCGCCCAGACAATGGTTGGAATGGCCGGTGCGGCAGTCCTCGCATATGCCACAACTTTGGGCGAGCGGAACCACCACGCGCGTGCCCGGCTTGAGGTTTTTCACATCCTTGCCGACTTCCTCAATCACGCCCGCGAATTCGTGTCCCAGGATTGTCGGCAGCCGCGGCTTGAAACCGATCCATCCCCAGTCGCCCTGCCACAGGTGCCAGTCCGAACGACAGATTCCGCTGGCTTCCACGCGCACGATCGCACCGTCGGCGGGGCATTTCGGCTCGGGCCAATCCTTGACCACCATGGGCTTGCCGACTGCTTCCATCACCATCGCTTTCATGACTTGCGTACCTCGCTTCGATTGTCGCAGTGAGCGCGGCCTTGTGCGCTACCTATGAAGCTAATCACCACAGTTGGGTATCGAACCGCAAGAGGCGGCGGCAGCCGTGCGGTTTCAAAAGAAGATCTCCTCGGGGTCGAGGCCAAGGATCAGCCGCCCGGCCGGGCGATACATCTTGGGGTGCACCACGCGATGCTGCGAGGAGGTCAGGATGTCGCGCATGATGCGCTCCAGCGGACTCGAACGAAAGATCGCGCTGGTAGCGGCCAGGTCATACAACGTGCCGATTACCTGTTTCGCCGTCTGATGGGCATGCGTCATCATCAGGCGATAATGCGCGCGCTGGCGCGGCGACGGCTTCTCTTCGGCGCACAGCGTGGCCCATAGATCCTCGAGCGTCCGATAGACGTAGCATCGCGCCGCCTCGACCGATGCCTCGGCTGCGGCAATCGTCTCCTGCACCTGCCCGTCCTCGCGCATCGGGCGCCCCGGCATCAGCTCTTTGCGAGTAGTCAGTTCCTCGACGAAGTCGAGCGCGCTGCGCGCAAGTCCGAGCGGCACTCCGGCATGCGAGACGAGAAATAGCGCTGGCCAGCTATAAAGAGGAGCGGCGCAATATGCCGGTCCCGCTCCCAAATTGGGGCAATCGTCGAACGGCACAAAAACATTATCGACGATAAAATCATTGCTCCCGGTCCCGCGCATTCCAGTGGTATCCCACACGTCGACGATCCTGGTCTTGACCGTCGGCACCAACATCACGCGAATGTCGGGATGACCACGCGAAGTCAGCCGGGGCCGTCCATTTTCATAAATCGTGCAGCCGCAGGTCATCACCGACGCGTGCCCGCTTCCGCTCGCGAAATGAAAGGTGCCGCTGACCCGGTAGCCGCCGTCGGCCAGATCGGCGCGCTGCGGCGGACGCAACTGGCCCGCCAGCACGCTTTCGACGCCGCCGAAAAGCCGCTGCGCCGACTCGGGCTTGAGGAACGCAGCCAGAAAACTGCCTGCGCTCGAAATCATCGAGAGCCAGCCGACCGCACCCTCGATCCGCGATAACTCCTCGACCACGCGCACCTGCGCCATCGGGTCGAGCTCGGGTCCGCCGTAGGTCCGCGGCACTCCCATCCGGAAGACCCCCGCCTCCATCAGGCTGCGGGCCAGGGCGGGCGGCAGTCTGCGCTCGTCCTCGATCGCGCCGCTGGCCGCCCGGATTTGCGGCTCGAGCGCCCTGACGGCCTCAAGCACGGTGCTTTCCATGTTCGAAATTTCGCGTGGATTCGCTGCCATCGCATACTCCCACGTGGCGGCCTGCGTCAGGCGCCCCGCTCATTCGCTTCGGGAAAGACGATACTGCCCGGAACATAAAACATTCGGGGCAAGAAGGCTACGTTACAAACAGGATGGCTACTTTACAAAATCGTCGTCACTTCAAAGGTGGGCGTGAGCGACCGTGAGAGCGGAGCTTGCGTTTGCGGCTGGGCAGTGCGAATTGTTGCGACATCTGGGCCACGCGCTCCGTCGATCTGCGACGGCCAACGCCGCGTGCTCGATCAAGGTCTCTACAGAGCAAAGGGAGGCGCAGGCCGAAATGGCCCAAACATCGAAGCGCATGCTCGAAGGCTACCGCGTGCTGGATTTCACGCAGGTGCTCGCCGGACCGACGACCACCCGATACATGGCGGAGATGGGCGCCGAGGTCGTCAAGGTCGAGTTCGCCCCGAGGGGGGACATTTCCCGCGCCGTGCCGTATGTGCGCGATGGACGGAGCGGGTACTACGTGCAGCAGAACCGGGGCAAGAGAAGTCTGTGCCTCGACCTCAAGCATCCGGCGGCGGCGGCGATCGTCCGCGAACTGATTCCGAAGTTCGATGTAATGGTCGAGAATTACGCGCCGGGTGTGATCGGCCGGCTCGGCTTTGGCTATGAGGCGGTGCGGGCGCTCCATCCGAAAATCGTGATGTGCTCGATTTCGACGTTCGGACAGGAGGGGCCGCTGGCGAACCGGCCCGGCTATGACTTTATCGGATGCGCATACTCGGGCGTCCTGAGCATGATCGGCGAACGTGACGGCGCGCCGTCGCTGCCGCAGGTGGGCGTCGGCGATATAACGACCGGAGTGCATGCGCTGTCGGCGATAACCGCGGCGCTACTCCATCGCGAACGCACGGGCGAGGGGCAATACGTCGAGACCTCGCTGCTGGATTGCTACTTCAGCTATAACGATCTGACGGTGCATGCGGCCAGTCTGAGTGGGGGCACGATTTTGCCGCGGCGCAACGGCGCGCATCACTTCGCGATGGCGCCGCTGGGCGTGTTCAAAGGCAAGCGCAATCCGATCCTGATCATGGCGGCAACAGAGCATCAGTTTGGCTACCTGTGCCGCGCGATGGGACGGCCCGAGCTGCCGAGCGATCCGCGCTTTTGCAACAACACTCAGCGGATGGCGAATGTCGAAGAGCTCAAGCGCCTGATCCAGGACTGGTTCGACGCGATGCCGACCGACGATGACGCCTACCGGCTCTTCAATGAGCATCGGGTGCCGTATGCGCAGGTGCTGTCGATCGAAGAGGCGATGGCCCATCCGCATCTGCGCGAGCGCGAAGTGGTGCGGACCATCAACGATCGCTATTTAGGGGAGTTCGACGTGCCCGGATTTCCGATGCGGTTTTCGGGCTACGAGCGGCATCCGGAGATGCAAGCGCCGACCCTCGGAGAGCATAACGCGCCGGTGCTGCACGAGTATCTGGGATACTCGGCGGACCGCATCGCCGCGCTCGAGCGCGAAGGCGTATTGCTTCGCGGAGAGCGGTAAGCGGCGGCACCCGGCTGATGAGACGCCGGCCATCTACAAGGCTAGTGCTTCGAGCAGGGCCTTGGCGTCGATGAGGTCGGCGGTGTCGAAGCCCTCGGTGAACCAGTTGTAGATTTCGGCGAGCATCGTGCGTGCGTCATCGCGATGACCCTGCTTCGCGAGCAGCCGCGCAAGACTCATCGTCGCACGCAATTCATCCGATTTCGCGGCAATCCTGCGCGCCAGTTCGAGCGCCTCGCGAAAGCCGGTCACTGCCAGCTCAATAGCTCCCTGCTTAAGGTGCAGATCTGCGCGCAGCCGCAAGGCCTCCGGACGGTAGAGCAACTCGTCGGGGTTGGGCTGCAACGCTTGCTCGGCGGTGACGAGCGCTTCGTCGACCGCGCCCACGAGCACCTGCGTTTCGCACAGCAGACACAGAAACCAGGTCTGAGCCGAATAAAGCTTCATGGCGGCGAGCTCCGCGAGCCCTTCCCGAATCCGCTCCACGGCGCCGCCGGTTTCGCCGATTTGCGCACACGCCCAAGCGATATTGATCTTGCAGATCGCGTTGAAGAGTGAATAGCCAGACGCGGTATTGAGTCTCACAGCTTCTTCGCCGCCCGTGAGCACGCTTTTAAAATCGCGGCGGAGGATGTGAACTCGACTGCTGCCAATGCTCAGCGCGTTGGCCAATGCGAACGGGTTGTTCTGGCGGCGGGCGAGCGACAGTGAGTCGTGGGTGAAACGCAGGGCCCGATCGCGATGACCTAGATGCCATTCATTAAGTCCCGCAAAATATCGCGAGGTTACTCCAAGATCGTTAGGAGTTCCGCTAAAGTCCTCCTCGCGATAGTGCTCGATGGCCGCCAGGAAGTGTTCGCGGGCTCCGAGGAGATCGCCGAGATAATGGCGGGTTAGTCCTTGAGCCCAATGCGCGGTGACGAGCGCCGGGGGGCTGCCGATACCGCGGGCGATCTCGAGCATCTGATTGGCAAGGACAAGCGCCGGTCGCAGTTCGCCTCGGGTATGCGCCATGCTCCACAGCCCGAGGTACACTTCTAGCGATTCAGTGCCGGACGCTCGTTCGGCCAAGCTCCTGGCACGCGCATAGACCTCGGCCGTGTCGCTAGCCGACCAGCCCCGCGTCGCTGCCGTCACGCTGCCCAGAGCGAGCTGCAAGGTCAGTTCGCGGGTGTCGCGCTCGGGCGAGGCCGGCAACCGGTCAAGCAACGCTAAAGCCTGCTGGTAACTTTCCTGCGCTTCCCTAAACGCATTGCGGGACTTCGCGGCCTTGCCCGCCTCCGTCCATGCGACGATTGCGAGTTCGGTTTCGCCCGCCTCGCTCCAGTGCCGCGCGAGAATTTCGGGATGGGCCGCTTTAGTCGCGGGGAAATTCTCGTCGAGAGCACGCGCGACCAGCCGATGCAGCTTCTTGCGGCGGCTTTTGAGCAGAGCGCCGTAAGCGGCGTCGCGAATCAGTGCGTGCTTGAACTGGTAGGCCGCATCGGGCGCGATGCCGCGCACGTACAGCAACTCCGCACCCGACAGACTGCTCAGTGCCGCCTGGGAGTTGATCTTCCGCGATCGGATGGACCGCATGGATCAAATCGTAGGAAAATTCGTTGCCGATGACGGCGCCGATCTGGATAATCTCCTTAGCCGGCCCGAGCCGGTCCAGTCGCGCCATCAGCGAGTCGTGCAAAGTCGCTGGAATCTCACGCCCGGTGAGCTTAGCGTCGCCACTTTCAAGAACGACGCGCGTCAGCTCCTCGACGAACAGCGGCACGCCGCCGGTGCGCTCGACCACCGTCGCGACGGTTTCGTCCGACAAAGCAATCTTGGCGGCGACCTGTGCCACCATCGTCCGCACGTTACTCGCGGTGAGCCGGTTGAGGTTGATCTGCGTGTGATGCGCGCGCATCGGCCACGGCGCCTGAAACTCCGGACGCGCCGTATATAACAGCAGCAGCCGCGCGCGCCCCCCCTGTTCGACCAGCAGTTGGGTCAACTCGAGCGTGGAAGGATCGGCCCAGTGGAGATCTTCAGTCGCAATCACCAGGGGTTGAGCTTTGGCGGCACCGAACGTCCATGCGACCAGCGTCGCCAGGAGCCGCTTGCGTTGTTCGTCCTGCGGCATCGACAGGGGCGGATACCTGGCGCCAATCGGCAGTTCCAACAGCGAAGCGATCAACGGCGCCGCCTCGTCCGGGTCGAGCCCGGCAAGTTTTAGCGACGCTTCCAAGGCTGCCAGCCGTTGTTCCACGGTGTGACTGGCCTCCCAGTGGAAGCTCTGCTGCAACATGTCCGCGACCGCGTAGAAAGGCGTGTTCTGGAAAAATGGCGCGGTCGCGCATTCCAGCCAGGTATGGGGCGTAGCCGCAAGCTCTTCGCGAAAGCGCTGCACCAGGCGCGATTTGCCGATGCCCGCCTCGCCAATAATCGTGACCACCTGACCCTCGCCCTCGCGTGCGCGTTCCCAACGACTCATCAGGAAGCGCAGTTCGTCCTCGCGCCCCACGAAAGGGGTCAGTCCACCCGCCGCTTTAGCCGCCTGGAACCGCCCGCGCATCCCACTCGGACGAATCACGCGATAAAGCTGAACCGGCCGCTCAGCGCCCTTGATGGTCTGCGAGCCCAACTCCTCGACTACGAAAAGTCCCGAGACTAGCCGATGCGTTTCCGCAGTTATCAGTACCGTGCCCGGGGCTGCCGCCGCTTGTACGTGCGCTGCGATATTGGGCGCCTCGCCGAATACGTCAATCTGCCTACCGGCGCCGGCGCCCACCACCACCGCACCCGAATCGATGCCGATCCGAGCCGAGAGCACCGGATGCGCGGGTTCTTCATTGAGCTGCGCTATCGCAGTGATAATCGCCAGACCCGCGCGCGCCGCGCGCTCGGCGTCATTGTCGTGAGCCTCGGGATACCCGAATAATGCCATCACCCCGTCGCCGAAATACTTCGCGACGTAACCCCCGAAGCGGGTTATCCCCTCGGCAGCTGCGCGCTGGTACCGGGCCAGGGACTCGCCCCATTCCTCAGGATCGAGTTGCGCGGCGATTGTGGTCGAGCCAACCAGGTCGCAGAACAGCACTGTCAGATGGCGCCGCTCGCCATCGCGGCTGCCTTGCACTTCCGGTGCACCATCGCGCACGCTCACGTTCGCTTGTGAGCCGCCGTCGATCTCAGGAGCGGCAGCCGCGTTCAACGACGAGCCGCAGTGGCCGCAAAATTTTGCCTGCAGAAGATTGCCGCGCCCGCACTTGGAACAACGATGCTCATATGCAGCGCCGCATTCGATGCAGAACCTTGCCGTCTCCGGATTTGCGGAATTGCAGCTCGGGCAGCGCATTCGCTCTCCCCTTGGCGTTGGTGCTCGACTGCACTTCCATCTAGCACAAATGCGCGGCCGCTTGTCAGGCTTGACGAATCCGGCAATCGGGGAGCAGATGGAATAAGAGGGTATGCAGATGGGTGAGATTCTAGCCGTCGGGATAACCCACTATCCGCCGCTCGCCGGGCGCGACGAATCGATGTCGTGGATTCTCAAGCGGATGCTCCAGAATCCGCATCTGCCCAAAGAGTATCGACAGGCGCAAGGGTGGCCGGAGGCGATGCGCAAGGAGTGGAGCAACGATGAAGGCACCGGCGCCGCGCGTGACCATCGGGCGCGTCTGTTGCAGGCGCTGCGCAGGACGCGTGAGCGGATCGACGAGTTTCGACCGGACTTGATCGTTATCTGGGGCGACGATCAGTATGAAAACTTCCGCGAGGACGTGGTTCCTCCGTATTGCATCTACGCGCACGAATCGTTCGAATTCGGACCGCCGCCGAATAATGTTTGGGATGAGCCGCCCGATAAGAAGTTTCGCCAATCCGGCAACGTGGCCGCGGCGAAATACCTTGCGCGCGGCCTGATCGAAGCCGGCTTTGACACAGCTTATTCCTACCAACCTTTGCATCATCCGCTCGGCCACGCCTTCGCGAACGCGCTGCTGTACCTCGACTACGATCGTAAGGGGTTTGCCTACCCGATTATTCCATTCGCAATTAATTGCTACGGCCGCAAGGTGATCGCGCAGCGCGGCGGTCTGCCGATGTTCGAAAATCCGCCCTCGGAGGCGCAGCTCGATCCGCCCGCGCCGACGCCGCGGCGATTGTTCGACCTCGGCGCAGCAACCGCGCGCATTTTTGCTGCCAGTCCGTGGCGGATCGCATTGCTGGCGTCGTCAGGATGGTCGCACGCGTTTCTTACTGAGAAAAACCACTACCTATATCCGGATACCCTCGCGGATCGGAAGCTGTTCGAGGCGTTGCGCGCGGGCAACTATGACGCGTGGCGCAACTATCCCGCGTCGTCAGTCGAAGCTAGCGGTCAGCAGGAAATCCTCAACTGGATGTGCTTGGCGGGTGCTCTCGCCGAGCTCAACCGCAAGCCGGCAGAAATCGAGTTGATCGACACCTGGATTTTCAATTCATCGAAATGTTTCCTGTCGGCGCCGCCGCGTTGACCGGATTTCGCAGAGAACCCAAATGAAGCTTAGCGGAAAAGTCGCCTTGGTCACGGGCACCAGCCCGAATATCGGCGGCGGTATCGCCGAGGCCCTTGCAGCCGAGGGCGCCGCGGTCGTGTGCGTCGATTCGCGAGCGGAAAACGCCGGTGACTGCGCGCGCTACATCAACAGCACCGATGCCCGCGCCCTCGCAGTGACCTGCGACGTAACCGATGAGAACCAGGTAGCGGCCGCGGTAACCGCGGCGCGCGAGGCCTTTGGCGGAATCGATATCCTGGTCAACAGCGCGGCATTCTTCAACAAAAAAGGCGTCATCGACATGACGCTCGATGAGTGGCAGCGTCAGCTCGCAGTCATACTTACCGGCAGTTTTTTGTTCACCAAGCACGTCGCGAAATCGATGATCGAGCAGCGGCGCAAAGGCAATATCATCAACATCATCTCGACCGCGGGGCATCAGGGTGAGCCTGACAATATTGCCTACTGCACCGGCAAGAGCGGTCTGCTTAACTTTACGCGATCGGCGGCGATGGAATTGGTCGCGCACGGCATTCGGGTCAACAGCCTGACTCCGACCGCAACCGATCCGGCGGAATCGATCGAGCGCGCGGCGCGATGGGGTCGCGTGGTTCGCACCGACACGGATCAGCTCAACCGTTTATTCGAGCCATTTCGCCGGCGCGTTCCGATGCAGAAGCTACCGAGTCCGAGCGACTACGGATGTGCAGCAGTTTTTCTCGCATCGGATGATGCCGGGATGATTACCGGGACCGACTTGCGCGTCGATGCAGGCGCGATCGCGCAATACTGGGCATGGGATCCCGCCAGTAAGAAAAGTTGACTACCAATTCTCAGGCGGACGATGAATCAATGGAAAAATCGAACGAACCCTTCATCATCGATGACGAGGCGGCTGGCCTTTTCCGTGTAAACCGGCGGGTATTCACCGATCCCGAATGCCTCGAGCAGGAACGGCGTCGGCTGTTCGACAAGTGCTGGATCTACGCCGGTCATGAATCGGAGGTGCCGCACGCCGGTGATTTTCGTTCGCGCAACGTCGCGGGCCGTCCCATGATTCTGGTCCGCGGCGACGACGGCGCGGTCCGCGCGCTGCTCAATACGTGTACTCATCGCGGTGCGATGGTATGCCGCCAGAAATCCGGCAATGCCAGGACCTTCCAGTGTCCGTATCATGCGTGGACCTATGACTCACGCGGCCAACTCGTCGGCGTGCCGGGCGAGGATTCGTACAGTGACGCCTTCAAACGCGACGAAATGGCCTTGGCTGCGCCGGCGCAAGTGGACAATTACCGCGGGTTCATTTTCGTCTGCTTCGACCGAGACGCTGAAAGTCTTTATGACTATTTGGCCGGCGCGCGCGAGTACCTCGATTTGGTCGCCGATCAATGCCAGCTCGGAATGAAGATCGTAGCCGGTCAGCAGTCGTACAGTGCGCGCGCGAACTGGAAATTGTTGGTCGAGAACAGCTACGACGGCTACCACGGCCTGCCGACGCATCAACGCTATTTTGGGTTCCTGGCGGATGCCGGTATTCAGATAAAGGGCGCCAATATCGCATCACAGCACCAGCGAGTGATCGATCTGGGTAATGGCCATGCGGTGCTGGAGTACGACAGCCCCTGGGGACGGCCGATCGCGCAATGGGCCGTGAATTTCGGCGAGCATCGCAAGGCGCATTTCGCGGAGCTGCGACGGCGATTTGATGAGCGTTTCGGCACGGAGCGGGCTCAACGCATTTGCGAGACCAGTCGCAACCTTGGCATTTTTCCTAATCTCGTAATCAACGACATCATGGCAGTCACCGTGCGCACTTTTTTTCCGGTCTCGCCCGATTACATGGAAGTGAACGCATGGGCGCTCGCGCCCGCCGACGAGAGTGCGGAGGATTCTGCGCTGCGTCTCGACAACTTCCTCACGTTTCTTGGGCCCGGCGGATTTGCCACTCCCGACGATGTCGAAATGCTCGAGTCCTGTCAGCGGGGCTTTGCCAATCGCGAGGTTGCGTGGTCCGACATCTCGCGCGGCATGAAGCGCGAACATCCGTCGATTACCGACGAATTGCAGATGCGTGCATTTTGGCGGCGATGGAATCAGTTGATGACCGAACCTCGGATTCGCCGTGCGAGGAAAGCGGCATGAACGCTGCCGAGCTGCCGAGCCGCCAGGAGGTCGAGGATCTGCTCTACCGCGAAGCGTCGCTGCTCGATGAATGGCGTCTCGAGGAGTGGCTCGAGCTGCTGACCGAAGACGCTATCTACCAGATTCCGCCCACCGATGTTCCCGAGGGCGACGCGCGCAACACACTATTCATAATCGCCGATGATGCGCTGCGAATCCGCTCCCGTGTGAAGCAGTTGCTCGGCAAATCGGCGTGGGCTGAAAATCCTCATTCGCGGACCCGCCGGATGATAACCAACGTTCGCGTACTGGGTGCCGAGGACGAAAACATTCTCATCACGGCGAATTTTGCGGTGCACCGGATGCGCTATGAATCCGTGGACACTTATATCGGACATTACAATTACAAACTCGTGCGCCAGGGTAACGAGCTGCGAATTCGAGAGCGAAGAGCGATCCTGGACAACGAGGCCCTGCGCCCTCACGGGAAAATCAGCTTTATTCTGTAGGCATCGGCCACGATCTGCGATCGAGTCGGAACCCCATGACCGTTATCGATATGCACAACCACTTTATCGCGCCCGAGGTGATCGATTTCCTTGCGCGCGAAGGGCGCCGCTACGCCACGCGAATCGTTGAGCGCGATGGCCGCAGGTTTTTTCTAATCAAGGAAAGCGCGCTGAGGCCGATCGACGGCGCGATTTCAAATGCCGACGCCCGTATCGCCGACATGGATCGAGAAGGCATCGCGATGCAGGCGGTCTCGTGCGTTCCGTTCCTGATGTATCCCGAGGTAGCACCGGATTTGGGACTCGCGATCGCGCAAGTCAACAACGATTCGCTGGCAGCTCTTGCCGTACGCGACGATCGTCATTTCGTACCGCTGGCGTCAGTGCCGCTCCAAAATCCGGCGATGGCGTCAAAGGAATTGGAGCGGGCCGCGAAGATCGGATTGCGTGGAGTCGAGATTCCGCCGAAGGTTGAGGAACGTCAACTCGACGAAGCGGAATTCGAGGTTTTCTGGGAGGCTGCGGAAGCACTGCAGATGGCAGTCTGCATCCATCCGTTTGAGGCTGCGCCGACCGGAGCGCTGGCGCGCTATTTTCTCGGCAACCTCGTCGGGAACCTTTACGACACCGGCCTTGCCGCCGCGTTATTGATTTACGGCGGCGTGCTCGAACGACACCCGAAGCTGCGGATCGTTCTTTACCATGCCGGTGGCGCGCTTCCCGCTCTGATTGGCCGGCTCGATATGGGCTACCGCCTGATTCCGGAATGCCGCGCCGCGATCCCGCGGCCGCCATCGAGCTACGTAGCTCGATTCTATTTCGATATCATTGCGCACAACCGCGAACTGCTCGGCCATCTGGTCAAGACCCATGGCGCCGATCGGTTTGTTGTGGGCAGCGACTATCCATTGCCGGCGGGTCTCGCCCATCCGGTAGAGGAAGTTCGCGCCCTTGGATTGAACCCGGCCGACGAAGCGAAGATTTTGTCGCTCAACGCGCGAGAGCTCCTGCGGCTCGCCTGATCAGTCTGCTGCCGAGCGATCCGTCTCCTTGTCGCAACTGGCTGCTGTCGAACCTGACAAAGTAACCGCCGAGGCCCTCAAGGACTGGCATTATTGGGTAGCCCAGGGCTACCTGTTCTGAATCAGCGCGGTCCGTACCATCAAAGCCTCCTGGCCCGCGCCGCATGAATATCGTCGTATTTTTGCGAACCACATTGAGAGCGCAACCAATCTTGCTCCATTCCACCCTGTGGGCAAGACTGACTGAAATCTAATCAGCATTATGGGTGCAACGTGCTGGATCACTTGAAAGCAAGCAACCGCGCCTGGGCGGAGCGCATGGTCGCGGCCGATGGCGAGTTTTTCAAGCGGCTCGAGCGCCAGCAGGCGCCGGAGTATCTGTGGATCGGCTGCTCCGACAGCCGGGTTCCCGCCAACGAGATTGTGGGCCTCGCCCCGGGTGAACTGTTCGTGCATCGAAACGTCGCCAACCTCGCGCCACCCCAGGATGCCAACTACCTCTCCGTGCTTCAGTTCGCCGTCGATGTATTGAAGGTAAAGCACATCATAGTGGTGGGGCACTACGGCTGTGGCGGAGTGAGCGCGGCGGTAGACGGCAAACGACGCGGTCTCGTGGACCACTGGCTGCATCCCATCCGCGAGCTCTTTCGTCAGCACCGCGACGAGCTTGACGCAATCCCGGATGGCCGCGCTCGCCTCGACCGTTTGTGTGAACTCAACGTCATCCGACAGGTCAGCAACGTTGCATCCGACGTCTTTGTGCAGGACGCATGGATGCGCCGACAAGAACTCTGGATCCACGGCTGGGTCTATTCGCTGGCCAACGGCTTGGTGACCGACCTTGATATATCGATCGGCCGACCGAAATAAACAGAAGCGGCTGGAAGCACCTCTGATCTGCTCCACAGAATGCCCCAGCGGCGCCAACCTTGAGCAGCGCAGCGCATCTGCACCGGCGTCAAGCAGAGGCGGCGGTGGCGGCATCGTGCGGAAAGAAGACCAGCGCGCGAACTTCGATGCTCTGGCGAGCCTGCGAATGAGGCGGCATCGCGGGAAGATCAAACGCGCTATGCGCGGTGAGCCGCGCGCGGCGGTCTTTAATTGAGTCGAAACATTTGAGGAGGAGCACCTCACTTGTGGTCATTGCGGAAAAATAGTACCAGCGATGGTTGGGGTTGAAATTGAACAGATAGACTTCGTGCTTTACTCCCTCTTCGGTCGGTATAAGGTCCTCTTGCGCGATGGTCTGCCCATCGCAGACGGCCAACGGCGTGTCGCGCACAGGACCCTTGATCGCTCGCCATACGTTGATTACGGCATAGCGCTGCCTCAGCAGAGCATCGGCTTCCTGCGGCAGATACAATCGCACTCGCTCGGGGGCTGACTGCTCGGTGTAGTCGTCATGCACCACCTTCACGGCCTGGCGTGCGCCGGTCGCTTCGCGCTCGGCGGTCGAGGTGCACCGCACGTCATGTTCGAAGGCCACCGCTTTTGCGGCTCCAGTAGCCTCCCGGAGGAGTTGTTCGACCTCCGGGTAGTAAATCGAACGCACTTCTGCCGGGTCGAAAAAATTTGATACCGCGGTTTTATGACGCCGCAGGGCAAATCCTTGCTGGTCGAGGGTGAATCGATCGCGGATGGTGCGTCCGTCGTGGATGGCGACCAATTTCCGACTGACGCCGGGACCCTTGCCGGCATAGTTGAGATTGGCCTCAATGCGCTCGAGCGTATCGGTCATGATGCCCATAATCTCCAACTTACCCTGGTTGCGCGCGGTTGACTCGTCAAGCGGCGGAAGGTAGCCAGATTGCCGAAACTGGACCGATCCACTTGGTCATCATCAGTACGTTCGGGTTTAGGTTTTGGATAGGCACAGGTAGGTATCCCACCGAAATGCCTCGGTGATCTGGCGGGAGAGCCAACCTGCGGTCGGATGCTGGGTGACGGCAGGCGCCGCCGGTCAGGAACTCAACTGGAAGGCCCCGATATCACACTTGCCGGTGGTTCGCTTTACCCCGCGCTGATCGGTCGGCAGGCAGTGGCCACCCTTGCCGTTGGGAGTGCCTGGGTTGCCCGCTTTAAGGGCCGGGGAGCCGGCCTGCAGCGCCTGAGTCTCGGTCAAGCCGGGCGAATTCAAGGTCAGTGGTAGAAGCATTGGGTCCATGCCGAGGATGTCGGTGGAAGCTTTACCGCTGATAGTGCATCCGGTCGTTTCGAGAATGAGGTTGTAGCCCGACGAATCCAGATCGCCCGCGCAATCCGGCGCCGACAATGCACCGGTGTTGTCCGCAATGATTGAATTGCTGCTGCTGAAGCTCTTTCCGGGTTCCGTTTCGATCGTGTAGATCCCGCCGCCATTGGAGGCCGTGTTGTCGGCGATAGTCACGTTGTTGAGCGTAACCGTGGCCTCCAGACTGTAGATGCCGCCGCCGCGAGAGGGATTCGCTAGACCCGTCTGCGCCAGGTTGCCGCTAATCGTGCTGTCGAGAATGGTCAAAGCTTTCCCATCGACGAAGATGCCCCCACCGATCGGCGGAGAACCATCATCCTCCGTCGCGATGTTGCCGCTGATGGTGCTGTTGCGGATGGTTGCCTTGCTGAGGGCGCCCACCGTAATGCCCGCCCCTTCGTTTCCCGTGTTGCCGCTGATGGTCGAATTGGTGATAGTCGCGGTTTTGCTAGTCGTAGTGGCGAAGAACAACCCGCCACCGCCGCCCAAGGCGCTGTTATCGCTGAGCGTCGAGTTGCTGATGGTCAGCGATCCCGCCTCGACACCCACGCCGCCACCGCCCCCATCGGGCACCGAGTTATCGGTAACCAGGCAATTCTCGATAGTGGTTTTGGTTGCAAGCGAACGCACACCACCCCCAAGCTCTTGGCTTCCGCTGCGCTCGCCATGCTGAATGGTCATCTTCGACAGCGTCAGCGTCGCTTTGGGGCCGACGTTGAATACGCTGTCGAGCGCGCCTCCGTCGACGATGGTATTGCCGATGCCGGCGCCCTGGATCACGAGGCTCAGATTCTTGGGTGACGCGCCGGTGTTGATCGCAACGTTTTCATGAAAAGTTCCCGCAACGACCGTCATGACTGCATTGCTTTTGGCATGATCAACCGCGTCCTGGATGGTCGCATAGCAATGCGGGGTGTTTGATGGATTGACGCAGAGGTTTTGAGCGGCTGAGCTCACGCCAGCATTGAAGAACACACCGACGCAGGCGACCGCGACGAACGTCTGCGAGACTTTGACCAGGCGCTTCAATTGGCGGCCCCCAGCGCTTCCCGCGGCGCACCAGGCTCGAACCGACGCGCTACTGCAATTCTCTGGAATTTTCATATCTGAACCCAGTCCCTGGACAAAGGGGTCTTTACTGAACCAGCATTTCCTTTTTTAATTCTGATTCACACTCGCACCACGACCATTCCGTTTGCAAACGCGAAGATGCAAAAAGCCATCGCGGCGATCGTCGGGCGCCGGTTTGGCTTTGGATTCCCCAGCAATTCGGCCTGCGTGGTTCGATTACATGGATACCCAATCCTCTCGAATGAATATTTGCGACGCGCGCGCGAGCCTGATAGCGTGCAACAACTGCTTGCGAAGTTGTAGCTATGACCGAGGTTCGCGTATCCCGCCGAATACTAAAAAGCCTTAAGAATATCTCCTGGCTTACGGCGCGCCAGCTCGACCAGCTCTCCAACGCGCTGACGGTCAGCACGGTCGAAAAGCGCGAGATTATTTTCGACGAGAAAGATTCACCCGGCTCCGTATACATCTTGCTCGCGGGAGTGGCACGAATCACCTGCCGCAATCGCAAGGGTCAGCGTACGTTGGTGATCATGCTCGCGCCCGGTATGGTTCCCGGCTTCCCGCCGCCGGCACCGGGTTTCAGTTACAATTTTCGCTGCGAAGCGGTTACACCTTGTCGGATAGGAACGATCGAACTCGAGTCGTTGATCGAAATATCACTGGGCATCGCTGCGGCAGACTTCAAACGGATGGCGGCGAGCTACCTGGGCCGCTGGGATTTGGTTCAACTGCGCTGCCCAAATTTCATGAGCTGCACTCTGGAAGAGCGGCTGGCTCTTATTCTGCTGGAATTGAGTGAAGATTTTGGGGTCCCCAATGGAAAAGCAATACGGCTGACAATACCGGCCCGGCACAGGGACCTGGCTGACCTGATCGGCGCCTCGCGCCCCCGAATTACCGAACAGTTGGCTGCGTTCGAGCAAAAGCATCTGATTTCGCGCAAAGGTCGCCAACTCGTTGTCAATCGCGGTCGATTGGAGAGTCTATTGGCGCAAACTCACATTTCTCAATAGCAGGTCCACCCTCCAACAAGATATTCGCCACAATCAGGATGTCAGGATTCGTGATGCGCAGTGTCACGACCGATGGCTGCGGCAGTCTGGTGGCGACTACAAACTATTGTCTCACTACATTCTCAACGGTAATCAGCAGTCCAGGCATCACTCGCAGAATTCCGAATAGCGACGGCAATCCTCGATTGATTAGATGAACACCGTGCGCTGCCGCCAAACCATTTTCTTGGGAGCTTCGCTCAATCAGCGCAAAAGGTACAAAGAATGACGCTGGATGCGCTCCGCTTCGATCTTTTTGGCGTCGGCTCTTGCTCTCTCGGCATCGGCTCTTCCCCTCTCGGCATCGGCTTTTGCGCTCTCGGCCTCGCTTCTGCCCTTTTCGGAACTTCGCCTTTGCCAATTCAGCGTCAGATCGATGGCACCCGTGAGGACCGCCGTTCCTGCTATGACAGGAGCTGAAATCACACCGGCCCCGCACGTAACGAGTAGGCCCAACCCACCGGCGATCAAACCCGGACCCGTTGCGAGAAAGTCCACCGAACCTGCGGCAACCCGTACAGTCGGCATCACGGCATCCGCGCCAAAGGAGCGATTTGCCGCCAACAGCGCTGTAATGACTTCGGTCAGCGCCAATGAGGTGGCTGCGACTTCGGAAAGTGGCAGCCCACCATCGAGGGCAGCGCGCATCGCCGGGTGGTTAAATCGAACAAGAAATTCGCGCGCCTGTAGCAGACTGCGGTCAAAAGGCAACATTCCGCTTTGAACGAGCTGGAGCATCTCGTCATCTGAAGGATCGATTCTTCGCAAGAGGTGCGGGAGTATCTTGGCGCCATTTTGAGTTACCCAGGAATCGGCCTCTTCCCGATCTCCATCCTCCGCGTCTCCGCATAAAAGCGCCGGCCTATAGTCACTTACCCCTGCCTCGCGGATGATCTCAAGCCGATCCGGTTCGGTAAGTTTAAGAATGAGCTCTCGCAATACTTCATTCGGCATGGCGGCTCCTGGGGCATGTCCCGACCGGCTGAACATCGGGCGCCCATTGGCCCATAATTTATCCACAAAAGCAAAGAACCGAAACGCAGCACAAGGGTGTCTCGGATTCCACAGACGGATCATCGAGCGCGTGCTGGATTTTCAGCTGTGGCCCACAATTGAGGCGGACCTATCCAATCGTCGTGGTGCATTGAGCAAGCTTGTGCACAAATCAATCGCCGATTTCTTGAATCCCGTTACACCGCCGTTCAGTTTGGATAGAATTTCGTTCGACAGTTCGAGGATCAGTTGACTCGGCTACCGGAGGTAGAGGATGACGCAGACACAGGTGATGGGCCACTTGGCCGAAAAGATCGGAATCAGCAAGGCAGAGGCGAAGCTGACGCTCGATGAACTTAACGCGCTCGTGGTGCGCGAGTTGAAGAAGGAAGGATCGATTCGCCTGGCTGGCCTGGGCATCTTCCGCAAACGCAAGCTTAAGGCGCGGGTTGGGCGTAATCCTGCCACCGGCGAACAAATCAAGATTCCGGCGCGCACGCGGCTGCGCTTCACCCCCGCCAAGGCGCTGAAGGACTCGGTGCTGGGTCCGGCCGCGAAGGCGAAACCTGTGGCTCCCAAAGCGGTCAAAACAAAATGACACAATAGCGTAGTCATTGAGCCCGCTATGCGGCAGCACCCGATTGTAGTCGTGCCGCCACCCCTCGAGTTGCTCTCCGGCGCTTACACTTGGGGATGGCGCAGGTCGACCAGTCAATCTAGCTAGCGACCGGTGAAATGCGGCGGGCGTTTTTCGATAAAGGCCTGCACGCCCTCCTTGAAGTCCTCCGTGCGCTGCGACTGATGAACGGCCAACCCCTGCAAGCGATAGGCGGTCTCGGGCGGCGCCTCCCATCCCTGCACCACGGCAGCCTGGTGAGACCCAAAACAAGCGTCGGTCCGCCTGCGAGTTGCTGACCGAGCTCGGTGGTCGCGGCCTCGAGTTGATCCTGCGCTGCGACGCGGTTAACCAGACCCCAGCGTTCGGCCTCGTGCGCTGAGAGAGTAGGCGCAAGCAGCGCCCATTCCATCGCCTTGCCGATGCCGACGAATTGCTGGAGAAGATTGGTGCCGGTACCGATGCCGCGCCTCGAGAATGGAATCGCGAGCGTAGCGTCGTCAGCGATCACGCGGAGGTCGCAGCCCAGGGCGAGGTTGAAGCCGGCGCCGTGGGCATGGCCGTTGACCATCGCGATCACCGGTTTAGACATCGCGCGCATCCGCGCGACGATCAGGGGCCAGCGCCCTTCGCCCTGGACGTATTGCTTGATGGGGTCGTCGAAGCGCCGCACGGGTGCGCCGGCTTCGTCCATGCCGCGCAAATCATCGCCGGCACAAAACGCGCGGCCGGCGCCGGTCAGGACCACGACGCGGACCTCGGTCTCGCGGTCGGCGTCTTCGAGCGCCTGCAATAGTTCGACGCCGAGACGGACGTTGAGGGCGTTGAGACGCTCGGGCCGATTCAGGATGATGCGGCGTACACGATCGGCGTCGCGTAGGAGCAGGTGGCGATACTCCATGGCCCGGCCTCCAGATCCTGCTTCAGTCTTCGAGCGGAACGATCATCATTACGCGCGGTCCCTCGCCAACTGCTCGCGTCGTATGACCCTTGCCGGTCAGGTCCTCCGCGAGAATCCCCTCGCCGGGTCCGAAGCGATGCAAGGAACCGTCGCCCGGCCCGATCTCGACACCGCCCGCGAGCGTGATCACATACTGGCGGCGCGGCGCGTTGTGCCAATCGACGAAGGCGCCCGGCGCCATCCGCGTGAAGATCACGCCGGTCGCGGGTTGCAGCGGCGTTTGCTCCGCGAGTTTCCCCGGTGCAAACGGCATCTTCAATTCTTCCAGATGGGATTGCTGATCATCACCGCTGTAGAGACGAAAGATTCGCATGCGAATGACCTCTGCGAGTAAGCTTCTAGCTAGTCCCTTACCGCGACCGCTCATGGGGCACAAGGTTAACGCGCAAAATTGACCAGGCGGTTCGAGCGCGCGCAACCCCTAATCGTCGATCTGCATCCGCACGAACTTGCCGCTACCTTTGACGGCCTCTCGTCCTTCGGGCAGGATCGCCGCCACGCTGTGCCTCACCTGTGTCTTGAGCAGCCATCGATACGCTGCGGCAGCGTCCTCGGCCGCGGCGATTGCCCACTTGATTGAGCAATTTTCGCGGCCATCTTCATGGATAGCTCTTCACGATTCTGATAGCCGCCTTGAGCGTGGCCTTTTGCCGTTCCGTGAGTTTCTTTGAAGTCAAACCATTTTTCAGAAAGGCGGCGACTTTGTCCTTTCTATCGGGATGTTCTTCAAAAAACACCGCCATCAGAGAAGCAGAAAGCGCGGCTAACATCTCTACGTTGAGACTTACATCGCTCAGCTTTGTTCCTGACGGTACTAACTTGAGAATTCGCGCTTTGGGCACACGCTAGTCCTCCCTCTCGATTTTGCCCGCTATTGCGAATGCTGAGCAGCGAATGCTACGGTGGCGTGCCGTTTAACCTTCGGTAGCATGGTGATAATGGTTATATATTAAACTAGTGAATTACAGGAAGGAACCAATCTTGAATCTAGAAAAAATAGTCGCGGACTTGAAGCAGGAAAGAGATAGGCTCAGTCGAGCCATTGCAGAGCTGGAAGGAACGAGCTGGCCAAAGACCGCTAAGAAGACCAGCGTTGCCATTCCCTATCCGCCGGTATCGAAAGCAAAGAAGCGCGGAGGTCTCACGCCAGAGGGCAGGAGGCGCTTATCGTTGGCGATGAAGAAACGTTGGGCCGAACGCAAAAAGAAGACCTCATAAGGCCTCTAACGTTTCGCGGGCAGTTAGCCCAAATTTGCCCAGCGCGGACTTCAGCGTGACACGTCGAAAGCTTTCGGCGGCAGCGCTATTTGAGAGGTCGCTACGCACAGAGTATTCGTGTGCCCGGACAAACGATCCGCTCGTCCGGGGGGGGGCGTGGACATTAGACGCTGACAGTGGTCCCACGATAGTAATGCTGCAAGATTTCTGTGTAAGTCTTGCCCTCATTTGCCATGACTGCCGCCCCGATCTGGCATAGGCCGACACCATGTCCCCAGCCGGCTCCTCTCAAGACCAAGCGGCCAGACTCTTTGTTTACAACGAATGCAGAGCTGTAAAGATGCGTGGGCGATAAAGCGCGGCGAATTTCCAGCTCTTTACCGATGATGACGTGATCGCGTTCCCCGGTGATCTTGAGCCGATAGATTCGGCCTGACGGTCCGCGAGCGAGCGCCTGCACCTCGCGAATCGGACCAAGCTCCACGGCCAGCCTCGATCTGATCAGATCGGCGAGTTCTTCGGGCGTGTACGCGACCCGCCAGCGATAGAAATCGCGGGTCTCCTGATCGAATCCCGGGAGAACCCGTGAGAGGAGCGCCGAATCGTCCGTATTGCAGTATGCCGCCGGGCTTGAGCGTATCCATGTCTCAGGACTGTAAGAGCAGGATTGCGCCGGGCTGTCGTAGACAGACTCAAGATAGGGAACATCTTCATCTTCCCAGGCAGTCGCATAGCGCTCGGTGATTCCGCCGCAGCACTTGGAAAACCGTGCGTCGCAGATAGCGCCGTTGTATCGGAGAAACTCGCCCGCGGTCGCGCGAACCCCTTCGGCTGCAGCCCGAGGGAACGCCTTCGTGATGCCCTGATATCGCTGGCAGTGGTCGTCGGCGCACACGTCGAAATCCGGATGCGCTTCGCGGCCGTACCAGCGACGGATTTCGTGAGAATCGAGACCCTCACTCTGCCCTCTCCCGGAGCGAGCGCGCTTTGCTTTCGGAAACCACAGCCAGCTGCGCGAGATCACCGCGTGAGCTTTCAGCAGTTCAAGCGGACAGGACGCGCTCATCTCCGATGAAATCACGCTCGTGACGTACTCTTCGAGCGCAACATCGTTTATCGCCGTCAGACCGGCTTCTCGTCTCACGAGGCGAAAAGCCCCACGGAATACCTGGCGCTCCTTGCGTTCCCAATGAAATCCGATCCCGATCGTGACGTCGTCCAGCGCAAACGCGCACGCTGCCAGGTCCGACGGAGTAAGTGTAACTTCAGAAGTAAATCTGTAACGCCCGGGAGTGTGCGGCTTGCCGGAAGTATCGGCAAACGTGCCCGTCAATTCGACTTCAACGGCAGACTCTCCTTCAATCAGCCCTACAGATACGTTCAACGCTCACTCTCCAGCTTCTCGGCAACTTCCTGAAACTGACCGTCAGGCAAAGTGATCTCTCGAAAAATTGCGGCAATCGCGTCACCCGTGATTCTCGCGAAATCGCGCGCCAGCGGCACCACAAATATTCCGCACAAATCGATCGATGCCGGACTCACCGTCAGTTCGCCCGTGTGAAAGACCTCTGGCCGATGTTTTCCGCGCGGGAACAGATACGTGACCCACTCCCCGCTCTCATGAAAGACCGCAATGTTGACCAACGGTTCTGCTCGTTTGCCAGTCGTTTCCGCGAGTAGATCGAGCGCACGATCCATTCGAGCGATCAAAGTAGATCGATCCCGTCCACCTAATAAGAACACCTTTCTTCCGTAGTTCGGCACGGTAACGCCAGTCAGCCCAGCGGTGTCCTTCTCGATCGGAAACAATCCTCGCGAGCCAGCCTGAAAGTGCATGTGGTCGGGTGCCGACGCTCCGCATTCCGGACCGTTATAGATGACGAAATATCCAGGCAAGGCTGCAGCAAGGTCCAGCATATTTCCGAACTGGTTCGCGATGCGCTGCAAGCCGTGCTCTCGGTGAGCGATCGTGAGGTGATGTTCCACAATTGGAAACGGATTGCAGTAGATCGTGAAATCCTCATCGAACTGCACACCCTCCTCCTCCGCAGGCAGATTTCCCGCACATAGGAAGCAGGCGCGTTTCGCCACTGACTCCCGATCGACCGCCGCCATTGTACTGCCCACACGATGGGGAATGTGACGGATGAAGATGTCGTACCAATCGATCCGTACCGGCCGTGTCACCGCCCGCGCGAGGCCTTCAAGGCCCTCCGCGAGCTGCGGCCATGACCGCGCCTGCCGTTTAAACAGTTCTTCTAGTTCGTGGATCATTCCCGCATTCGAGCCTGGATCTCGATCGTTCGGAGCCAGTCCTTGTACCGATCGTAGCGATTCGCAACCTCGAGCGGCAGCGCGCTGTCGCTATTGCCTTCCCAACGCCGGCAAAGATAAACGGACTCGTAGATCCGCCCGATCTCATGATCACGGCTGATGCGCAACGCTACGGCGTAATCCTCGCCATAGCTGACATTCGGAAATCCGATACGGCGCAGAACCGACGTATTGAATCCGCGCGGCGCGCCAAGACCATTGACCCGCAGCGCATTGTTTCTTCCGTTCTCGCGACTCCACTCGCGATGGTCGATGAGACCGGGCGCAATCTCCTTCAACGAAAAATCGACCATCGTATAGGAGCCTATGACCATCGCATAAAGCCCAGCTTCTAGTTCTGCGACTATCCGCCGCACGACGCCCTCATTGATGTACAGGTCGTCAGAATCAAGTTGGATCGCGTATTGTCCGCAGTCCTTGGAGTAAATCGCCTCGTTCCAGCACCCGCCGATTCCAAGATCCCGGCGTGCGGGAACCAGGTGTTTGAAACGCGCATCGCTGATACCGCGCAGGATTTCTGTCGTCCGATCCGTCGAATGGTTATCGACGACGATCACATTGAATTCGAAATCGGCGCTCTGGACGAGGGCGCTTTGAACGGCCTCGAGAATTGTCCGCTCGCGATTCCGCACCGGTATGACGACGCTGGCTTTTACCGGAAATGTTTCCGTCGCGGCTGGAACTTTCTCGAAGTGCGGCTGCAACCAGGCGCCGATTCGTTTTAGATGCAGCGTCGCGATGCGCTCCATTTCGATTTGGTAATCGCGATTGCGCGGATCCACATAATCGAATTGCTTTTGACCCGTCGGCCGCCCATCAATCATCGAAGCGCTGTACAACGGTTCGGGAATCCGCACGATGGCGTGCTTTTCCGAGATTCTTAACCGCAGGTCGTATAGTCCTCCCCATTTCCAGCCGCTGTCGATTCCTGACTGACGCGCGGCCTCAACCGACACACCAACTACCGGGCCGAAGTCGAAACCGTCGCGGATGCTTCCGCTTTGATAGTCGATATGAGGATGGCCTGCTGCGTCGGCATAAACCCAGCCGCCGCCGCTTTCACGTATGACCTGCGCCATTCGATCGAACATGCGCGGTCCGGGCGCGATGTTCACACGCGGATCGCCGAGAAAGAGGACCTCGGAATCGGCGGCGTCAATGAGTCCCTGAATACTCGCGGATGAGTAGTCCTTTGGATAGACGAGCTTCACCTTCCACCCCGCCGCTTCGCACCATCTCTCCTCTGCGCGCAGCGAATTCGCCTCATCGATAAACCCCGCACCTGGTTACTAACCGCAATGCGTCCTGGAACCCCTTGCGGCCGCATCACCATGACGCCGGTCATCCGATTTGCCTTGAGAAACTCGCTCAATTCCTGTTCCACGACCAAGCCCTGGCTGCGCGACGCGTGCCGCATGAGCATGCTTTTGCCCGCGCGCACGATGATTCCGGCATGAAACACATCAAGATTCTTGGCCGTGGACACGAAAAAAATCAGATCGCCGCTCTGCAAATACGCTTCGAGCCGCCGCACTGCCGGCTTCGGTACACATTTCACGCGAGTCCGCTGTGCAGCGAGTCCGGGTACGACGTTCAGAACGCGTTCCCTGCTGAGTATCGGAACAGCCCGCATTGAAACCGGCCTGATTATCCCTGTCCGTACATTGTTGCGAATCCAAAGCGTCATGTAATGATTTCGCCGCTCCCATTCAACGCGGCCTTGTTCATACCGAATCTTTCGCAGCCACTCGATAAAGTCATCAACGTTCGCAGCGCGCGCCAGAGCCAAAATTGTTTCGATGTACGTGACACAGTCGAATCCATCGAGGGAAGCCGTGAACACTTCGGCTGCATCTGCCGATCCAATCAGCGGATTTGGTTTGTACGAATGTCCAAGGAAGTGGCGGGAGAGAACGTCAACTCGGCTACCGGTGGAACGCTCATCCTTCGTTTCAGATAAAAGGTGCTCCACGCGCCGCCGGCTGAGACCTCGTGGTTGGGAGTGCTTCATCGAAGGTTTATTTTAGCACGCGCTTTCGACCTGTTCAGGCGTGGCCCAGTTCTGCCTGATCCTCCTCAACCTGGTGACGGCGAGGAAAATCGCCTTCGCGATTCCGCCCACGCTTCTCGCGCGGTCGCCGACAAAGCGATCGAGTGGCGGTTGGATGGGTATCGCAGCCATTCGGTTGCGGGACCGACTTAATTTGTTGCTGGGTTCGGGATGCGGTCGTCGTAGGCTCGAGACTAACGAACGAAGCCGGTGATCAGCAGGCCCGCGATCGCGAGCAGCAAAGCCGGCGGCATCACCAATGCACCAAGTTTCAGAAAGCTCCAGGCGCTCACATTCTGATTTTCCCGCCGCAGGGCGGACAGCCACAGGATGGTTGCCAGCGATCCGGTAACGGACAGATTCGGTCCGAGGTCCACGCCGATGAGCACCGCGCTGGCGACCTGCCGCGGTACAT
>JBEKJC010000030.1:0-48458 GCA_050011435.1 Binataceae bacterium (SeqCode)
CTGCATGCGTAAACTGCTCGTTATCCTCAATGCCATCCTGCGCGACCAGCTGCCGTGGAACCCTAGCTATTTGCTTGACCTTCAACACAGTCGCTGAGCTTGCGAAGAATCCCGGCTCCCTGAGGCGGCCGCCTGCACGACGCGCGGAATTCCGGCGAGGTCGTTGCGCAGGGCAATTTCGCCGAGGCCAGCAGCGCGGAAGATCGCCGCGACCGCCGTGGCCTGTCCCTGCCCTACTTCAACCATCAGTGCGCCGCCGGGCGTGAGATGGTTTCCCGCGTCAGCGGCTATGCGTCGATAGAAGACGAGTCCGTCGAACCCTCCGGCGAGCGCGACGTGCGGCTCGAAATTGCGAATTTCGGGAGCCAGCGCGGCGATCTCGTTATCGCGGATATATGGCGGATTCGCCACGATCAGGTCGAACAGGTCGAAGCGCCCCAACGGATCGCCCCCGTCGATCGCCGTCCAGCAATCGGCGCGGCGAAATTCCACCCGCACCGCGAGGCCTAGTCGCGCCGCGTTGCGAGCCGCGATCGCGAGCGCATCGGCAGACACGTCGGTCGCGACGATTTTGGCGCCAGGCGCGTTAGCGGCGAGCGCGAGCGCGATCGCACCCGAGCCTGTGCACAGGTCGAGAATGCGCGCCGACGGGCGCCCCGCTATAAATGAGAGGGCGGCAGCGACGAGGGTTTCGGTCTCCGGGCGCGGAATCAATACTTCAGGCGACACTTCAAGTTCCAGCGAATAGAACTCGCGCCGTCCGACGATGTAAGCGAGCGGTTTCCGCGCCGCTCGCAAATCGATCAAGGCCGCATAACGCTCGCGCAGCGCATCGTCGATGACGATCGAGTCGGCGAGCAGCCGCTCCCGCGTTAACCCTGCGGCGAACGCCATCAGCAGTTCTGCGTCGAGGCGCGGATCATCGACGGCCGCCGCAATCAGGCGATCGATCGCACGTTCAACCAGATCTTTAAGTTGAGACGCTGAGCTCCGCTCCGATGCGGCAGTCATCGAATCGCGTCAGGCACTCAGCGCGGCCGCCTGTTCCTTGGTATTGAGCGCGTCGATTAGCGGATCGATCGCGCCGTCCATGACCTGGTCTAGCTGATGAAGCGTCAGGTTCACGCGATGGTCGGTGACGCGCGACTGCGGGAAATTATAGGTGCGGATGCGCTCCGAACGGTCGCCCGTGCCGACCATCGAACGGCGCGTCTCCGCGGTCTTGGCGTCCTGTTCGGCATGCGCCAATTCGAGCAGCCGAGCGCGCAGGATCTTGAGCGCCCGCGCCTTGTTCTTGTGTTGGGACTTCTCGTCGCGGCAGATGATCACCATCCCGCTCGGCACGTGTGTGATACGCACCGCCGAGTCCGTGGTGTTGACGCTCTGGCCGCCGGGGCCCGACGCGCGCATCACGTCGATACGCAGGTCCCTTTCCTCGTTGATATTCACCTCGACCTCGTCGGCCTCGGGCATCACGACCACCGTCACCGCCGAAGTATGGATGCGCCCCGAACCCTCGGTGGCGGGCACCCGTTGCACGCGATGCACGCCGCCTTCGAACTTGAGCCGGCTGTAGGCGCCGCGTCCAGCGACCAGTGCGATGACTTCCTTGATTCCGCCGAGGCCGGTGGTGCTCAGGCTGAGCGTCTCGATTTTCCAGTTGTGGCGCTCGGCGTAGCGCGTGTACATGCGGAACAGGTCGCCCGCGAACAGTGACGCTTCTTCGCCCCCCGTACCGGCACGAATCTCAAGGAGTACGTTTCTTTCGTCGTTGGGATCGCGCGGCGCGAGCAGCAGCTTGAGCCGCTCCTCGACCGCGGCTTGCTGCTTCTGCATCGAGGGCAGCTCGGCCTTGGCGAGGTCGCGCAATTCTGCGTCGTCGCCCTCCAGCACTGTGCGATGTTCGGCAATCTCATTGAGAATTCGCCGATATTCGCGAATGGTCCCGACGACTTCGCCGAGTTGCGAGCGTTCTTTGGCGGCGACGGCGTATTCGCGATTATTCGCAATTACGACCGGATCATTCATGCGCCGTTCGAGCTCGGCGTAGCGATCCTCTATTCCCTTGAGTTTGTCGAGCATTGACGGTCAGACCGCGGGTTTGCCCAGTAGATAAAAGAAACGGCGCTCGGCTTGCGCCGGCGCCGGACCGCATCTCCCGCGCACCCGGGCGCTTGCGCGACCGCGGGCGGCAGGAGTCCAATGCTACTTAACGCCGTACTTGCGCCTGAAGCGCTCCACCCGACCCGCCGTATCGACCAGCCGCTGCGTGCCGGTATAGAAGGGATGGCAATTCGAGCAGACCTCGACCCGGATATCGGCCAGCGTCGAATGCGTTTCGAAGGTGTTGCCGCACGCGCAAGTCACCACGCTGCGGCGGTACTTTGGATGGATTCCAGCTTTCATCTGACTCTCTAGCTCTGTTTGCGCTCCGCGTCAGAGAATACCACCGCCCAGCCGCCTGCACAATTCACCCCGCGCAAAGGCCGCAGCTCATCGCGGCGGTTGCCACAAGTGACCTTGCGGCTCCTGGCGGCCTTGTCTGACCTTCATCGGCGCCAGCGCAACCACCAATCTAAGCATGGTCCGAGCCTCGCGCACGCTTTCCAACGCCTTCATTGGACTGATTGCCGCGAATTAAATTTGTAAGTTGGTAGTGTTACGGATTAGAATAGCGCGCTTCAAGGGACTTGGGCCTGGACCCTGTTACTGATAACGAATTCTGCCGGTGACGATGAGAGGAGGGATTGCGGCGGCCATCTGGACCGCTATCAGGATTGCCGCCCTAATGGTGTTGTCCGGCTGCTGGACGGCCCATGATCGGGCGCAAGCGCCCAGCCACGCTTCACCCGCGGTCAGCGGCGAGGCAGCCCGGGCGACGAGCAACGAAGGGACTCGCGTGATTACCAATCTATCGCAACTGTCATCCGCGCCCTCGACGCTTCCATCGATGAACGCGCAAAATCTGGTCAGCGGAGCGGAAACGCTGCACGACGAGACTACGCCGCCAGCAAACGACGCCCAGAGTCACGCCGGCCGCACCCTCGACCATCTGTATCTCTCGAAGCAGCGCAGCAGCATGGTCCATGGCGGCGAGGCGCTGGCGGCAGGCGATCGCACCTTGCTCAACGACAAGGCTCGGCAGTTTCCCGAATTTTCGTACGCCATGCTCAATCAGACCCTGGTCGCCGCGCAGGAACTCGAAGCCAGACAGCTCCAGGACCATAAGCTGCCCGACGAGATCAAGCCGGTAATTTTGACCGCCGTGATGACCCCGGACGGCAAATTGACCGACATCTCAGTCGAGCAACATTCGGGGGTCGGCACGGTTGACCGAATTCTGATCGGCGCCTGTAAAAAGGGACTCTGGGCTATGAATCCGCCACCAGCGGCGCGCGCCGACGACGGCTACTACCGGATTCGCTTCGAGGGCGTCGTCAACAACTACAGCTACAACGTCGAAGGCGATTACAAATACATCACGCATATTGGATTGGCGCTTCTATAGGCGCAGGGTACGGGATGGAGTAGCGGACGGAGGTGGCGGGAGTGGAGCAACGGGGCGGTGCGGGATCGAATACAGCGTAACGAACGAGGAAAATGCTTAAAGCCGCAACACCACGAAGCCTCATTTCCATGACCTCGGCGCGGATCTGCCGCCGTTCCCCCATCGGTCTTTATCAGCCACGCGCCGGCCTCTCGGTGCCGATCGTGACAGCGCTCGATCGCGCCGGCAATGTGCTGCCGGACGAACAACGCGCGCTGGTACGCTATGCGATCCAGGAGGGCACCGGCGCCGACATCGTCTTCGCGGCCGGCACCACCGGCGAATGGAACCGGATCGACAATCCGCGCCGCCAACTGGTCGCGCGCATCGTGGTCGATGAATGCCGCATTGCGGCCCGCGCGGGTCGACGCGTCGAGGGTTGGGTTGGCATCACCGGCCATACCCGCACCGAGACGCTCGCGAACCTCGAACACGCGATCGATATCTCCGCCGATGCCGCCGTCGTCGCACCGCTTTCAATCACCGACGTCGAGGATCCAGTCGATTTCGTCAAGCGTGAAATCGGCGCCGTCTTCGAGCATAGCGGCAAGCAGTTGCCGATTTTTCTTTACGACAACGAGGACATCGCCGCGGCGGGCAAGGCCGCGCATTTGCATACCCGCGACGTCAAACAGATGAGCCAGCTTAGCTACGTGCGCGGCATCAAAGTGACCGCCGGCAAGGCGGTGCTCGGCAACTACACGCGCGCCGCCGCCCACTTCAAACGCCGCGGCGAATTTGCCATCTATCCCGGCAACGCCTACCTGATTTTCGATCTCTTCATGCCGTCAGAAGGCCTCGCGCGCCGCCTGCGCAATGCGTGGAATCATTACCTCACACAAAACGCCCTGCCCCACGGCGTCGTTGCCGGCGCTGCCAACGTGATGCCGCGCGAATGGCAACGCGCATGGCAGGTCTGTCGCGCGGGCGAAGCCCCGATGATCGATCGCTACCGCATCATCATGGAGGACTTCCGCGACGCCACGGCTTTTAATCGCGGCGGGAAAATCTATCGGCCGACGATCGCGTGCCTCAAGGCCGCGCTGCACCATCTCGGCGTGATCTCGAGCGACGCGGTGGCGGCCGGAACTCCTGCGCTCGACGCCGATCAGCGGAGCGCCTTCATCCGGCGCTTCAACGAGGTTCGCCGCCGTGCCGCCGCCACCCTCGAACCCGAATGGCAAAGCAATTGGATGCGACCTCAGGTCACCCCCGCCCAGAAACTTCAGCACGCCTGAGACGCATGGATGTCTGACGCCAAACTCGACGCCATCGGCTGCGGCAGCATGGTCGTGGACCAGTTCTATCGCACGCCTCGCATCATCAGCGCCGATGAAAAAATCCTGCTCGATTCCGGCCGCAACGGCTCCGCCTCCGAACCGCCGACCGTCGGCGGCGTGGTGCTCAACCACCTCGGATGGGCCCGCGTACTCGGACTCGACGTCGGCATTTTCGGCAAGATGGGCGACGACAGCTACGGCGAAATTCTGCGCGGCGGGATGAACGCGCTCGGTATCCGCCATCACCTCACACTCGACGGCAGCGCCAGTTCGTTTGCGACCATTTTCGTTGACGCGCAGGGCGATCGCGCGATCTACATGGTCCGCGGCGCCACCGCCGAACTTAAGCCAGCCGAGATTCGCCGGCGTCACGGCGCCTTCATTCGCAACGCCCATCTGGTCTCGACCGAGATCTCCCAACTCCCGCTCGCGACCGTCATCGCGCTGCTGCTCTTTGCGCGCGCGCATTCCATACCGACCGTGCTCGACATCGACGTACCGCCCTCCGACGCCATCGCCGCCCTCGGTACGCGCGCCGAACTGGAGCGTGCGCTGAAGCTCGCGACCGTGCTCAAGCCCGCGAAGGCCGCCGCCCGCGAACTCGTCCCGGGTGTGCGCGATCCGCTCCGGATGGCCGAGGCGATTCGCGCCCGCTACGGCAGCCGCGCGGTCGTGATCACCGACGGCGAGCGCGGATGCATGATCGCGGCGCAAGGCGCAGGGCAAGACACCGCCGTGCGCGTACCCGGCTTTCGCGTGCCGCGCCAGGTTGACGCGACCGGCGCGGGCGACGCCTTCATGGGTGCGATGCTCGCCGGCCTCCGATGGGGCCTGCCGTGGGAGGCGATCGGGCGCCTCGCCAACGCCGCGGGTGCGGTCTGTATCACGCGCCTCGGCGCGTTTCCTGCGCGGCTCGATTTGCGCGACGAAATCCTCAAGCTCTACGGCCAGCCGCTGCCGCCCTGCGCGACCGCGCCGCGTGCGATTACCGCCGACGGGAACGCACTCGATCCGGTGACCGAAGTCGCACGCTTCTTCGATACCGCGCTCGCCGAACTCGGTGCGCTGCGCAATGCCATCGATCTCGCCGCCATCGCCCGCGCGGTCGCGATCATCCGCACCGCCGAGACCCGCGGCGGACGCGTTCACGTCACCGGCGTGGGCAAGCCCGAACACGTCGCGCGCTACGCCGCGAGCGTGTTTTGCTCAGTCGGCACGATGGCGACGTTTCTGCACGCGACCGAGACCCTCCACGGCAGCCTCGGCCAGATCGATCCGCGCGACGTCGTGATTGCAATCTCCAACAGCGGCAATACCGACGAACTTTGCGCGGCTGCGCTCGCGGTCAAGGAGCACGGCGCGCAGATTATCGCGATTACCGGCAACGAGATTTCCGAACTCGGTCGCCTGGCCGACCTCGTCCTGCATGCACCCGTGCAGCAGGAAGGCGGCATCCTCGGACTTGCCCCGCGCATCAGCGTGCTCGCGCAGGTGTTCGTGGTCGCGGCGCTGTCGGTGGCACTGGAAGCCGCACGCGGATTGACGCTCGAGGAATACAGCCGCTGGCATCGCGCGGGCACGCTCGGCGAAGCGGCCCGCCGCCTCGTCGCCCGCACCTCCCGCAGCCATTAACCCACCCCGCCCACCCGCGGGAAGATGTTTGTTGAGGAACGTGAAACTAATATTTTCTCGGACACTGAAACCTCACGAGGTTTCAGACTTCCCTTTTGGAAGATGCGGGCTCCGCCCTGCTAGAACTTCTATTTGCCCGTGAACTTCGGGGTGCGCTTTTCTTGGAAGGCCGTGATGCCTTCGCGATAGTCGGCCGTCCGACCTGCGACGCCCTGTGCCTGGGCCTCGGCCGCGAGCACTTCCGACAGGCTCAATTTCTCGTCGCGAATGCGCCGTACCAAGCGCTTCGATTCCATGAAGGCGACGGTCGGACCCTGCGCAACTTGCGCCGCGAGCTTGCGCGTCTCCGCCACCAACGAGGCGAGCGGGATGGCGCGATTCACGAGGCCGAGTTGCGCGGCTTCGATGCCGCTCAGAAAGCGCGACGTGTAAATCAATTCGAGCGTGAGATGACTGCCGAGACGCTCGACCATGAAGAGATGGCTGGCCGAGTCGAGCACCGCGCCGATCCGCCCGAACGGCGAGCCGATTTTCGCATCGTCGGCGACATAAACCACGTCGCATGCAAGCGCGATCCCGAGGCCGACGCCGAGGCACGGCCCATGGACCGCGGCAAAGGTCGGCGCAGGAAAATCCGCGATCGTCTGAATCACCGGATTAAAAACTGACTTCAAAATCGCCTCGGCGTCCTCCTTGCCCGGCTCCGCGCCCGCGAGATCGCGCCCCGCGGAAAATCCCGGACCCTCGCCGCGGATCAGGAGCGCGCGCACTTTCGCCTTCGCCGCCTCGGCCAGCCGCACGTTCATCTCGGCGACCATCGCATCGTCAAACGCGTTCATCTTGGCCGGCCGATTGAGGACGATCTCCGCGATGCCGTTGTCAATCGCAAGGTCAACGCTCATGGTAATGCCTCTTCTGAAAATCGAGCAGCGCGAGCGTCAATCCATGATGGGGTTTTCGCAGGGCGAAGCCCGCATCTTGCAAATGGGAAGTCTGAAACCTCAATGAGGTTTCAGTTCCTAGAAACTATAGTTTCGCGCTCTTCACCAAATCTCTTTTCGCTTAGAAGACTGGAATGATGTCGGCGTCCGTGATGTCGCCCACATCGACGCCATCGATATCGAGCTCGGGGATTGCCGGGAACTCGATATGCCAGCGCGCGAGCAGCTTGCGCACCTTCGCGATCGCCACGCGCCAGTTATCCGCCTGCTCATCGACCGTGAGGATCCCGAGACCCGCCTTGCGCGCGATATTCAGCAGCACCCGATGGTTGGTAAGGAAGTAGTCGGGCAACTTCCAGAAGAGCGGCGGCGGCTCCCACAAGAC
The DNA here is from genome assembly GCA_050011435.1 of Binataceae bacterium (SeqCode). Taxonomy (GTDB): domain Bacteria; phylum Desulfobacterota; class Binatia; order Binatales; family Binataceae; genus JADMIL01. Next base: position 7,786 of record JBEKJC010000030.1, read on the forward strand.
CATCGAGAGGAAGACGAAGCCGGCGCGCAACTGCTTGGTCACGAACCCGCGGTACTCGTCGGACAGCCCCGGCCATTCTTTTTCGAGCAGCGTGATACAGATTTGCAGATGCCGCGATTCGTCGCGCCCGATGCTGCGAAAGACCTGCTCGAACACCGGATGCCGCGTCGCCCGCGCCATCCCGTGAAACAACGTTGACGACGCCACCTCACCCATCATGAAGGAGGTGAAGAGCACCGCCAGTGGATACTTCGTCACCGCATTGTTGAAGCCCGTCCAGTAGCGGCCGCCGTTATGGTAGAGCCAGTCGATATTGTTGAGCGCGGCGCGTTCGAGTTCGGTCTTGGGCGTGAAGCCTTGCGGCCCGTTGGGCACCAGCCGTTGAATCGCGCGCTGGCAGCACTCCTCGTGATTAGTCTCGTCGCGCGTGATCGAAAAGAAGCACTTGCGAACCGGATCTTCCTCGTGCATCTCGAAGGCATGAATCATCGCGCGCCCGAACACCGCCGGTCCCGAAGCATCGAAATTCGACAGCAGCGCCCACCAGTACATCATTGCGATCCGTTCGTCGGCGTTGAACGCGTTCGGGTCGAGCGAGTCCCACGGAATCGCCGACGGGTTGAACCCTTCGACCTTGGCGCGCTCGTAAATCTCGGCCAGCTTCGGCGTCTCGAGCGTCCATCCGAGCGGGAAAATATTTGGCTGCGGAACCGGCGGAGCCGCGACAAATCCTGCTTCCGGAATAAACAGGCCGCGCTTCAGTTCCTCGACCGAAGGCAAACTGGCGTTCGAATCGACATTTTGAAGTTTGCTTGCCGACGCACCCATATTGGCGGCCTCCATCTGGTCTGGCTGTAAACCTACCGTTTGGTTGATTTATAAAGTGGGCGGGTGCGATTGTCAAGACTGGAATCGATCATCCAGAAAGAGCCCGAGACAGAGCTCAGCGACCAAATCATTCGAGCCCTTCGAAGGCAATTCGAATCGCCGCAGCGACGATGTCCTCAACGCTTAGCCCGCCGCCCGGACGGTACCATTCGGTTATCGAATTGAGCATCCCGAAGAGCATGCGCGTGATCAGTCGCGGCTCGACATCGCCGCGAATTTCACCCTTCAATTGGGCCTGGCTGACGATTGTCGCGACCAGACGATCGAAGCGACGGCGCCGTTCGAGAATCCATCGTTCGGTGGTCGTATTGCCGCGCACGCGCAACAGTAGCGCGACCTCAGGCAACCGCCCGACCGTGGTTTCGACGGTGCGCTTAAGGACATGCTTGAGGCGATCGATTTCGCGGCCTTCCCGTGCATCCGCCTCCTCAAGCACCGCGAACAACGCATCGAGCGCACGCCCCGTACCGCGCGCGAGCAACGCCTCTTTGCCGTCGGCGTGATAATAGATGCTCGCCTTGGTGATGCCCGCAGCCTTCGCCACCTGGTCGAGCGACGCACCATCGTAGCCGTGGCGCAAAAAGACCTGCACCGCGATATCAACGATCGCATCCATGTCGTACGGTTTACGTTCTTTTGCGGACGGACGACCCACCGATTTCACGAATTCCCGGAGTTATGGTTTAACCTAGCCGATAGCGACGCAACAACCGCCAGGTACATTTCATTATAATTCGCCGCGTCGGTCAGCGCAGGGTTTATCCGATGAAATATGCAATCGCGATTCGCAACATGGGACCGCAATCAACGCGCGAGACGATTCGCTCATGCGCGCGCGTCGCCGAGAAACTCGGCTTCGACGCGCTGTTCGTCTCGGATCATTTGTGTATTCCGCCTGACGACATCGAGGGCTCGGGCGGCCGTTACCTCGACGTGCTGGCGACGCTCGCGTATCTGGCCGGCGTCACCGATCGCATTCGACTCGGCGTTTCGGTGCTGGTGTTGCCCTACCGGCCCGCTGTGCTAACGGCAAAGCAGGTCGCGACGATTCAGGAATTGTCGGGCGAACGCATGATCCTCGGCGTGGGCGTCGGCTGGATGAAGCGTGAATTCGAGGCGCTGAGCGTGGACAAACGGATGCGCGGACGGATCAGTAACGAGACCTTGCGCGTGCTGCGCCATCTGTTCGGCACACAGGCGCAGGCGTATCGCGGCGATCTCGTTAGCTTTCCGCCGTTCGTCTTTGAGCCGCGCCCCGCATGTCCGCCAATCTGGATCGGCGGCAACGGCGATCCCGCAATTGCACGCGTGCTCGAATTCGGCGACGGATGGCATCCAATGCTGCCCGCCGACAAGCTCAAACCCGCCGTCACCTCGCTGAAGGAAAAGCTCAAGGCTCGCGGCCGCGGCGAGATTGAAATCGTCGTCAGGCGCGGTCTTCGCTTCGATGATGTCGGGGCGGCGCGCGCGCGCCTGGCGGCCGAACGCGACGCCGGCGCCACTTACTTTATACTTGACTTGGGGCGTTATCCGAGCGAGCGCGAATTTATCGCGCAGGCGGAGGCGTTCATCTCCAAGGTCGCCTGATCTAGATTATCTTTTCTCGCTTCAGCGCCTCGAGGTCGCCCGCAGCCAAGCCGCACAGTTCGCCGTAAACGCGAGCGTTATCGTGGCCGACGGGCACCGACCCGCGCCAGATTTTGCCCGGAGTCTTCGAAAATTTCGGTACAATGCCGATACCCTTCACGCGTCCGACCTGCTCGTCTTCCCACTCGATGTGAACCTCGCGCGCCTTGTAATGCGGATCTTCCGCGATGTCCTTGCTCGTCATGATCGGGGCGCACGGCACCTGCGCTTCATTCAGGATGCGCACGACGTCGGCGGTCGAGCGCTCCGAGATCCATCCGCGAAGAATCGCGTCGAACTCGATACCCTCGATCGACTCGAGGTTGGTGCGCGCGCTTTGCCATTTGGGATCGGCCGGATCGAGTCCGATCGCGATCAGCAATCGATTATAGACTTCGGTCAACGCGCCGAGCGCGATCCAGCCGTTGGCGGTCTCGAAGCTGTCGAGCGGCTGAAAGCCCTGGCCCTTGTTGCCCGAGCGCTCGCGCACGACCTCCTTCTGAAAATATTCGACCATCGTACCGCCCAGCGTGCGATGAATCGCCTCGAACTGCGCGATGTCGATCGACTGTCCCACGCCATTTGCGCGCGCATAGGTGAGCGCTGCCAATGACGACCACATCGTAAACATCGCGGTCATGTAATCGCCGGTCCACGGGGCTGCGCGGGTCGGCGGATTTTCCGGATACCCGGTCTGATACATGGTTCCGCTGAAGGCCTGGCCAACGATGTCGTACGAAGTGCGCCGGATGTACCCGGGATCGCCGTATTGCCCATAACCCGAGACGTGAGTGATCACCAGTTTTGGGTTGAGCTTGCGCACGGTCTCGTCGTCGAGGCCCCAGCGCGGATAGGTGCCGGGCTTCGAGCTCTCCATCCAGATGTCGCAACTCGGAATCAGCTTCAGAAACAGATCGCGGCCGCGCGGTTTCGACAGATCGAGCGTGACGCACAGGACGTTGCGCCGCTCCTGAATCCAGTTGGTTGCGACCGGCGCGCCACCCGTGCACGACGGCAGTGAGATGCCGAGCGTGCGCCAGCCGGCGTCGCCCCCGCCCGGCCGCTCGATCTGAATCACCTCGGCGCCCATTTCGGCGGCCAATTGGCCCGCGAACGGTTGCGCGATCAGGGTCCCAGTCGAGATTATGCGGACGCCCTGAAGCGGGCCAAAAGCTTCCGGCACGAGAGATTTTATGGCCATTCGATCTCCTTGGTGACGCACCTGCAAAACGCGCGTTACGATGATGCAATTTTTGCCGCGAGACGAGCAACCATTAGTGAAGCAGGCCAATGGTCCGGTTATCGGGCCGATCAATCCGGCACCAGGAACCTTAACGCACCTTGCGGATTCGTTAGCTCGGTTCACAGGCTCAGCTCTCGGCAGCGGGGCATTTTACCCGACCTCGCCGGGGACTATTATAACCGGCGCCCGACTGCGATTATTGATCTGTACCGGCGATTATGTTCGATGGGAATTCCCGAATGAGCGGCTCGATTGATCGGCGTGAGTTAACTCTCAAGGCGATGGCTGGCCTGGTTGGCGGCGCACTCGGATGGCTGCCGGTCGAATTCGCCAACCACGGCCATTCGCTGACCGAAGGTCAGACCACCGGTCAGTTTATCGGCGACCTTGTCTCGATGGCGCTGATGGCGGGTCTGATTGGCGGATTGATCCTTGCCGCCGAGGACAACTCACTCCAGCTCAATCGGCGCGCCGCGTTTCCATTTGTCTCGCTCGAGGTCTCCACACCGGCCAAGCGCCGGGCGCTGCGCGGCTTCATCCTCTGCTTCATTCTCGCGATTCCGGCGAATTACTACTCCAATGTCGCCTTCGGCGCGATTCTCAATGCCGGCGGATGGGAAGTCGGCCATCCCGGCTCGATCTTCTACCTCATACTCGCGCGCCTGATCGGCTGGACCCTGATGGGCATGATGCTCGGCGTCGGTGTCGGGCTTTCGACACTTTCGCTACGCAACGTGCTCAAGGGCGCCGCCGGCGGATGGGTCGGCGGCTTCGTCGGCGGGCTGGTCTTCGATTTGATCGGTTCGATCAGCCAGTCCGGATTGCTCTCTCGCTTCGTCGCTTTGAGCGCGATCGGCCTTTCGATCGGTTTGTTCATCGGACTGGTTCAGGAACTGACCAAGGCGGCTTGGCTCGCAGTCGAAGCGGGACGCTTGCGCGGACGCCAGTTTCGGATCGAAGGGGCGACCGCGACGATCGGACGCGCCGAGGAAAATCCGATTGGATTATTCGGCGACGCCGGAGTACAGGCGCGTCATGCCGTGATCGAAAGACGAGGGGCAAACTACTCGATTCGCAACCTCGCGGTGCAGGAAGGCACTTTCGTCAACGGCAATCGAATCGAGACCGTTGCGCTGCATGACGGCGACCGCATCCGGGTCAGCAACTACGAAATGAGTTTTCATTCACGGGCGGGAGCCCAAGCCACCGGCCTCGCGCCCGCGCCCTACCCCGCCGCATCTTCATCGGCGGCTCGACCGCCGAGCGTTACCGCGACGCCGTCAGATGGGCGGGCGGCGCAAGCCTATCTGGCGGGACTAAACGGCGATCGCTATCCGATTCGTCCCGACACCTCGACCCGGCTCGGACGCGCGCTCGACAATGATATCGTGGTGACCGACGCCTCCGCTTCGCGCCATCACGCCTCGATCGAAGCGGTCAACGGGAGTTTTCGGCTGCGCGATCTCGGCAGCCAGAACGGAACCTTTATCGGCGGCACGCGGGTTACCGATGCGCCGCTCGGCAACGGCGATTCGGTGCGGATCGGCGACGCCGTGTTTACTTTCCATGCCTGATTCGACCATCGAAAGAGCGCGCTATTGCTCGCAATGCGGTCAGCCGGTGACGGTGACCGACGCAGCTTTTTGCAAGGAATGCGGCGCCCCGCTGGCCGGGACGATTTGGCTCAGCCGCGAAATCACCTGGCGGCCCGCGGTCGCCTTCGCCTTGAGTATCGTTCCCGGCCTGGGCCATTTCTACAAGCGACAGCCGGGGCGCGGCGTGCTCTGGTTCCTGTTCGTAACCTACATGTACGCTGCCGCTCCACCGCTCGGATGGATTGTGCATCTGATATGCGCGAGCAACGCGGCACTGGCCGGCGCGATCAAGGAAGACGCGCTTGCGCGTCCGATGCCCGGCAGCGGTTCGCGCAGATTTTCGGCTACGGCACGTCCACGATCGTAGGAGGTACTTCCCGCGCTCAGATGATCGCGCCCAGCACCATAGTCGGCGGACGCTACCGGGTAGTCAGATCGCTCGGCGGCGGCGGCATGAAGCTGGTCTATCTGGCCGAGGATTTGCGGCTCGCGGGGCGCGCCTGCGCGCTGGCCGAGATGGTTGACAGCTTCACCAGTCCCGACCTGCAGCAGCAGGCGGTCGCCGCCTTCAATCGCGAAGCCGACATGCTTGCACGCCTTGCCAACGAACACATTCCGCGCATCTTCGATCGCTTCAGCGAAGCGAACCATCACTACCTCGTGATGGAGTATATAGACGGCGTCACGCTCGAGGACGAAATGCGTGCGCAGGGCGGCAAACTCCCGCCGGCGCCAGTGATCGAGATCGCGCTGCAAATCCTGACGACGCTCGAATATCTCCACAATCTCGATCCCCCGGTCATTTACCGCGATTTGAAGCCGTCCAACGTGATGGTCACGCCTGACGGCATGGCCAAGCTGATCGACTTCGGCATCGCCCGCCATTTCGCGCCGCTCACCAACGCCACCATGATCGGGACGCAGGGCTACGCGCCGCCGGAGCAGTATCGCGGCCGGGTCGAGACCCGATCGGATTTGTATGCGCTGGGCGCGACGATGCATCACGCACTCTCGGGCCGCGACCCGGCGGCGGAGCCGCCGTTCAGCTTTCCCTCGCTGCGCAAATTGTGCCCCGACCTCGATCCCTCGCTGGCGGCAGTGGTCGATCGGGCGTTGGCCTACGACGTCGTCAACCGGATGCGCGACGCCACGGAATTCAAGCGCCGCTTGATCGAGATCAAAAACGGCGTGATTGATTCGGGCAAACCGACGCCCGCGTCCGGAAATCGATCCTCGGCACGCCCGCAGCTTCCGCTCCCGCTCGGCAACGCGAGCCCAGCGGCGGCAGGAAACGGTCAGGCAGTGGCCAGTAGGGTCGCCCGTCCGACGCCCTACGGTACATCCGCCGCGAGCGAATCCTCAGGGTCGGGGCAGGTGCCGGGATCCGTCCAGCAGGCGTCATCGAATGCGTCGAGCCCGACCGTCCTAAGCGTCAATTCCGAGATCAAGTGTCCGAGCTGCGCCCGGACGATTCCGATCGACTCGCGCTTTTGCTCCTACTGCGCGGTCGATTTGCGTCATTCGATGGAGCCCTGCCAACTCGGAGGAAACGCCGACGCTGAAACCGCCGTGCTCGACGGCCGCGATCGGAATCATCGCACGAGCCGCCGCGGTCCCGATCGCACGCGAATGCAATCGGGCGGGCAACGATCGCGCCGCCGTCGCATCCGTCATCCGTTCCTCTTAATCGCCGCGATATTCGCGATTTCATTCATCGTCAGGATGATCCTGGTGAACCAGACGACCCCGGCCGCTCCCGCTGGAGACGACAGCGGATCGATCGCACCGCCCGGCACTATCGCCCCGCCCGGTGGCACCCGCGACGCTCGCCTCGTGGCTTTGCGTCAGGCCCTCAGCGATGCCGGCTATCGCGATGTCCGCATTCGCCTGAATGACGGCGTGCTCGAAGTGTCGGGCACGGTGCCCGACGAGTTCGATCGGATCAACGTGCAGATGCTGATTTTTCGGACCACTGGCATCACGCTGCTGAACGATAAGTTGCGTGTGCGCGACGTGTACGCCGAGCCCTAGCTCGAACGGCCCCTTTTCAAGAGCGGCGTCCGCGTGTGAAACTTCCTGCGCATGCTGGTCGATCTACACGTCCACACGAAACTATCCTCGGATTCGAATGTCGCGCCCGAGCAGTACCTCGAGGCGATCGCGAAAAATGCCATCCCGCTTGGCGCGATCTGTTTTACCGAGCATCGACTCTTTCCGACCGATGACGAACTCGATCGCGTCTATGCGGAGCTTTCCCAGCGGTTCGGCGTGCGCATTTTCAAGGGCGTCGAAGCCGACACCAATCTCGGGCATCTGCTGATATTCGGCGTCACGCACGAGTTCCGGCGGCGCTTCGATCTCGATTCGCGCATGCTGCGCGCGGAGCACGTTATCGAAGTGGTCCACGGGGAGGGCGGCATCGCGATACCGGCGCATCCGTTTCGCGATTCCGGTTACGGCATGCGACTCGACGACTTGTTGGCGAAGGTCGGGCCCGCACTCAGCGCGATTGAAGCCGTCAACGGCCAGAATTCCGCCGCTCAAAATGCCGAGGCGCTCGCGATGGCGGAGAAGCTGGGACTCACGCCGTTGGGCGGCAGTGATGCGCATTTTGCGACCGCCAACTGGTTCCTGACCTGCGCGACGGAACTCGATCGCGAAGTTGATAGCGTTGAAAATCTCTGCGCCGAATTGCGCGCGGGCCGTGCCCGTCCATATCATTTCCCGCGCGACGGTGCGGCTCGCCGCTGAGTAACTTCGAATGCGTGCCGGGCACTCCGTTGGCGGCATTTGCACTCGCGTTCTCTGTGTGCGATTCGAGTCGTTCGGGGGCGAAGATCGACGGGATCGGCGAAGGTTCAGCGCCGCGTCAATCGCCTGCATCGGAGGATCGCCATGAAATTCGGAACCTTCATCACCAGCGTCAAGCCCGAACGAATCGCGGCGCACGTTCGCGCAGCGGAGGATCTCGGCTTTGAGTCGGTGTGGATCGGCGAGCACATGATTCTGCCGGTCGTTTCCGGATCGAAGTATCCCTACTCGGCGGATGGACGCTTTCCCGCGCCCGCCGACGTGCCTTTTCACGACCCGATGATCGCCCTCGGTTACGCCGCCGCCCTGACCAGCAAGATCAAGCTGGCGACCGGTATCTTCGTGGTACCGTTGCGCAACGCGATCGCCACGGCCAAGGCCGTCGCCTCGCTCGACGTACTGAGCCATGGCCGCGTGATCTTCGGCGTCGGCGTGGGCTGGTGGGCGGAAGAATTCGCGACGGTCGGCGCACCCTTCAACGACCGCGCGTTGCGCACGCGCGAGTATCTCGAATTGATGAAGGAGCTGTGGACCAGCGACGAGCCGGTTTATCGCGGCAAGACGATCGCGGTCGAGGGCGTGCGCTTTTACCCCAAGCCGGAACAAAAGCCGCACCCACCGATCGTGGTTGGCGGCACCAGCGAACTCGCACTCAAACGCACCGTCCGTTACGGCGACGGATGGTATGGGATCGCGAAGAGCCTCGACGAAACGCGCACGCTGATCGAGCGGCTGCGCGGGCTCGAGCGCACCGCCAAGCGCACCATGCCGGTCGAGATCACATTGAGCCTTCGAACCGGACATCCGATCACCCTCGACGAAGTGAAAAAATTGGGCGAGATGGGCGTCGATCGCGCGCTCGTAGGATTGCCGCTGCGCGCCTTCAGCGAGGACGAACTCGCACGCTTCCGCGATGACGTGATGGGGCGACTGTAACGGCGGTCGCGACCGCGGCGGCAAACATTCCGATCGGGATCAGGCGCCCTCCAGTTCGCGAATGAAGCGCCGCAAGTCAGCCGGATGGCCCGCTGCAACGATCAGGTCGCCCGGCTTGAGCGCGTGATCCGGACCGAGCGGGGCAAATCCGCTCTGTGGATCGCCGCCGTCCTGAATCGCGAGCACGCTCACCGAGTAACGCCCGCGCGGGTCGAGTTGGCGAATCGTCTTGCCGTTGGCCCCGGCGGGAATTTCGATGCGTGAGACGCGGTAGCCAGTGGCCCAGAATATTCCGCGGTCGCCGGTCTCCTGAGCGGAGAGCGAAACGGTCACGCGATTGAATGCCTGCGAAACGTTGCGCCGTGAAATCAGCCCCAGCAATTTTCCGCCGTGCGCGTGTTCGACCACCGGAATCTCATCCAGCGCCTCGTATTCCATCATCTGCGCGGCCTGGTCCAGATTCGATTCCGGCGTCACCACAGGTGGATTGCGCCGGCTCAAATCGGAGGCGTTGACCAGCGCGCCCAGTTCCGCGCCACTCGCCAAGACGCCCAACAAATCGCGCGTCACTACCAGTCCCGCAAGTTCTCCGTCGCTGTTGACCACCGGCAGGGTCGCCTGCGAAGTCTCCCCGGCTATCCGCAACACCTCGGCGAGCATAGCGTTCTCGCTCAGCACATCGACGTCCTTGTGCATCACCGAGGCAACTGGAAGCTGCATCAGGACCATGCGCTCCTTGCCGATTGCGAGCGTTTTGCCCTCCCGCGCGAGCGAGTAGGTATCGATCGATTCGCTCTCGATCGATCGCGCGACGACCAGCGCCGTAATCGTCGCAATCATCGCCGGCAAAGCGACGGTGTAATTGAGCTGGGTCATTTCGAACAGCAGGAACAGCGCGGTCAACGGTGCATGTGTCACGGCGGCCAGAAAAGCTCCGATTCCCACCAGCGAATAGGAGCCGTGCGGTCCGGCGATTCCCGGCGCGATCAGCCCGAACAGTCCGCGAAACGCACCGCCACTCATCGCGCCGATAAAAAATACCGGACCGAAGACTCCGCCCGGCGCTCCGCAATCGAGCGAAATCGCACTCGCAACAAATTTGGCCGCGGTCAGACCGATCAGCAATTCGACCCCGACCTTGCCGTTGATCGCGCGATCGATCACCGGATAACCGTCGGAGAGATTCTGCGGAAACACGATCGCGATCGTGCCGACCCCGGCGAGACCGATCGCGAGCTTGGCCCATTGCGGCATTTTGAGTGCGCGGAAGTAGCGCCCGGTGGCGTGGAAAAACCGGATATAACCCGCGCCGAGCAAACCGAGCATCGCGCCCATCAGGCCGTAACTGAAGAGTTCCCAATAGCTCTCGATCACGAAGGCTGCCGGATGGAAAACCGCGCTGGCTCCGCCCATGATCGTCCGCGAGGTAACCACGGCGGCAAACGTCGCGATAACCACCAGCACCAGGTTGGTCAGTTCGGTCTGGCCCATCAGAACGATTTCTTGCGCGAACATCATGCCGCCCATCGGCGCATTGAAGGTGACTGCGATACCGGCACCGGCGCCGGCGGCTACCAGCACTTTCGCGCGATCGACCGAGAGCCGCCGCATCTGCGCGACCGCCGATCCAATCGCGCCGCCGATCTGCGCGATGGGTCCCTCGCGGCCGACCGATGCGCCCGCGCCGAGTGACAGCGCCGCGCCGAGCGCCTTCACCACGATCCATCGCCGCTTGATGCGCGCGTGGCCGAGATTCACCATCTCAAGAAAACTCGGAAAGCCGTAGCCGAGCACGTCGCCCGGAAAGAAATAATTCAGGATCAGGATTGCGGCCCCGCCGCTCAACAAGATGATCGGTATGAGCAGGACGGTCGGCGTGCCCTCGCGGATGCCGAGCGCGTTCCATTCAAGGCCGCGAAAAATCCATGAGAAAAACTCGATGAGGTTGCGAAAGCCGAGATTGCCGAGCGCCGCCAGAATTCCGACCGCCGCCGCCAGCAGAATCAACTCGAGGTATTCAAGCTGGTCCGCACGGAGCGAAAGCACCGGTGCGTCAACCAGTGGCTTCGGCGGCGCCGCGACGGTCGTGCCCGATACCTTCGCAGGCGGCATCAAAGCTCAAGGAATCGATGTATGACGGCGAGAAATTCAGCGATCTGATCGTGATGGACCCAATGGCCCGCGTTCTTGACCGTCACGAGTTCCGCCGAACGAAACGCATCCAGGCGCCCGTCGCGCTCCCAATCGCCGGCCCATGACGAATCGCCCCGCACCAGCAGCGTGCGGCAGCGGATCCGCGACCATATCTCCATCGCGTCCTTGAGATTGAACAGGTACGGCGAAGTCGCACGTGTGTAGTTGTCGTACTTCCACGAAAACGTGCCGTTCTCGTTGCGCCGCACCCCATAGATGGTCAAATGGTGCGCCATCTCTTCGCCGAGATGCGGATTGGCTTCGCGCATTCGCGCCATCGCCTGCTCGATCGACGCGTATTCGCGCGGCTTGCGCTGGGCGAGCGCGCGCATGTCGGTGACCCAGCTTTCCATGCGTTCGTAGGCGGGCGTCTCACGCAGCATCGCGCCCGGAGGTCCGAGCCCTTCGATTGCAATGATCGCCCTGACCGCTTCGGGAAAGACTCCCGCGCGCTGCAACACCACGCCCGCCCCTAGCGAATGGCCGATAAGTGCCACAGGCCCCGTCGGCTCGAGCGCATTCAGGAGTTGGCCGAGGTCGAGCACGTGATCGGTGATCGAGTAGGCGCCACCGATCGCCCAGTCGGAATCGCCATGTCCGCGCAGATCGGGCGCGACGATATGAAAATGATCGCGCAGGTCGAGCGCGACGGCATCCCAGTTGCGCGCATGGTCGCGGCCGCCGTGCACCAGGATCGCAAGTGGCTTGTCGTGATTACCCCAGTCCACATAATGCAGCTTCAGGCGCTGGGAGTAGAAAAAATGCGACGTCGGCCCGATAATATCCGGCATGGGCGCTCCCGTATTCGGCGGAATCTGTTCTAGAAATTTAGCTCACCGCAGTCGCCAGGAATAGAGGCGGGAGGCGTTCCCAAGAATGCGTCGAGCGTCAGGACAAACCCGCGTGAACCTCGTCGAGCGCAGTGCGCAGATTGCGCACGATGTAGCTAACGTCGGCGTCCTCGATCACGAACGGCGGCGTGACCATCACACCGTCACCGCCGGCCGTGCCCGCCATGCCGATCGAAGGATAAATGAACAAGCCGTGCTTGAGCGCGGCGGTCAGCACCTGACTGGTCACGCGCAGGTCGGGCTGGTATGGCGTTCGGGACGCGCGATCGCGCACCAGCTCGAGGCCCCAGAACATCCCAGTGCCGCGGATATCGCCAACCATCGGATGCCCTGACAATTCTTCCTTGAGCTGCGCGCCGAGCCGTGCGCCCAGTTCGGCCGCACGCTCGACCAGATGCTCGCGCTCCATGATCTCGAGCACCTTGTCGGCGATCGCACACGCCAGCGGATGGGCGCTGTAGGTGTAGAACATGAAATCCGCGCCAAGCTGTTCGCATTCGGCAATCAGCCGGTCGTCCACCGCGATCATCCCCATCGGAATGTAGCCTCCGGTCAGACCCTTGGCCGCAATCAGGACGTCGGGCTTCAAGTCCCAGTGCTCGACCGCGAAGCGTTTGCCGGTACGGCCGAAGCCGGTCATGACCTCGTCCACGATCAGCACAATATCGTTGCGACGACAGATGTCGGCGATCATCGGCCAATATTCCTTGACCGGGGGCACCACGCCGCCGGTCGCACCCATCATCGGCTCGGCGATAAACGCGGCGATCGAATCGGCGCCGTGACGGCGAATCTCTTCTTCGAGCGCCGTCGCGCATTCGATTCCGCATCCCGAATAGGTCTTGCCCCACGGGCAGCGGTAGCAATACGACGGAGGAATATGCGGCCAATCGAACAGCACGTGCTCATAGTCGGCGCGGCGTGAAAGGTTGCCGCCCACTGAGAGCGCGCCGAGCGTATTGCCGTGATAGGACAACCAGCGCGAAATGATTTTCTTTTTCTGCGGGCGCCCCTTGACCTTGTGGTACATCAGCGCAAATTTAAGCGCCGCTTCGACCGCCTCCGACCCGCCGCTCGCAAAAAAGAAATGCTTCAACCCCGGCGGCGTCCAGCGCGCGAGCCGCTGGCACAGCCGTTCGCGATCGGGCGTATTCCATACCGGCAGCACGTAGTTGACGCGACCGACCACTTCACTTGCCAGCCGCGCGATCTCCTGGCGGCCCTGGCCGACGTTGACGACCACCGCGCCGGCGCCGGCGTCGAGGATGCGGCGGCCGTCGCGAGTATAGAGCCATGCGCCCTCGGCGCGCTCGATCATGAGCGGGTCGTAGGGGCTCTTCATGAACATCGAGGACTGGTTCGCCATCAACATCCTCACCGCGGATTCAAAAGGCTAGCAGGCGGTTGACAAAAAATTTCACAGCTTGGTCCCCCGCCCGATTTCTACCCAAATAAGGGCGAGAAGATAAGGAAAACGCCATTTTTATGCAGGATTTTTGAGTGGACATTTCGCAGCTCGGCAATTTCCTGTGCTTCTCAAGACCCTCCCAGGCTCGGCGTGGTTGTCCGTCTCGAGAAAGATGATCGCTTGGCGCCGCGCGCGTCTAAATTTCGCCACCAACCAATTTCTCTGCGTTTCTCAACACTCTGCTAACGGATGGCGCCGTCGGCACGCCAGCGGTCGATATCGTTCTTCGAGTAGCCGAGCCCGCCCAGAACTTCTTCGGTATGCTGTCCGAGCTTCGGCGCGAGCGATCGAATCGAACCCGGCGTGTCGGATAATTTGACCGAAATACCGACCTGCTTGACCTTTTCGCCGGTGGGCGTCTCGACCTCGACGATCATGTTGCGCGCGCGGATTTGCGGATCGTGTTCAAGTTCGTCGAGCGTCAGCATCTTGCCCACGCAGATGTCGGACTGGCTCAGGTAGTCGAACCATTCGTCGCGCGTGCGGGTCTTGAAGATCGCGGTGAAGCGCTCGAGCATCTCGGTCCATTTCTCGTGGTTGTTCTGGTCGGTGATGTATTGCTCGCATCCCAGCGCGCGGCACAGGTTCGCATAAAACCACGGCTCGACCGAGCCTATCGTGATGATCTTTCCGTCTTTGGTTTCGTACAGGTTGTAGTACGGCGCCGCGCCGTCCATCGAAGTGTAGCCGCGAGTCGGGATTTTTTTGGTCGTGTAATAGGTTGAGAGCGCCTGCGCGATCAACAGCATGGTGCCGTCGAGCATCGCGATATCGACGTACTGGCCGCGACCCGTCTGATGACGCGCGAGCAGCGCCGCGAGCACGCCGATCGCCGCGTGCATCCCGCCGCCCGCGTAGTCCGCCAGCAGATTGAGCGGGATCGAGGGCGGCTGGTCCTTGCGCCCGATCATCGAGAGCGCGCCCGAGGTCGCGATGTAGTTGAGGTCGTGGCCGACGTAATTCTTGAAGGGCCCGGTCTGGCCGAAACCGGTGACCGCGCAATAGACCAGCTTCGGGTTGCGCGCCGACAGCGTCTCGTAATCGAGCCCCAGGCGCTTGGCCACGCCGGGCCGGAATTCCTCGACCACGACGTCGGCGTTTTGCACCAGGCGCAAATAAATCTCCTTGCCCGGAGCGCTTTTGAGGTTGAGCCCGATGGACTTCTTGTTGCGCCCGAGCGCATTGGTCGGCACCGATCCGAAGCCCACCACGCGCCCGACCTTGCCGGTTGCACCGGCCTGTTCGGCGCGGCGTCCGGTGGGCGCGCCCGGCTCTTCGACCTTGAGGATGTCGGCGCCGAGGTCGCCGAGAATCATCGTGCAATGGGGTCCCGGGGCGAGCTTGGTCAGATCGATAATTTTGATTCCGGTCAGCGGCGCGATTGCCATGGTCGATATACCTCGGATGAAGCTGTTGGGGCTGGGGCTAAGCGCTCGCCGACAAAATCAGCGGCGGTGCTGTAGATTCTTTAGTATTGTTCGACGGCCGCGCGCAATCGCGGGGTCGCGCGGGACTTCGCAACACGAGGTTTAGACGGTGGCGGCGCGCGACCAATTGCACCCATTGTGGCGCTTTGGAAATCCTTTACACTAACGTCAGCTTAGATGTTCTATTTGCAAACCGCGCGGGCGTAGTGCGAGTGTGCGTTGGGTTTCAAAATTGAATTCGGGCGAAAGGTGAGATGAAAGTCGCAAAAACCTCTGCCGCTGCGGCTCTCCTGCTTGGCATTATCGCGGCTGCGCTTATCCGCGGCGCAGCGGCCGGAACGAACTTGGGATCATGTCCGGACACCACGATCTTCGTGGCTAATGACGACAATGTGACCGCCTACCCCGCCTGCGGTCGGGGCGATGTTACGCCCATCGCTCTGACGACCGATATGGTTGATCCCCGCGGCATTGCCAGGGACGCGAGCGGCAGAATCTACATTTCAAATTCCGATAGCAACACTGTCACGGTCTATGCCGCGACCGCCAACGGCAACGTGCCACCGATCGCCGTGATCGGCGGTTCCAACACGCGACTCGCCAATCCAATCGGGATCGCATTGGATACGAGC
This sequence comes from Binataceae bacterium (SeqCode), assembly GCA_050011435.1. Lineage (GTDB taxonomy): Bacteria > Desulfobacterota > Binatia > Binatales > Binataceae > JADMIL01. The sequence goes on from JBEKJC010000030.1 coordinate 23,456, forward strand.
GGCAAGATCTACGTGTTGAACAGCGCGGAATATCCGAAGGGCAACATCACGGTCTATGCACCGCTGGGAATCGGCACGGGTATTCTCAACGAGGCCCCGATTGCCACAATCGCCGGTCCCAAAACCATGCTTGACGACTCTGCCGGTATCGCACTGGACGCGCACGGCGAAATCTATATCGCAAATCAATTGGGCGGCCACGCCGTGCGGGGCCAGCGATCCGACCGAGGCATGATTACCATTTATGCGGCCGGGAGCGACGGCAATGTGGCGCCGATCGTCACCATCAGCGGCGCCGCGACGGGACTTTCGTTCCCGATCGGCATCGCGCTGGATGCGAACGGCAACATCTACGTGGCCAATAGCGAAACGGCCAATACAAAAAGTTATCTCCCGAGCGTCACAGTCTATGCGGCCGGCAGCACCGGTAACGCGCCGCCCATCGCGATTATCGCCGGCGCTAATACCGGCCTCAGCTATCCGCAGGGCCTAGCGGTGGATTCCAGCGGGAACCTGTACGCGGAGGGGTACGTAAGCGGCGTCGGCTACAGCGTCAATGTTTACGCCGCAGGGAGCGATGGCAACGTGTCTCCAATCGCGAGAATCGCAGGCGCCGATACGGGGCTCACCGGGTTTACCGGCATCGTGGTGGACTCGAGCGGACACCTTTACGTATCGAACGAGAACGGCGGTCCAACGGGACACGGCAGTATTACCGTTTACCCGACGGGCAGCAGCGGCGATACCGCACCGATCGCCACGATCACCAGCAATTTCACCGGACTCGATTACGCATCCGGCCTCGCGCTGGATTCGGCTGGAAACATCCACGTGACGAACGAGTTCGGTAGCGCCGGCCAAACCGGCAGCGTCGCGATCTATCCGGCGGGCAGCTATGCGATCGGTCCGCCTGCCGCGACCATCGCCGGAGACCAGACGGGACTCTATTACCCATACGGCATTGCGTTGGATTCAAGCGGCAATATCTCAGTGCTGAATGGCGACAATGCCATCACTGAGTACCCAGCGGGCAGCGCGGGCAATGTAACGCCGAACGCCACGATCACGATCGACAGCTCCGGAAATACCAATCCGACCGGTATTGCGATGGGCGCCAGCGGAAAGCTTTATGTTGCGAACCAGGGCAACGTGAGTTGCAATCGGCAGTCATGCCGGCAAACCGGCGCGGCCAACGTTAGCGTCTATAGCGCCGGCAGCGACGGTAATGCCAAGCCCAGTGACGTCCTACGCGGTCTCAGTACCGGCCTTGCGTCGCCTTCGGCGATCGCTGTGGATCATCACGGCGACATCTATGTGACAAACGAGGGTCCCATGGAATGCAGGCCATCCTGTGGCTGCGTTCCAACGGGGTCCGGAAGTGTTACGGTCTATGCGCCGGGCAGCAAAGGCGACGTTAGCCCGATCGCCACGATTAGCGGCGCGAAGACCAAACTCAGGATTCCCTACGGAATCGCACTTGATTCAAACCGGAACATATATGTTTTGAACGCCACCGGTTTCTTCCTTGCTTGTGTCGGCTTCACCGGACCGGCGGCGGCAACCAAGGACCTTGCAAATAGCAACGTCGCCGCAGCCACCGCCTACGGTCTTCGCGGTCCTATTCTGATCTTTGCGGCGGGCAGTAGCGGCGATACCGTGCCAATCGGCGCTATCGGCGGTCCGTTCACCGGGCTGGATTTTTACCCGGAAGGAATCGCAGTCGGTCCGGCTGGCCCGTAACCGACGCTCAGCGTCTGCCGCCGGCCGAGGCGGGCATTGCCGGGGCGGTGGCGATATCCGCCGCTCTGTGCGAGCCTAGACGGTGGCGGCGCGCACTCGCGACAGCAGCGCGGAAAGCGTCTTTAGCCCATCGACCATCCGCGCGCCGTACCAATGGAGATCGCGGCCGTTGATCAGCACGACTCGCCGGCTGAGCGCAGGCGGCAACAGCGGCTTCAGCTCTTCGACATCCTTGGCGTCGAATTCGTAGGGCTCGTTGGGCAGCAGGACGTAATCGGGCCGCAGTTCCAGCGCCTCGTCGAGCGTGACGCGCGGATAGCGCTCACCCGCCGTCGCATAGATGTTGTTGAAGCCGAGCATCCGCAGAACGTCGTGCGCATAGGTATCGCCGTTAAACGCGATCCATGGATTTTTCCAGACCGGGCAGAAAACCCGAAAGCGCAACTTGCTCCAGGCGCCGAGCCCGGTCTCGATCTCGCTCACCGACTTCACGATTTCGCGCGCCATCGCACCAGCCTCGGCCGGCCGTCCAACCACGCTGCCCAACTTCAAGATCGACTCAACCGCGGACGCCACCGTGCGCGGAAAAGTAGTGAACACGGCGACCCCGTCCGCGCGCAGCCGCTCGATATCCTCGCGGCGATTCTCCTCGGCGTTGGCGATAACCAGGTCGGGTCGCTGATCGACAATCGCCTTGATGTCGGGATTTTTGGTGCCACCGATTTTCGGCACCGCGGCCACCGCCTCCGCCGGCTCGACGCAAAAGCGCGTGATGCCGACGATTTCGTCAGCGGCGCCGAAGGCAAAGAGGGTCTCGGTCCAGCTCGGCACCAGCGACACGATGCGCCGCGGCTGGGCCGGCAAGTCGAGTTTGAATCCGAGATCGTCAACCGTCTGCATCCAGGACATAACAGTTCGCTAAATACGCGCGGCGGATGGCGCTCTTCACACCACCCGCCGCGGCAGATTCAGACGGATTATCCGGGCACGAGCGCGCTTAGGCCGACGCCTCGATGAGGTCCGGACGGCCGACCATTTCGGCCTTTCCACTGATCTTGACCGAACCTGGCGTCCGCGAGAACGGATCCTCGAGTCCCAGTTCCTTGCCGATCTCCCTCATTGCCGGAACGACCTCTTTGCCCAACAGCTCGACGCAGCGGCGCCGATCTTTCAGGGGAGACGGACCGTCGAGCCAGAACGAGAAGATTCCGGGCCGCAACACTTCCAGCACGTGACGCAGTTTCGGCATGATCGTCTTGGGCGTACCGGTGATCATCTGCGACTGTTTGAGCCACTGCGGATAGGTGTCGTAGAGCTGCTTCTTGAGCTTCTGCAGATCGGCGTCATCGGTCGGATCGTGGTCCATGATACCGGTGATCTGTCCAGGCAGGTTCGGGTTGGCCGCCTGTTCCGCCAAACGCCGGGTCGCCACCTTCGAGTTGTATCCCGGCGGGAACATCCACTCAGGGCGTGCGAAATGGGCGAAGCCGCCGCCGAACAGAAAGTTTTTACCCATCGCTTCGGCCTTCTCGTCGGTATCGGCGCAGAACACCGGCTGCAGATAGCCGAAATTCTCCGGTCCCGCCTGATAGCCGAGCTCAGCGGCCCGCTTGGCGTACATATTGAACATCTCGAGCGTCGGTCCGAGCAGCGTTGCCAGTGCGACGTAAGGGTACTTGTGCTCCGCGCACCACTTGACGGTCTCGGGGCTGATCAGGCCGGGAATCCAGATCGGTGGATGCGGCTTCTGCAGTGGCAGCACCCACGGATTCACGAAGCGATAATGGAAATGCTTGCCTTCCCAGCGGAACGGACCCGGTTTGGTCCACGCCGCGAGGATCAGATCGTGCGCCTCGTCGAAGTACTCGCGGTTGTACGCCGGGTTCGCGTTGTTGGCGAGCTGTTCGCTGCCCGCGCCGCGCACCCATCCGGGCACCAGCCGCCCGCCCGAGATCAGGTCGATCATGGCAAGCTCTTCGGCCATCCGCAGCGGATTCGCCACGGTCGGTATCGGATTTCCGAGCAACACGATCTTAGCGCGCTTGGTCGCCCGCGCCAGCACCGCGGCCTCGACGTCCATCACCGCGCCCATGCAAAACGGCGTCCCGTGATGTTCGTTGAGCATCAGGCCGTCAAAACCGAGTTCGTCGCAGATGATCTTCTCATCGATATATTCGTTGAGAAGCCGCGCGCCGGTGGGCGCGTCGAAGAACTTGTTGGGCACGCCGAAAAAGCTGCGCCGCTTGAAGACCTCGTCCTCCGGAACAGCGTGATACGCCCTTTCCGTGAAAAACATTATGTGCATTTTCAGACCTCCCCGGAGCCTTTAACTTTTCGTAACTGGTTGAGCGGTGCGCCGGATGTTCCATTCTCCGCGCGCCGCGCTGCCGATCGACCTGCCTGACCAATCCATATCAGAGGTTTGATGGATTGGCGATAATTTTGAAGATCCATCAACGAAAATTTACCGCACCGATTCGCCTTGAGCTGCCCCGCTCATCATAGAGCCTGCAAGGCCTGGGGCGATCCGACCCGTGAACCACATTATGGGCACTGACGTCGCTCTCGGCCCTTAGCCCAGGAAGCTCTCGACCTGTTTGATAAAATCGGCCGACTGCTCGATTTCCGGCATGTGCCCGCACTTGTCGAAGGCGACGAGCTTCGAACCCGCGATTTGCTTTTTATAGAGCTCGGCCACGCTCAGCGGCACCACCTGATCCTGCTTGCCCCACAGCAGCAGCGTCGGCAGCCCGGCGACATTCTCGAGCAGATGGTCCATGCTCTGCGTGAACATATACGGCTGCCATGCGATGCGGGCGGTTTCGGCGCGCGCCTCTTCCCATTCCTCATACTGCGCAGGCGTCTGCTCGCCGCCGAACAGCGACGGAAACTCCGGTGTGTTCTTAAAGTCAACGACGTTTTCGTTGAGGTAGTTGCGTGCGGTGCGGGTGAACATATCCATGATCTCACCGCTCGGCGGACGCAGTCCCGCGGCGCCGACCAGGATCATTTTGCTGAACTGCGCGCTATTGGCAGTGGCCATTTCGGCCGCGAGCCAGCCGCCCAGCGAAAAGCCGATTACGTCAACCGGCGCGAGTTTCTGCTCGCGAATATAGCGAGAGTAGAACGAGCCGAGGTCGCGCATATTCATGATCCAGCTCGCTTGCGGCGTTTTGCCGTAGCCCGGATGGAGCGGAATATGGAGGGTCCGCTTGGCGGCCAGCGCTGTGTGCCACTTGAGCAAGCCCGAAAAGCCCATCTCTCCGTGAAATACGAGCAACGGTTTGCCCGTGCCCGTCTTCAATACCTGAAGATCCGTGTCGCCGACCCGAACCTTCTCTTCAGTAAAACCCTTTTCTGCCATTTACCGATGTCTCCGCGGTCTGATTTTGGTTGAATCACGACGTCGGTTCCGTGCGCAACGGCATGATGCCGCTGCGATTCCCCACCGACTTTTCCAGACGCCGCCGCTACTATAACCCGAAGCTGATTTGAAATGAAAACAATTCCGGCCGTGGCGTTGTCAGGCGGGGCTGGGCACAATCAGCTTCGATCCCAGGCAGGGTTTCGGGAGCGCCGGTGATGCCGTCAACTACGATCGATTCCGCCATCTTTCGCGACCTCTTCAGCACCGACGCGATGCGCGGGGTCTTCTCCGACGAAAATCGCATCAGGCATTATCTTGAGATCGAAGCGGCACTGGCCGGGGTCGAGGCGCGCCTCGGAATCATTCCGGCGAATGCGGCGGCTGAGATCGCAGTGCAAGCGCGAATCGAAAATATCGACCTCGACGCGCTGCGGCAGCGCACGGCACTGGTCGGCTCCCCGGTGATACCGGTGGTCGAGCAACTCACCGCGCGCTGCGCGAACAATCTCGGACAATACTGCCATTGGGGCGCCACCACCCAGGACCTCACGGACACGGCGACGGTACTGCAAATTCGCGAGGCACTGGTGCTCGTTGAGAACGATCTCGCCGCAATCTCCGACGCGCTGGCCACCCTCGCCCGTCGCTTCCGCGATACTCCGATGGCCGGCCGCAGCAATCTGCAGCAGGCCGTGCCGATTACCTTCGGCTTCAAGGCCGCCGCCTGCCTCGCCGCGATCGAACGCCATCGCGCACGTCTCGTCCAGCTGCGCCCGCGCGTGCTCACGGGGCAGTTCGGTGGCGCCGCAGGCACGCTGGCGTCGCTCGGCGCGCGCGGTCTCGAAGTTCAGGCCGCTTTGATGGACGAACTGCGGCTCGCCCAGCCGGAGATCGCCTGGCACACCCATCGCGATCGTTTTGCCGAGGCCGGATGCTTCCTCGGGCTCGTCACCGGCACGCTCGGCAAAATCGCGACCGACGTTAAGCTCATGATGCAGACCGAGGTCGGCGAAGCCTTCGAGGCCTTCGCGCCCGGCCGCGGGTCGAGTTCGACGATGCCGCAAAAGCGCAATCCCGTCGCCTGCAACTACATCCTGGCCTGCGCCTCGATCGTTCGCCAGCAAGTCGCGGCGCTGCTCGAAGCGATGGTCCAGGATCACGAACGCGCGAGCGGACCCTGGCAAATCGAATGGGTTGCGATACCCGAGATTTTTCTGCTGACCTCCGGCGCTCTCGCTCATGCCCGCGCGCTGGTGACCGGATTGCAACTGGACGCCGCCCGGATGCGCGCCAATCTCGACCTGACCGACGGCCAGATCGTTGCCGAGGCGGTCATGATGAGCCTCGCGCCGCACCTCGGTCGTGAACATGCGCACGACCTCGTCTATGACCTATGCCGCCGCGCGATTGCCCAGGCGCGTCCGTTGATCGACCTGCTCGCCGCCGACGGCGAAGTGACCCGCCATCTCGATCGCGCCGCACTCGAGCAACTGCTCGATCCCGCGAACTACCTCGGCCTCGCCGCTACGATGGTCGATCGGGTGCTGGCGAAGCTCCCTCACTCTTGATGCACTGCCTCCCTGGGCTTTGCGTCGGCCGCGCGACCCTTTCGACGATCGCGCAACGCGAGCGCCGCCCACCGTCGGCATGGAACGCCGCGCTAGTGGCCCCTGACCTCGATCGCTATAATATCTACCAGTGGATAACTCCTCGGGAGTGGGATGGTGTCGGATTTGACAGCGGCCCGCGAACGGATGGTAGCCGAACAACTCGAGCAGCGCGGCATCAGTGACCAGCGCGTGCTGGCTGCCATGCGCGCCGTGCCGCGCGAGCGCTTTATCCCGCCGGAATATGCCGATCACGCTTATGACGACGGACCCCTGCCGATCGGCAATGCACAGACTATTTCGCAGCCCTACATGGTCGCTCTGATGAGCGAGGTCGCGATGCTCCACGGCACCGAGCGCGTGCTTGAAGTCGGCACCGGCTCGGGCTACCAGGCCGCAATTCTGGCGCGGCTCGCGGCCGAGGTCTATTCGGTGGAAGTCATCCAGTCCCTGCATGACCGCGCGCGCACCATTACCTCCGCGATGGGTCTTGGCAATGTGCATCTGCGCTGCGGCGACGGTTCCGAAGGATGGCCCGAGGCCGCGCCCTTCGACGTGATTATCGTCACGGCCGCGATGCCTGGAATCGCCCGACCCTTACTCGAACAGCTCGCGCCGCATGGCCGCCTGGTTGCGCCAATCGGCGAGGACGAATTGCAGACCCTCGTGCGCGTCAGCCGCGAGAACGGATCCTGGCGCGAGGAATATTTCGGCGATTGCCGCTTCGTTCCGATGACTGGTAAGTACGGCTTTCAGGACTAGGGGGGGTGACTCGGCTGACTTGAGCGCGCGCGCGGTGCGTGCGCTGCGTGGGGGGTGGGGATGTGGTGACGAACCAATTTTTTAATCAACTCGCGTTCCTGAGACCGCGAATCGGACTGGCCTTGGCACTCGTCCTGACGAGTGCCGGATGTGCCTCGCAGGCGCCGTCCGCGGTGTCCTCGCCCTCGTATCGATCTATGCCGCGCCCCGGCATTCGTAATGCCAGCCATACGGTCGCGCCCGGTGAGACCGTGTATCGAATCGCGCGCCAGTATGGCATCGGCACTGACCGTTTGATGGCGGCCAACGGCATCGGTGATCCGCGCGACCTTCGCGTCGGCCAGTTGCTCGTCATCCCAGGCGTCGGCGTTGACGACACCTCGATGCCGCCCGCTACCGCCTCCGCCTTCGGCCTGCCCAACCCCTGGTCGGTGCCGCGCGCCGACCGCCAATTCGCGTGGCCGGTGATTGCCGGCATGGTCTCGTCACCCTTCGGGATGCGTAACGGCGCGATGCACGATGGCGTCGATATAGCAGCGCCCGCCGGCACCCCAGTCTACGCCGCCGACGACGGCAGTGTGATTTTCGTCGGCCATCTTCATGGCTACGGCAACGTCGTCATCGTGCAGCACAGCGACGGCTACACCACGGTCTATGGTCACAACCGGCGCAATCTCGTGAACGACGGCGCGAGGGTCGCGCGCGGCCAGGAAATTGCCGAGATCGGCGCCAGCGGACGCGCCAGCGGTCCCAATCTGCATTTCGAGGTCCGCTACAACAATCAGGCAGAAAATCCGCTGGCCTATTTGCCCGAACCGAATGGAACCACCGGCATCTCCTTTGCCCGCAACGGCGGCTCCTAGTATCCTGCCCGGTATTCTCGAGCGCCGATGAGCGGATTCGGCTCCGTCGTGTGCCCTGAAATCTCCACCTCGAAATTGCGCTTGTTCAAATGACCACAGAAGAAATCAAACAGCTCATCCGCGACATTCCCGATTTCCCCAAGCCGGGCATTCTCTTCCGCGACATCACGCCGCTGATCGGCGACGCGCGCGGCCTCGCCGCCGTGGTCGATCAGATTGCCGAGCCATGGCTTGGCAAGGTCGATATGGTCCTGGGTATCGAGTCGCGCGGCTTCATCGTCGGCGCCCCCGTCGCCTATCGGCTCGGTGTCGGCCTTACGATCGCGCGCAAACCCGGCAAACTCCCGTTCCGTACCGTGGACGAGACCTACGACCTCGAATACGGCAGCGCCGCGCTGCAGATTCATGAGGACGGCATGATGGGCAAACGCCGCCTGCTGGTGGTGGATGATTTACTCGCCACCGGAGGTACCGCGCTCGCCGCAATCCGGCTGGTGCATAAGCTCGGCAGCGAAGTCGTTGGATGCGCCTTCGTGATCGAATTAAAAGCGCTCGGCGGCCGCGAGCGCCTTGCGCCCATCAACTGCTCCACGCTGATCGATTATGATTAGAAGCGGTGCCGGCCAGTTTTTGCCCGGCGTTTTTCCCTGAAGTTAGCCACTCGGCGAAATCCCGCGCGCGATTGCACGCGGTCAATCGGGAGTAATCGGTGAAGCCGAACGATCATCTTGCCGAGCTCGCACCCGATCGCCGCCGACTCCTGATCGTGCTGGCCATCACGGTGTTATTTTTTGCGGCCGAGCTCATCGGCGGCATCTACGCCAACAGCCTCGCCCTGATGACCGACGCGGTCCACGTCCTCACCGATATCGCCGCGCTCTGCCTCAGCCTGCTGGCACTGTGGATCTCGTCACGCCCCGCCAGCGGCGCCAAGACCTTTGGCTACCTGCGCGCCGAAATTCTGGGCGCTCTCTTCAACGGCCTGCTGCTCTGGGTGTTGGTGGTTTTCGTCTGGTTCGAGGCCGCCCAACGCTTGCGCAATCCACCCGCGGTTCACAGCCCCACCATGATGGCGGTGGCGACGCTGGGTATTGCGATCAACAGCTTCTCCGCCTGGATGACTTCGGGCGCCGGCCACGGACAGACTGGACACGCCGGGATGGCCGTGCGGGCGGTCTTCGTCCATGTCGTCTCCGATCTCGTCGGTTCCGTCGGCGTGCTGATCGCGGGCGTCCTGACTTTTTTTACCGGATGGCGCGAGGCCGACCCGATTATCTCCATCCTCATCGGCTGCCTCATCGTGTACGGCTCATGGGAGTTGGTCCGCGACGGCGTTGACATCCTGATGGAGTCGGTGCCCTCGCATATCGACCTCGACCAGTTGCGCCAGGATTTGCTCGCGGTCACAGGCACCGAGGAGGTTCACGACCTTCACGTCTGGTGTCTCACCAGCCGGCAACTCGCGCTCTCGGCGCACGCGGTGGTTACCGGCGCCGCCGATCAGGACCGCGTCCTCGGCGATATGGCGGCGCTCCTGGAACACAAGTTCAATATCCGCCACATGACCGTGCAGCTCGAACGCGACAACCGCAAACCCAGCGAACCGGAACATTTCTGACGCGGTTCTCTCGGTCGATATATCCGCGGCGGCGCCATTTATCGATCGCTCCTTATGGTCCTGCGCGGCGCCACCGTCTGGATGAATGACGAGGGCAAGGAAATCGGCGCGCACGGTAGCCGCATTCCCGAGTTCACGCTGCGGTCTCTAATCCAGGTCGGCCAGGTGCTCGACCGCGTCGACGATCTCCGCGTGCCACGCCTCCGCGAGGTCGTCGCGTCGCAGGATCTGGATCGATCCCAGCTCAATCACCGGCTCCACGGCTGCGAGTCGCTCGGCGATGACTCGGATCACACCGCGATGCGCTACCAGCAACGCGGCGCCATCTCCATGGGCTGGTGCACTCTCGATAACTTCAAGCATCCGTTGAATCCCGCGCTCGACCCGGCTGGCGAAATCCGCGCGGCTCTCACCGCCGGGATATGCGAACCCCGGGTCGAGCCGACTGGGATTCCACCGGGCGAAGTCCACGGGAAATCGCGCTTCAATCTCCCCTGCGGTCAGCCCCTCGAAGCGCCCAAAGTCGACTTCAACAAATTCTTCAATTTTAACAATTGAACGATCCGCCCCGGCGATAATCGCGGCGCCCTCGGTCGCCCGCCGCAGCGGACTGGCGATCACCGTCGCGAAGCCTGTCGAACCTGGACGACGCTGAAACCATCGTCGGGTCGCACGCATCTGCCGGCGCCCGAGCTCCGACAACTCGATATCGGTGCGCCCGTAATAGCGGATGCTCGAATTGCCGATCGTCTCGCCGTGCCGGACCAGAACGAGGGTCCGCATCGCGCTCAGGCCTTACCCACGTTGATGGGCCAGCCGATGCTGTCGCTGTCGTCCAGCGGATTCATCACCAGCCCAGTCAGCAGCTTGGGATAAAAGTACGTCGACTTTTCCGGCATCGTGGCGCCGGTCTGGCAGGCCCGCTCCACGTCATGGACGGTTGGCGCCGCCATGATGAACGCGCCATCGGCAGCGCCCGACGTGACCTCCGCGATCGCATGGCGCGTTGCGATTGTGTACTCGAGATTTCCACCCTTGCGGACCTCGTCCGGCTTGATTCCGAAGATCCGTTCGAAGATCAGCGCGTGCAGAATCGAGACCTCAAGGTCGCGGACTGCCGCGGGCGTGTCGGGCAACGCCGCAGCCAGCGCGTCGCGATCGCGCAGGCGCAATATGCGCAGCGGATGGTCGCCTTTGAGCACGACGCCAATCGTGCCATGACCCTGCTCCGCCACCGCCGCGCAGAGCTCGTCGACGGTTGCGATCTCCCGCACGTCGAAGGTCTCGCAAGCGCGCGCGACAAATGACGCGATCGCTGCCGCCGGCAGGCGCCGCACCACCCGCTGGGTCGGCAGGATCACGAGGCCGGGATCGTTGAACGCGACCAGCGTCATCATTACGTAATCGTAGCCCCGCGCTTGTGCCGGATTTCCGTCTTCAGCGCGGCGACGGCGCCGATATTCGAGCGCCGTCTCGTAGCGATGGTGTCCGTCGGCAATCAGCACGGGCGCCTCCGCCAAGGCCCGCTGCACGATTCCGATCTCCCGCGCTTCCTCGATCGCGCGCACTTCATTCACAATCCCAAGGTCGTCGGTCACTTCGATCATCGGCGCGCGCATCGCGACCTCAGCCAGCAGCGCCTCCAGCGCCGTATCGCCCGCGGGAGACAGCCCGAAGATCGGGCTGACGTTCACGCGCGTTGCGGTCAGCAGCCGCAGGCGATCTTCTTTGGCCTTGGGAAAGGTCCGCTCGTGCGGCAGGATGCGCCCGTCATTGAACTCCTCCAGGCGGATCCGCGCGATCATGCCGTTGCGGACCAGCCGGCGCCCGGCGACTTCGAAACGTTGCGTATAGAAATAGATTGCGGGCCGCGCGGTACGCCCGACAATCTGCGCATCGATCCATTGCGCGAGCGTTGCCGCGGCCGCGCCGTACGGATCCGCATCGCGATTCAATTCCAGCCGCACGACGTTATAGGGGCTGCGCGCGTAGAGTTCGTCCTGGCGCGCACGATCGATCAAATCGTAAGGCGGTGCGACCACCCGATCGAAAGATCCGACGCGTTCGCGATTAAAGGTTAGCGCCCGAAACGGTTCGACGCGCTCGAACTTGCCATTCATCTACCTGCCAGCTCCATTTGAAAGCGCCGCTTCAACTTCATCGATGCGGATGGCGCCCGCGCGCAACAGCCGCCAGCCTGTGCTATCGCACTGAACGATTGTGCTCGGCGCTCCGCCAGTGAGCGTCCCGCCTTCAACAAATATTTTGACTGCCGCCTGCAACGATGAGCGCGCCTCCGCAATGGTCCGCGCCGGCGCTGCGCCCGATCGATTTGCGCTAGTCGCCGTTATCGCGCGACCCAGCCCCTGCGCCAGCGCGCGGGCCACCGGATGTGACGATACGCGCACGCCGACGCCGCCGTCTGGGCCGATCAGCGCCGCCGGTAATCCGTCGCGCGCCGGCATCACCAGCGTCAGCGGCCCCGGCCAAAAGGCGCGTGCAAGCTTCCGTGCGCTTTGCGGAACCTCGCGCGCGACCGCGAACGCCGCCGCGCTGTCGTGCGCGATCAATGCGATCGCCTTGGCCGCATCGCGTCCCTTGATTGCGAAAATTCGTTCAAGTGCCGCGGGCGCGAACGCGTCGGCACCGAGTCCGTAAAACGTCTCTGTCGGGTAAACGATGACCTCTCCCGCGCGCAACGCCGCGATTGCCTCCGCGATCGATTCGTCAGCCTCGGTCGCCCGCCGAGGTGAATTCGTATGTTCAGATTCCGCCAATTTATTTCCGTCGATACTCCATCAAAGCGCCCGAGTTTACGCAGCGTCCTATGTCGACGCGCGGCCCAATGCGCGCGCCCCAACGTCGCGCCGGTAATGCATGCCGGCGAAGCTAATCATGCCGGCTGCCTCGTATGCGGCCGCAACCGCGCGTTCGAGTCCTTCCGCCAGTGCCGTCACCGCGAGTACGCGTCCGCCGTCAGTCACCAATGCGCCGTCCCGTTCGGCGGTGCCGGCGTGGAAGACCTTTACGCGGGTTCTCTCCATCGCCCACCGCACCTTCGCCGCCGACGGCTCGATTCCGTCGATTCGTTCCAATCCCGCGATCGGCATTCCCTTGGCGTAGTCGCCCGGATAGCCGCCGGAGGTGAGCACGACGGTGGCGGCGGTGCGCGGCGAAAGCCGAATCGCGACCTCGCGCGCCCTGCCCTGCGCGATCGCGAGCAAAGTTTCGGCGAGGTCGCCATCGAAACGCATCATCAACGCTTCGCATTCCGGATCGCCGAAGCGCACGTTGTATTCGAGCACGTTGATGCGATCGCCCTCGACCATCAGGCCGACGAACATCACGCCACGAAAGGGAGTTCCGCGCGCCGTCATCGCAGCGAGGGTGGGCCGCACGACCTCACGCATCACGCGTGCTTCAAACTCCGCGCCGTAACGCGGCACCGGAGTATACGCGCCCATTCCGCCGGTGTTCGGCCCGCGGTCGCCGTCGAACACGGCCTTATGATCCTGGGCACAGCCGAGCGCGACGGCCTCGGCACCATCGCATAGCGCAAAAAACGAGAGCTCTTCACCGTGCAGCACTTCCTCGATCACGACGCGCGCGCCAGCGGCGCCGAAGCGCCGGTTTTCCATCGCGTCATCGACCGCCGCGAGCGCCGCGTCCGCGTTATCGCAAACGGTCACGCCCTTGCCCATCGCAAGACCGTCGGCCTTCACGACGCAAGGCCGCTTGATCGATCTTACATAGTGGCGCGCCGCGTCGGCGTCGTCGAAGGTTTCGAAGTCCGCCGTCGGCACACCCGCGGCGCGCATCACGAGTTTTGCGAAGGCCTTGCTCGCCTCGAGTTGTGCGGCGGCTTTCGACGGACCGAAGATCGTGAGGCCGGCGCGCTCGAATTCATCGACGATCCCGCCCGCCAGCGGAGCCTCGGGACCGACGATCGTCAAGTCGATTTTTTCGCCGGCGGCAAAACGCGCCAGCCCGGCGAAATCGTCGGGCGCGATAGCGACCGGCTTCGCGACCTGGTTGATTCCTGGGCTGCCGCCCGTGCAGTGAAGCCCCCACACGGTCGGACTCTGATTGAGGCGCCAGCAGAGCGAATGCTCGCGGCCGCCTTTGCCGACGACAAGAACTTTCATCGGAGGAGATTATAGCGGGGCGGCGGTTGGAATTCGCCTGAGGGCGTTGGGACAAAAGAGAGTGGTTAAGGAACGCAAAATTATAAGTTTTTTCGGAAACTGAAACCTCATTGAGGTTTCAGACTTCCCATTAGTAAGAGCTTCGCATTGCCGGAAGTCCGCAAGGATTTCGACGATCGAGCAACGCGAGCGCGGCCCACCGACGGCATGGAATGCCGCTAATGGCGGAAGTGGCGCACGCCCGTGAAGACCATCGCAAGGCCGAACTTGTCCGCCGCCGCGATCACTTCGTCGTCACGCATCGCGCCGCCCGGCTGTGCGATCGCGGTGGCGCCGGCTTCGGCCGCCAAACTGGGTCCGTCGGGGAACGGGAACAGCGCCTCCGACACCAGCACCGACCCCTTGAGCGAGACGCCCAGGCGCGCCGCCTTCTCGCGCGCCGCGTACACCGGATCGATGCGCGAGGTCGCCCCGCCGCCGACGGCCAGCGTACGGTCCTCGGCGACGAAGACGATCGCGTTGGACTTAACGTGCTTGCACACGCGGATACCGAAGCCGAACGCGCGCATCTCGGCCTCCGTCGGCGCGCGCTTGGTCACGATCTTAGCCGCGTGCGGATCCTCGATACTCAAGTCGGGCGTCTGCACCAGCAGCCCGCCGACGACTTTTTTCAAATCGAGTTCGTCGCGCTTGATCGCCTCCGGATGGAAGCGCATCACGCGGCGGTTCTTTTTCTTGCGCAGAAACTCGATAACTTCGGGCGGATAGTCCGGCCCAATCAAGACCTCGGTAAACAGTTCGTCCACGGCGCGCGCGAATTCGAGATCCCACGGACGGTTGCTGATGACGATGCCGCCGAACGGCGAATCCGGATCGGTCGCGAAGGCCTTGTCCCACGCCGCCTTGAGCGTCGCTCCGACGCCGACACCGCAGGGCGTGTTGTGCTTGAGGATTGCGACCACCGCGTCCTGGTAGTCACCGAATTCGATCATCAGATTGATCGCGGAGCTGATGTCAAAGACGTTGTTGAAGGAAAGCTCCTTGCCGTGAAGTTGTTCAGCGATGCGCGGGAAGTCGCCGTAGAGCGCACCCGTCTGATGTGGGTTTTCGCCATAGCGCAACATCTGCGCGCGCGGCAACGAGAGGCTGAACGTATCGCTGAGTGGCCCGGCCTCGCCGCCCGCGTAGCTGCCGAGATAATTCGAGATGGCGCAGTCGTAAGCGGTCACCCGGGCGAAGGCCTTGCGCGCGAGGCGCCAGCGCGTTTCGACCGAGATGAAGCCGTCGCTTTCGTCGAGCTCGCGAATAATCGCCGGGTAGTCCGCGGGATCGACCACCACCACCACGTCGGCGTGGTTCTTGGCCGCCGCGCGCACCAGTGTCGGCCCTCCGATGTCGATCTTTTCAATCGCCTCTTCGAGCGTTACCCCGGCGCGTGCGACGGTCTGCTCGAACGGATAGAAATTCACGACCACCAGATCGATCGGCTCGAAGCCGTGGCGCCCCATCTCGCGCTGATGGGTCAGGTCGTCGCGCTTCGCCAGGATGCCGCCGTGGATTTTCGGATGCAGCGTCTTGACGCGCCCGCCGAGAATTTCCGGAAAATCGGTGAAATCCTCCACCGACTTGACGACCACACCCGCCTGCTTCAACGCTGCCTGGGTCCCGCCGGTCGAGAGCATCTCGACCTCGTGCCGCTCGAGCGCCTCGGCCAGTTCCGTCAGCCCATGTTTATCCGACACGCCGATCAGCGCGCGGCCAATCTTTACACTTCCAGGAGCCATGATACTTTCATCTCCGATAAACGCGCGGTACGCGCCGGCCAACGGTGCAGAGCATCTCGTAGGAAATCGTCTGCGCCAGGCGCGCGATATCATTCACACTGATCATCGCTTCACCGGCGCCACCCCACAAGATGACCTCGTCGCCGATTTCGACGTCAGGAACCTCGGTCAAATCAACCATCGTCAAGTCCATACATACAGCGCCGACGATTGGCGCACGACGTCCGCGCACGAGTACTTCACCGCCGTGCTGCAGGCCGCGGCGATAACCGTCGGCATAACCGACCGCCAGCACGCCAATTACGCTTTCGCGCGGCGTCACGAACGTATGGCCATAGCTGACACCGCTGCCGGCCGGCACGCGCTTTACTTGAAGGACGCGCGTTTTGAAGGTCATGACCGGCCGCAACTCGACATGATCGCGCACCGCCTGCACCGGAGGCAGCCCATACAGCGCCAGCCCCGGGCGCATCAGGCTGAAATGGGCGTCGGCGCGCAGCACCATCGCGGCGGAATTGGCCACGTGGCGCACCGGCAGCTTGAAGCCGGCGGCCCAGAGCGTCGCGAGCGCATCGCGATACACCGCTAGTTGCCGATCGGTAATCGGACTCGACGGATCGCCCGCAT
Organism: Binataceae bacterium (SeqCode); assembly: GCA_050011435.1. GTDB lineage: Bacteria > Desulfobacterota > Binatia > Binatales > Binataceae > JADMIL01. The sequence goes on from JBEKJC010000030.1 coordinate 39,969, forward strand.
TGGCGAGCAGCGTGCTCGCCCCTTCCACCGTCAGCGACGGCGCGAGACGCAGCAGCTCGGCCGCCTCGCCCAAATTCGCCGGAAGAATTCCGAGCCGCGTCGAGCCGGTGTCAATCTCGAGATGAACCGGAAAGCCGCTGCGTCCCTGCGAGCTCACCGCGCGCTCCAGTGGCTCGATCAGAGAGAGATCGAAGATCGGAGCGGTCAGGTCGAGTGCCACGATCTCGGGCAGTTGATCGGCGAAATAGCCGGCGAGCAGATAGATACGCTCGGCGAGCCCAGCCGCGCGCAGTTCACGCGCCTCTTCAACGGTGGCAACCCCGAAATGGGCGCAACCCTCCTTGCACAGCGTGCGCGCGACTTCGACCGCGCCATGACCGTAGGCGTCGGCTTTGACCACCGCCATGATCGAGGCGCCGTTCGTATAGGCGCTCAGGGCACGGTAATTCGCACGCAGCGCGCCGAGGTCGATTTCCGCGAAGGTCGGCCGCCCACTCGCTGTCGTCATAGAAGAGCCGGGTCGTTGTTCCTGATTATGCGGATGGCGTCGCAACGGCCCGCGACGACGCCTCGCGCCGATCATCCGCCGCGCGAGCGGCGCGCGCAATCAACTCGCGTGGATGGGTGCCGGTTGGATCAACAGCCGCCGCCTCTGAACTTCGATTAGGGTAAACCTGGTTGACCTGATACCGTCGCACGATGAAGACACGACATGTTGCCGCGCTAGCCCTGATGGGCTGGTATCTGATTGTGCCGCCTACAACCAGAATCTGGTGGGTCGGCCCCGAACGCTCCGATAGGTCCGCCCAGCTCAGTAAATGGAAGGTTGAGCAGTCATTCGACAAGGCTCAAGTGTGTGAATCGGCCCGGCTGGCCAATCAGCAGCAATCCGCAAATGCGAACGCGGTTTGCGTCGCCAGCGATGATCCTCGTCTGAATCTTCCAATCTAGGACACGTAGCCGAACATCATCGGACCCTTAGCTGGCCGAAGGACGGGTACCCGCATGCGGGGACGTTCTTAATCCACCGTGCGTTTTGACAGACGCGGATCGGCGGTGGTATAGCTCGGGACGGCTGGGGGCGTGCGCAAGCACTGAGAACTCGCAAGGGGACCCCTTGAACCTGATCCGGGTAATGCCGGCGTAGGGAAGCCAGTCCAAATGCGGAACGATCGGGTCCCGCAATACGGCCGCTTCCCCACGAATTCGGAAGCGGCCTTTCGATGTCCAGCGATATTCAAATCACCCTCAATGGCGAACCGTTCTCCGTCAATAGCGACGCCCGCCTGACCGCACTGATTGATGGGCTGAACCTCAAGCGCGGACGCGTCGCAGTCGAAATCAACTATGAGATCGTGCCCAAGGCTCAATGGAACAACGTCACGCTCGCGTCGGGCGATATCGTCGAAATCGTTAACTTCGTCGGCGGCGGATGATCGCACGCCATGCTTCACGCCGGCAATCAGGAAAGTGAAATGAAAGACGACTCCTTCGAACTGGCAGGCAGGCGCTACAAGTCGCGTCTGATCGTCGGCACGGGCAAATATCGCGACTTCGCCGAGACCCGTGCGGCGATCGAGGAGAGCGGCGCCGAGATCGTCACCGTCGCCGTGCGCCGCGTGAATATAACGGACCCGAACAAGGAAAATCTGCTCGATTATATCGATCCGAAGAAGTGGCAAATCCTGCCGAACACGGCCGGCTGCTATACGGTGGAGGATGCTGTGCGCACCTGCCGCCTCGCGCGCGAGGCCGGCGTCGGTGACCTGGTGAAACTGGAGGTCATCGGCGATCTACAGACGCTTTTCCCCGATGTGCCGGCGACCCTCGAAGCCGCGAAAATCCTGGTCAAGGACGGCTTCAAGGTCCTGCCCTACATCACCGACGATCCGGTCGCATGCCTCAGGCTGGCGGAAATCGGATGCGCCGCGGTGATGCCGCTGGCGGCGCCGATCGGCTCGGGCATGGGGATTCGCAACCCGTTTAACCTGCGCATCATTCTCGAGCAGGCGAAGGTGCCGGTGATCGTCGATGCGGGCGTGGGCACGGCCTCCGACGCGGCCGAAGCGATGGAACTCGGGTGCGACGGGCTGTTGATCAATTCGGCGATTGCGAGCGCCAAGCATCCGATCGCGATGGCGCGTGCGATGCGGCTCGCGGTCGAAGCCGGCCGCCTCGCTTACCACGCCGGGCGTATCGAGCAGAAGCTTTACGCGACAGCGTCGAGCCCGCTGACCGGAATGATTCGCTAGCGCTTAAAGCAGGGGAGCGTTGTTGAGGAGCCCAAAACTGTAAGTTTTTCGGAGACTGAAACCTCACTGAGGTTTCAGACTTCCCTGTTGTGAAGATGCGGGCTTCGCCCCGCAAATACCTCATCATGGTGGGCGCCCGCGTTGCTTTTTTCAGTGATTGACGCTCGCGCTGCTCGAACGCTGGATCAGCGTAAGGAGCAATCAATCGAGACGACCTTCAAGATTTATCTCATCACGGACCGTAAGCTCGCCGCCGATCGCGGCGGACTGATCGCGATGACGGCGGCGGCGCTATCGGCGGCACCGCCGAATACGGTCGCGGTGCAATTGCGCGAAAAAGATCTCGAAGCGGGCGAACTAGTCGCGTTGGGGCGAGAGTTGCGCACGATTTGCGATCGCCATCGGGCCGGCCTCCTCGTCAACGATCGCATCGACGTGGCGCTTGCCGTGCACGCCGACGGCGTTCATTTGCCGGCCGATTCATTTGCCGTCGCCGATGCGCGCGCCCTGATCGGGCATGACGGCCTCGTTGGCGTATCGACGCACGATGATGCCGAAATCATTGCCGCGGCGCGGGCCGGTGCAGATTTCGTCGTGTACGGACCGGTATTCGATCCGCTTTCGAAGGCAAGTTACACGACCGCGCGGGGAGCCGAGCGGCTGATCGCGGCGCGTCGCGCCGCTTCGATTCCAGTATTCGCGCTCGGCGGGATCACGGCGGCGCGCGTCCGCGAACTAGGCCGCTCGATCGCAGCTGCGGAAGCACTCGGGCCGATCGTGCGTCCCGCCGGCATCGCCGTGATCGGATCTATCTATGATGCTTCCAATCCCGCCGCCGCGATGCGCGACCTGCTCAGCGCCCTCGCCTCGTGGTGACGCGGCCCACCGTCAGCGCGAGCCCAGTGAATTGGGTGGAGCGATGAAGCGGGACTCGATTCATTACGCGCGTTTCAGCACCGCGAACCAGCGGCCGCCGCACTCCGCCAGCGGCCGCGTGAACGAGAGGTCCGGGTAGCACGCGATCAATTCAAAGCATCCCGACGCGCGTGCGAGCAAATCCATCAGCGGCGGCGTGGTGTAGCGCACCGGAATCGAATCGCGCGTGACGACCTTGTGCGTGGGGAAGCGAATTGTACATTCGAGTTCGTAAATCGAATGCATCGCGTCGTACCATTTGATGGGGCGATGGAATTCGCGCACATCAACGCGGACGGGACCGATCTTGACTTTGCGTTCGCGCCACAAGCGCCGGCGTTTGACCAGGTCCACGCCGTCGTGGCGGTCGATATCGATGCAATACAGCCCGCCGCGCTTGAGTAGCGCCGCGACCGACTTGAAATGGGATATCAGGGCGGCGTTGGTCGTAAGAACGGGGAAGGTCTCGCACATGAAGATGGCGGCGTCGAAGGGGCGTTCGGGCAATGTAAAGCGCTCGATTTTGCGGCGATAGAAACACATCGCTGCGACGCCGCGCGATTCGGCGCGCCCCGCTGCGATCATCGTCGGCGAGTCATCGACGCCCACCGCCTGGATTCCGGCGCGCGCGAAAATCTGCCCATGGGGCGAGTTGCCGCACGCGAGATCCAGCACGCGCGCCACTGGCCGCCGGTAATGACGCCGCCAGACTTCCTGCAAGAATGCGCTTTCCTGTTCAATTTCCCCCGCACGTTCCATGTGGACGCGGCGGAAGATGTCGGGGAATTCGTAAATACTCTGCTCCATGCGCAGGAGCTTAGCGGCGGGCGTCACGACTGCCAAAGGTCGCATATCACGCGTGAGTGAGAGATGCACTCGATCGCGCACAGATGCGATTCGCTCACGCCGGCGAATGCCCGCGTCGCGGGCTTGAAGAGCGGCGTGAAAGAGCGTGATAATGCGCCCGCTTCGTCGAAGCACAGCTTTTCGCGCAGGGGTTGGAAACCATGAGTAAGCCGCTCGAGGGAATCAAAGTCATCGAGATCGCGCAGGAGATCCAGGGCCCATTCGCGGGACTGTTCCTGGCCGATATGGGAGCCGAAGTCACCAAAATCGAGAATCGCGAAACCGGCGACTTGAGCCGCTGGCTGCTGGCGGGACTGATCGGACGCCCGGACATGAAGAACGCGAACGTCTCGCACTATTTCATCGCAATGAATCGCGGCAAGCGCAGCATCACGGTTGACCTCAAGAAAAAAGCCGGCATCGAGGTCGTCAAGCGGATGGTTGCGAGCCACGACGTGCTGCTCACCAACTATCGGCCGGGCGTGCTTGACCGGCTCGGACTCGGGTACGAAGAAGCGCGCAAGCTCAACCCGAAGATCGTGTATGCGCAGGCGAGTTCCTGGGGGCCGCGCGGTCCGTGGGTCTCGCGGCCGAGCCGCGACACGCTCGCGCAGGCGGCGAGCGGCCTGATGTCGAAGACCGGGATGCCGTCGGATCCGCCATTGGCGGCGGGCGCGGCGATCGCGGATCAGACCGGAGCGTTGACGCTGGCGGGCGGCGTGATGGCGGCGTTGTTCGCGCGCGAGCGGACCGGCAAGAGCCAGAAGGTCGATGCGTCGATTTACGGCACGATGATCGCGGCGCAAGGCTTCGAGCTGAACTACTCGTCGATGACCGGAGAGGAGCCGCCGCGCGCGGGCCGGGGCCATCCGTTTCTGCATGGCGTATGGGGCGGATTTCGCACCAGGGACAGCTTCATCTGTATCGCCGGCGTCGATGACAAACGGTGGCCCGATTTCTGCCGCATCATGGGAATCCAGGAGCTTCAAGACGACCCCGCGTTCGACAACGCCACGCGCAATTTTCGCGGCGAGAAGATCGAAAAGATCCTCGATGGCATCTTCCCGAAAAAGACCACGCACGAATGGCTCGCGGAGCTCACCGCAGCCGACATCCTGGTGACGGAGGTCGCGACGCATCAGCAGGTGCTCAAGAGCGAACAGGCCCGCGCCAACGGCTACCTGCTCGACCTCGATCATCCGGTGGCCGGCAAGATGACGGTGACCGGATGCCCGGTATCGCTCAACGGCGAGATCGCAACGGAGGCAAAGCCGGTGCCGGAGCACGGCCAGCACACCGAGGAGATCCTGCTCGAGCTCGGTTACTCGTGGGAAGAGATCGGAGCGTTACGCGACGCCGAAGCGGTCTGAGCCGACGGCATCGCGAGGCCGGTGGCGCATCGGCGAGTACCTCGGCGCGAGCGATGGCGGACGGTATTCCGCTGACGATGCGGCCGCATCCCCCTATTGTTTGAGCGATTGAATCAGCGGTGGGCCGCAACGCGCTCTTGTCCGCCCTGCCCGGCTGATATACTGCTTTCGGCAGTCACCCGCTTTTGCGCCCCGGTAGTGAAAAGGACATCACGGAGGTCTCCGGAACCTCAAGTCCGGGTTCGATTCCCGGCCGGGGCACCACGCCTGTCGTAAGCACCTGAGATTTCGACGTTTTTTCTCATCGACCGGATCCGGTCAGAAAATTTGTGGCAGATTTGTGCAGAATCGGTGACGGGTTTGACATGAGTATTCCGTTCGGGAGCTGCAATCGATCTCGACGTTTTAATCTTGCTTGATCCCACAAGAAGGTTACCCCGGCACGACGGATGGTGGGCATGGCCAGCGTTTTGTCGGGGTTCGGCGCGGCCGCCTCGCGGCGCGCGACGTGACACCGAAGTCACGCCTCTAAGCGATCCGAAGGCGCTTCAATACCGGGAATTTCGCGACGTCCGCGACGAATTCGAAGGCAACTGCCGCGGCCAGCGTGCCGGCCACAACGATGACTGGCAAAGCCGTCATTACGATCCCGCACGCGGCCAACGTCGAAGCAATCAGGACGTCCGCTACGGACGATAGAACGAGCCAGCGGCTTGGCATGGACCACAGGCGTTGGCGTGCGCGGAGAGCATAGAGCGATGCCTCATTGCCGAACACAACGGCGAGGAAGGCCATCGTTTGCAGCGCCTCGATTCCAAGCCCCAGCCGGAATTTGCCGATGGCCAAAACCGCAATGCAAAAGATCAACTCGCAGACTCCCATAAATATCCCCACCATCGTCAAGTTGCCGATGCGCCAGGCATTGGGCAGCGGCGAGGGACTCACGTTGTCGGTCGTTAACGACATCCCCAAGAAGTCGCCGGTGAGCATAATGATGACCATCAACATTGGGGTAAGGATCGCGTGCCCTGTCATGACCAGACCACCCGCCAGGAACAGCACCTGGACGATCTTTTTGGTAACCGAGCTCAGGGTATAGGTCAGGATGCGCTGAAAGGTCATGCGGCCTTCCTTAACCGAGGCCACGATGCCGCCGAGTCCCGGCTTGGTCAGCACTATGCCGGCCGCCGACTTGGCGACGTCGGTCGCGGTCAATACCGCGATTCCCATCTGTGCCTGGCGCAAGGCCGGCGCGTCGTTGGCGCCGTCGCCGCACATCGCAACGTTGTGGCCGCCCTTCTGGAAAGCCTTCACGAGCTTGTACTTGTCCTCCGGCAAGACGCCGGCGAAGACCGCGAATTGCGCGGGCGTCACAGCGTCGCCTATCGGCCCGGGTGGACACACGGCTCCGTCGAGGCCCACCGCACGAGCCACGATTGCAGCCGTCGCGGGCGCGTCGCCAGTCACCATCACGGTGCGCACGCCCAAAGTGCGCATCTCCGTGACCAACGCCGCCGAGTCAGCTCGTGGCGGATCGCTAAGAGCGATCAATCCCGCCAGTCGCATCGCCGCGCCGGGACCGGCCGCGACCGCGAGCAGCCTGAAACCCTTCGCCTCCAGTTCCTTTGCCGCCGCGGACAACTCCGGCAGTGGTGGCGCAAGGCCGATCACTGCGGCATATGCCCCCTTTACGATCTGCATGGTGCCGCCGCCGCTTGGATCCACGGCAGTCGCCTCGGATGTTTTCTTTGCGGGATCGAAGGGGATGAACTTAATCAGTTTCGGCAGCTTGGCTTTCTTACTCGAGGCTGCGGAGCGAATGGCTGCATCGACAGGATCCTGCCCGCCGTCCGCGCTCGCTACCGCCGCAAGTCCCAGCAAGCCGGCCTCGTCGAAGCCCGGCGCGGGACGGATGGCGGTCACCGTCAATTCGTTGCGCGTCAGCGTGCCGGTCTTATCGGCGCATAAGACATCGATAGTCGCCGCTTCGTCCACGGCCGAGAGCCGCGTCGGAAGTACGCCCAGGCGCGCCAGCGCGCGTGCGCCCAGGGCAGCCGCAACGGTAAAGGTGGCCGGCAAGGCCACGGGGATCGATGCGAGGATGGCAGTCAGCACGAGGGGAATGATCTCAGCAAGCGGCATCGCGAGCCGGTAGGCATACGCCACTAGGATGACAATGATGAAGCTGTTGAACATCGCGAGATTGCGCACGACACGGAGAACCGCCTTCTGCTCCGAACTCGTGACATGAGCAGTACGGACCAGCTCCGCGGTGCGTCCAAACTTTGTGCGCGTTCCGGTCGCCGTGACCTCCGCAACGGCCTCACCGCGACGCACGAGCGCGCCAGCATACGTCTGCACGCCGGGACCACCTTCTATGGGTATGGATTCGCCGGTAAGCATGGATTGATCGAGCAAAACTGACCCCTCGACAATGCGCACGTCGGCGGCCACCACGGCACCAAGAGACAGCTTCACGATATCGCCTGGGACCAACCCGACCGCGAGAACAGTTGTCCAAGCACCACCGCGCCGGACCGACGCATTCAGCGCCAGCCGCGACTTCAGCGCGGCGAGAGTTGCCTGAGCGCGCGACTCCTGAAAAAACCCGAGCGCGGCATTGAACACCAATAGAGCCGCGATGACGGCTGCCTCGACGTATTTGCCGAGCGCCACTTCGAGCACGATCGCAGCCTCGAGCATCCATGGAACTGGCGTCCAGAACTTGCTTAACGCCGAACGCAACGGATGCACCGCCGCGTCGGGCATCGCGTTGGGACCGAACTTCCTGAGCCGGGTGGCGGCCTCATCACTCGTAAGGCCGTTCAGTGAGCCATCGTTGGCCGTACCGGCAGACTTGTCAGGTGCACCGGCTGCGGCAGGTGGCGCGGTCGCAGGTTTGGACTCGCTCGGTAAAGCAGGATTCGAAGATGGGTTGGCTACCTTGACGACTGGAGCTGGATGAAGGCTGGCGTTGACTCTTGCCAAGTGGCGCTGATGGCTGGCAGTTCCCAGATGCAAGAGGCGGTAAACTCCAACCTTCACCAGGTCGTTGATGAGGAACCAGACGAGCGCATAGCCCCACACGGCCAGCGCATATTTCCATC
>JBEKJC010000031.1:0-54544 GCA_050011435.1 Binataceae bacterium (SeqCode)
AGCTCGCCCTGGTTGCCTGCATGCGTAAACTGCTCGTTATCCTCAATGCCATCCTGCGCGACCAGCTGCCGTGGAACCCTAGCTATTTGCTTGACCTTCAACACAGTCGCTGAACGCAGTGAGGGATCTCGCGCGGTCCTGCGCGCGCTAAACCAGTGAGCAATTACGTTTACATCATGAGCAGCAAGTCGGGAGTGCTGAACGTTTCTAAGGAATTTGTAACTCAGAACGCCGATGCCCTGAGTCATAAATATATTGCATTGACATGAGCGAAAGACCCAAGCTTATCGAACGCTTCTTATTCAGCGAATGTTGAGATTCACCACGCTAGCTCGGCGCCTTGCCGAGGAACGCCGTTCGATCTATGGAACGATCTGGAATTAAAAAGTCAAAAAGGAAATCCCCGACGACAACGATTCGGCGGCTCGGCGGATCGCTTTTCAGTACACTATACTAACTGTCATTATTTCCGGATGAGCAACGAACCAAATCCCATCGAAGGCCGCTTCGAACTCGGTGACTTCGAACTGCTGTCGGGCAGCGCGTTGCCGCGCGCTTACATCAGCTTCGCCGCGTATGGCACGTTGAATGCCGCACGTGACAACGTGATCGTGTACCCGACTTGGTACACGGCGCGCCATCAGGCGAACGCGCCTTTCATCGGCAAAGGCAAGGCACTCGACCCGGATCGTTATTTCATCGTCGTGCCCGACATGTTCACGAACGGGCTGTCCACCTCTCCAAGTAACTGTGCTGCGCCCTTTGCAGGCATGAATTTCCCGTTGGTAACCGCGTCTGACAACGGGGTTGCGCAATACCGTCTCCTGACGGAACACTTCGGCGTGACCGGAGTGGCTTTGGCGATTGGTTCTTCCATGAGCGGCCAGCAGGCCTACCACTGGGGTGCTCTCTATACCGGATTTCGTAGAACGGATCTGCTGCATCTGCGGGTCAGCTAAAACATCGCTGCATAACTGGGTTTATCTCAACGGCTACAAAACCATCATGGAATGCGCCGACGGGTGGCAAGATGGAAATTGCACGAGCTGGCCACCCAGGCTCCTGACAGCGATTGCCGATCTCGCTGCGACGATGGCTTGGTCGGCTGATTGGTATAGGGCGTCCGGTTTTAAGCTGATGGGGGCGGCAGATCTTGCCGGGTTCCTGGCGTCGGTGGAAGGCTTTTTCGCGGGTTGCGTGCCTGCCGACCTGTATCACCAGACGCTCACCTGGATGGCCACCGATGTATCGGCCCATCCCCGATTCAAAGGCGATCTAGCCGTTGCGCTACGCGCTATCAAGGCCAGAGCGCTCATCATGCCGTGCGACACCGACATGTACTTCCCGGTGGCAGATAACCAGGCGGAGGTGGCCCTGATGCCCAATGCTGAGCTCAGGGTTATTCACTCTATGTGGGGCACCTTGCTTGTTGGCCGGGTCTTAGCGCAAGCGATGACGCTTTCGTTGACGCGGCGGTGAAGCAATTGCTCGCCTATACCAGATAGAGGTCGGCAAAATGAAGACGCGCGGAAATCCATCAGGACCCGGCGCAAGCACAAAGCCCCATGTACAGAGGCTGAATATACGGATGCAACCGAAATCAAGTCATCGCGCTCAAGACCCCTTAAATCAGCCGACGCGGCGGTGATTCGAACCGTCGCGGCGGTGAAAGGGGAAAATACGTTAAACTGTGGCGGATGGCGATGGGAGTTCGATTTAAAAAGTCAAAATGGAAATCCCGGTTAATGGGAAATCAAGAAAATGCTCGGTAAATTGTTCCCTTTCCTGTGGTCTTTGGCTTTGCTGTTGCCCGTCGTCGCGATTTTCTTCGCCGTGCGCTGCTATGCTCTCCATTGCCGCCGCCGTCCTGAGCCAGAAAGGCGTTTCCCCCTCGTCCTGTACGCCGTGATTTTATTCGTCTGCGCCATCGTCGCCTTTCCATTCGGATTGTTTTTTGGAAATAGCTGGGCCTGCTCCGCTCCCCAATCAGGGAATCTTTGCGGGCTGTTTGGAATCTTTGTGACCTGCCCATTTTCCTCGGCGCTCGCGATTTTTCTCGTCAGCGAATTGATCCTGCTTCTACCGGCTAGCGATACACCCAGCGCGGCTAACGATACGCCCGGTCATGCGGCAACTAGGTGGTACCGAAAACTTTGCCAAGGGCAATATTCGTTTGCCCGCTCATTCTGGGGTTTCTTCATATTAGGTTCATTCGTTGGCGTGATCATCGGCATGAACCCAATATTTATGTTTTTGCTGGTATTTCTGTTTTTTCCGCCTTTCCAGCTTTTCCTGTTGGGCTATTAAATAACCGCTGGCGTCGGTGTCTGGCGCAGCGCTAATGCACTTGTCGCGGCGAGAGGCCCTTCCGTAAAATCTGTTGGCTCAATCAAGATCATCGCGGCGAAGACCATTGTTGTTTTGGTGATCGGCTTGCGCAGCATTCATGTACTACGGATCGTATCTGCCGTAGTGAACCACGTCGCTAACCGGTAGCCTCGGCGGGACCGCCGAAAGGGTCGAAGTACGCGCGGCGCTCGCCTGGTCGCAGGTCCCCGGTATCATCGTTACAATCTGGGTTACAATCTGGCTCGCCGTCTGGGTCGGCCGCTCGATACTCTAATCGCGATGCGCCGTCCCCCGCGCTCGCGCATTCGCGTTGAGCACGTCGAACTGCCATGCCAGCGCGAACCGCCGTCCCCAGCACTCGCGCATGCGCGAATCATTCCGCTATCCTGTGCTAGACTTTCGCCTCTGAAAATCGCGCTCAACTGACGGGCGCGCACGCTCATAAGGAGTTGAAGCGCCGCGCGGCGGATAGCGCCGGCGGCCATCGCACCGTGGCTGAGACCGACTACAAAGCAACGCTCAAGCTCCCCAAGACCGACTTCCCGATGAAGGCGAATCTGCCCAAGCGGGAACCCGAGATGCTCGCGCGTTGGAACGACAGCGACCTCTATGCCCGCATCCTCGAGGCGCGCGCCGGCGCCCCCACCTGGATCCTCCACGACGGCCCTCCCTATGCGAACGGCCGCGTCCACATGGGCACCGCGCTCAACAAAATCCTGAAGGATTTCGTCGTGCGCTCGCGCTCGATGATGGGATTTCGCACCCCCTTCGTTCCCGGCTGGGACTGTCACGGCATGCCGATCGAGTTCAAGGTCTCGCGCGACCTCGGCAGCAAGGCACGCACTCTGACCAAGCTCGAACTGCGCCGCCTGTGCCATGCCGAAGCCGAAAAATGGATCGACTTGCAGCGCAAGGACTTCATGCGCCTGGGATGCGTCGGCGACTGGTTCAAGCCCTACATCACCATGGACCCCGCGTACGACGCCGCCGAAATCGGCGTCCTGCGCCACCTCGTCGCCGGTGGCTACGTCTATCGCGGCCTGCGCCCGGTCCATTGGTGCTTCGCCGATCGCACCGCGCTGGCCGAGGCCGAAGTAGAGTATCGCGATCACGTGTCGCCCTCGATTTACGTCGCCTTCGCGCTCAATTCCAACGTGCCCGACGCCGCCGCACTCGCCGCCGATTCTGCTGACGCCGCCGAACTGAGTGCCGCACACAAAGCCGGCAAACTCGCCGCCGTCATCTGGACCACGACTCCGTGGACGCTGCCCGCCAACCTCGGCATCAGCCTCAACGCCAGCTTCGATTACGTCGCGCTGAAAGCCGGCGATCATTACTACATCGTCGCCGACCGCCTCGCCGACGCCGTCGCCAAAGAATGTTCGCTCACCGTCGATAAGCGTATCGTCATCAGCCGCGACGCCCTCAAGGCCCTCGACGGCCGCGACATCTTCCGCCATCCCTTTATCGCCCGCGACGTCAAGCTGATGTTCGCCGATCACGTCACCGCCGACGCCGGCACCGGTTTGGTCCATACTGCGCCCGGCCACGGCTACGAGGATTTCGTGGTCGGCGCGCAGTACGGTTTGAAGCCGTTCACACCGGTCGATACCGGCGGCATGTTCACCGCCGAGGGCGGCGAATGGGCCGGGCAAAACGTCTTCAAGGCCAACGATTCGATCGTCGAGAAATTGCGCGAAATCGGCGCCCTGCTCCATACGCAAAAATTCTCGCACAGCTACCCGCATTGCTGGCGATGTAAAAATCCGCTGATTTTCCTCGCCGCCGATCAATGGTTCATGAATATCGACCACGACGGCCTGCGCGAGCGCATCGTCGCCGAAATCGACGGCGTGAAATGGATTCCCGGCTGGTCGCGCGATCGTATCCGCAACATGACCGAAACCCGCCCCGACTGGTGCCTCTCGCGCCAGCGCGCCTGGGGCGTACCGATTCCGGCGCTGCGCTGCAAAGGATGCGGCCACGTCGTCCTCTACGACGATGTGATGCGCGCGGCTGAGCGCATCTTCGCGACCGAAGGCTCCGACGCGTGGTTCATTCGCCCCGCCGGCGATTTTACCGGCGACGCCCTCAAGTGTTCGGAGTGCGGCAGCGGCGAATTTGAAAAGGAGGAGGACGTACTCGACGTCTGGTTCGACTCCGGCTCCTCCCAGGCCGCCGTGCTGGGCCAGCGCCCCGAACTCGCATGGCCCGCCGACGCCTATCTCGAAGCCGTCGAGCAGGCCCGCGGATGGTTCGGGTCGTCGCTTGCCTGCGCCGTCGCCGAACGCGGCCACGCGCCGTTTCGTAGTGTGATCAGCCACGGCCTTACGGTGGACGAGCAGGGCCGCAAGATGTCGAAGTCGCTCGGCAACTCCGAGGACGCCGCCGACGCCGTCAACCGCATCGGCGCCGACGTCCTGCGCCTGGTTTACGCGTCGCTCGACTACACCACCGAAATCGCGCTCGGCAATACCATCTACACCGCGGTCTCCGAGTCCTATCGCAAGATTCGCAACACCTGCCGCTACATGCTCGGCAACCTCTACGACTTCGATCCCGCGCGCGACGCCATCGAACCGTCTGCGATGCTCGAGTTCGATCGCTACATCATGGCCCGCACCGAGCGCCTCAAGGCCGACGTGCTCCGCGCCTACGAGGCCTTCGACTACCAGGCCGCCTTTCACGCGCTGCTCAACTTCATCGTGGTCGATCTGAGTTCGCTCTATATCGACGTCGCGCGCGACCGGCTTTACTGCGACGCGGAAAATTCGCGCGAGCGCCGCTCCGCCCAGACCGCGCTCCATCTGATGCTCGATACGCTGCTGCGAATGCTCGCGCCGCTGATTCCGTTCACCGCCGACGAAGTCTATGCGCACCTTCCCGGCAAATCCGCCGAGAGCGTCCATCTGCTGACGCTGTGTCCCGCCGACCCGCGCTTCGCCGACGCCGATCTGGAAGCGAAATGGCAACGCTTGCTGAAGATCCGTGACGAAGCTTTGAAGGCACTGGAATTTCTTCGGCAAAAACAAATAATCGGGTCGCCCCTTGAGGCTTGCGTTGAAATCTTCGTGGCACCCGACTGGAGTTCAACCTCTGTTGACGGTTTCGCGGAGAGCCTTCAGAGAGATCAGAGACTTCTGGAAGATCTATTCTTGGTATCGAAGGTTCGAGTCACCGGTGGAGAAGAGGGAGACAGACACGCGAACGAAGCAGAATTGATCCCTCAGCCATACTCGAACGGAAGAATTGGTAGATATTACGCCCAGCCAGACATTCCCTCGATGCAAATCCTTGTCGGCAAGGCGCCCGGCCGCAAATGTCAGCGCTGCTGGAAATATTTCGATAGCGACGGCGACTCCGATCTCGATCCGCGATGCCGCGCGGTCGTCCAGGCGCAGGCCTGATCTGATGGCGAGTGGACTGGCTATGGTCCCGACCGATACGCCCGCGCGTCCGCGCTCATTGATACGTCGGCTCGCGCCGTTTGCATTGGTCACGGCGCCGGTCCTCGCGCTCGACCAATGGAGCAAGCTTTACGTCCGATCGCACTTCCATCTTTACCAGTCGCGGCCGATCGTCCCGGGCTGGCTCGACCTCACTTACACGCTGAATCCGGGCGCAGCCTTCAGCCTGTTCGCCACGATGTCCCCCGGCTTTCGCAGTATCTTCTTCGTCGCACTATCGGCCGTCGCGACCGTCGTCCTGGCCGCCCTGATGGTTCGCCGGACGACGACCACCTCCCACGCAATCGCCTTCGCGCTGATCCTCGCGGGCACGATCGGCAATCTCATCGATCGGGTGGCGCGCGGACTGGTCATCGACTTCATCTATTTCCATCACGCATCATTCAGCTACCCGGTCTTCAACGTCGCCGACTCCGCGATCACGGTTGGCGTCGCGATGATCTTGCTATTGTCCTGGCTCTCCCCGTCCCCCGACTCCCCGTCCCCGCAATAGCCACGCATTGGCGCACAATGGCTGAGTCCTCTCCCAAACTAGCTGGTTTCAGGCACTCTTTTCGCGTGCTCACGCGCTCACGGAGGGTCTCATCGATAATCGCCGCAAGACCGTTGGTCGATTGAGCCCTGTGGGAAGTGTGAAACCTTTCAAGGCTTTCACGAAATTCTCTTTCTCCCATCCCTTCCTCGGATTTGACGCTGCGGGCGCGCGGACGTAAGTTTGGCGCAGAATACGCTGGTCCGTCGTGCGAGCGCATCGCGGACAACTTTCAACTGAGGAGCAGCCGATGAAATCGATTAACACCGTGACCGGAAGCGTCAGCGCCGACAAGCTCGGCACCACCCTGATGCACGAGCATCTGCTGATCGGCCTGGCGGGATGGGAACTCGACGCCAAGGCCCCGCGCTTCGAGCGCAAGTCCGCGCTGAAGGTTGCCGTCGATCGGCTCAAGGAACTCAAGGACCTCGGCCTCGGCACCTTTGTCGATCCCTGCCCCAACGACATCGGACGCGACGTTAATTTCATGGCCGAGGTCGGCTACGCCAGCGGCGTCAACGTCGTCTGCTCGACCGGCCTTTACAAGGAAGACCTCGGCAACACCGCCTACTTGAAGCACCGTTCGCTCGAGGAGATCAGCGAAATCCTGGTCTCCGAGATCAAGGACGGTGTCGGCGACACTGGCATCAAGGCGGGCCTGATCAAGTGTGCGACCGGCAAGGATCACATCACCGAATACGAGCAGAAATGTCTGCGGGCGGCGGCGCGCGCGGCCAAAAGGACCGGCACTCCGATTACGACGCATACTGAAGACGGCACGATGGGCCGCGAGCAGCTCAACATCTTTCACGAAGAGGGCGTGGACCTCGCGCACGTGATCATCGGCCATAGCTGCGGGTCGTCGGACTTGAAATACCATACCGACCTGCTCGACCGCGGATGTTATCTCGGCTTCGACCGCTTCGGCCTCGACCTGGTGCATCCGGATCGGTTACGGCTCGCGGCGTTAATCGGACTGCTGGGCATCGGTTTCGAAAAGCAGATCGTTCTGTCGCACGATTCGGTGGCCTGTTGGCTGGGCCGCGAAATGCCCGAACTCGATCCGAAAACGCAGAAGGCGGTGCGCAACTGGCATCCGGCGCACATCTTCAAGAACATCCTCCCCGCGCTGAAAGAGGCTGGCGTCGGTGCCCGGAAGATCGATTCGATGCTGGTGGACAATCCGCGCCGCTTCTTCGAAACCTGATCGCGAGGCCTTCCGGCTCGGACCGGGACGCAACGGGCGCGATCTCAGGAGACGTGCGCGACGATTTGGTCGAAACCGAGCTTGCGCGTGAATGCGTGGCCGAGCCGATCGATGAGGACGAACTCGACGCTATCGCCCGCGCGCTTCTTGTCGAGCTTGAGCGCGCGCTCGAAGTCCAGCCCGCGCCATCCCGCGGGCATTCGCGACGGCAGGCCGGCCGCATCGATTAGCCGCACGAGCCGATCCGATTCGTCGGCGCTCAGCCCCGCATAGGCGCGCGAGAGGCCGGCGGCCGCGACCATCCCAATGGCCACCGCCTCGCCATGGAAGTAGGTGCCGTAGCCGGCCGAGGCTTCCAGCGCATGGCCGATAGTGTGGCCGAAATTGAGAATCTTGCGCTGGCCGCCTTCGCGCTCGTCGCTGGCGACGACCGCGGCCTTGTGCCGCAGCGACTGGTCAACGATGCGCTCGAGCTCGACCGGATCGCGCGTGAGAATCGCGGGCATCGCGGTCTCGAGCGCCGCAACCATCGGGGCGTCCATGATCGCGCCGTACTTGATCACTTCGGCGAGACCCTCGCGAAACTCGCGTTCGGGCAGCGACGCCAGCGTGGCGACGTCGGCAACGATCAGGCGCGGCTGATGGAACGCACCGATCAGATTTTTGGCCGCGCGATGGTTGATGCCGGTCTTGCCGCCCAGGGCCGAGTCAACCTGCGCGGTCATCGTGGTGGGAATCTGCACGACGGCCAGGCCGCGCAGGTAGGTCGCGGCAGCATAGCCGGCGAGATCGCCGACGACGCCGCCGCCGAGCGCGAAGATGACACTCGATCGATCGAGCGCGGCGGCGACCAGGCGATCGTAAACCTGCTCGAGCGTCGTCAGAGATTTACTCGCTTCGCCAGCCGCGACTTCGATCCTGGTGGCATCGAAGCCGGCCGTGGCGAGCGCCGCATGAGCGCGCGCGCCATAGAGGCGCGCAACGTTGGAGTCGGTGACGAGCGCGGCGCGTCCGGGCTTGAGCCCGGCCTCGCGCGCAAGTTCGCCAAGCCGGTCGAGGAGGCCCGCGCCGACGTGCACCGGATGCGCGTTGGGGCCGAGTTCTACACGGAAGCTGCCCATGATTTTTGCGCGTACTCCACAAACCCCGCGATTGCGGCGTCGGCGGCCTCCTCGACTGAGATATCGGACGTGTCGATCGTAACGGCGGCGCGCGCGTAGGCCTCGCGGCGCGTCTCGATCAGTTCAGCAATGCGCTCGCGCAGGGGCTTGCCGCCCGCCGCCAGGATCGGACGCGAGGCCGCGTGCGGACCGACCCGGCGCGCGATGATCTCGGGCCGCGCGGAGAGACAGACGACGATACCGCAGCGGCTCAGCGCGGCAAAATTCCGCGCATCGAGGATGGCGCCGCCGCCGGTCGCGACCACTGCCGGCAGCGGATTACCGCATTGCGGGCAGCGGCGCCGTTCGGAAGCAATCTCCGCGATCAGATCGCGCTCGATCGTGCGAAAGCGGGCTTCGCCGTGGGTGCGAAAGATTTCGGGAATCGAACATCCGGCGCGCGCGGCGATGCGCTCGTCGCAGTCGATGAGCCGCCATCTGAGGCGCCGCGCGATCGCGCGCGCAACCGCGCTTTTGCCGGTGGCCATGAAGCCCGTGAGAATCAGCTTCGGCGCCATGGGATCATGCGCGCGCTCAGAAGTTGCGCACTTGTTCGAGGTAGCCCTGGTAATTGCGCGTGATCTCGGCGAGGGAATCACCGCCGAACTTTTCCAGAAACGCGTTGGCGAGCTCGAACGCGACGACGGTTTCTGCGATCACCGCGGCGGCCGGGATCGCGCAAACGTCGGAGCGCTCGATCGCGCCGACCGCCTCGGCCTTGGACTTGATATCGGCCGACTTGAGCGGGCGCATCAGGGTGGAGAGCGGCTTGAAGGCGACGCGCACGCGCAGCGGCTCGCCGGTGGACATGCCGCCTTCGGTGCCGCCCGAGTTGTTCGAATGGCGGGTGAAGTGGCGCAGCTCGCGGTCGTATCCGATCTCGTCGTGCAGTTGCGAGCCGCGCACGCGGGCGGCCTCGAAACCGATTCCGACCTCGACGCCCTTGACCGCCTGCAGGCTCAGCAGCGCGTGGGCGAGGCGTCCGTCGAGCTTGCGATCCCATTGGACATGGCTGCCGAGTCCGACCGGCAATCCGACTGCGATCACTTCAACGATACCGCCAAGCGTGTCGCCTTCTTTTTTGCAGTCGTCGATTTCCGCGATTATCGCCTGCTCGGCGGCGGCGTCGGCGACGCGCACCTGCGATTGCTCGGTCACGCGCGTCAGTTCGGCGATCGGAATGTTGGGCGGCACGTTGGCGACGACCGAACCGATACTGACGACGTAGCCGACCACCTGGACGCCGAACGGCGCGATCAACTGGCGCGCGAACGCCCCGATGGCGACGCGGGCGGTGGTCTCGCGGGCCGAGGCGCGTTCGAGGACGTCGCGGATGTCCTCGAGGTTGTACTTGAGCACGCCGGCCAGGTCCGCATGACCGGGGCGCGGGCGCGTGACGACCTTGGCCTCGGCGCGGTCGCGGGGGTCGGCCGACATGCGCTTTTCCCAGTTCTTGAAGTCGCGGTTCTCGACGATGAAGGTGACCGGGCTGCCCATCGTGCGGCCGAAGCGGATGCCGGAAACGATGCGCGCCTCGTCCTTTTCGATGGCCATGCGGCCGCCGCGCCCGTAGCCCTTTTGGCGGCGCGCGAGGTCGTGGTTGATGCGCGCGATATCGATATCGAAGCCTGCCGGAGCGCCCTCGATTACGGCGACCAGTTCGGGGCCGTGCGATTCGCCGGCTGTGATGAAACGTAACATCGCCGTTAATCCTATATTACGGGAGCTCTTTGTAAACTCACTTTTTCATGGATTGACGCGCGCGATGCCCGGACAGGCGGCCAAGTCCTGCGGGAACGGAGATAGCGAGCGATTTGAGAAACCTTCGTGGCCCAGGGCTGGGGGTGAAAGAGAAAAAAAGAGTTGTTGAGGAAACGCAAAACTATAACTTTTCCGGAAACTGAAACCTTACAAGGTTTCAGACTTCCCATTTGAATGAGAGAGGAGCGACACGCGGAGACCTTTTGCGACCCCTTCATTGGGAAGGGGTCCGGTTATCGATCGATTACTTGTAGTTGCGGCCCTTGAGCATCCGCTTGACCATGCATTCCATCACGTCCTCACCGCCCTGATTCAGCACGCGATGGCGGAAGGTGACGATGCCGCGATCGCCCTTGCTGGTCGCGCGGGTGGCGGTCACGTCAACGATCACGCGCATGGTGTCGCCGGCGAACAACGGGCGCTTGAAGGTCATCGCGTCAACCCCGACCAACGCGAGGCCGACGCCATGAATACAGCCGCTCAGAATGATTAGTCCCTCGGTGAAGGCGAAGATTAATGCGCCGGGAGCGAAGCGCTTTGGATAGAGCGATTTACGCGCGACGTATTCGTCGCTCATAAAGAGCTCCTCGAAAAAGCCACCGAGGGCGACGAATTGTGAGATTTCGGCGTCGCCGACGGTTCGCCCCATGGTCTCGATCCGATCGCCGACTTTCCAGTCTTCGAAATAGCGCGCATCCATTTAGTCAGGTTTCCCTTCTGCCCGTGTTGTTTTCGTGTTGGTCAGGATTAGTCCGGATCGCCGGCATGGTCACACTCCTCGGCTTCGGTCGGTGGGCCATGGCGCCGAACGCCCTGATGACTGTAAAAAGAGCTATTGCGATTACTGTCTGATTTCCGCTTGGGCGGCAGCGCGACGCTCCATATAGCCGTCCTGAACCGCCCCATAAAGGTCAATTGTATAGCGGTCGACCTCTTCGAATTGGTCAAGATGAAGTGAGCGGTAATTAACCGCCTCGATTGCTCCCCGTCCAGCCCCAACGGCATACGGCACGTACCACGGCGCGAAATAGGGCCAAGGCGACATCGCACCGTCCGCCGCCATTCCAACCGTGTCGCGGATTGTTGATGGACCTAGGAACGGCCACACGACATACCAACCGGGAGGGACGCCGTAGTGCCCAAGGGTTAGCCCGAAATCATTATCGCTCTGTGGCAGGCCGAACCAGTCATCGGCGACGTCGAGCAGACCGGCGACGCCCAGCGTGGTATTGATTCCGAATCTCGCAACCTCTCCGGCCGCCTGTGCAAAGCGCAACTGGAAGGCGTTATTGGCGAAGCGCGGAATGAAGTCGACGTTGTCGAAGAAGCGGCTAACACTTTCTCGGGCAGGTTCCGGCACCACCTTGGCGTATCCGCTGGCAATCGGATGGAGAACGTTCTGGTCAAGCTTGAGGTTGAACCAGAACATCTTTTCGTTGAACGGCGCTAGCGGATCGCTGTACGTCATCGCGTAAGTGCCCGCCGGCCCCGGCGGAGGTGGCGCCTCGTCATTCCCGAATGCGGGCGCGGCGCACAAGACCAAGGTGAGAAGTACTATGGCTCGGACTATTTTCACTGCCGGCGTTGCTCGAAAAAGTACATTTGAACTACTTCGCCTGAATTGATTCGACATATTCTACCAGACCCGAAATCCTCTGCCTGATCTTCTCCTCGCTCTCTGGGCTAACCCTATCCTGCTGGTACTTTAATCCCCATGTTGGCATATCGCCTATGAA
This sequence comes from Binataceae bacterium (SeqCode), assembly GCA_050011435.1. Taxonomy (GTDB): domain Bacteria; phylum Desulfobacterota; class Binatia; order Binatales; family Binataceae; genus JADMIL01. Next base: position 12,213 of record JBEKJC010000031.1, read on the forward strand.
GTGTGCCGGAAGGCGCTTGCGACCATCGATCGCATCAAAGACTTCCTGACGAGGGAATTGACCAGCATTGCTTTTACTCAGTTGGGTCAGGTCCATCGTTTGATAGCCGGGCACGGCCCGCATCTCCGGAACGCCTCCTTTGCCATCGACGCCGTGGCAGTGAGCGCAGTCCGTGAGATAGTCCTGTTTCCCCGCCGGTTCGGCGCAAGCAGTTCTGTCGATGGCCACAATGCACAGCAAGATAAAGAGAAGCCCCGCGCTACATTTTGTCACTGAAACCAAATCCTCATGTCATGGTTGAAGCTGAAGAGGGACGTTTTTCGAGACCTGTCAACTGGAGACCGTTCAGATAGCGAGTCTACGCGCGAACTCGAAAACTCATCGGTGGCCAGGTCAGCGCGATCGGAGGTTTTGTTCCGTGGCGCGGCAGATCGCGGCGCCGCGGTCGCCGCCGTCGCTGGAAACGGGATCCGTTCGCTGCGAGCAGCCCAACCGTCTTGACCTGATTTTTCGGACTGCTCAGGGTGACCGCGGCGATCAGCCGGGGTGCCGTGTGCGCTCGGGGTCACAGCGGGGTCGCAAGTGCCGCATGAACGGATCATGAGTTCGCGTCAATCCCAGACCAGGCCGCCATCGACGTTGAAAGATTGACCGGTGATATTGTCGGCCTCGGCTGAGGCCAGGAACGCCGCCATATTCGCGATATCGTCGGGCGTGTTCGATCGTCCGAGCGGAATCGTCGAGTCGAGGCGCTTGATCGCTTCCTCTTCCGAGATCCCGCGCTTTTCGGTCATCTCCTTCATAAGAGTCGCGAACATGTGCGTGCGCGTAACGCCGGGACAAATGGCGTTGACGTTGATATTGAAGCGGGCGAGTTGGGAAGCGCCGACGCGGGTCATCGCGATAACTGCACCCTTGGTTCCGGCGTACGCGATATTGGAAGTACCGCGAAAGCCCTTGCCGGCGATCGACGCGATGTTGACGATTTTGCCGGACTTGCGCTTGGCCATTTCGCGCGCCGCCCGCTGCATGCAGAAGAACAGGCCGCGCGCGTTGACGGAGTACATCCAATCCCAGTCGGATTCGGTGACGTCGAAGAAGCCGAGGCTTTTGGTGACGCCGGCGTTATTGACGAGGACATCGACTTGCCCGAACTCGGCGACGGTCCTGCCGATGAGCTCCTCGATTTCGGCGACTTTACCTATGTCGGAATCCATCAGCAGGCCGCGGTGTCCGATGTCGGCGAAAGTCTTCTCGCCACTTTCGCGATCTACTTCCGCAATCACGACCTGCGCACCCTCGTGCGCGAAGCGCAGCGCCATCGCACGGCCCATCCCACGCCCGCCGCCGGTTACGATCGCGACTTTGTTTTCGAGCTTCATGGCATCGTCCTCCAGAAACATCTCTCGCGTATCGACGTTCCCGCAAATCAAGATCTATCGGCTTGTAGCGCACCGCGCCGGAAATGCACAAGTTGGAACCGCTAGATCGCAGGCGTCCCGCGACGCTCATTCGCAGCGGCGGTGGTTGGAGTGCCATCGGCGATATAGATTAGCGGGTCACGATGCGAGCGAGGGTCGTAATCGTCGGCGCGGCCGGCGCAGTGGAGCAACTGACTTACGCGGTGCCGCCCGCACTCGAGGGGCGCGTCCAATGCGGCCATCGGGTACTGGTACCGATGCGCTCGCGGCGGTTGACGGGCCTGGTTACCGCGGTCGGTGAAGACCTGGAGAGCGGCGGCGCCGAGCCGCGGGCTATCCTCGAACTGCTGGAGGCGCGGCCGTTATTCGATCGCGCGCACATCGAGCTGATCGAGTTTCTCGCGTCGTATTACATGGCGCCACTGGCCGAGGCTTATCGCAACGTGATTCCGGCGGTGGCGCGGGTCGAATCGCGGGTGATGTACAAGGCTGGCGCGGCGCCGCTGCCGCTGACGATGGCGACGATGAGCGCGCTGGAAAGCGCGCTCATCGTCGCGGTGACGCGCCGTCCGCAGACGGCACGTCAGCTTGGACGGCTCGGCGGGCGCTCACACAACAGCAAGCCTGGCGAAGTCGAGGCGGCGCTCGCGCGACTGATGAGCGAGGGGTTAATCGCACGGCAGGAGGGGACGAGTGGACGGCATCGGGAAGCGGTGCCGCCGCTGGTGCGGCTGCGCGAAAGCGCAGCCGCACCAGCGGCGGCGGGCGTGCGCGGCGCGCGTCAACGCGCGATCGTCGACCACTTGCGCGTGCATGGCGCGACGCGGCTCGACGCGCTCGAAGCGGCGGTTGCGGGGGCGCGCATAGTGGTCCGCACGATGGCGGAGCGGGGCGTGGTGGAGATGATCGCCGCGTCGGCGATCACCTCCACCACGGAGGCGGTGCCGCGCGACGCGGAGGAGAGGTCCGGCGGCGCGGACGCTCCGCCGGACCTCTCCTCCGAACAGGCCGCCGCGGTCGCGGCGGCCACGCCCGCCGTGCGCGAGCGGCGCTTCGAGACTTTTCTTTTGTGGGGCGTCACTGCCAGCGGCAAGACCGAGGTCTATCTGCGCCTTGCGGCCGAGGCGCTCGCGGCCAGTCGCCGCGTGTTGGTGCTGGTGCCGGAAATTGCGCTCGCCGACCAGGTCGTGCGCGCCTTTCGCGCGCGCTTCGGTCCGCTGGTCGGTATTGCGCACAGCGCGCAGAACGTCGCCGAGCGCTGGGCGAGCTGGATGGCCGCCCTCAGCGGCGACTCGCGCATCATGATCGGACCGCGATCGGTGGTGTTCGCGCCGCTGCCGGACCCGGGCTTGATCGTGGTCGATGAGGAGCACGATTCCGCTTACAAGAACGAGGAAGGCATCCGTTACAACGCGCGCGACCTGGCGGTGGCGCTCGGGCGCTTTGCGAATTGCCCGGTGGTGCTCGGTTCGGCGACGCCGTCGGCGGAGTCGTACGTCAACACACGGCGTGGGCGCTATCGGATGCTGCGGCTTGCGCGGCGCGTTGGCGATCGCGCGATGGCCGCGGTCGAGATCATCGATTTGCGCGAACATCTGCGGGCCGAAGAAGGGAAAAGATCGGCCGACCAGGGGCCACGCAGGGTGAATCCACTCGCATCGCGGGGCAAGGCCGACACAATCGAAGCGGCGGCCGTCGAAGGCGTAACGGTAACCGTCGGGGCCGAAGCGGCAAACGCGCCCGCGGCGATACCGCTCTCGGCACCGCTGATCGATGCGCTGCGCATGAATCTGGCGAGTGGCGGCCAGAGCATGGTCTTTCTGAACCGGCGCGGCTATCACAACTTCCTGCAGTGCCACCTGTGCGGCAACGTCATCGCGTGCCCCAATTGCAGCGTCAGCATGACGTTTCATCTGCGCGACCGATCCCTGCGGTGTCATTACTGCGGCGAGAACGCGCCGGCGCCGGACAAATGCCCGGAATGCGACGGCTATGGTCTGGCCGGGCAGGGCTTCGGCACGGAGCGGCTGGTGCAGACGCTGGCGGAGCTGGTGCCCGACGCGCGGATCGAGCGGATGGACTCCGACACCAGCGGGCGGCGCGGGGCGCGCGCATCGATAATGGCGAGCCTCGGGCGCGGCGACATCGACATCATCGTCGGCACGCAGATGATCACCAAGGGCTTCGACTTTCCAGGTGTCACGCTGGTGGGCGTGGTGATGGCCGACCTCGCTCTGAACATGCCCGACTTCCGCTCGGCCGAGCGCACGTTTCAATCGTTGACGCAGGTAGCGGGACGCGCCGGACGCGGCGATCGGCCGGGGCGCGTGTTGATCCAGACATACGCGCCGTTTCACTACAGCATCCGCGCGGCGCGCGACCAGGATTACGCGCGTTTCATTCGGCGCGAGCTGGAACTGCGCCGCGAGCTGATGTACCCGCCATTTGCACGGTTGGCGCTGGTGCGGATCGAAGGCGCCGATGCGGCCCGCGTCAGCGCGATGGCGTCACGGGTGGCGGCAGCGCTCGGACGGCGTGCGCGGCCCGACTCGATGCGCATCCTGGGGCCGGCGCCCGCGCCGATCGAGCGCATCAAGCGGCGTTATCGATGGCAGGTGCTGCTGAAGGCGCAGGAGCTCAACGAGATGCGCGCGGCGCTCGGCGCGATGCGGGCGGAGACCGCGGCGGCGGCGGAAGAGGCCGGCGTCCACGTCATTATCGATGTCGACCCGATCAACATGCTGTAAAGCTATTTCTTGCGCACGATGACGGCCGTGCCGGACGCGGCGATTTCGCTCATCAGGTCGGCGATCTCGTTGCATTGGAAAATGCGTTGCGCGCGCGCACGACCAGCCCGCAGACCTCGCCCGGCACCGGCAAAGGAATTTTGCGCGACGCGCGGATTGTCGCTAGCATCGGCGCATATGCCGCCGTGGCGGCCGCCCCGAGCGAGCAAGGAACGCGAATTGAGTAACGAAGTACCGGAACCGCTCAGAACTATTGACGCCGTGATGGACGACGGCGCGGTAATCCATATCCGGCAGCACGGCAATCCAGCCGGGCCGCGGCTGGTGCTGAGCCACGGCAACGGGCTGGCGATCGACGGCTACCTGCCGTTCTGGGGACCGCTGCGTGCGCGCTATGAGCTGATCGTGTTCGACTTTCGCAATCACGGGCGCAACCCGACGCATCGCTTGGACCATCACAACTGGCCGACCTTTATCGGCGACCTCGAACACATCTTTCACTTGGTGCAGAGGGAGTTCGGGGCCAAGCGCACGGTCGGCGTTTTCCATTCGTTGTCGGCGGTGAGCGCCACCATGCATACGCAGCGCATCGGCAAGCGCTGGGATCCGCTGGTACTATTCGACCCGCCGTTTTACCCGCGCGACGGCCATCCGCTGCGCGAGCAGCAGACGGCCGGTGAGGACGCGATCGCAGCGCGCGCCGAAAAGCGCACGCCGAGCTATAAGGACCCGCTGGAGCTGGCGCGACAGTTCGGCAAGTACTTCACGCGCTGGCAGCCCGAGGCCTACGAACTGATGGCGCGCGCGACGCTGCGACGGGACGAGACCAGCGGCGAATATGTGCTCGCGTGCCCGCGCGAGTTCGAGGCGCACGTGTTTCGCAGTAATCGCGATACCACCGCGTGGACCGGACTCGCGCGCATGCCGGTCGCGGTCAAGCTCATCTGCGCCGACCCGAATCTGGAAATGGCGGCGCCGGCGTTGATCGGCAAGGCGCTCGCCGAAGAAGCGCAGGTCGATTACGAGGCGATTCCCGAAACCACGCATTTCCTCCAAATCGAGCGGCCCGCCGAATGCGTTCGTTCGATGGAACAGTTCCTCGCCAAGAACGGCATTACCGCCGGACTCACGGCGCAAACCCATCTGTGAAACCAAAGCCAACGAAACCTTCCGCGAGCGCCCGTGCCGCGAACGCGCCCGCTCCGATTCCGCGCGGCACGCGTCAACGGCCGCCGGTGATCGCGGTAACGCGACTCGGCGTCGAACGCGACGCACCGATCCTCAACGGAATAGATTGGACCGTCGCGCACGGCGAGCATTGGGTCATCCTGGGCGCCAACGGATCGGGCAAGACCTCGCTGCTGAGCACGCTGACCGGGTATATGCCACCGACCACCGGCGACATCACGGTGCTCGGCGAAACCTACGGGCGCAGCGATTGGCGCGATCTGCGCAAACGAATCGGGATTTGCAGTTCGAGTATCCATCACCTGATGGAGGGGCACGAAGTGGCGCTGACGGCGGTGATCAGCGGACGCCACGCGATGGTCGGGATGTGGGGCGAGATTCGCGACGATGAACGGCGGCAGGCGCTCAAGATCCTGCGCCAGGTCGAGGCCGAACACATCCGCGATCGCCCGTGGCGGTTTCTCTCGCAGGGCGAACGCCAGCGTGTGCTGATCGGACGCGCATTGATGGCGCGACCTGAACTGCTGATACTCGACGAGCCGTGCGCGGGACTCGACCCGGTGGCGCGCGAACATTTCGTGCAGTTCCTCGAACGGCTCGCGCGGTCCAAGAGCGCGCCGACACTGGTGCTGGTGACGCATCATGTCGAGGAGATCATGCCGGCTTTCTCGCACGTGCTGATCCTCAAGGATGGTGCGGTTCTGGCGGCGGGACCGAAGGCGAAGATTCTGACCTCGGGGACGCTTGCACGAGCGTTCCACGCGCCGGTGCGACTGCGCCGCCAGCGCGGCCGCTACTCGCTCGCGGTCACGCCGAGCCTCAACGTCGTGATCTGATGGCCGGGTAAATCCCGCTATATTGAGCCGGCTTTTAGGGAGGGCGGCGCTTTGATAGGTTTGCAGATTGCGGTTGCAAGCAGATGGCGCTCCTCAAAATACGCAAGTTTCCCGACACCGTGCTGAAGCAGGCGGCGACGGCGGTCGAGCAGATTGATGGCAGTCTCAACGGCTTCATCGACAGCATGGTGCAGACCATGTACGCGGCGCCAGGCGTTGGACTGGCGGCGCCACAGGTCGGCGATTCGCGGCGCATCGTGGTGCTTGATACCGATCACGAAAATCCCGGCAAGCATCTGCTCAAGCTGATCAATCCGAAAATCGTCGAGGCCGAGGGTTCGATCACTTGGGAGGAGGGCTGTCTTTCGGTCATCGATTTCACCGCCGACGTAGAGCGCGCGGCACGGGTGCTGGTGCGGGCGTGGACGCCGGATGAGAAGGAAATCGAAATCGAGGCCGACGACCTGCTCGCGGTGGCACTGCAGCACGAGATCGATCATCTGGACGGCAAGCTCTTCATCGATCGCATCAGCCGGATCAAGCGCGAACTCTATCGCCGCAAAATCACGAAAATGATCAAGGAGGGCAAGGCCGATGGGAAGCCCCCCTCCGCCGTCCGCATCTGAGGCGCCGGGCCCGCCACTGCGGATCGTCTTCATGGGCACGCCGGCGCTGGCGGCACATATTCTCGAGCGCCTGATTGCCGCCGCGGGCACGGATTTCATCGTAACGGGCGTGGTCACGCGTCCGGACCAACCGCGCAAGCGCGGACTCAAACCGGAGCCGTCGGAAGTTGGAGCGGTGGCGGCGCGCGCGGGGCTGCCGACGCTGAAGCCGGTGAAGATTCGCACGCCGGAGTTTCTCGCCGAATTGAGGTCATTCGCCCCTGATTTGCTGGTGATCGCAGCCTATGGACGTATCCTGCCGAATCCGGTGCTCGATGCGCCGCGCCTGATGGCGATCAATGTTCACGCGTCGCTGTTGCCGCACCATCGAGGAGCCGCGCCGATCGAAGGCGCGATTCTGGCCGGCGATCGCGAAAGCGGCGTGACCATCATGCGCGTAATCGAGCGGATGGACGCCGGACCGATCCTGCTGCAGCGTGCGATCGCGCTCGCGGCGGACGAAACCCAAGGCACGCTCAAGCAAAGGCTCGCAGAACTCGGCGCGCAGGCATTGATAGAAACGATCGCGCAAATCCGCCGGGGTGAGATTATAGAGACCGCGCAGGACGAAAGTCTCGCGACCTACACCGCGCCGATCGAAAAAGAGCATGCGGCAATCGATTGGAGCGGCGACGCCGGACAAATCGAGCGGATGGTTCGCGCGTACGATCCATGGCCGGTCGCGCGCACGACGATCGGCGGCGAAGACCTGCTGATCTGGCGCGCCAGAGTTGTCGCCGACGATGCGACCGGTGAACCAGGTGCCGCGGTCGTCGCACCGGGAACGATTACGGGATTGAAGCCCGATCCCATGGTGAAATGCGGCACCGGATCGCTCGCGCTGATCGACGTACAGGCACCGAGCCGGCGCCGCATGGCGGCGGTGGACTATATGCGTGGGCGACGCGTGGTCGTGGGGACGCGGCTCGGCGGATGAAGCGTACGCGCGCCCACGAACGTCGCGAGGACGCGCACGGCCCGCCCGCCGAGTCGTCGGGACTGCGGACGCGGCGCACCGCGCTGGAAGTCCTCGTGCGCGTCGCCCGCGAGCGCGCCTATGCCGATGTCCTGCTGGGCCATCGCATGGACGGTTTCGCTGCGCCCGACCGCCGTCTCATTACGCAACTGGTGCTCGGCACGATCGCGTGGCAGGGACGGCTCGATTACGAACTCGAGCGGGTGTCGTCACGCGCGCTCGACACGCTCGCGCCCGAAGTCCTGGCGGTGCTGCGGATGGCGCTGTTCCAGTTGCGCATCCTGACGCGCGTGCCGCCGCATGCCGCGGTCGATACGGCGGTGACGCTCGCACGCGAATGCGCCGGCGAGGGCCTCGGGCGCTTCGTCAACGCGGTATTGCGCAACGCGCTGCGAACACCAGCTGCACGCCCGGTGCGCGCGCAAGACGAACTGGCGTACCTGGCGGCGGTCCATTCGCATCCGCGATGGCTGGTGGCGAAATTTATCGAATGGTTCGGGGCGCGCGACGCCGAGGCGCTGCTCGCCGCGAACAATCATGCGGCGCCCAACGTGCTGCGCCTCAACCTGACGCGCGGCGAGGCCGACGAACTCGCGGCGCGGCTTGAGCGCGAGGGTTTCGAGATCGCTTCGCGCGGCCGTTTTCCCGAAACGGTCGTGCTCGGCAGCGCGCCGCTGTTCGATGCGCACGCCTTGCGCGACGGCATTTGCTATCCGCAAGCAGAAGCATCGCAGCTGGTCGCGCGGATGCTTGCGCCGGCCCGCGATGCGACCGTAGTCGATTGTGCGGCGGCGCCCGGCGGCAAGTCCGCTCATCTGGCGGAACTGACGGGGCCGGGCGGCAAAATAATCGCGCTGGATTTCAACCTGGCCGGGTTGAAGAAAGCGCGCGCGCTGGCGACCCGTCTGGGCCATCGCAATGTATTCGTCGCGCGGGCCGATACTACGGTGGCGCTGCCGCTGCGGCCACAATCGTTCGGCTACGTCCTGCTCGACGCGCCCTGCACGGGAACCGGCACCATGCGCGAACATCCGGAGATCCGCTGGCGACTACGCCCCGACGACTTCGCCCGGATGGCGGAACTGCAGGCCCGGATGCTCGAACAGGCCGCCGCGTTGGTCCGCCCACTTGGCGCAATTGTGTACTCGGTGTGCAGCGTCGCGCCGGACGAGGGGTCGGGGGTGGTCGAAGGCTTTCTCGCGCGTCATCCGGAGTTCGCACTCGAAATGCCGCCGGCCCTGCGCGAGCGGTTGGAGGGATTGATCGATGAGAGCGGCTACCTGCGAACGCGGCCCGATCGCGGCGGTCTGGACGGCTTTTTCGCCGCTCGCATGATTCGGCGGCCATAATTGCAAGAGATCGCCCGCTTGCGAGTGCGAGTCTTGCCTGCGGACCTTTGCGGCGTGCGGCGTGGGCCGGTACTCTCATCGGCATGGGACGCCCCGCGAAGATTGCGCCGTCGATTCTATCTGCCGATTTCGCCCGCCTCGGCGAGGAAATTCGCCGGGTCGAAGCCGCGGGCGCCGATCTGATCCATTTCGACGTGATGGACGGGCATTTCGCGCCCAATCTGTCGATCGGAATCCCGGTGCTTCAATCGGTGCGTAAAATCACACGGCTGCCGCTTGACGCGCACCTGATGATCGAGGAGCCGGGCCGTTACCTGGAAGCCTTCGTCAAGGCGGGCGCGGATTCGATTTCGGTGCATGCGGAGGTTTGTGCGGACCTGCCGACGATTGCGCGGCAGATGCACGCGCTCGGAATCCGCGCCTCGGTTGCGATCAACCCCGAGACGACGGCGGATCGGGTAATCGCGGCCGCCGAGCATTTCGACATGATCCTCGTGATGAGCGTGCATCCGGGCTTTGGCGGGCAGAGCTTCATCCCGGAAACCGTCGGCAAACTGCGCGCGGTTCGTGAGGCGATCGAGCGGCGCGGGCTGGCGGTGGAGGTCGAGGTCGATGGGGGTATCAAGGTCGAGAATATCGCGACGGCGGCGGCGGCCGGCGCCAACGTCTTCGTCTCGGGTTCGGGAATCTTCGGCAAACCCGACTATGCGGCGATTATCGCCGAGATGCGCAATCACCTTGCGCACACCTAGCTACCGGAACCCAAGCCAGTTGTCAGGGAACTCAAAACTTTTGGGTTTTTCAAGAAACTGAAACAAAATCTTGCGAACCACTCTCCCGTTTCCGCCGACTGCCATCTCCGCACGCGACTCGCCTTGAGCGGCGAGCGATGCTATAGAAGTGATCCCGCGTGCGGCATAGTGGCTCGCACGTTTTCCTGATACGGGTTCGGGGTGTAGCTCAGCATGGCTAGAGCACTGCGTTCGGGACGCAGGGGTCGCTGGTTCAAATCCAGTCACCCCGACCATCCTCTAACATTGGCAAGATTGGTTCGAGATCTCATCTGACGCTCGCCCTATTGATAGCGGGCGGCTATCTGCTCGGTTCGATTCCGGTCGGCGTACTGGTCGGGCGGGCGTTTGGTTTCGATCCGCGAGCTATCGGGTCGGGCAACGTCGGTATGACCAACGTGGCGCGTGCGGGCGGCAAGGTCGCGGCGGCGCTTACGTTCGCGGGGGACCTGCTGAAAGGGCTGCTACCGGTTGTGCTGGCGCTGGCAGCCGGGCTGACTCCGGGCGGCCTCGCGCTGGTGGCATTCGCGGCATTTCTCGGTTCAATCGCGTCGATTTTCCTCAATTTCAGCGGCGGCCGAGGAGTCGCGACGTCGCTCGGTCTATGGATCGGCCTGGCCCCGATTCCGACGGCGATCGCGGCTGTGGTGTTCCTTGTAATCGTCGCCCTGAGCCGTATCGTCTCGCTCGCCTCGATTGGCGCGGCGATCGCGATCGTGCCGGCGGTCGCGGCCTCGGGATGCCCGCGTCCTTATATCCTGCTCGCGATTACTGTTTCGGCGCTGGTGCTGCTGCGCCATCGAGCGAACATCGGCCGGCTGATCGCGGGCGAGGAACCGCGGATCGGGGAGCGCAAGTCCAAGTCCGCGGAGTGAGCCGGGTGGTGCCTATCGTGTAACCGTTAGCCTGTTTGATGACCACCGGGAGCGCTATGTGGGACTGCGGAAGGTGGCTTTTGTGCCTACTTGTTTGGCATCGCGCTTGCGTCTCCAGCCGCCAGAGCGTCTGCCGAAGCTCTGGCGAAGAACCCCGGACTTGCGCTGTCCGCCTAGTATCGGGAAAGGTGTATCCTTGTAGGAGATGGGGTTGGTCCGGGCTGGATCGTCTCCTTGCAGATGCCGCCCAGAGGAGTCTTATGAAGAAGGTTGAGGCGATCATAAAGCCGTTCAAGCTCGACGAGGTCAAGGAGGCGCTGTCGGGTATTGGAGTGCAGGGCCTCACGGTCAGCGAGGTTAAGGGATTCGGCCGCCAGAAGGGGCATACGGAGCTTTATCGTGGCGCCGAGTATGTGGTCGATTTTCTACCCAAGGTCAAACTGGAGATTATCGTCTCGGACGAAGCCGCCGCCCAGGTGGTCGAAACTATCGAACGCGCCGCGCGCACGGGACGTATCGGCGACGGCAAGATTTTCGTGTTGCCGATGGAAGAGGTGGTGCGTATTCGTACGGGCGAGCGCGGCGCGAGCGCACTCTGACCGTTCTTTCCGGACCTGTACTGCGCGATTGCGGATTACCGCCGCCGCCGCCCCGCCATCCGTTCCTTAAGAAAGGGGTTCGGAAATTCGCGGGGCGCGGGTGCGTCTAGTGGTCTTCGGGTTTCGGCGGGGTGACGCTCTTGATGTCGCGTGCGAGCGCCCCGCCCTGACCGGGGGCGCCACCGCCGTCGGCGTGCCGGATGACATTCATCGCGGTCGCGACCATCCCGGCGATATCGGACATGTTCGACGGCAGGATGAGCGTGTTGGATTCCTTGGCGAGATTGCCGAATTGCAAGATGTAATCGTTGGCGACGCGGAACTGCACCGCCTCGAAACCGCCCGGCCCCTGGATCGCTTCGGCCACCGCGCGGATACCCTCGGCTGTCGCGATCGCAACCGCGCGAATTGCCGCCGCCTTGCCCTCGGCTTCCTTGATCAACTGCTGCTTCTCACCCTCGGCCCGATTAATTAGCGATTCGCGCACGCCCTCGGACTGGTTGATCGCAGCGGAACGCTCGCCCTCGGACTGCAGCACCGCGGCACGCTTTTCGCGCTCGGCGCGCATCTGCTTTTCCATCGCTTCGAGGATGTCGGTCGGCGGACGAATGGTCTTGATCTCGTAGCGCAGGACCTTGACGCCCCAGGCCTCGGAAGCTTTGTCGATTTCCTCGACGATGTTGGCGTTGATATGCGCGCGCTCCTCGAACGTATGGTCGAGTTCGATCTTGCCGATCTCGCTGCGCAGCGTGGTCTGCGCGAGTTGCTCGATCGCGAACTTGAGATTCGAGATGCCATAGGTGGCGCGCTCGGCGTCGATGATCTTGTAGTAGAGGATGCCGTCAACGTGGACCATCACGTTGTCCTTGGTGATGCAGTCCTGCTCCGCGATGGTGACGGCCGCCTCGCGCAAATCGAGCGTGGCGCGCACCGAATCGACAAACGGGACGAGAATCTGCAAACCGCCGAAGCCTGCGCGATCGAAGCGGCCGAGCCGTTCGATGATCAGGGCAGTCTGCTGCCCGACCACGCGCACGGTCGAGAACAGTATGTACACAACCAACAGGGCGACAAAGCCGCCGACGGCAAGTTCGATCATCTGAGAATTCTCCCGGCTTCCTTACTCGGCCCTGAGCCAGACGGTCAGTCCTTCAACCCTTTCAACGCGGCAGCGCTGCCCCTTGCGCAGGCCGGTCGCGTCGCCGTTGCGCGCGCTCCAGCTGGAACCGCGCAATTCGGCGCGCCCGACGGCGTTGGCCGGCAGATCGTCGGCGGGCGTCGCGACCTCGCCGACCAGGTACTGGAAATCGGCGTCCTTGCCGCGATGGGCCTGGAAACGGCCGAGCAGCGGCTTGCGCAAACCGACCAGAATGACCACCGAGAGTCCGCCAAACAAAATCCATTGCGACCAATGCGGAGACGCGTTGGTAAACAGGATCACAGCGGCAACGATAAAGGCGCCGACGCCGACGCAAAAGAGCGAAAAATCGTGAGTGAAATGGACTTCGATCGCGACGCAGGCGATTCCGAGAATAATCCAGGCCCACCAGACCATTGTTCAACTCCTCGTCGCTGCCCTGACCATTCGATCGTCGCGCAAGGCCCACGTGAGTGTCAACCGGGGTGTATTTCCACGGTGCTGAGCCACGGCCGGGCGGGCGAGGCTAGTCGGTTATAGCGTGCGCTTGAGCGCAAAGCCGGCGATCACCAGCATCACCGCCGTAAAGATAACGAGGAAAGCGAGGTCGCTCGAAATCGCGGCGAAGTCGGCACCCTTGAAGAGAATCGACTTGAGCGCGCTGACCGCATGAGTCTCGGGATTGTACTCGGCAAAGACGCGCAACCATCTGGGGAAGCTCTCGATCGGGTAGATCGCGCCGCTGGGGAAAAAGAGGATCACGTTGAGAAATCCCGCGGACGCGCCAACCACGCGTGGATTACTGGCGCGCGCCAGCAGCGAGAAGGTCATCGCGAGAATGCCGGTGGCGCCCAGGACGATTATCCCCACCAGCAGCAGAAAGGCTGATAAACCGCCGACAATGGTGCCGCCGGTGATGAGCAATCCGATTATCGTCACGATGATCGCGCTTGCGCTGGTCACCAGCACGCTGCTGCCGAGGATGCCGACGGCGAGGTTCCAGCGCGAAATTGGCGTGACGAGAAACGCCTCCGTGACGCCCATGAACCGGTCCATTACCCAGTTGAAGACGCCCGAGGTCAGGGAGCCCATGAAGAGCGCCATCACGATCACGCCCGGAATCAACGATCGATCGTAATCGACGGTGACGAAGAGACTGCTCGGGCGCAGCACGATGAGGTTGAGCTTGGGCTCACGCGCCGTAACGTAGCCGTCGCGCAGGGTTGCGACCGCCTGGCCGATGACCCCTTCAAGCGTGCTCGCGCTGATCGTATCGACGTTGTCGGTGAACAGGCCGATTTCACCGATGCGGCCTTCGGCGATGCTGTGGCTGAAATCAGCCGGGATGATGAGCGCGGCCTTGAAGCGCCCGTCGCGGACGGCCTGGATAGCGGTGGCGGGGTCATGCTCATAGGTCACGACGATGGTCTTCGGCCCCGCGGCGAGAGCTTGCATCGTCTCCATCATGCGCAGGCCATAGGGGCCGCTGTCCTGGCCGACGATTACGACCGGCAGGTTCTTGAGCACGCCCTGGAAGGAATTGCCGAAAATGACGAGGTAGATGATCGGCAACAAAACGCTGGTGAAGATGGTCAGCGGATTGCGCGAGAGCTTGAGCAGATCGCGCCGCATGACCGCCCACGACTTTTTCATCGCGCCCCTCCCGCTCACCCGCGACCCGGCGGCCGCGGCATCCCGAAGGTCAGATCGAAGAAGCCGCCCTTGCGTGCCGGCTCATCGCGCAGCCGCCGCCCGGTAAAGCGGAGGAAGACGTCCTCCAGGGAGATGCGCTCGAGCTTAATCGACGAGACCTGGGCGCCGGCTTCGTCGAGCTGGCCGATCAGCTTCGGCATCGCGTGCGCACCGTCATCGAGCGAGATGACGATCGCGCCACGCTCGTCAAGCGCGACGTCGTGGACGTAGGGCTGTGCGCGAATCATCGCGAGTGCGGCCTCGACCTCGCCCTTGATCTCGAGTTCGATGCGGTCAGCGCCCTTGACCATCGCTTTGAGCTCGCCCGGCGAGCCGATCGCGATGATCTTGCCGCCGTCTACGATCGCGATGCGGTCGCACAGAATCTCGGCTTCTTCCATGTAATGCGTGGTCAGCGAGATGGTGAGATGGGTTTCGGTGCGCAGGCGCTCGATCATATCCCAAACCACGCGCCGGCTTTGTGGGTCGAGCCCGATGGTCGGCTCGTCGAGGAACAGTACTTCGGGCGAATGGATGAGGCCGCGCGCGATTTCGAGTCGCCGACGCATCCCACCCGAATAGGTCGCAACGAGATCATTGGCGCGTTCCTTGAGGCCGACCAGCTCCAGCAGATGCGCCGCTCGTTCGTGGCGGACGCGGCGTCCGAGGCCATAGAACTCGCCGTAGATATCGACATTCTCCCAGCCGGTGAGATCGAGGTCCGAGGTCAGCGCCTGCGGGATTACACCGATGCATTCGCGCACGCGGGCGGGCGCACGCGTCACATCCTCGCCCGCCACGAAAGCCGTGCCGGAGGTGGGTGGGATCAGCGTCGTGAGCATCCGGCTAAGCGTGGTCTTGCCCGCGCCGTTGGGCCCGAGCAGACCGAACAGTTCGCCGCGGTAGACCTCGAAGCTCACGTGGTCTACGGCCGTGAAAGCGCCAAACTGTTTAGTCAGCTCGTGCGCCTGGATTGCTACCGACCTGGATTCCATTGCGTCGTGAAAACGAGACCTCCGCAGTCATGCCGGGTTTGAGATCGTAGCCGGCCTGCAGCACGCGAACTTTGACATAGAAGGTGCGGATGTCCTGGCGTCCGCGGCGCACGTCACGCTCGGTGGCGAATTGCCCCTCCTGCCCGATCGCCATCACGCGGCCCGTATAGATTTGCGGCGGGCGAGTGGTCAGCGCCACGCGCGCGGGGTCGCCGACGCGAATCGAACCAAGGTCGGTTTCCTCAACGTCGACGCGGGCCCAAATCGTCGACATGTCGTCAACCGTGATAATCGGCGTGCCGGGCGTCACCCATTCGCCGACTTCGAGCGCCTTGTTCACGACGATGCCCGAAATCGGCGCGCGGATGACGGTGTCGGCAAGCTGGTCGGTGTACAGTTGAACGTCGGCCCTGTCGGCGACCACCGTCGCGCGGCTGCGTTCCACCTGGGCAACGCTGTCGTCGCGCGCCTGGGCCGAAATGACTTCGCGGCGGAAGAGTTCACGGTTGCGCGCGACCGTAAGCTCCGCATCGTGCAGATCAGCCAGCGCGTTCTGGAGATTGCCCTGAGCCTTGGCCAACTGGTTGCGTATGTCGATGTCCTCGACCCGGCACACGACCCGGCCGCGCTCCACATGATCGCCCTCGAGTAGATCAAGTTGCGTGATGCGGCCGGCGATGCGACTCGTAATGTTGACCTCCGGCGCCTCGATAATGCCAACCGTCTGAATCGTCGTCGTATCAGGCGGCGGCCACAGATACTTGCCGCCGACGTAATACAAGGCGCTTGCTGCGACGGCGAGAATCAACAACGTTGCGAGCCGGCGCAGCAAACGTTTCATAGTGCACGCGAAATCGCCGCGACGGTCCCGGCGGGCGACATTACCATACGTTCGGGATCATCGCGTCGGTCGCCCGCATGTAGTCGGCGTAATCATCGCCGTAATTCGCCAGCATTTCGGCCTCGTCCTCCCGAATCCGGCGGCGCAGCATGAAAATGCCCGAGACCACCATCGCCAGCATCGTGATCGGCGCCCCGTATTCGAACGGCCATGCGAACAGGACCAGGAATTCTCCAGCGTAAATCGGGTGGCGGATGTATCGGTAAAGCCCGTTACGGACGATCGGGCGAATGGCCGCGGCTTCGTCACCGGACGAGAAGAAGCCGAGCTGGATGCGTGCGCCGAGCGCGAGCCAGAGCCCGAGCAATTCGATCAGGATACCGAGACCAGCCAGCCAGTTCGGCGCGTCGCCGGTGTAATAAGATCTCTCAAACGGCGCCGCCGCAAACAGCGCGAGCACCGGTAATTCGCCCATGATGCGGCGCGCGAAGTGCGCGGGATCGGCCCCGAGCATCCATTCCTCGCGCACCAGCAAGTCGGCGATACGGAACGCTGCGTATGCGATCAGGTAGGCGTAAACATACGGATGCTTTCCCAGGTAATTGCTGATGCCGAGACCGATGGCGACCGCGCCGATAACCGCCAATAGAAAAATGACGGTCTCAGCAATACGCATTGAAAGATCGCGCGGCGCGGGCGTCGCGTGAGGCGCGGCGTGCTCGATGGTCGCGGCTGCGGCGGCCGCCGCATTCAGATCGCCGGTGCCCGCTTTGAGCGAGCCGGTCGATCGGCGCGGAGCAGTGGCGGAGGACGCTGCGGTTTGTTCGTCAGACATACGGAAACTCTCCACGTTAAGATCCAGCATACGCCAAGTCAGGCTTCCGTGATGAAAGCATTAAACGCACGCGCAGGGCAGCCATGCGCAGGTCAGGAGGCGGCAGACTCGGCCAACCGATCAAGGCTCCCGCGGGCGCCAATAACTACAATCAGATCTTCCGCCTCGATTACCGTTTGCTCGTCGGGAATTATCGCGATTGGATCGGCGCCGCGCTTGAGCCCGACGATCCGCAGACGCAGGTTGGCGCGCTCGATGACGCCGATGGTCGTGCCGATCAACGGACTGCGCGGCTGCACTTTGACCTCTTCGAGGCTCACATCGTCGCCGCGGCCAGGCATCACCAGGGTCAGGAAATCGACCACTGACGGTCGCGCGATCGCCGCCGCGATGCGGTACGCGCTGAATTGATAGGAGGAGATGGCGCCGTCGGCGCCCGCCAATTTCAGATGCCGCAAGCCGGCCTCGGTCTCAGCCCGCGCGTGGATGCGAATCGCGGAATTCCTGCCGCGCGCCGTAAGACTGATGAAAACGTTATCGGGGTCGGACGCGGTCGCCACCACGATGTCGCTCGCGCTGCGGATGCCCGCGCTTTCGAGTACGCCTTCGTCGAGCGCCGAACCGATGATATAGAAAAGGCCACTGCGTAACAGCTCGGGTTCGAGCGCCGGGTTCGCTTCGATCACTACAACCGTGTGGGAAGCCTTGAGCTCTTCGGCCACGATGCGGCCGAAACGTCCGTAGCCGCACAGGATCACGTGACCCTCGAGATGCTGGATTTTCCGGTTCATCGCGTTCTTCCCCATGAATTCCCTGAGCTGGCCTCCGACCACCACTTCAGTGACCGCGGCGAAAACATAGTAGGCGGTACCGACGCCGGTAAAAATAAGCGCGATCGTGAAAAGGCGTCCGGCGGTATCGAGCGGCTTCACCTCTTGGTAGCCCACGGTCGTGATCGTGATGACCGTCATATAGAGGGCGTCGATGAACGACATCCCCTCGATCGCCATGTAACCGGCGGTGCCCGCCGCGGTCAGCAACACGACGATGGCGATGCCGATGCCGACACGGCGGCCGGGATTCATCGAGAAGGCTCAGCCGCGCGCGTTAACGAAACCATTGGCGCCCAAGGCAAATCATCGATCGGCCAATTTGCATCCGGAATGCCGCGAGCCTGGCAACGCACTCAACCCTCGTGCGTCTCGCGCGCCTCGAGCCAGCGCTCGGCGTCGAGCGCCGCCATGCATCCGGTGCCCGCCGCGGTGACCGCCTGCCGATAGACGCGGTCGGCGACGTCGCCCGCGGCAAACACGCCCTCGACGTTGGTGTAGGTCGATCCGGGGCGCACCTGCAAGTAACCGAGGTCGTCCATGTCGAGCTGCTCGTGGAAAATCGCGGTGTTGGGCTGATGGCCGATCGCCATGAAGACCGCGTCGGTGCGAAAGTCGCTGAGTGCGCCGGTCACCAGGTTCTTCAAACGCACGCTGCTGACGCCGCTGGCGGGCTCGCCGAAAATCTCGTCGATCGCCGAATCCCAGATGAAGGCAATCTTCGGATTCTTCTGCGCGCGCTCCTGCATGATCTTGGAGGCGCGCAGAGTGTCGCGCCGATGCACGATCGTCACCTTGCTGCAAAAGCGCGTCAGGAAGATCGCCTCTTCCATCGCGGTGTCGCCCCCGCCGATTACCACCGCCTCTTTGTTCTTGAAAAAAGCGCCATCGCAGGTCGCGCACGCGCTGACGCCATAGCCCATGAGGCGCTTTTCGGATTCGATTCCGAGCAGCTTGGCCGACGCGCCGGTCGCGACGATCAGAGCCTCAGCCATGATCATCGTGCCGTCGACGGCCAGTTCGAAGGGATACTTGCGCAGATCGGCCGCGGTCACCACGCCGGTCATAAAGCGCGTACCGAAACGCTCGGCCTGGCGCCGGAAAACCTCCATCATCTCGGGTCCCTGGATGCCGTGTTCGAAGCCGGGATAATTCTCGACCTCGGTGGTGATGGTGAGTTGTCCGCCGGGCTCGGCGCCTTCGATCAGCAGCGGCGCGAGGTTGGCGCGCGCCGCGTAAAGCGCGGCGGTGAGGCCGGCTGGGCCTGACCCGAGAATCACGAGACGGTTAACAAGATTGTTCGATGCTTCTGGCATGTGGCCTTTCAAGCGAGCTTCAATTTGGTCGCGATCGTTCACGACCGCTTTATTTTACACTGCCCGCGCGTCAGCATAAGGTCTATTCACTACTTCGGCCATCGCAATAATGACAGGCAAGAAACGTAGCCCGAAGGCAGCGCCCCGCGGCGCGCAACTGACTCATCTGGACTCGAACGGACGCGTGCGCATGGTTGACGTCGGCGAAAAGCCGGTCACGCGGCGCGAGGCGATCGCACGCGGCGCCGTGCACATGGCCGCCGCGACGCTCGACGCGATCGTCGGCGGCACGCTCAAGAAAGGCGAAGCGCTCGCGACCGCGCGGCTCGCCGGAATCATGGCGGCCAAGCGCACTCACGAGCTCATCCCGTTGTGCCATCAGATACCGCTCGAAGTGGTCGAAGTCGATTTCCAGCCCGACCCGAAGAACTCCGCCTTGCGAATTCAGTCGCGCGCGGTGACCAGCGGACGCACCGGCGTGGAGATGGAAGCGCTGGTCGCCGCCAGCGCCGCCGCGCTGACGATTTACGACATGGCCAAGGCGATCGATCGCGCGATGACGATCGACGGTATCCGGCTGGTGCGCAAGAGCGGCGGCCGCAGCGGCGACTTCGTGCGCGAGGATGAACCGGCATGGCGTTGACCGCGAACTGCGCCGCGCACGCGCTCGCGGGAACTTCGCCGATCGCAATCGCAGGCCGCATCTTCCTGAAGGCGGGGCGCGACGGTCCCGTGCGCGGCGGCAATCCGTGGATCTTTTCGCAGGCGATCGCGCGCGTGGAACCGGCCACGCTGCAAGCCGGCGACTGGGCCGAAGTGCGCGACGCCGGCGGCGATATGGTCGGCCTCGGCTATTATAATCCCGCCACAACCATCGCGGTGCGGATGCTCTCGTTCGACCCCGCGCTCAGGCCCGGCGACATCATCCGCCATCGTGTTCGCCGTGCACTCGCGTTGCGCCAGCGTGTAATCCGCGGCGACACCGATTGCTATCGGCTCATCAACGGTGACGGCGACGGCCTCTCGGGCGTCGTCGTCGATCGTTATGGCGGCGTGCTGGTGGTGCAATTACTGACCGCGGGCGCCGATCGCATGCGCGCCGAAATCGTCGCCGCGCTGCGCGAGATCGTCGCGCCGCAGTCGATCGTCGAACGCAGCCATGGCGCCGTGCGCAAACAGGAAGGGCTCGCGGATCATGCGGCAGTGCTCGCGGGCGCGCTGCCCGCCGAGACCGTCGCGACCGAGCACGGCCTGCGCCTCGCGATCGATTTCGATCACGGGCAGAAGACCGGCGCCTTCCTCGACCAGCGCGACAATCGCGCAATCGTGCGCGACCTTGCCCACGGCGCGCGCGTGCTCGACGCCTACTGCTACGCGGGCGGCTTTACGCTCGCGGCGCTGGCGGGCGGTGCGCGGGCAGTCGTCGCCGTCGATTCCTCCGATCGCGCGCTCGCGATGGCGCGGCGTAACCTCGAGCTCAACGGCCATCGCGGCGACCGCGCCGAATTTATCCGCGGCGACGTGCTGCGCTATCTCGCCGATCTCGCGGCACCCGACCGCTTCGACCTGATCGTGCTCGATCCGCCGCCGCTCGCGCGCAGTCTCAAGGATGCCGCGCACGCCGCCCGCCTCTACACCGACCTCAACGCGTTCGCGATGCGCGCGCTCGCGCCAGGCGGCTATCTGATGACCTTCAGTTGTTCGATTCATTTTCGCGGCGAGGATTTCGTGCGCGCCGTGCGGATCGCGCAAACCAAATCCGGGCGCAAGCTGCGGATGCTCGCGCGCCTCGGTCCCGGCCCCGACCATCCGGTTCTGCTCGGCCACGCCGAGGGCGAATATCTGACCGGCTTGCTGCTCGCCGACCTCGGCTGACATTTGCTTCACGAGCTTGCAGAACGACCCGATGACCCCGACTCTGTCGTTCTGAGCTTGCGAAGCATCCCGGGTTCCGTGCCCGGAATCCGGGACCCGTTCGCTGCCGCTCAGTGTGACCAGGGACTCTTGCCGTGGCACCGCGTCTGCGCGACGATTCATCAATGAGGTGCGCATGCGCTGGGAGCATCCAATGAAGCTCGAACGTCTCGACCATTTTGGGATCGAAGTCGCTGACCTCGCACGCGCCGAGCGCTTTTACACCGAGGTGCTCGGTCTCGCGGTGGTCGCGCATATGGGCGATCAAACGCTGCTCGAATGCGGCGATCAGAACTTGGCGCTGTTTCAAGTCGCTCACGCACCGCTCAGCGCCACCGAGCGGCGCAATCGCATCAAGCATCCGCTGGGCCGCGGCCATCACGCCTTTCGCGTCAGCCGCGCGGATTTCGCCGCGGCCCGCCCCCGTCTCAATGAAGCCGCGGTCGAATGCGCCGCGCCGATCGATTGGGGCGACCATGACTGCCTCTACTTCCTCGACCCCGACGGCAATCTGCTCGAAGTCGTGAGCTATCGCTGAGGCCGATCCGCGCGCGCGGCGCCCTCACCGGGCGGGCCGACGCGATTGCAAACAGCCGCACCTGTATTGTCCCACGCGCTCGATTCGCCTAAACCGATTGCATGGATCGTCGCTCGTGGACCTGCGCCCTCCCCGTTGCCGCAGCGATTTTGCTATTTGCCGCGCCCGCTTCGGCGAAGGTGCTGAAACTCCGGATCGATCCCGCCACGGAGATCGTCGCGACCGTGGACGCGCCGCTTGCGCGCATTCGGGGCAACGTCTCCGGCACCTTCCGGGTCATCACCGGTGAGGTTGACGGCGACCCGGCGGATCCCGCCGCGACCGGTCACGTCGATATCGTGATCGACGCCACCAGCTACCAATCCGGCAGCGCACGGCGCGACGACGCGATCCTGCGTGACGTACTCGAAACCCGCTTCTACCAGGTGATCAAGTTCGTCAGCACGCGCATCGAGAATCTGAAGTGGGATGCGCCGAATGTGATCGGCAGCGCGACGATCGTCGGCAACCTTACGCTGCACGGGGTAACCCGCGAGATTCGCGTGCCGATCAGCGCGACACTCTCCACCGACGGCAGCTTCAGCGCCGACGGCGACATCCAATTCGATTACACCGATTTCGGAATTATGCCGCCGCATGGACTGTTGGGCGTGCTGCGGGCGGGCAAGATCGTCGATCTGAATTTTCGCGTAATCGCGGCGCCGGCTGACGCTCCCGCATCGACGCCGCCGCAGCATTGAGGTTGTGCGAGGTTGCGCGCCGCCCCGCGGTTGGCAGGCGCACCCGCGATGCGATAATCATCGCACGGCGATTTGTATCGCCGGATCGCGGCGGTGGCGCCGGGAGGTCTCAGCATGAAATTCGGCCTTTTCTACCAACTTCCCTGCGCTCCGGACCAATCCGAACCCACGCGCTATAGCGAAACTGTCGAGCAGGTAATTCACGCCGACGAGCTCGGCTTCGATACCGCGTGGCTCGCCGAACTGCATTTCTTCCGACCCTTTTCGATCATGCCCGCGCCGCTGATCGTCGCCACCGCAATCGCGCAGCGCACGCGGCGCATCCGGCTCGGCACCGGAGTCTCGCTGTTGCCGTTTCATCACCCGCTGCGCCTCGCCGCGGAGGCCGCAACGGTTGACATCCTGAGCGGCGGACGGCTGGAGCTCGGCGTCGGCCGCGGCACCATCGCGGTTCATTTCCAGGGCTTCAACGTTTCGCGTGAGGAAAGCCGCGAGCGTTTCGAGGAGTCCCTCGAAATCATCGGGCGGGCCTGGACCACCGAATCGTTCTCTTTCAACGGCAAGTACTATCAAGTGCCCGAGACCTCGGTGGTGCCGAAGCCTCTGCAAAAGCCCCACCCGCCGATTCGCATCGCGGCCAACAGTCCCGAGACCGTCGCCTTCGCCGGTCTCAAGGGCTACGACGTGATGGTTGCCTCGCCGATCAATCCGATGCCGGGATTTTTCGGCCACGTCGAGAGCTATCGTGAAGCCCTCGCCAAAGCGGGCCATCAGGCGCAGCAGCGCGATGTCGCGGCCCTCTTCTTTACTCACAGCTCCGAAAGCATCGCGCGCAGCCGCACCGAGTACGAACCTTCGATGATGCATTACTTTCGTACCATCGGCGAACAGGCGCAGCGCGGCGATCGCAGCCAGTACGATGGCTCGTACGCCTATCTGAAGCAGGTGCGCGAGCGCGTCGCGACGATGTCGTGGGAGATGGTCGCCGACACCATGGCGATCTTCGGCAGCCCGGAGCAATGTATCGCGCGAATCGAGGAGATCTATCGCGGCGCCAGGATTAATCAGCTCGTATGCTGGTTCAATCCCGGCGGACGCATCCCGCATCGCGACGTGATGGCAGCGATGGAGCGGTTCGCGACCAAGGTGATTCCCGCGGTGCGCCACCTCGGCGAATAGGGCGCCTGTGACGCGGATCGTGCGAACGCTCGCGCTGATCGTCGCGGCCCTCATCGGCGTGCTCGCACGGGCGCCCCGCGCACGCGCGATAGATTTTTACGAGATTGAGATTTACGACACCGAGACCACTGCGCCGGGACAGCTGCAGCTCGAGCTGCATTCGAACACGGTCAACACCGCCACCGGCGCTCAAGCAAAGGCGGCGATGAACCCGTACCAGATACACGAAACGCTGGAGGCAACATACGGCGTGTTGCGATGGCTGGAGATCGGCCAGTATCTGGCAACCGCGAAGTTCGAAAACGGCGATTACGAATATGCCGGCTCCCGCACCAAGATGCATTTCGGCGTACCGCAGACTTTCGATTGGGCGGTCAAGTTCGGCGGCAACGTCGAGCTCGACTACATGCGTTTTGCGGCTGAGGAAAATCCGTTCACGCTGGAGCTTCGGCCGATCATGGAAACCAGCTTCGGCAAATTTACCCTCGTCGGCAACCTCGCGTTCGTGGATCCGTTCAGCGGCCCCGGCGCACATAAAGGCTTCCAGTTCTCACCGTCCGGTGAAATCGAGTTCGACCTCTGCCGATGGGCTTCGCCCGCGCTCGAATACTACGGCGACATGGGCGCTCTAAAGGCGCTACCGAGCGTCGAACGTCAGCAGCATTTCATCGTGCCGACGGTAAACCTGCATATTGTCGATAATCTGGAACTGAACCTGGGCATCGGCTTCGGCCTCACCCGCACCAGCAACGGCACGTTCCTGAAGTCGATCGTGGGATGGACGTTCTGAAGTGCGCGCGGTCCGCACGAGCCTCCGCCAGCGCGCGATCATCGCGCCGATCTGTAACGAGAAAATGAACTGAGGGAAGCGTCAGGCGGCGGCGGTGGTCTGGACCAGTTCGAACGCGCCCGCTTCGATCGACTCGGTCGAGCGCAGGACGATCTTGATCCCCAGGCGCTGCTCGAGCACGCCGAGATCCTTCGCGCCGACATCATAAAGATAACGCGCGACGGCCGGATTGATCTTGACCACCAGCAGGTCGCTGCGCGGATGGCGCCCGGCCGCACGATGGATTCCGCGCAGGACATCGGCCGCGAGCGTCGCCACCGATTTCACTACGCGCCGCCCCTGGCACTCCGGGCATTGCTCGGTGAGCATCTCCTCGAGGCTCTCGCGCGTGCGCTTGCGCGTCATCTGCACCAGCCCGAGCTCCGAAATCCGCAGCATCGAGCTGCGCGCCTTGTCGCGCTTGAGCGCCTGCGCCAGCACGTCGGTGACGCGCTTGCGATCGGCCTCGCGCGTCATGTCGATGAAGTCCACGATGATAATGCCGCCGATGTTGCGCAGGCGCAGTTGCTTGACGACCTCGTCGGCCGCCTCCAGGTTGGTCTTCAGCACCGTTTCGTCCTGGTTGCGCTTGCCGACGAAGCGGCCGGTGTTGACGTCGATCGCCGTCAGAGCCTCGGCCTGATCGAAGACCAGATAGCCGCCTGACTTGAGCCAGACCTTGCGCTCGAGCGCGCGATCGATCTGCGCCTCGATATGGAAGTGATCGAAAATCGGCTCCTCGGCCTCGTACAGCGAAATCCGCGTGCGCAGGCGCGGCATGTAACTCTGCACAAACTCCACGACGCGCTCGCAGGTCTCGGGATCGTCGCACCACAGGCGATCAACTTCACTCGAAAAAAGATCGCGCACGACCCGCAGCGCCACATCGAGGTCGCTCGAGAGCGACGAGGCGGGCGGGGTGGTCTCGGCCAGCTTCACGATCGACGACCACAACTTGGTCAGGAATGAAACGTCGCGCTGGATTTCGCGCTTGCTCACGCCCTCGCACACTGTGCGCACGATAAAGCCGCCCTGGTCCGGCCGCAATTCGCCGACCGCCGCGCGCAGGCGCTGGCGCTCCTGCGCGCTCTCGATTCGCCGCGAAATTCCAATGTGATTGCTGGTCGGCGTGTACACCAAATGGCGTCCGGGAAGCGACACGAATGAAGTCAGGCGCGCCCCCTTGGTGCCCATCGGTTCCTTGGCGACCTGCACGATGATGTCCTGGCCGCGCTTGAGCACCTGCTCGATCGGCAGCCGCACGCGCCGCTCGCTGCGGCGCCGCCGGCCGCGACCACGCCCACCGTGTGCGGGTCCCGCGGCGCCCGCGCCGTCCTCGCCCTCGGCCGGCAGATCGTCCTCAGCGCTGGCGCTCTCGAGGCTGTCTTCACCGTCGGACGGCACCGCCGAATCGCTATCGTGCAACGGTTCGGTCTCGACGTCTTCCTCGCCGATAACCTCGGCGGCGGAGCCGAACCCTTCGACGTCGGTATGGAAGTCGGAGACATGCAGGAAGCCGGCCTTCTCGAGGCCGATCTCCACGAATGCCGCCTGCATCCCCGGCAGCACGCGTGTAACCTTGCCCTTGTAAATGTTGCCGACGAGGCCCTGGCGCTCGTTCCGCTCCAGATGGAACTCGCTCAGGACGCCGTCTTCCAGCACCGCCACCCGCACTTCGAGCGTGGATGCGTTAATTACAATTTCGCGTTTCACGGGAGCAATTTTCCGGACTGTGCGGAAACGACCGTCAACACCTATGCCGTCCGGCATTCAGCCGGCTCCTGCCTGTTGATGGTCGCGATTGGGAATGGCGGCGGATAAGAGGGCATCAAGGGAAAATCTGCTCCAGATCGGTCGGGCCTTGGTCGTCCATCCCTGATGATACGGAACGGGCCCAATTTCTGCAAGGCGACCTTCGCTCAACTCCACTGGTTGTTGACAGGATCGCTCAGCCTTCGCCCCGGCGAATTAAAATCCCGTTACAGGCTTGACTCGGAGCCTCTGTTCCCGTTGATTGTTTTAGAATGGCAGCGTCAGCCGAAACCTTGGTGGCGCACCCGATGGGGGCGGCCTTGCTCAACAGCAAAGTGCTGGTCCTCAATCGTTCGTATCTCCCGGTCCACGTCACTTCGGTCAAGCGCGCTTTCGCGTTGCTCTATCAGGGGGTCGCCCGCGCAGTCGACGAGCAGTATCGCATCTTCGATTTCGAGACCTGGCGCGAGCTTGCGATCGAGACCCATCACGAGCGCGTCGGGGTAATCGGCGGTTTCATCCGCGTGCCGCGCGTCCTGCTGCTCACCGCCTACGAGCGAGTGCCCAAGCGCCACGTGCGCTTTTCGCGCTTTAACATCTACGCCCGCGACAACAACAGCTGCCAATATTGCGGACGGCGGCTGCCGCGCACCGAACTCAATCTCGACCACGTCGTCCCGCGCTCGCGCGGCGGCATGTCCACCTGGGAAAACGTCGTCTGCTCATGCCATAGCTGCAACCGGCGCAAGGGCGGTCGCACGCCCGACGAGGCCGCGATGCCGCTGGTCAAACGCCCGCTGCGCCCGCAATGGACCCCGTTCAGCACCGAGATGTTCAGCCTCCGGCGCTATCGCGAGTGGATGCCGTTCCTGACGACGGTGGACACCGCTTACTGGAATACCGAACTGCTGCCGGATTAGGCGGCGCCAAATGCTTGCCTCCTGGCGCACTTGCGCGCGTTTCGAAAAATTCGAGCGTAGAGGCGTAGCTTTGGCGAAAAATCATCAACAGGCGATCGAACAACATTATGATGTGCTTGTTGATCCTTGTGGCCTACGACCGGTTGGGTAACTATTGACCCGATTCGGTGCTGATAGGATATGCTCGGTGGGGTGGTGAGGTGGTGGAGGCGATGGCAGTATGCGTCTTAAGAGCCTTGAATTAGTCGGCTTTAAATCCTTCCTCGACGCGACCGTAATCAGTTTCAGCCCTGGTGCGACCGCGGTGGTCGGACCCAACGGCTGCGGCAAATCAAACGTCGTCGATGCGATTCGCTGGGTGCTCGGTGAGCAGGCCCCAACCCGCCTGCGCGGCAAGAGCGCCGACGACCTCATCTATGCCGGCAACGACTCCAATGCGGCGGCCGGCATGGCCGAAGTCACCCTGCTGCTCGAGGCCGAGGACGCCAGTGCGCTGCCGGAGCCTTACGCGTCGTTGAGCGAAGTGGCGGTGACCCGCCGGGTCTATCGCTCGGGCGACTCCGAATACCTCCTCAACCGCATCCCCTGCCGCCTCAAAGACATCACCGAATTCTTCATGGCCGCGCAGATTCACAGCCGTGGCTACGCACTTATTGAGCAGGGCCGAATCGAGGAAATAATCCAGGCCAAACCGCAGGAATTGCGCTCGATGGTCGAGGAGGCCGCCGGCCTCTCCTTGTTCAAGGGGCGGCGCGAGATGAGCGAGCGCAAGCTCGAGCGGGTCAAGGAAAACCTCGCGCGCGTCGACGACGTGCTGAGCGAGATCGAACGCCAACTCAATTTCGCGCGCCGACAGGCAAAGAAGGCCGAAGCCTACAAGCTGATTCGTGCGGAGCTTTCGGAGCTCGAACGGCTGGCGGCCGGCCGCCGCCTGATCGAGCTCCATGCGGACCTCGCGGCACATTCGGCGCGCGAGCTCGAATTGCGCGAGAACTCCGCGACCGCGCGCGACGCGATTGAAGCCGCGCAGGCCGGCGCCGAAGGCGCCGGCGCTGCGCTCGCCGTCGCGCGCGACGAGCTCGCCGCCTCTGGCCGCGAGCTCGACAACCTCCGCGCGGCGTTCGAGGAACGCGCGCGCACGCGCGCGTTCCTCGTCGAACGCCGCCTCGACGCCATCGCCGAACTCGAGCCCGGTCTCGGCCAACGCCTCGCCGACCTCGAGCTGCGCGCAATCGCCGGACGCGCCGCGCGCGCCGAGGCTGGCGCGCGGCTCTCCCGCGAGACCAACGCCGACAATGGCGCCGGCGAGGACGCGCTCGCCGCCCTCAGCGCTGAACACCAGGCGGCCGAGCGCGCGCTGCGCGACGATGAACGCCGCACCGAGGAGCTCAAGGACGACCTTGCCGAGATGGTCCGCGAGGCGGCCGTGATTCGCGGCCGCCTCGCGGACCTGTCCGGCGAGCGCGCCGACCTGGAATCGAAGCTTGCAGCCGGCGCCGCCGAGATGCCGCAGGTGTCAACCGCGCTCGGCCACGCGCAAGCTGAACTGGGCGCCGCCGAAACCGCGCTCAATGACGCGCGTGACGACGCGGCCCGGCTCGAAACCGTTCGCCGCGACACCGCCGACCGCGAGATCGAAACACGTTCGGCCGTTGAACATCAGGCCGCCCGGCTCTCCGCCGCGCGTGCCGAATTGGCCACTGCCACAGCGCGGGCCCAGCGCATCATGCCCAACGGCGCCGGCGACAGGCTCCGCGCGGTGCTCGAATCGCTCAACGGCGATCGTCCGCTCGCCGATCCGGCATTGCTGCTCGATGTCGTCAAGGCGCCCCCCGCGCTCGAACCCGCCTTGCGTGCGGTGCTCGGTGAGCAACTCGACGCGGTTATCGTGGAATCACCGCTGTTCGCCCTGCGCGCTATCGAGATCCTGAAGCAGAACAACGCCGGCCGCCTGACCTTTATCCCCGAGGCGCTCGGACCGGCCGTGACTCACGCGCCGATCCAGGCCCCCGGCATCACCGGGCGTCTGCTCGACATGGTCGAGGTCGAGCCACGCTTCGCGCCCCTGGCCGAGGCGGTGATGGGCCACGTAATGGTCGCCGACGATCTGCGCTCTGCCCTGCAAGCAGCGAACCTCAACGGCATCGGCACCGTCTTCGTCACGCGCGAGGGCGACTTGCTCGCTCCCGAGCGGATGATCTCGGGCGGCAGCGGCGCGCGCGCCGAGGATGGGGCCTTTCTCGATTGGCATAGCGGCGCCCGCTCGGTCGAAGCCGCGCAGCAGACGCTGGCCGAGGCCGAGGCGAATCACCAGGCGCTGCTCCACCGGTTCGAACAGGATCGCGCGGCGAGCCGCGCCGCTCGCGAGTCCTTCGACGCTGCGCGTAATCGTATCGCCGAGGCCGAGCGCCAGGCCGCCGCTACCCGCGCCGCGATTGCGAAGATTGAACAACACCTCGCGTTGATCGAAGCGAGCAGTGCGAACACCGCGCGCAGGCTTGCGGAACTCGCCGCCGCGGTTACCGGCTCCAACGCGCGGATGGAGGAACTCGCGCTCCTCGAACAGGAAGCCCGCGCGTGTCTGGGCGACGCGGCCGCCGGCCTGAGCGATCGCCGCGCCGAGGCCAGGCGGCTCGGCGATGCGATGCTCACCGCGGGTGCGCGGGTCGAGGCGCGCAAGCGCGAATTGGCCGCGATCTCCCAGGAATTGCGTCATCTCGAGCGCATGACCGCCGAACTCGAATCCCAGCTCGAACAGAATCGGGCGCAGCTCGAACGTTCCCGCTCCGAGCGCGTCGAGTTCCAGCGCGAAATCGCGAATCTCGCCGCGCAGGACGAGGCGGGGTCGGAGCGCCGGCATGAACTCGAAGAGGTAGTCGGCACCCTCACTCAGCGCTGCACCGAGCGCGATAGCGAACTGGCCGACGCGCGTGGCGCGCTGAAGCTAGCCCGTGAACGGCTCGCCGCGCTCGAAACCGAGGCCGTCGATTGCAGTCTCAAGCGCGAGCGCGCGCGCACGCTGATCGAGGAGCTCGAGCGCAGCTTCGCCGAGAAGTTCCTCGCCGACTTCAATGTCGTTTCCGACGACCTCGACAACGCGCTCAGCGGCCGTGACGCGGCGGCGGACGACGCGCGCCTGCACGACCTGCGCGCGCGCGCCGAAAAGATCGGCGAGGTCAATCTCGCGGCTGAGAGCGAGGTCAAGGATCTCGAGGAACGCGCCGGCGTGTTGACTGCCGAGCGCGCCGATCTGCAGGCCGCCGTCAACGATCTGACCCATACCATTCACAAGCTCAACCGCGAGGCGCGCAAACGCTTCGCCGAAACTTTCGAGGGCGCGGCGAAAAACTTCGAGCTGCTGTTCCCCAAGCTGCTGCGCGGCGGCAAGGGCCGGCTCGAACTCACCGCGGCCGACGACGTGCTCGACGCGGGCGTGAATATCCTGGTGCAGCCCGCGGGCAAGAAGGTCAAGGAGATCGGTCTGCTCTCGGGCGGCGAAAAGGCGCTCTCCGCGATGGCCCTGATCTTCTCGCTGTTCCTGCTCAACCCCAGTCCCTTCTGCGTGATGGACGAAGTTGACGCCCCGCTCGACGAGTTCAGCCTCGCCGCCTTCACTGGACTGGTCAGCGAACTCAAGCAAAGCTCGCAATTCATCATCATCACGCACAACCAGCGCACCATGCAGAGCGCTGATCACATTCATGGCGTGACGATGGACCGGCCCGGCGTGTCGCGGATCATTTCGCTTAAGATTCCGCAGGCCGCATAAGGGCAGCTTGGTTTAAGCATGAAAAAATTCGTCGCGTCCGCGCTTATCGTGTTCGTATGGGTTGCGGTGATCTTCATATGCTTTGCCGGTACCGCCCCGTCACAGGAACCTCCGAGGCCGTTCCCACCGATGCCCGTGCCCCTCCCGATGACGCCGTTTCCGACCTTCCCCACGCCCATCCCTATGCCCTCGATTGGCCCGTTCCCCTTGACGCCCATGCCTATGCCTTCGTCGGCACCCGAACCCGAGCCGGCTCAAGCGGCGCCTCCGCCTGCGGAGGCTGCCACCCCTTGAATCAATACCGGCGCCTCTCCGGGGATCGACCTAGCGGCGGAGATTTCGTCGCCCATCGTTTAAGAAACGCGTGGCGACTGTTATCCTGAGGGCGCATCCGGCGACCGCGCGTCTATTGCTGCCGGCTCGCGCGATTCGCGAGCGTCCATCGGCGCGTGGTGCCACTCCCCACGGGAGATTCTTCGATCGAGGCTTAAAGCGGTGCCCACGCTCAATCTGGATCCAATCCAACTGTCAATTTTGATCGCACTGGCGGCGCAGATTCCGGTTGCCGCCCTGGCGATCCTGACGGTATTCAGCCAGCGCAAGAAATTGTCGCCGCCACGCGCCGAGCCCGTCGCCGCGCGCCGCGAAGTCAGCCGGGCGGCACCGATTGCTGCCGAACGGATCGCGCGCGAGCGCCCGACACCACCGGCGCCCGCGGCTGCGGTGCCTGCGCGCGAAGTCGAACCCGAAGTTACTCCCGCGCGGGCGCTTGAAGTCGCTGCGCCGCCAACCGCGGAAACTGCGCCAATCGAGGCTGCGCCGGCCGCAGCCGCCGCGCAGGTGCCCACGCCGTTCGCAGCACCGGAACCCGAGGCCGTTCCCGTCGCGCCGCCCGAGGTGCCCCCCCGCGCGCCAGTGCGAATCGGGATCGGCTTGCGCAAGACGCGCGAGAATTTCCTCGCCCGCATCCGCGCCGCGATTACCGGCAGTGCCAAGGCCGACGATATCTATGAGGGACTCGAGGAGGCCCTGATCGGCGCCGACGTCGGCGTCGAAGGCAGTCTCAAGCTGGTCGAGGCGGTGCGTGCGCGACTCAAGAATGACGCCCGGCCCAACATTATTCGCGACGCCCTCAAGGAAGAGATCGAGCGCGTGCTGCTCGCCGCCGAACGGCCGCTCGCCGACAGTGGCGACGCCCCGCTCGTGATTATGCTGGCGGGCGTCAACGGCGTCGGCAAAACCACCACCGTCGCGAAACTCGCGGCCCTGCTCAAGGCCGATCGCGGAACGGTGCTGGTCGCAGCCGCCGATACCTTTCGCGCCGCCGCAATCGATCAGCTCCAGATATGGTGCGACCGGGTGGGCGTCGATCTGATCAAGCAAAAGCAGGGTTCCGACCCCGCCGCTGTCGCCTTCGACGCGGTCAAGGCCGCCGTCGCCCGCAACGCCAAGGCGGTCCTCATCGACACCGCCGGACGCCTCCAGACCAAGGTCAATCTGATGGAGGAGCTCAAAAAAATCTCGCGCGTGGTCGGACGCGAACTCCCGGGCGCGCCGCACGAGACCTGGCTGGTGCTCGACGCGACCACCGGGCAGAACGCGCTCAGCCAGGCCAAGCTCTTCGGCGAGGCCGTCCCGCTGACCGGCGTGGTCCTGGCCAAACTCGACAGCACCGCCAAGGGCGGCGTCATCGTCGGCATCGCCGAGCGCCTCAAACTGCCGGTCCGCTATGTCGGACTCGGCGAAAATCTCGAGGACCTGCGCCCGTTCGATGTCCGCGAATTCGTCGAAGCGTTGTTTTCGGAGTCCGAAAACGCCGATGAAAGCGCCAGCGGGTCTTATGCGGCTTGACAGAGTTGTTAATCGAAAATTAAAGTGAAGGTGGAAATTGGTGGACATGGCGATTGACGTCCTCAAGCAACTGGACGAACGGATTCAGGCTTCGGTCACTCGAATTCAGCAGTTACAGAGCGAAAACGAACACTTGGCCAGGCAGCTCGCCGAAAGTGAGCACCGTTACCATGAAGCGGCGGCGCAGTTGCGCGAACACGAAACCGCCCGCAACGAAATCAAGGGGCGCATCGAGAAAATCCTCGCGCGCTTTGACGGTATCGACCTCGGTTAGCGATGAAGGGCGTCAACGTCGAAATCATGGGGCAAAGCCTCGTAGTTGCCAGCGACGGCGGCGACGAATGGGCACGCAGCCTCGCGGCGACGGTTGACGAAAAAATCAGGAGTATCCGTGCCAGCGGCCAGTCCGTAAATTCAATTAACCTGGCGATCCTGGCGGCGCTCACGTTCGCTGACGAACTTGAGCAGCTGCGCCGCGATCATCAGGCGTTGATCAGCCATCTGGAGGCGCTCAACCAGCGGCTTTCGGCGGTGATCGACGGAAGTGAATATCGGGCAGGCGACCAGCGGGCGCGTTAACGATAGATTGGTGGATCGAATTTGCGGGGCGGGGATCGGATGGGACCAAAACTTAAGGCGCATTGTGGCGCTCGCGGATACAAGGACCCGTGCAATTTTTACCATTATGCATAGCGGTTTTGAAACCCTTGCGGACCAGCGCGGATTCGCCGCGCGGGCCGATCGCGTGAGCATTCTGATGACGCGCGCAGGCAGGTTCCGGGCGACGCGCGAGTCGCCGACTTAGACCCCGCACCCGCCATCGCGAGACGGCGTGGCGGACGAAAAGAAAATTCTGCGGCGAATCCTGGCGGAGTGCCGCGCCGAACTTCCGGCGCGCCGTGCTGCGCGGCTTTCCAATCTCGTTCAGCACAACCTGATCGAAGCGCCCTGCTATGCCGGCGCGGCGTGCGTCATTTTATACGCCCCCAAGGACAACGAAGTCGCTACCGACCGGATTTTCGCGAACGCGATCGCCTCCGGGCGGCACGTGTTCTACCCACGCACCGTTGCGAAATCCAATGACCTGAGCCTCGTTCGCGTTGACCGTCTGGCACTACTGCAGCCGGGCATGCACGGCATCCTTGAACCCACGGGGGCAGAGATCGCGCGCTACGCCGACTTGGAGCGTGCGCTGATCTGTATCCCCGGCGTGGCATTCGGCCTTGCCGGACAGCGTCTCGGCCGCGGCGGCGGCCATTACGATCGCCTGATCGCCGCCCTCGCGCCGCAGACAGTCACCGTTGGTCTGGCCTATTCGTTTCAGGTGCTGGACCGGCTCCCCGAGTCGCCCCACGATCGGCGGCTCGGCTTAATCGTTACAGAGTCCACTGTGCATTGGGCCGCGGGTACTTACCCGGCGCCCGGCGCCCGGATGGACCAGGGAGGCATAACCAGGTGTTGTTAGACATTGGATTAGTGCTCCTGGGCTTCGCGCTCAGCGGCGTGGTTTTCTACTTCGCGATGCAATCGCGGCGGCAGGTCGAAGCCGTCGACGCGCAAGCGGCCGCGGGCGAAGTCCAGCGAATCGTCGAAGAGGCAAAAACCAGAAGTGAACTTCTGATCAGGGAGGCGGAACTCAAAGGCAAGGATCTGATGGTCGGCGCGCGCGCTGACGCCGAGCGCGAATTGCGCGAACGGCGGCGAGAACTGGCCGCCCTCGAAAGCAAACTGCAGACGCGTGAGGAGACCTTCGAAAAGCGCCAGGAGGCCTTCGAACGGCGTGAGGTCGAACTCAATCGCCACGACCAGACCGTGCGCAATCGCGAAAAGGCGATCGGCGACAAGGAGGCGGAACATCAGGCGCTCATCGACGAGGCTCGCAGCCGCCTGGAAGCGGTCGCCGGGCTCACCCGCGAGGAGGCCAAGCGCACCCTGATCGAAGAGATGGTCGGGCAGGCGCGGCAGGAGTCGGCGCGCCATATCCGCATCGTCGAAGAGGAGGCCCGCGAGGAGGCCGACCGGCGCGCCAAGCGCATCATTTCGATCGCGATCGAACGGCTGGCCGGCGAGTTCGTCGCCGAACGCACCGTCTCCGTGATCGCGCTGCCCACCGACGAGATGAAGGGACGCATCATCGGGCGCGAGGGCCGCAACATCCGCGCGATCGAGGCCGCCACCGGCGTCGATATCATCATCGATGACACCCCCGAGGCGGTCGTCATCTCGTGCCACAATCCGATTCGGCGCGAGATCGCGCGGGTCGCCCTGGAACGATTGATCTCGGACGGGCGCATCCATCCGGGACGCATCGAGGAGGTCGTGCG
This sequence comes from Binataceae bacterium (SeqCode), assembly GCA_050011435.1. Classification (GTDB taxonomy): domain Bacteria; phylum Desulfobacterota; class Binatia; order Binatales; family Binataceae; genus JADMIL01. Next base: position 47,123 of record JBEKJC010000031.1, read on the forward strand.
CAAGGCCGAGCAGGACGTCGAGGAATCGATCAAGGAAGCCGGCCAGCGCGCGCTCATCGAAGTCGGCGTCCACGGCGTCCATCCCGAACTGACCAAGCTGCTCGGCATGCTGAAGTACCGCTACTCATATGCACAGAACGTCCTGATGCATTCGATTGAAGCCGCATTCATCTGCGGTGCGATGGCCGCGGAACTCGGACTTAACGAGAAGCAGGCGCGCCGCGCGGCACTGCTCCACGACATCGGCAAGGCCCTCACCCACGAGGTCGAGGGCTCGCACGCGCTCATCGGCGGCGAACTCGCGCGCAAGTACGGCGAGTCAGCAAAAATTGTCAACGCGATCGCGGCGCATCACGAGGAAGTCAAGGCCGAGACTATCCTCGCGCCGCTGGTCGACGCCGCCGACGCTCTGTCGGGCGCCAGGCCGGGCGCGCGCCGCGAAGTGCTCGAGAGCTACGTCAAACGGCTCGAGGACCTCGAGACCATCGCGAAGTCTTTCAAGGGCGTCGATAAATGTTTTGCGGTGCAGGCCGGACGCGAGATGCGCGTGATCGTCGAGCCCACCCAGGTCTCCGACGAGGACGCCACCATGCTCGCACGCGACGTCGCGCGCAAAATTGAAACCGACATGACCTACCCCGGACAGATTCGGGTGACGGTCATTCGCGAGACTCGCGCTACCGAACTGGCGAAGTAGGCGATCGACTTCATTCACGGGCGCGGTGTGCAATCCGAGCGCACGCCGCGCCCGTTCCGTTTCCGCAGGGTGCACTAAGGGCGGAGGCCGACAAGACTGAAATGCTTCCCCGCAAACAGCGGGCAAAGATGTTTCACGTGAAACATCTTCGCCATCCGTTCGCAGTGAAACCTCAATCAGAGGCCAAATTCATCGCGCAAAAAAAGGCGGAGCGTTGCCGCCCCGCCCTGAAACCTGACTTTTCTTCCCGCCTACACGATCGAATCGGCGGCGCCGGATTGTGCCGGCATCGCTTGTGTAGCCGACGTTCCGGCCCCGTTGAGCGCCTCGCAGGCGTACTGCAGCCATCTCGCGCTCGAAAGCTCGTCCTGAACATAGAGCTTGAACAGCTCTTTGCTCTCGAGATCGTCCTTGATGTTCTCAACCAGGTCCGTAACCGGTTTGAAAAACGCGTCGATATCGGGTGCCAGAGAATTAAGGTAAAGCAGTTTTTGATTATCGGTAACGTTCGCGTCACCGAGGTATTCCGTGATCTTGCGGCTGGCCTCTGTCACCGTCGCCTTGCAGTCCACGCCAAGGTCGCGCATGCGGCGCTCGAAGATTCGCGCATGATAGCCTTCCCGTTCCGCTATCATCCTGATTCCGCTGCGGATGCAATCGGTGGTGCAGAGCTTCGACCATGCCGCAAAAGCTGCCTCGCCGTTCGCCTCGCCGGCGCGGAAACGATCGAGCATCGCCTCCACCGCCAGACGCTCGCTGCTGAAGGTCTTGCCCATCGCCTGAAATGCGCGCGCGCCGGCGCCGTTCCCATTCCCGTGCTCCATCGCGCCCATTTCGCATTCGAAAGTCTGTTCAGTGATAATGCCGGCGCGGTAGGCGCGCAAAAGCTGCTTGAATTCGAAATCACGATTCATTTTAATCGATCCTCCCCGGAACTATTTGGCCGAACTATACAGCTACTGTGACGTACGGGATCTGTCAAACAGGATATGAAGCCTGTCTGAGGAGCGAATTTTGCCTTTGCCAAGCCCTTGGTGTTAGTACCGGATAGCGGCGTATAGGATGATGGAATCTCCCGGTCAGGATCAAATATGAAGTTGTTCGTGAGAAGTGATAACGGAGAGCGGCGATGATCGCGCAAGGTCTGAAGGTTGGAATTGTCGGCGGCTCGATCGCCGGATGCACGGTCGCCGTCGAACTGATGCGTCGCGGATGCGACGTGACTCTGTTCGAGCGCACCGGCGACGAGTTGAAAGATCGGGGCGCCGGAATCGGCACCCCTATGACCGTATTCGAATCTCTCGTGCGCCGCGATCTTATCGATTCCGACACGCCCTACTTTGCCGGCCGCGCGTTCACGCGGCGCTGGCGCACGCCCGAGCAGGAACGTTACGGGTACTTGGCCTGGGACCAGTCGGCAGATCTGGCTTTACTCAACTGGGGCGTTCTGTATCGGAATTTGCGCAAGCGCGTGCCCGATCGCATCTACCGCACGGAGCATCGAGTCATAGGTTTACAGGTTCTCGAGCACGACCGGGTCGGCGTCGAATTAGCCGACGGCACCATCCCCGATTTTGATTTGGTGGTCTGCGCCGACGGGTACACTTCGCTTGGGCGTCGGACACTCTTTCCCGAGGTCGGTATCGAATATGCCGGGTATGTGCTCTGGCGGGGAGTTCTGCACGAAAAGGAAATGGACGAGACCCAGCCGCTGCAAAGCGGAGTACATTCTCCGGGCTATCCGGGCGGACACGGTATTTTCTACTTCGTGCCCGGACCCGACGGGTCAGTGGCGCCCGGCACGCGGGTAGTCAATTGGGGCATGTACGTTCCGGTGGCCGAAACCTCACTTGGCGAATTCCTTACGGATAAGCAGGGCAAGGTGCACGAAGGGTCGCTGCCGCCCGGTGGGATGCAACCCGCCACCGAGTCCGAATTAAAGCGTAAGGCCGAAGAGCGATTACCCAGTTACTATAACGATATCGTCGAGCGGAGCCGGAATACCTTCGCCTATGCAATTTATGATTGCCACGTGCCGGCGTATCGCAAAGGACGTATCTGTCTCGCGGGCGACGCGGGCGCCTTCGCACGGCCACATACTGCCGCGGGCGCGCTCAAGAGCATCAACGATGCGATCGCACTCGGCGAAGCGATTCAAGCGCAAGATTCGCTGGACCAGGCCCTGAACGTGTGGAACGCCGCCCGCACCGAGACCAACAATAAGCTGGTCACCTACGGCAATCAGTTGGGCCGCGCGCTCGTCAAAGAGATTCCGGACTGGTCGAAGATGGATGCGGCCGAGATGCAGAAGTGGTTTTTATCAATCGTCGAAGTGCCGGCGACGATGCGTGATCAATATCGCACAGACGTGCAACCGCCCCGTTGAATTACCGGTTCGCGCGCAGCGGTCCGTATCCGCACTGAAGGATAGTCAGTTACAAACCTGGTCGGGCTCAGTTGAAGTGAGGCAGGATAGCCTTGCCGTATAGTTCGATCTGCGCCATTACCTGGTCCGGCGGGCACGCGGGGCGCAGCACGAACTTGACGCATCCGGCCTCGACAAAGCGCTTGAGTTTCTCGACGCATTCGGCCGCCGGGCCGACGATGCTGCGTGCGGCGATATCCTCGGGCGGCATCGGCAGTCCGCGCAGCGACGGCGCAACCGTGCGCCACGCCGCGTCGCGGTCCTCGTCGATGTGCGTGAGGAGTAATACCCCGGACTCGCGCGGATTCATCGGGCGGCCGGCCTGCTCGCCGAAGGCCATCAGCTTCGCCATATCGCGACTGAATTCCTCGGGACTCGTGAGCGCGGGGAACCATCCGTCGCCGAGGCGGACCACGCGCTTGAGAATGGCGTCGCTCTTGCCGCCGATCCAGATATCGAGCGCGCCCTTGCGCGGCTTCGGCTCAATAGTCACATCGTCGAACTGATAGAACTGACCATGATGAGTGACGTGAGACTCAGTCCATAGCCGGCGCAGAATAGTAATTCCCTCATCGAGCCTTTTACCGCGCTCCTCGGACGGCACGCCGCTGGCTGCGAGGTCGCGGAGATCGCTGCCGCTGCCGACCGCCATGATCATCCGGCCGCCCGAGAGATAATCGAGCGTCGCGTAGGTCTTGGCGACGTGCACGGGATGACGCGCAGGCAGGGTGAGCACGCTCGGCCCCATCTTGAGGCGCCGGGTGCGCCCGGCGATCATCGCGAAGAGACAGGTGATATCGAGCGTCGGATTGCGCGTTACGATGTGATCGGAGAGCCAGAGCGAATCCAGGCCGACGGCCTCGGAAGCTTCCGCATACTCGCACAGCAAGTCCGGCGCGGGCAGTCCATGGCGCCATTGGCCGAAGCCGATACCGATTTTAACTCCGCTCATGAGGCTTATCTCCGGGGTGCAAATTTTATTCGCGGGCGGCGCGGGGCGACGCAGTGGTCAGCTTCCGAAGAACGCGAGCAGCCTCTCGCAGAGCGCATCAGGCGCCTCCTCCGGAATGAAGTGACCGCAATCCAGTGGCTCGCCGCGCAAGTCATCGGCCCATTGCTGCCAGACCTCGACCATCTTGCCGATGCGATGCGGGCGACCGGGCGCTCCCCACAAGACCAGCAGGGGCGCGGCGATTTTGCGGCCTGCAGTGCGGTCGGCGGCATCGAACTCGCAATCGCATTCGATGCCCGCGCGATAATCTTCGCAAGTGGCGTGAACCACCGCCGGATCGCGAAACGCCTCGCGATACGCAGCCATTGCTTCCGCGGTGAAGGCGCCCGGCGTGCCACACCAGCTATTCAGCGTGTGGTCGAGGTAATAGTCAGGATCGCTATCGATCAACTTTTCCGGAAAGGGGGCGGGCTGCGTGAGAAAAAACCAGTGGTAGGCACGGCGCGCGGCGTGCCGATCCATCCGTTCGAATTGCTCGAGCGTCGGCAGGATATCGAGCACTGCGACGCGGCGCACGCGTTGCGGATGGTCGAGCGCGAGGCGATAGGTGACGCGCCCGCCGCGATCATGCCCGGCAATGTCGAAGCGATCGAAGCCCAGGTTGGTCATCACTTCGGCCATGTCGAGCGCCATCGCGCGCTTGGAATACGGGAGATGTTGCGCGTCGGTCGGCGGCTTGCTGCTCGCGCCGTATCCGCGCAGGTCGGGAATCACGAGGGTGAAACGCTCGGCCAGCCGCGCTGCGACTTTATGCCAGATCGCGTGCGTCTGCGGATAGCCGTGGAGCAGCAGCAACGGCGCGCCGCGGCCGCCCTGCACCAGCGCGATCTCGGCGCCCGAGGTCGTTATGCGCTTGCGCGCGAATCCTTCGAACATGGTTCAACTCCCGCAGACACGATAGTACGTTGAGTAAAATCGCGCGGGCGGGAAACTGCAAGCGGAATTGCGCTATCGGGAGCGGCTGGCAGAGGAAAAGGCCTTGAAACCTTTGAAAGGTTTCAAACTTCCCACGATGAACGGGATTATAGGGTCTTGCGTGTGATACCGTCGAGACCTTTCGCGGACGCGTAAGCGGGAGCTTAGTGGCACCAAGGATCGCAGCCGGATGTCACCCTGAACGAAGTGAATGGGTCCCGACGCTGAGTTTTTCGGGATTCTTCGCGAGGCTCGGAATGACAGCGGCGGGCACCCCGCCTGAGCGAAGACCTAACCCCGGGCCCCTTCCCTAGAAAAGAAGCGGAGAAGGCGCGCGTTTCAGCGATTAGTCAAATGGGAAGTCTGAAACCTTGTGAGGTTTCAGTGAAACTATAGTTTTGAGTTCTTCAACAATATTTTGAAAGTCCAAATCTTTACAGACTCTCGGCGTGGCGGCGCAGTCGCGGGAAAAGAACGCATCGCGAAATTCCTGGCGCGTGCCGGAGTGGCCTCGCGCCGCGATTCCGAACGACTGATCGAAGCCGGGCGCGTAACGCTCAACGGCGCGATCGTCGCGCATCCGGCGACGCTGGTCAGCGCAGCAGACGCCTTGGCGGTCGATGGCAAGCCGATAGCGGCGCCGCAGCAGACGAGACTTTGGCGCTATCACAAACCGGCGGGACTTGTGACTACAGCACGCGATCCGGAAGGACGTCCGACAGTCTTCTCCGTCTTGCCGAAAACGCTGCCCCGGGTGATTTCGGTTGGACGCCTCGACGTCAACACCGAGGGACTATTGCTTCTGACTAATGACGGCGGATTGGCGCGCTATCTCGAACATCCGGCGCAAGGAGTTTCGCGCACCTACCGGATCCGCGCGCATGGCGTTGCGACGCCAGCAGCGCTTGCCCACCTTGCGAAGGGCGTCACCCTCGAAGGCATCACCTATCGTCCGGTGGCGACCACGCTCGATCGCCGCCAAGGCAGCAATAGCTGGCTGACGATGACGCTGAGCGAGGGCAAGAACCGCGAAATCAAGCGACTGCTCGAAGAGATCGGGCTACAGGTAACGCGGTTGATCCGGATCGGCTATGGGCCCTTCGTGCTCGGCAAGCTGGAGCCAAATACGGTCGATGAAGTACCTGCTCGATCGCTCCCGAAGCTGCTGCCCGGCTATTTCTCGTGAAGCGGTCCGGCGCGGCATCTATTTATACATTAGCTATTGCGCGTGGCTGATTACGCATTGCGAATAGTCAGACCGCCGTCCACCGGAATCACCGCACCCGTGATGTAGGACGCCGCCGGCAGGCACAGGCTGAAGGTGATGTGCGCGACCTCTTCGGGGTAGCCATAACGCTTCAACGCCGTCCGCCGTTTAGCGAAAATTTCCTTGTGCTCCTCCGAAATCGAATCAGTCAGTCCGGTGCGGATTGGGCCCGGGCAGATACAGTTCACCGTAATCCCCTCGGGTCCGAGATCGACGGCGAGTGCGCGGGTCAGGCCGATGACGCCGGTTTTTGCCGCCACGTAGGGGCTGTCTCCCGGGGTCGCGCCGAGGCCCTCGGTCGAAGCGATGTTGACGATGCGGGCCGCGTCGGATTTCCGCAGATGCGGCAATGCGGCGCGAACCAGGCGTTGCTGCGCGGTCAGCATTCCGGTCAGCGCCTTGTCCCAGATCTCATCGAAGCCAGCTTGATCCAATTTGCGAAAGGCCATGAAGCCGGCGTTGTTAATGACTATATCGAGGCGGCCGAATCGATTAGCCACTTCCGCGACGACGCGCTTGATTCCTTCCGCGTCGAATACATCGAGGCGCCAGCCCTCCACCGTCCCGCCAGCGGCCTTGATCTCGTCAACCACCTGCCGCAAACCCGCCTCGTTGATGTCGGTCGCGGCGACCGACGCGCCTTCCTGCGCGAACAGGTGCGCGGTCGCGCGGCCCATGCCGCTGGCGGCGCCGGTGACCAATACCGCACGGTCCTTCACGGACCGGCTGAGTTTTTTATATGGTTCCATCTGCGTTCTCCTGCCATCTGCATTCTAATGGTCGATAAGCGCGGTTGGGCGCGCCGAGCTGCACCGCACCTATAGCCTGCCTTCAGCCCTCATCGCCACCGAATCAGGCGCCTTTGGTACTGGCGGGAAGACCAGCCTTGAGCGATTGAATTAGATTGTCTTTCCCGGTTTTGGTGGTGTAGTTAATGTTGAATATCCTGGCGCACGGGCTTGCACCTCGCGTGGAATGTTTCGTGCCGTCCTTACCATCGAGGAGGGAACTCTAAATGGCCGATTATGACATTCACATCAAGGGTGGCACCGTCGTTGACGGGACGCGCGCACCGCGTTACCACGGCGACATCTGGATACGCGACG
>JBEKJC010000032.1:0-40236 GCA_050011435.1 Binataceae bacterium (SeqCode)
GCGACCAACAAGACCGCCGAGGGCCGGGCCGAGAACCGCCGGGTCGAGTTGGTGCCGGTCGACCAATAAACCACCCTCGGGCAGCCGCGGCGTCGCCCGACGCCGCGGCCGCCGAGGCAGTCTCAACCATGGCCGCAGTCCCGTTTGGCGGGACTGCGGCCATGACAACATATACCGTCATCAGATATACGGAATGCCTATGTTGTTCACGAAGATTGCTGGACGCGTCTTAGGCATCGTCGGCACCGCAGCCGCAGCGACGTTTATGCTCTTAGCGCCGGGCTGCGCTCAACTTCCATTCGGGCATCGGCCGGAAGCTGACGCGGTTAACCCTGTGGATGCTGCCGCTCCGGATCCAGTCCCGGGCGCCTCGGTAACGGAAACCGGAAGCGCACCCCGCACCCTTTCTCAGACTACGACGATGCCGGGGGGCGCCGCGGAACTCAGTGCCGATTCGCGCAAGGTTGCGTCACCCATGATGTTGAGCGAACCGGCGGTGCCCGGTCAGGGCGGCGCCGTGGTGCCGATCACGGCCACGGTTCCGGCGACGACTATTCCGCTAGGCGCCTCCGGAGTGGTCAACGCGGAGATGAATAAGTTCATTTTCCATTCCCCCGAGGAGCGGGCGCGCTATGAGAAGGCGGCCGCCCGGTTCCCTGATTTCTGCCACGATTGGCAGCGCATGCTGCATGATCGCGAGACCAACAGCCTGCAGCATCTCACCTGGCAGACTCGTGATGGCGCCGAGACTTCGACGTACACCGGCTATGGGCAGGTCGATAAGTGCGAGACCAAGGAATCGGTAGAAGGCGTGCCGATCGGCAAACTCTCATATATGGAAATGATCTACTTTCTTGCAGGCAAGAGCGCCGACGAAGCCCTTCACGCCCCGCCTAAGCTAATTCATCAGACTCATACGCTTGAGATCTTCTCGTGGGAAAAAGACAAATGGTTCTATTGAGCGATTAACGCAGGCCAAGGTAGCCGCGGCATCGATCGCAAAATTGAGGGCGTTCAGGCTATCGGGCGCCCTCTTCCATTTCGGGCTAGTCCATAGCCACGGCGTCGAGCCGCGGACGGTCTTCCGAATGAATAATAATCAATTCAATTCCTTGCTGCTGTAGTCCAGGATCCGGCGCGCGATAATCATCAGGTTGATCTGCTGCGTGCCCTCGAAGATGTCGTTGATCTTGGCGTCGCGCATCCACTTTTCGACCAGCGCCTTGCGCGAGTAGCCGAGCGGCCCCAGGATCTCGACCGCCTTCTGCGTGATTAGGGTCACCGCCTTGCCCGCCTTGGCCTTGGCCATAGAGGCCTCCAGGCTGTTGCGCATCCCCATGTCGAGCATCCAGGCGGCGCGCCAGGTCAGGAGCCGCGCGGCCTTGAGCTGCACCTCCATTTCCATGAAGTCGCGCTCGACTGCGGTGAGGCGGCGCGGCGAGATGCCATAGCGAATTGGGACTTTCCGATCCCGCAAGAAATCGCGCACGTAATCGAGCGCCGCGCGGCCGACTCCGATCGCCATCGCGGCCACGATCGGACGGGTCGCGTCGAAGGTCGCCATCACATCCTTGAAGCCGCCGGTCGGCTTGACATCGGCGCTTCCCAGCAGATGATTGGCGGGCACGCGGCAGTTGTCGAAGACGATCATGGCGGTGTCGGAGGCGCGGATGCCGAGCTTGTTCTCGACCCGCGTTACCGTCATCCCCGGCGTATGATGCTCGACCACGAACGGCTTGATTCCGGCGCGTCCGGCGCTGCGATCAAGCGTCGCCCATACGACGACGAAGCCCTCCGATTTCTCGGCCGACATTTGGCCCGCGGTGCAAAAGATCTTGGTGCCATTGATTATAAAATCGTCGCCGTCGCGGGTCGCTGTGGTGGTGATCGCGGCCGAATCCGAGCCGCATCCGGGCTCGGTTATCGCCATCGCGCCCCACTTGGGTTTGCCTTCGCGAAAGCGCTTCAAGAACCGTTCCTTTTGTTCGGGCGTCCCGGCCGCAGCCACCGCGGCGCCACCGAGGCCCGGGTTCGGTATCGAGAGGAAGAGCCCGGCGTCACCCCAGCAAAGTTCCTCGGTGGTGAGGCAAGTGTAGAGGTTGCGCAACTTCTGAGCACCGTCGGCCTGCCCCGCGGGCGAGTCCTTCGCCGGTGCCGCGGCCGGTCCGAGACTCTGGGAGGCCGACCACATCGCCTCGAAGAATTGCCAGGGCTTCTCGTGCTCGCGCTCGTCATATTCGCGCGAAATCGGCCGCATCATATTCTCGGCGACCGCGTGGTACATCTTCAGTTGCGCCCTAACCGCCGGCTCAAACTCGAAATCGATCATGTTTTACCACCCGTTGGTAGATGGGGAGAGTTGTTCAAGAACTCAAAACCTTTATTTTTACTGAAACCTCACGAGGTTTCAGACTTCCCGTTTGAATGGAATTATGGGCAGCGACCGCGAAGGTCTATCAAATCACTCGCTTTCTCCGTTTGCACAGGACTTAGCTGTCCGACCCTCTCTTTGTCTTCTAGACCGTGGCGATTCCTTCGAGCATCGCGAAGGCGCGGGCATTGCGCAGAAACATCTCGACCGGATGTTCGCGGATATAGCCGTGGCCGCCGAGAATCTGCACGGCGTTATCCGTCACCATCAACGTGGATTGCGCGGCGTAGTTGCGCGCCTGGTAACTCTCCGCGAGCGCATCGTCGCCCCGGTCCAACGCGGCCGCGGCCTCCCACACCAGCAGGCGCGTCGCGTCGATCTCGATCGCCATCTCGGCCAGCATGAAGGCGATCGCCTGCTTGGTCGCGATCGGCACGCCGAAGGCCCTGCGTTCTTTCGCATAGTCCTTGGCGTATTCGAAGGCGGCGTGCGCGACGCCCACCGCCATCGCGGCCGTGGCGACGCGGCTCTGGCCCACAATCCGAGTAAAGTTGCTTCCCTTGTCGCCGCCCAGACGGGCATCGGCGCCCACCCGGCAATTCTCAAGCTTTACTTCATAGGTCGCGAGACCCTTGAGTCCCATGTTCTGCTCGCGCTCGGAAACTACCAGGCCGGAAGTGCCGCGCTGCACGATAAAGCCGTCCACGCCGTCAAAGCCGGCGTCGCGATTAGTCGCGGCGAACACCAGGATTGAATCGCTCTCGGCAGCGAGCGGCACGCAGCATTTCGCGCCGTTGAGCACGAATCCCCCGCCGTCGGGCTTCGCGATGGTGTCGAGCGCCGAGGCGTCGAAATCGAAGCGCGGCTCTATCAACGCCATCGCCCCGGGGGCGAAATTATCGCCGGCGAAGCCCTTGAGAACGCGCGCGCGCTGCGCATCGGTACCGAACTCCAGCACCGGAAACGCGATCAGCCGCGGAGCAAGCGCATGGATTGCGATCGCGAGATCGCCAAAGGCCAGCTCCTCGGCGACGATCACGCCGGTCACCGCCGAACGCGCATCGCCATAACCGCCGAACTGCTCCGGAATCGCGCCTCGCACGAGGCCCAGCTCCCACGCTTTGGCAATCAGCCCGGACGGAATCGCGCCGGACTCATCGGCAGGTCGTGCGGCCGGGCGGATTTCGTCGGCGGCGAAGGCCACGATCGTATCGCGAATCATCCGCTGCTCTTCGGATAGGTCGAAATTGATCATCGGGCCTCACTTTTGCCGGTCGGGTAATATCTCATGCGATACATCTAATTCGTAACATCACTTCGCGCTGGCCAGTTACTTATGTTCAACGTCACTTTTTCTCGATGCGCTTGGTCAATTCGCGTTCCCGCGCCCGATTGTACTTGCTCTCGTCGGGAACCACGCGAGTCGGCGGCGCCATCGGCTTGCGCAGCTTTTTGATTAAATCGCCGGCGGCTGACTTGAGCACAGGCTTGTTTTTTCGGGGTGACATTGTCGGAATTTTAGGGGATTTTTAGGTATTCGGGGGGGGCTCACCGGATGAAAACCATAGCATTTGATGAGTGAATTGGGTTTGTTTTGCAGATATATATGATCGAGCGGTCGTCTAGTGGGTGACGCCGGCCAAGTGGCCGATTTTTTGCGCCAGTTCTGCCAATCGGGAACCTAGGCGTAGATTATATTTTAGCATTCTCAGCGCGAAGAATCCTCTACTTAAGGGCATCCCCTTAATCGGCGAAGCCGATGAAGCTCATCTGCAAGCCGCTGGTCGCACCGCCGGCGCCGCGCCGCGAAAAGTAGAGGTCGTTGGCGCATCGCGTACACGGCCCGACCTTCACAATTGAGGTCGCTTCGAGCCCCTCATGTTCCAACTGGACATGAATGATCGCGCGCAAGTTGAGGTACGCCTTGCCCGGCTTACCGGTGCGCGAATGCTTCCGGGCACCAGGCACCTCCGTCGCGAATTCTTCGGCCAGACCGGCGTCCACCTCGAAGCAGCAGATCCCAATCGAAGGACCGAGCGCTGCGCGAATTGCTGACGGCCTCGCCCCCAACGCGACCATCGCGCGAATGCCCTCGCCCGCGATGCCGGCGAGCGTGCCGCGCCATCCCGCATGTAATGCGCCGGCCACGCGCCGCTCCGCGTCAACCATCAGGATTGGTACGCAATCGGCCGTGAAGACGCCGAGCGCAATTCCGGGGGTTGCCGTGACCATGCCATCGCCCTCGCGCCGCTTTTCATCGTGGGTAAAATCGATTTGGCGCACGCGCTTGCCGTGCACCTGCGCGAGGCGGGCAACCCGCAGATTGGGATAGCGCGCGTCCCATCGACGCCAGTTCTCAGCCACCGTGCCGGCATCGTCGCCCACCCAGTTGGCGAGATTGAAGGTCGCGAAAGGACCCGTGCCGACGCCACCGGCACGCCCGCAAAAGCCATGGACGAGACCGGGAATTTCCCACGCGGTGAGCGCGAACGGGGGAGCGGCCGGCGCCGGGGGTATGTTCGAAGGCGGCATCGATGGTGGCCTGATGGCCAAGGATAAACTATACTTTCACTCTTTGGAATTTCGCCTTTGGACATACCTATGAACGGCTATCAATATCTGGTCCAGCGCAATCGCATGATGTGCCGCCTTGAGGATGACTTGCGGCAGATTCAGAGTCTGCCCGAAGCCGAGCGGCTGGCCGCCACCGGCCGCCTGCAAGCGCAATTCGATCTCAAGCTCAGGGAACTCTACGGGCAGGTCGCCGACGAATATCCGGGTGAACGCAAAGTCAAAGCGCGCCCGCTGACGGACCCGCGCTAGGCCGCACCAGGATCGATGGGCAGCTTGGAGCGCTCAATCAGTATTCGCGGGGCGCGGACTCACAATCTCGGCAATCTTTCGCTCGATCTGCCGCACGGCCGGCTGACCGTGGTCACGGGGGTTTCGGGCTCGGGCAAATCGAGCCTGGTGTTCGATACGCTTTACGCCGAGGGGCAGCGCCGCTACGTGCAGAGCCTCTCGACTTATGCGCGGCTGTTTCTGGAGCGGATGGAGCGGCCTGACGTCGATTCGATAACCGCGATTCCGCCCGCGCTCGCGCTGCGCCAAAAGAACACGATCAAGAACGCGCGCTCGACCGTCGGCACCGTCACCGAGATTAACGACTACCTGCGACTCCTGTTCGCCGCGGTCGGACGCACGATTTGTCCGCGCTGCGATCTTGAAGTCACGCGCGACACGGTCGAGAGTGCCGCCGCCGCAGTACTCGCCAATCCCGGGCGCTACATTTTCCTCGCGCCGTTCGATACCGGATCGCGATCGCTCAAGGAGGCGGCCGCGTATCTGATCGAGAACGGATACCATCGGCTGCATTACAATGGCGAAATCGCCGAGACTGCGGATTTCGCCGAACACTTCGCCAGCAATGGATCCGGGGCACCCGCAGGTCCGTTGATGGTCGTAATCGATCGCGTCGCGGTCACGCCCGACGCCTCCGCGGAGCGCGTGCGCGAAGCGCTCGACAAATCGTTCTACCTCGGCGGGGGCCGCGCGCGGGTGCTGATGCTTCCGCATGAGAACGGCGCGGCGGAGCACGCGGCCGCGCTCGAATTCGACCGCCGCTTCAATTGCTCGCGTTGCGGCACCGCCTATCCGGAACCTACGCCAGCACTCTTTTCCGCCAACAGTCCGATCGGCGCATGCCCCGAATGCGAAGGGTTTGGCCGCAGCGTCGAACTCGATCTCGAAAAGGTGATGCCCAATCCGAATCTGTCGCTGCGCCAAGGATTGGTGGCGCCGTGGCGTACGCCAGCTTACAGCGAAATGCAGCAGTGGATGCTGAAGTGCGCGCGGCGGGCAAAGATCCGGACAGCGGTTTCGTTTCGCGAGATGACCGACGAGGAGTGCGTGTGGCTGCTCGACGGCGAGCCACGGCTCGAGGGTCAAAAATGGGACGAGCGCTGGCCGGGGGTGCGCGGCTTTTTCGGCTGGCTCGAGCGCAAGCGCTACAAGACCCACGTCCGCATTCTGCTCGCGAAATACCGTCGCTTCGTCCCGTGCCCTAAGTGCCACGGCGCCAAACTCAAGGCCGAGGCGCTCAACGTCGTCGTGGACGGTGAATCGATCGCGCAGGTCGTCCATTTGTCGGTACGCAACCTGCCGGCCTGGATTGAGCGCTTGGGCAAGAAAAAGGACATCGCCACGCGCGCCGCGGTGCTGCTGCGCGAACTCAACAATCGCGTCGGCTATCTCAACGAAGTCGGCCTCGGCTACCTCACGCTCGAACGTCAGGGGCGCACTCTTTCGGGTGGCGAAGCCCAGCGCATCCACTTGGCGAGCGCACTCGGCAGTCTGCTCTCCGGCACCCTCTACGCGCTCGACGAGCCGACCGTCGGGCTCCATGCGGGCGACTCGCGCCGGCTGCTCGGCGTGCTGCGCCATCTGCGCGACCTCGGCAACACGGTGGTCGTGGTCGAACACGATCCGATCATGATCGCGGGCGCCGATTACGTCGTCGAACTCGGCCCCGGCGGCGGCCGCCAGGGTGGTCAATTGATTCGCGCGGGCGAGCCGCTAACAGGCGCACTCAACGGCAACGGCGAGACGCCCGGGCGCGTCCTCCTGATGCGGGCACTATCCCGTCAGCGGCGCTTCACCAAGAGCGATCCGGCGCTGCGCATAACCGGCGCCACCGAGAACAATCTGCGCAACTTAAGCGTCGCGATTCCGCTCGGCCGGATGGTCTGCGTCACTGGCGTCTCGGGTTCCGGCAAATCGACGCTGGTCGAGACGGTGCTCTACAACAACTACTTGCGGCGAGCGGGCGAAGCGGTCAGCGAAGTCGGCGCCTGTGAACGGATTGAGGGCCTCGAGCAGATCGGTGAGATGGTCCACATGGGCCAGGAAATGCCCACGCGATCGTTGCGATCGAATCCCGCGACCTACCTGAAAGTTTACGACGAGATTCGCAAGATCTTCTCAGCGATTCCCGAGGCGCGCCGCCTCGGGGTCAAGGCCCGCGACTTCTCCTTCAATGTCGAAGGGGGGCGCTGCGATCGGTGTCATGGGACCGGCACCGTGACGATCGAGATGCACTTCATGGCCGACCTCGAAGTGAAATGCGACGCGTGCGACGGGCGCCGCTTCCAGAGCCATATCCTGGGGCTTCACTACAAAGGCAAGAACGTCAACCAGGTGCTCAACCTGACGATCGACGAGGCCCGCGAATTTTTCGATCGCAATACTCATCCGGCGATCGCCAAGCGGCTCGAACCGCTGGCCGCGGTCGGTCTCGGCTACCTGCAGTTGGGGCAGACCACCTCGACGCTCTCCGGCGGCGAAGCCCAGCGGCTCAAACTCGCGCGCTTTCTGCTCGCCGATCTCGAACCGCCACGCACTGCCGAAGACGGCAAGCCGCTGCCGCGAATGTTTCTGCTCGACGAGCCAACCACCGGCCTCGCGTCGTCGGACATCAAGCGGCTGCTGCGGGTGCTCGCGCGCCTGGTCGCCGAGGGCAACACGCTGGTTGTGATCGAGCACAACCTGGAGTTCATCGCGCATGCCGATTACGTCATCGACCTCGGCCCCGGCGGCGGCGACGAGGGTGGACGGCTGGTGGTCGCCGGCGATCCGTTGGCGATTGCGGCCAATGAAAAATCGCAGACCGGCATCGAATTGCGCCGGCTCTTCGGATTGCCTGTCGCGGGCGGACCGCGCGCGATCAAGTCGGCATTGCGCATCGCCGCCGAAACTTGAGCGCGCGCGCCCGGCCGATCTTCATAACGCACCCGCCGACTCGACTGTTGGTTCAAATCGAAATGCACAATGGCGTCAGCTTGAAAGACGCGGTAGAGTTTTCGTCAGAGATCACGGCGCTGTCTAGCGCTCCGAAGCAGGAGGTTTCCAAGCTCGCCATGCGGACCCCGGAATCTTCAGCGGAGAAACTCAAAGGCTTCTTCCTCACCGTCGTGCGCAAGAGCTTCGATCAACTTGGCCTTGCCGACCAGCAAATCACCGATTACGTCGCGTCGGTGCTCGCCGAATTCAGCCGCTCGGATCGCTGGCTGGCGCTGCGTGGTGCGGAGGGCCGTAACTTGACCGGCGTAGTGGAAGAGCTGGTCGCACAACTCGGACCGGGAGAGCAGGCGCGCGTCAACGGCGAACGCGCGTTGCGCAAGCAGGTCGGCGATTACACGCTCTTCATGTCGGGGCTGTTCCGCCGCTTCGTCGAGCACAGGGGCTATCTCAACTACTATCTCGAGGAGGGCGCGCGCTCCTATCGCGCGGTTTCGGTGCTCGACGTCTCGCTCTACAATCCGGGCTTTCTGATGTTCGAGGATCTGAGCAAGGGTTTCGAGAATTACTCGGGTGCGCTCGACTTCATGCGCAAGTGCTATTTCGCGCCGGCGCCAAATGAAGACCCGTTCGCCGGCTTCCTCAGGCAGATTCAAGGCTGGGTGCATTACGGACTCTCCGACAACTGACGGCGAACGCCGGGACCGGGAGCAGCGGGACACGGAACGCCTGGACCGTTACCTCGTGCGGCTCGGTTGGGCGCCGTCGCGCCGCGCGGCCATCGAACTGATTGCAAACGGTCGCGTGCGCGTAAACGGCAGGCATTATCGCAAAGGCGAGACGATCGCGCCTGGCGACAGTGTCAAAGTTGCGGACGCGCCTGCCGCCGAAGCCCTGGTAGCGAATCCCGATCTCAAGATCGACATACTGTTCGAGGACGCCGCGGTAATCGTCGCCGACAAACCGCCGCTGATGCCATGTCATCCACTGCGCTCCGACGAGCGTGCAACGGTCATGAACGCGATCGCCGCGGCATATCCGGAAACCGCGCTCGCCGGCGATAAACCGCTGGAAGGCGGCCTCGTCCATCGGCTCGATAATGGAACTTCGGGCGCGTTGATAATCGCGCGCAATCGCGAGGCGTTCATCGCGATGCGCGAGGCTCTGGGCGCGGCGCGCGTGACGCGGCGTTATCGCGCGCTGGTGGCGGGACGCCTGAATGGAGCGATCGAAATCGCGACTCCGATCGCTCATCATCCGAAGAACCCGCGCAAGATGGTGGTCGTCGAAAGTAGCGATGACGCAGCCCGTTCATCGATGGGGCTGGTGAGCGCGCGCTATAGATCATCGCCGCGCCCCGCCCTTACGCAGGTCGAAGCGTCATCACATGAGCATGGATTCACGCTCGCGCAGGTGACACCGCGCACCGGCAATCGCCATCAGATACGCGTTCATCTGGCGAGCATCGGTCATCCGCTCGCGGGCGATGAACTTTACGGCGGGCCGCCGCTCGCGGGACTGGATGCGGGCCGCTTCTGGCTGCATCTGGCGGAACTGGAATTCGAATCACCGGCCGGCGGACGGGTTCAGGTGACCGCCCCGCTGGCGCGCGATCTGGAGGATTCACTCAAGCGGCTTCGAACCTGATTTCAAAGCGGACGCCAGTGCCATCCGCACCTCAGTCGATCAGCCGTGGCCGTCGATATAGACCCGGCGGTACTGAAACAGCCACTCGCCGTTGACTCTGCGCAATTCGTCCTGGTAGCGCCCGGTGGCTTCGAGCGTCGCCTTGCCGCTTTTCACGTGGTAGTAAGTGAGATAGCAACCGCCCATCGCGCGATCGCCCTCGACGCGAAACGTCACGTTGCACATCATGTGGCGGACTAGCGCATCGCCGGTCGAGTTCTTGTACATCACGGTGAATTTGCGCAGCGCGTCGTGACCCTCGTGGCGGCCGAGCCGCGGGCTGTCGAAGACGCCGTCGGTCGTAAAGCACTTGACCCATTCGTCGTAAGGGCCGTGATCGATGGTGAAGGCATAGCGCGCGTATAGCTCGCGAATCTGTTCGCGATCGTCGGGCGTCCCGGTTATCGGCATAACGATTTACCTCCCTGCATTGTCGCCGGAATCGGCGCAAGGTCCCCGCTCAAATCACCTCGTCCTCGCGCATCCGCCCGACTTCTTCCCAACTGTAGCCGAGCAATTCCGTGAGGATGATTTCCGTGTTCTCGCCCAACTCCGGCGCCCGACCGCGGGCATTGCCGGGCGTCTTGCTCATGATAATCGGCACGCCGACCAGCTTGATCTTGCCCATATCCGGATGGTCGTAATCGACGATGTACTCGTTCGCGAGGACCTGCTCGTCATCGGGCAAGTCGCTGATCGTGTTGACCCGCGTATAGATGAAATCGCCGCCGCGCTTGAGGATCCCCAGCCATTCCTCGCGCGGTTTGGCGACGAACACCTGATCTAGAATCGCGACCAGCTCGCGATGGTTCTTGCCGCGAACCTTGATGCCGTTGAAGCGCGAATCGTCGATCAACTCGGGAATCGCAAGCGCGACGCAGAAATCCTTCCAGTAGCGATCGGTTTGCAGCATCCCGAGGCTCAGCCACTTGCCGTCGGCGCACTTGTAATGGTTCCATAACGGATTGTAGGCGTCGTCGCGGGTCGAGCGTGGGAACTCATGCCCCAGGATGGTTTTGCTTGAAACGTTGAGACCCTGGAGCGCGATCATCGAGCCGAGGTGCGAAGCGTTCACCTCCTGGCCGATGCCGTAGCGCTCGCGCGCGACCAGCGCGGTCATCACGCCGTACGCGAGCATGATCGCGCCCATCTGATCGGCCAGGCCGCCGTTGAGATAGATCGGATCCTCGGTCGCGACACTCGCGATATTCATAATTCCGGATCGCGACTGCGCCAGGTAGTCGAACGACGGCTCGCCGCTGTCCGGACCGGTCGGCCCGTAGCCCGACGAACTCGCATAGATCAGCTTGGGATTGTGCGCGTTGAGGTCCTTGTAGCCCAGCCCCAAGCGGTCGGCGACGCCCTTGCGGAAATTCTGCACGAAGACATCGCTCTTCGCGGCCAGCCGATAGACGATTTCACGCGCCTCTGGCTTAGTCAGATTCAGTGTCAGGCTTTGCTTGTGGCGATTGTTCGCCTCGAAGTAAAAATTGTGTCCGCTCTTGGCGGTTGCTGCCGATCCCCCGATCGCGAATATCGAGCGCCCCGGATCGCCCTTGTCGCGCTCCTCGATCTTGATCACTTCAGCGCCCATGTCGGCCAGCATCGTGGTCGCCACCGGGCCCTGTTGCCATATCGTCCAATCGATGACCCGAATACCCTTTAATGGTGCGTCCATGGCGCCTCTATAACACAAAACGCGCTAAAATCGATCAGGTGGATCAGGTGGTGCGAGTGCGCTCCCCCACTTGAGTTTGGCGCCGCAACGCTTCATTTCTATTGATCAGCGCCGATGTTGCATTACCTGATCAACTTCTTCTATCCGCCGCGCTGCGCCGCGTGCGACGTGCGCCTCGGCTCGGGCGCGATTCACCGCCTTTGCGACGAATGTTTTTCCCAAATCGATCGGATGCCGGAGGGGCTCTGCGCGGTCTGCGGCATTCCGCTGGAACCAACTCGCCACGACGCGCACGATGCAGACGACGCGGAATGGTGCTCGAACTGCCGCACCTCGCCGCCGCATTTCAGCCGCGCGCGCGCCATCGTCCGTTATCGGCATGACGCCGGCAACGGTGATGACTCGGAGGACGCGGGCAGGGCCAACGTGGTGCCGGCGATCATCCGCCGCCACAAGTACGGCCTCGACCAATCGTTGACCCACGCGCTGGCGGAATGTCTCGGCGACGAACTGCCGCTGGGCGACGCCGATTACGACGTGATCATTCCGGTGCCGCTACATATCGGGCGATTGCGCTGGCGCGGCTTTAACCAGGCCGCGATGCTGGCGGTGGCGGTTGCGCGACGCATGGAACGGCCGCTCGACTTGCGTACGCTCGTGCGGGTCCGCGAGACGCGGCCGCAAACCCGGCAGAACCGTGGCGAGCGCATCAAGAATCTCAAGCGGGCGTTCGCGGTGCGGCGACCCGCGCGCGTCGCCAGCCGGCGCGTCCTATTAATCGACGACGTGATGACGACCGGCGCCACAGCCGATGAATGCGCGCGCACGCTACTGGCGGCGGGCGCCCGCCGCGTCGACGTGCTGACGCTGGCGCGCGCCGTATGAATCGCGAACGCCGCGCGACCTGGGAAGAACGCCATCGCGGCGCGACGCCCGGCGATCCGGAGCCGTCGGTAATCGAAATGCTCCCGTTGCTGCTGCCGGGGAGCGCCCTCGATATCGCCGCCGGCACCGGCCGCAATGCGATCGCGCTCGCTCGCGCCGGCTGGCGGGTCGTGGCGGTCGATTTCTCCCTGGCGGGAATGCAAACGCTGGCGGAGGTCGCACGTCGCGACAACCTGTCGATCTCCATGGCTGTCGCCGACCTCGAAGAATCCTTCCCCTTCCGCCCCAACGCCTTTGACCTGATTCTCAACGTGAGCTATCTCGACCGCTCCCTCGTACCGGGTCTCAAATCCGCGCTGCGCCCCGGCGGTGCGATCCTCTTCGACACCTTTCTGATCGACGAAGCGGACGAGGCCAGCCACGGACACCTGCGCGACAAACGCTTCACGCTCGATCATTACGAATTGCGCACGTTGCTCGGCGGCCTGGAACTGATGCGCTATCGCGAAGGCCTGGTCGTCTATCCGAACGGCAAGCGCGCGTGGCGCGGGACCGCACTCGCGCGCCGCGGGAACTAGCGATGGCAGCGCGACTCACCTACAAATCCGCCGGCGTCGATATCGATCTGAAGGAGCGTCTCATTCCGCTCTTCGGACGCTTGGCCAGCGCCACCCGCGGCGCGCACGTGCTGGAAGGCATCGGCGGCTTCGGCGCAATAATCGGACTGGACGCCGCGAAGAAAATGAAGGCGCCGGTGCTCGTCGCGGGCACTGACGGCGTCGGCACGAAACTCAAGATTGCGTTTGCGATGGGCCGTCACGACACCATCGGCATCGATTGTGTCGCGATGTGCGTCAACGACATCGTGTGTCATAATGCGCGACCGCTGTTTTTCCTCGACTACATCGGCTGCGGCAAGCTCGACCAACGACTCGCACTGGCGATCGTGAAAGGTGTTGCGAAGGGTTGCACGCAGGCCGGGATGGCGCTGGTGGGTGGCGAGACGGCGCAGATGCCGGGTCTCTACCAGCCCCGCGAATACGATCTGGCGGGCTTCGCGGTCGGCCTCGCCGAGCGCTCGCGCATCCCGAACCCGGCAAAAATGCGCGCCGGCGATGTCGTCATCGGACTCGCCTCGGTGGGCCTCCATTCCAACGGCTATTCGCTCGCGCGCAAGGTTCTGATCGAACGGGCGAAACTGAAACTCGGCGCTCGAGTGGCGGAACTCGGCTGCACGCTTGGCGAGGAATTGCTGCGACCAACGCGCATCTATGCAAAGACCGCGCTCGACTTATTCCACCGTTTTGCTCTCAAGGGGCTCGCCAATATCACCGGCGGCGGCGTGATCGAGAATCTCCCGCGCGTGATGCCGAAGAATCTGCACGCGGCTATCCGGCGCGGCTCATGGACGGTCCCGCCGATCTTCGATCTCATCGCGCGGCTCGGCAAAATCGAACAGTCGGAGATGGATCGCACGTTCAACAACGGCATCGGGATGGTTACAATCGCCGGACGCGATCAGGCCGACGAGGTGGTGAAGCATCTTCGTTCGCACAAACAGCGCGCATTCATCATCGGTGAAGTCACGCGTGGAACCCGCGGCGTCACGATCGCATGAGAGCCGCATGACGACCGAATCAACGAGACCACCGGTAAAACTCGGCGTGCTGATCTCGGGTGAGGGCACGAATCTGCAGGCGATTATCGAAGCCATCGATCGGGGTGAACTCAAGGCCGAGATTCGTGTCGTGATTTCCAACAAGGCCGCGGCGCCGGGCCTCGAGCGCGCCCGCCGCCGCGCGATTCCGGCCGAATTCATCGACCATCGCGGGTTTCCGTCGCGCGAGGATTTCGACCGCGCGCTGGTTGATTCGTTGCACGCGCATGAAGTCGAACTCGTGATTTGCGCGGGCTTCATGCGCCTCTTCTCACCGGTGATGGTGACCGCCTTTCGCGATCGGATCATGAATATCCATCCGGCGTTGTGCCCGGCCTTTCCCGGTGTCGATGCACAACGGCAGGCGCTCGATTACGGCGTGCGGTTCTCCGGATGCACAGTATTTTTCGTGACCGAAGGCGTTGATGACGGTCCCGTAATCGTGCAGGCGGTCGTGCCGGTTGATCAGGATGACGACGAGGCGAGGCTGGCCGCGCGCATTCATGCCGAGGAACATCGCATCTATACGCACGCGATTCGGCTCTACCAGGAGGGCCGCCTGGAAGTGCGCGGGCGCAAGGTCCAGATCCGCGACGCGCCGCCGATAGACGCCCCCGTTTCCATGATCAACCCGCGCCTGCGCTGACTTGAAGCTCACCGTCATCGTACCGATGCTCAACGAAGAGGGCGCGATCGCCGCGACGCTCGGGGCGCTTCGCATCGGCGCGCCGGCCGCCGAGATAATCGTGGTGGATGGCGGCAGCAGCGATCGCAGCGTCGAAATCGCGCGCCCCGGTTGCGACAAACTGCTCGAAGGCCCGCGTGGCCGCGCCCGCCAGATGAATGCCGGCGCGTCGCAAGTAGCTGGCGAGGCGATCGCTTTCGTTCACGCCGACACGATCGTTCCGCCGACGTTCGCTTGCGACATCGAGGCCGCGCTGGCGGACGGGCTCGTCGTGGGCGGCCGCTTCGACCTCGCGTTCGACGTTCGCGATCGCGCTCTCGACCTGGTCGCGGCGATGATCAGCCTGCGCTCGCGGGTCGTTCGATCCGCCACCGGCGACCAGGCGATTTTCGTTCGCCGCGAGGTCTTCGAACGGCTCGGCGGCTATGCCAACATCGAACTATGCGAGGACGTTGATTTCGCCCGCCGGATGCGCCGTGCGGGCCGCGTCGCCTGCCTGCAGGTGCGCGTCATCACATCGTCGCGCCGATGGCGGCGGGACGGCGTTGTCCGCACCATCGTAAAGATGTGGATAATCAAGTCGCTGTTCCTCGCCGGCGTCTCGCCAGCATGGCTCAAGCGCCACTACGCCGATACCCGCTAGGCCCGGTAATCATCCATAGCCGGAAGACACTCCAGCGAGTGGGAGGGGCTTGCGAGAGAAAGCGGCGCACTGGAGAATAAAGCTGAAAGGAACACCAGTGGCGAAAGTCCAAGTCTATACAACAAGCTATTGCCCGTTTTGCACTCGCGCCAAGGCCCTGCTGAAGAACAAGGGTGTCGCGTTCGAGGAAATCGACGTTTCCGACGACGACGAATTGCGTCAAAAAATGGTGGAGCTTGCGGGTGGGCGCCGCACCGTGCCCGAAATTTTCATCAACGACAAGATAATCGGTGGATATGACGAACTCCGAGCGCTCGAAGGCCGGGGCGAACTCGACGCACTACTAGCCGCGGAGGGTTGAGCCATGGCGGCCAAAGCGATTCGATCCCAAGAGATCCGGGGTAGCGACACCATTGGAATCCAAGAGTGAGTGACGAATACGACAGCGAGCGCTTTCCTGGTAATTTCTACTGCGGGCTGATCGTGACCATTGACCGTGTGCGTGGCCGCGGGCTCGTGCGTTCGCGCAGCGGACGCGAAATCCCCTTTCAATTTCCTTTCGTGTCAGTGGTTGGGGCGCCCATCGGCGGGCGCGCGCCGGGTATCGAATTCCTTCGCGAGGGCGACAGCATCGGCTTCGACGTCGGCTGGACCTCGAAGGGCCTTCGCATCACTTCAATTAAACCAGCCGGCCGCTCGACCGATTAAGCCCCACACACGCTTTCGAAGCGTTTGAGGTTGATCGATACCTGGTCTCGAACTGCTCTGCGCGCGAACTTGGAGCATGTTCGAGCCAACCTCGGCGAGCATCCGTGCGACAGTTGCGCTTCCGCACCACTCTAGCGCGTATCAATAATACTACATGTAGTATTATTGCATCTCGACATCATTTCGGGTGGTTCAGGGTTCGCGCGACCGCGTCATGCCATCCGGCAAGCAAATGTTTTCGTTCGGCGCTCTTCATCCGCGGCCGAAACGCACGGTCGAGCTTGCGCAGGGCTTTGAGATCGCCGGGCGAGCGCCACACTCCGGCAGCGAGACCTGCGAGAATCGCGGCACCGAGCACGGTGGTCTCCGCCATTGAGGGTCGGCGCACTGGACGCCCGAACAAGTCGGCCTGAAACTGCATCAGGTAATCGTTGGCCGCGGCGCCGCCATCGACGCGCAACTCCGCGATGCGGTGGCCGCTGTCTTTCTCCATGGCGACCATCACGTCGTGAACCTGGTACGCAATGCTGTCGAGAGTGGCCCTCACCAGGTCGGCGCGGGTAGTACCGCGGGTCAGTCCGAAGATCGCACCGCGCGCGTGACTATCCCAATACGGTGCGCCCAGACCGACAAAGGCCGGAACGAAATACGGCGCGGAGCGGTCGGTACTGCGCACTGCAAGTGCATCCGTATCGGAGGATTTCGCGATCAGCTTGAGTTCGTCGCGGAGCCATTGCACTGCCGCACCCGCAATAAAGACCGAACCCTCCAGCGCGTATGCGGATTCGCCGCGGGGGCCGAGGGCGACGGTACTGATGAGCCGGTTATGCGAGCGCGGCCGCACTTTGCCGGTGTTCATCAGGAGGAACGCGCCCGTGCCGTAGGTCACCTTCGCGTCGCCGTCCGCGACGCCGCCCTGCCCGAAGAGCGCCGCCTGCTGATCGCCGATGCTGGCCGCGATCGGTGTCGCGCGATCGCCGAAAATACCGGCTGCGGCCTCGGCCAGCGGACCGCGCGAGGATACCGGCGTCGCGAGCATCTCGGGCGGTATGTCGAGCAACTCGAGCATAGCTGGATCCCACTCCAGGCGGTCGAGGTTGAGCATCAGGGTGCGTGAAGCGTTGGTGAAATCGGTGACGAAAGCGGCGCCGCGCGACAGCTTGAAAATGAGCCAGGTGTCGATGGTGCCGAAGCAGAGCTCGCCGCGCCGCGCGCGGCGGCGCAGCGCCGGCTTCCGGTCGAGCAGCCATTTGAGCTTGGTGCCCGAGAAGTACGGATCGATCAGCAGTCCTGTGCGCTCGGTGACGTCGGCCTCGTGATCGCGAAGACGATCGCAGATATCGGCGCTGCGCCGGCATTGCCATACGATTGCGCGATGGAGCGGGCGCCCGGTCTTGCGCTCCCAGACCACGAAAGTCTCACGCTGATTCGTAATCCCGACAGCCGCGAGATCACCGGCACGCACCTTGGCCTTGGCGAGCGCCGCGCGCCCCAGTTCGACGACCGAACGATAGATTCGATCCGCGTCGTGCTCGACCCATCCGGGACGCGGGTAGAACTGGTGGACGTCGGCATAGCCGCGCGCGCGAATTCGGCCGCCCGCATCGATTACCATGACGGTGGTACCGGTCGTTCCCTGGTCGATCGCGAGCACGCATTGAGCCATCACCGGCACCTCCGCGCGGAACCTTAAGAGAGCGACGCGCGAGTGGCAAGAACGAGCACATATCGGCCGCGTTAACGGCTTGCCTAAACCAACTCACGAAGCCATTATAGGCGCGCGATCGAGGCGTTATGCTTTGATGCAACCGGACCCCCTCCAATTCCATCAGCAATCCGGGCGTGAGACCGATGAGTGAGCCGCTTGAGAAGAAAGAGGAACTGATCCGCTATTTCGCTAGCGGCGCCAAGCCGCGCGAACAATGGCGAGTCGGCACCGAGTACGAAAAAGTCGTCGTGTCGGCGCGCGACGGCCGCGCCCTGCCCTTCTCGGGACCCGCCGGCGTCGAGGAGGTCATGCGCCGCCTCATCGATCGTTACGGTTATGAAGCCGACGATGAGCATGGCCGGATCATCGCACTTAAAGGCGAGCGTGCACCGATAACGATCGAGCCCGGTGGACAAATCGAATTATCCGGCGAGCAATGCGAAACGATCCATTGCGCCCATCTCGAATTCACGCAGCACGCCGAACAACTGATCGAAATTGGCCATCAAATCGGCGCCGCGGTCCTCGGAGTTGGCATCCAACCGGTGAGTCGAATCGACGAAATCGAGCTGCTGCCGAAAGCGCGCTACCACATCATGTATCCGTACATGGCCCGCAAAGGGCGCCTCGGCCAGCGGATGATGAAGCAGACCGCGGGGGTCCAGGCGAATCTCGATTACCACGATGAGGCCGACGCTATCCGCAAGCTGCGCGTGAGCATGGGAATAGTTCCGCTGCTCTACGCGACGTTCGCCAATTCACCCATCTCGGACGGCGCGCTCAACGGCTTCCAAAGCTTCCGTGGTCATATCTGGAGCGACACCGACAACGATCGTTGCGGGGTTCCGGCCTTCGTCTTTCGCGACGACGCCGGCTTCGAGGACTACACCGAATACGCACTCGACGTACCGATGTATTTCCTCATTCGCGATCATCGCTATATCAACCTGACGCCGCCGCCCGGTATCACCTTCCGCCAGTACATGGAGCGCGGCTGGAACGGCCAGCGGGCGTCGATCGAGGACTGGGCACATCACCTGACAACTCTGTTCCCCGAGGTCCGCCTGAAGCAGTACCTCGAGGTGCGCACTGCCGATAGTCAACCACCTGCTCTGATGCTGGCGCTGCCGGCCCTGCTCAAGGGAATTCTCTACGACGACGATTGCATGGCGGCAGCATGGGATTTGGTCAAGCGATGGAGCTATCGCGAGCGCCTGGAATTGACCGCGATGGCCAACAAGGCCGGACTCGAGGCGCGCGCCGGACGCATCACTTTCAAGGAACTGGCGCTTGAGCTTTTGAATATCGGAACGACCGGACTGGTGCGCCTGCGGGCATTGAACGAACGCGGCGAGGATGAGAGCATTTACCTGGCGCGGCTGACCGAACTGGTGCGCAGCGGTCATTCACCGGCGAGCCTGCTAATCGAGCATTGGAAGGGACGCTGGAATTACGATGTTGGCCGCCTGGTCGAGGGAAGCTCATACGAGGCCGAGGCTGCGTTTTGAATGACGTTCAACATCTCTGAACGCTATCTGTTCGCGCTCAACGTCTTGCTGGCGGCGCTGATAATTCCCTATTTCGCCGCGCGCACCGTCAGCCAGATGATCAAGCTGCATTATGCGGCGAATGTGGTGACACAGCCGCTGACCAACATCGCGCCCGGCGCTGTGACGGACTTGACCGCCCCGCGGCCACGAGCCGTGTACAACATCATCCGGGAGCGCGACATCTTCAACCTCGCACCTGCACCCGAGGTGTCGGCGCCGGTCGAAAAAGAAGACCTGAATATCAAGCTGCTCGGCACCTCTCATCTGACGGGTGGCGCGCGTGATTTCGCCATCGTCGCAGATGAATCGGGCAACCAGCAGCTTTACCGGCTCGGTGAGACGATTCCGAGCGTGGGACGGTTGGTGCAGATTGGCAAGAATCGGGCGATCATCGAACACAACGGTCATCGCGTGGTGATCGAGATTGCCAAGGACGCCCTCGGTGAGTCCGGCGACGATGACGCGGGTGACTCACGGCCGCAGTTGCGGCCGCACGGCCCGCGGTCGCGCGGCCCGCGGTCGCCATTCATACGCAATCCGATGATTCGGCCGGGGCGCCCGGCAGCGAAGGCCGACGGCGTGCGCAAGGTCGGGCCAAACCAATATGCGGTCGAGCGCACGACGATCAACAGCAACATGCAAGACATGTCGCACCTCCTCACCGAGGTTCGCGCGCTGCCTGTCATGCAGAACGGCGCGACGAACGGATTTCGGCTGAGCGAAATTCAGCCCGGATCGCTTTTTCAGCAAATCGGCTTGCAGGACGGCGACGTCCTGACCTCGATCTCAGGCGAGCAGCTAACCGACCCGGCGCGCGCGCTGCGGATGCTCTCGACGTTGCAGACCAGGTCCGACGTCACCCTCATCGTGCTGCGCAATGGCGCTCCGGTACGACTGAGCTATTCGATTCATTGATGTCTGGTTTTCCGGCGGCGCACCGGAGCCAATCCCGAATTGAGCCATCGATTGCGCCTTCATGGAATTTGCGCTGCGGGGTTGAGCACCGATCGATTCATGGCCGCGGTGACAGCGGTGTCGATCTCGCGATAATAGCCCGGTGGGCGGGCGGGTATGAGGCGGAGGTGGGGCCGAAATGAAATCGCGTCCAGTCATCAGCCGGCGCATATTCGTACGGGCGGGAATCACGCTAGCAGCCGGTGCTGCGATTCCGCTGTTGATTGCGAGGTCAGCCGAGGCGCGGCGCCGGCCGACGGCGCACAACCCCGCTCCACCCGATTCGCAGCAGCCCCATGAAGGCAATCCGCTAACCGCTCCGTATGCGGCAGCGTGTGCGATGGAACCGACCACCGGCACCGTCATCTTCGACCACGACATGAACCGTCGGTGGCCTACCGCATCGTTGGCGAAGATGATGGTGATGCTGATCGTCGCGAAGAAAATTGCCGACGGCAGCCTCAAGCTCAGCGACAAGGTCACGACCTCGGCGGCTGCGGCGCGGATGGGCGGCTCGCAGGTTTATCTCAAGGAGGGCGAGACCTTCACGCTCGAGGAGATGATGCAGGCGATCGTCGTCCATTCGGCCAACGACGCCACCTTCGCCGTCGCCGAATATGTCGCGGGGTCGGCCGAGGCGTGCGTGCAGATGATGAATCAGGAGGCCGCCGCACTCGGCCTGAAAAACACGCATTACTATTCCGTGCACGGGCTGCCGCCAGCCGCCGGCGAGCAAGCCGACGTCTCGAGCGCCTACGATCTCGCCGTCATCGCACGCGCGCTCGTCACCTATCCCG
Source organism: Binataceae bacterium (SeqCode) (assembly GCA_050011435.1). Lineage (GTDB taxonomy): Bacteria > Desulfobacterota > Binatia > Binatales > Binataceae > JADMIL01. The sequence goes on from JBEKJC010000032.1 coordinate 21,119, forward strand.
ACATCTTGCGCTGGTCCGCGATTGACACGACGCGCTTTCGCAACGGCGCCTTCGAGTTGCGCAATACCAATCATCTGGTGCGCACCTATCCCGGATGCGACGGACTCAAAACCGGCTTCTACGATCAGGCCGGCTTTAACGTGGTTGCGACCGCCAAGCGCAACGGCGTGCGCATTATCGCGGTCGTCCTCGGTTCACCGCGCAAGCAGGAAAACTTCAACACCGCGGCCACCATGATGTCGCAGGGCTTTCTGAATTACGAAATGCATGAGGTCGCGAAAAAAGGCACGCCGATCGATCGGACAGTTGCGATCAGGGGCGGTGCGGTGGGAACGATCAAGCCGGTCTGGGGCGCCGATGCGTCCGCTCTGATCAAGCGCGGCGAAGCGAAGAACTCATTTTCGATCACCTACAATCTGCCGGCCGCGATACCCGCACCAGTAAAAGCCGGTCAAGCGATCGGTGTGGCCCGGATTATCGTGCAGGGCAAACCGCAGCAGTCTATTCCGATCCTGGCGCCCACGGAGGTTGCGCAGGGCAGCTTGCTGCAACGCCTGATGGGGTACCTCTGATCGCACTGGCACTTTCCCGCCCCGCCCGCGCGAGGCACAATTGAGCGATGTCGCCAAAGCGAATCGGAATCTTGGCCGCGGTCGCGCTCGCAATCCTGATAGCCATCAACCTCGCGCTCCATTTCGGGCAGATTTATCACGACCGGCTTCCCTTTGACGTCGATCGCGAATTCCCGGCCGGCAAGCCGTTCATTCCCGGTGAGGTTTACGCGACCACTCTGGCCGAGATCGTGGACCACGAACTGCACAGCGGCTTCGGCTGGCGGCCCAACGACCTGTTCATCTGGGGACCGACCGTGATGGCGGACAACAACGCCTCGCGGCAGATCGGAATTATTATGGCGGTGCGTGAGACCATGCGCGTGTTCAAGGACGATCTCACGAAGATTTCATCGAACGAGTACGATCCCAACCTGGTGGTCGCCGATACTGATTTCCGCAACGACGCCGAGCGCTGGATTCTGCCGTCGCCCGAAAGCAAATACAGCGACGGCGTGAAACATCTGCGGCTCTACGTCGCTGGGTTGCATGCGAATCCGCAGACCTCGCGGGAGCTCAATCAGCGCAACGTTGAATTGATCAAGTTGTTCCAGGCGTGGGGCGATCTGCTCGGCGACGCGCACGCGATGCTCTACATGGCGAAAAAGCCCGACGGCACACCGGTGCGCGCGTGGGAGGATGACGATTATTTCTATCATGCGCAGGGCTACGCCCACGTGATGTACTACATGCTGATCGCGGTGAAACGCGAATATCACCAGACGCAGACCGTCAAGCCGGTAATCGAGCAACTGATGGATGAGACGCTCACGCCGTTGCAAAGCGCCGCGACGATGAAGCCGCTAATCGTGCTCGACGGATCGGAAACCGGGATTTTCGCGAATCATCGGCACAACCTCGACGCGTATATTTCGGAGGCGCGGCAGAAGATGTATTCGATCCGCGAAGAGCTCGAACGCTAGCCCTCGGAGCGCAGGTCAGTTGTCGAAGAACGCAAAACTTTAGCTTTTTTCTGAAACCTCATAGAGGTTTCACGGCATTCCATACCGCCGGTGGGCTACGCTCGCGATGCTCGATCATGCGATAACCGACGCGCGGAGGATCGCGCGAGATTGGTCACTTCGTTGGGGATGACGGTGCAAGAAGGCCGGTAAAGTTTCCCAAATCGCCCGCATGCTCTCTTGATGCGGGACGCGGCCGGCCACCCCGAGCATCGCGAGCGTCAATCCATAATGGGAAGTTTGAAACCTTGTGAGGTTTCAATGAACTCAAGGTTTTGGGTTCCTTGACAACTCTCCCGTTCTACTTTGAGATTGGGCTGAGCAGCATCAGGCCGCCGCGCGACAATAGCCGCATCAGCGCGGGAACCCATCGTTGGGGCACACCCGCCAGCTCCGCGCCCAGCGCGTACAACAACGAGATTTCGGATTGCGCAGCGAATCGCGCGCCAGATCTCGCGAAGGGCACGTTCAATGCGGAAATCAGCGACGGCGCCGGATACGGCACCAGCTCATGCGCCTCGCCCGGCTTCAACCCGGCCTTCTCGCGGGCGATTTCGACCGCGCGCGCGAGGCCTCCCAAATCGTCGATCAAGCCGCGCGCCCGCGCCGCCACTCCGCTCCAGACGCGCCCGCGCGCGACCTCCTCGGCCTGCGCTGCGTCGAGCTTGCGGCCCTCGGCGACCTTCGCCGTGAAATTGCCGTAAAGCTCGCCGACGACCTGATTGAGCTGCGAAAGTTCCGCCGGGCTCAGCGGACGCGACAGCGACAGCGCATCGCTGACTTCGTCGGTCTTGACGACGTCCATGCCGACACCGAGATGCTCGAGCAGCTTGCGGAGGCTGAACTTCGTGTACACCACGCCGATCGAACCGGTAATCGTGGAGGGCTGCGCGACGATCGCGTCGGCGCCCATCGCGACGTAGTACCCGCCCGATCCGGCCACGTCACCCATTGAGACGACCACCGGCTTGCCGCGCTTCTGGGCCTCGCGCACGGCCCGCCACACCAGGTCCGACCCGACGGCTGATCCACCCGGCGAGTTGACGCGAAAAACGATCGCGCGTACGTCCTCGTCCTTCGCCGCGCGCAGGATTTCGCTGGCGGTGCGCTCTCCGCTGATGAATTCTCCGGCCATCGGCGGCTCGCCGCTCACCACCGGGCCGAGACCGTGAATCAGTGCGAGGCGTGCGCGACGCCCCGCCGGCCGGCTGGAGGCGACGTGACGCAGATAGCGCGCGAGTCCGACGAATCGACGCTCCTGATCCTCGCTCTCCGGTGCGATCTCGGCGCGCACGTCCTCGACGTAACCCGCACGATCGATTAGCCCATTTTCAACCGCGGTGCGCGCGCCGATAAATCCTTGCGCGAGCAGTTCGCCGGCTCGCGACGCATCGATCTTGCGCCCGGCGGCGACCTTGTCGACCAGTATGGTCTTCCAGTCCTGGATGATCGCAGCGAGGCTCTCGCGGACTTCCGGCGACATCGCCTCACGATTGAACATCTCCGCCGCGCCCTTATATTCCTTCCATTGCAGGGTCTGCACTTCGACACCGATCTTCCCCAGCGCGTTGCGCAGGAACAAACCGCCCGCCGCCGCACCCAGCATCATGAGCGCCGTGTCTGGATTGATAATGATTTCGCCCGCCCCGCACGCGATCAGATAATCGCGCACGGTAACGTTGTCGCCCGCGAGCACCGCAACCACACGCTTGTCGGCGGCAACCACTGCGCGCAGCAGGTCGTGCAGCTCCTGCGACGTGGCGAGCCCGATCGAAGGCGCCGAAATTTCCGCGATAACCGCCGTCAGCTTGGGATCGACGGCGGCCGCTTCGAGCGCGCGCCGTGAGTGATACAGGGTCGGCTGGCCGCGGCTGCGCAGCTGCTCCAACGGCGATCGCGGCGCGTCTTCGCGCATGCCCTCGCCGATTCGAATGGTCAGCACGGCATCGGCCGGTATCCGTGCCGGCCGCACGGCCAGAAGATAAAATGCGACCACCAATGCCGCCGCGATTACCATCACGACGATCCCCGTGGCGTGCCAGCCGCATCCGAATACAATCGCCCCGATGGCGACGAGCACTGACGTCACGATGCCGACGCGCACTTCGCGGCTGACCCCGGACACATCAATTCGCGGAAACTTCATCGCGTTCATCTTTCCGCATATTATCGGACTTGCCCTGCACTGGCGATTTCTAAAAAATGCGCATATTCACGATCGTCGTTGTCCCGTTTGTTCTCTGCCTGAGCGGCTGCGCGTTCTTCAAGTCCACACCACCCCCAGCGCCACCGCGTCCGCTTTACGTAAACCGCACCGCGACGCTCGACATCACCAACGGCATCGGTGTGGTGAGCTCGGTTGAATTGCCGGGCGGTTTCGCACCCAGTCCCGCGTTACCGCCGATGTGGCTGGCTCAGGGTTTGGCGGTTGCCGTCGCCGGAACTCTCGGAGGGAAAGCGGTCGTCCTCGGTTTCCGCGGCGACAAGCTCACGGAAGTTACCACCATCGCCAGCGACTTCGGGCCGGGCGCGCCCGGCGGACGCATACTCGAGGTCGCCGCCAGCCCCGACGGCATGGAGCTCGCGACCGCTGTCAGCGCGGCAGACGCCCACCGGCTCGACCTGATGGTCATCGATTCGATCAGTGGCGGCGAAGGCCATTCGGTTGCGTCCTTCGACGGCGACTTTCGCGTCGCCGGCCTGAGTTGGCTCAATCGCACGACGATCGCAATCGTTCTTCAAGCGTCGGCGCAAGCCGCTACCATTGCCGACACCGCCAGCGAGCTTTACGTCGTCGGGATTTCCGGGACCGGATCGATTACGCATTTCGACCAGGTTCACTGCCGCCTCGGGCGCATGAGTTTCAGCCCGAATCGGCTTTTCGCCGTCAGCGAGGGTGACCGCGATGTGGCGCCCGCCATGATCGATCTGCGCACTCAGGCCTGCGCCGAAATCCGCGTAGCCGGACCCATCAGGGTTCTCGGGTGGGCGCCCGATTCGTCGGCGATTCTTTACACTGGCGGCGATCGTGACGGTAAAAATATCGGGGTGTTTCGCTTCACGCTGGCGACCGCCCAGCGCACGCTCATCGCGGTATCCTCGGCGGCGGCAGCCTATGCGAGCGACGGCACTATCATCGCGATCGGCAACGGGCAACTTTCATGGAAACGCGTCGCGCAGAATCCCGACGCGCCGATCAAGGCGGAGATTGCGCTTTTAAATCCGCTGACCGCCGTAGTCACGATCAATTCGCTGGGCTTTAAGACGACGCCCACGATGTTCGCGCGCAGCTCGATGGTCCTTACAGCGGCCTCCGACAGCGCCGCGATCGATACCTTCGTGCCTGCGTCCGACGGCCTCTTGCGCGAGCTAATCGACTATTCATATCCGTCGCGCAGCGCGTTCGTGGTCGCGTCGGGCCATGCCACCGGTCCGCTCACGATGAGCTGGTCGGCCAACGGACGCGCCCTCGCAATCGTTGACGGCGATTCCTCGCTCGCGAAGTTGACCGTGTTGATTCCGCCGCAATGAGTGCGTTTCCCGCGCCGACCTAATTTGCGCGGGCCGCGCGGTTGCTCCAATAGTCATAGGCGACGCGAATCGCCGCCGCCGACCGCTCGAAGCTGTCGAACACGACCAACTCGCGATCGCGCGCGAGCGTCTTGGCGCGTGCGACAATGGTCTCGACGTGCGCCGGATGGAGAATCAGCACGAACGGCTTGGACGACGCGAGGCCGAACCCGGCAACCTTGTCGAGCAGTCCCGTCAGTTCCTCCTCATGCGTGGCCCAGCGCTGCGCCCGCAGGCCCGTGCCGACCTCGAGCACGATCGCGTCGATCACCGGATCGCGATCGAGAATCTGCAAAATGCGCTCGAGGTTCCCGGTATGCACACCGCCGCCAATCGTGCCGCCCGCATCGAGCGGATTGCGATAGCTGCCGCCGATGATGTTGAAGAAGCTTTTGAGTTCGTCATACGACGCCGGCGAGAGCGCCGGAATCTCGAGCCCCGCGGTGGCAAACGTATCGGTGATCACCACCGACTGTCCGCCCGTCATTGCGACCAGCCCCATCCGCCGCCCGGTCACCGGCTTGCCCCGCGCGAGCATCTCAACCGCATCGAGCACCGCGTCGAGTCCGGCCACGCTGACCGCCCCGCTCTGCCGCACCATGGCGGTCCACACTGCCGCCGGCGTCGCCAGCGATCCGGTGTGCGAAAGCGTTGCGCGCGCGCCGGCCTCGGTCATCCCGCCCTTCCACACCACCACCGGATGGGTCTCGGCCGCGCGCTTGAGGCTCTCGAAAAATCGCCGCCCGTCGCGCACCCCCTCGACGTACATACCGATCACCCGGGTCGCCGGGTCCGCCGCCATCACGTCGATATAGTCCGCTGCTTCGAGCATCAGGACGTTACCGATCGACGCCGCCTTGTTGACGCGGATGCCGCGCGCGGGCGCTTGCGAGCAGAAATTGATCGAATGGGTGCCGCTCTGCGAAATGAAGCAGACGTCGCCCGCATTACCCACGTTGAGATCGGGAAAGTTGCACAATCCGATCGAAGGATTGTAGAGACCCATGCAATTGGGACCGACCAGCGCAATGTCCGACGCAGTCGCGAGCGCCTTCAGATCGCCCTCGAGCTTGATGCCGATTTCCTCCGAAGTTTCCGAGAAGCCCGAGGTGAAAAACCCGATTCCCCCCACCTGGTTGTCGATGCAGTCTTTCAGGATGCGCGGCGCGACCTGGCGGGGTACTGCGCTCACCGCGTAATCGATCGTTTCCGGCACCTCGGCCAGAGATTTCAAATTGGCGATGCCCATCTCCTCGATGCCAGGAATTTCATTGGGATCGATCTGGATCGAGTAGAGCTTGCCGGTAAAGCGCTTCATCGCGCGCAGCCACAGGTAGCCGCCCACGCGTTTGTCGCCGATCACGGCGACGGTCTGCGCAGCGAACGCACGCTTCAGGTTCTCCACCCGCCGGCCATGCCGCTGCGCAGCGTTTCCCGCCTCCGGAGTCGCGGGCATTGCCGCTTGCCGCGCGCCGCCGGATGCGATCAGCATGCGCGCGTCGAGCACTGCCAGCCCCTGCTCGTAGGCGACCACCGGGTTGAGGTCCATCTCGATGATGTCGTCGCGGCTCGCCGCCAATTCCGACAAGCACACCAGCAGGCCGGCGATCGCGTCGAGGTCGGCGGACCGCGCACCGCGCGCTCCATGCAGGATCGGAGCGCCGCGCAATTCGTCGAGCATCGCGCGCGCGTCGCGTCGATCGATCGGCGCCAAACGCATCGCCGTGTCGTGCAGCACTTCGACGAAGATTCCACCCAGACCTACGATCAGCAGCGGCCCGAACCGATCGTCGCGCGAAATCCCCGCGATCAGTTCGACTCCGGGCCGCGCCTGCGGCTGGACTGCGACGCCATCGAAACGTGCGCCGGGCATGCGATCGGCCAGGCCCCGCCGAATACGCTCGAAGGCGTCGCGCACCTCAAACTCGTTGCGCAGGTTGAGCGCGACGCCGCCGACCTCGCTCTTGTGGCTGACTCCGGGCGAATGCACCTTAAGCACGACCGGAAATCCAATGCGTGCGGCGGCAGCAGCGGCGGCATCCGCGCTGGCGGCCAATTCCGGAATTGCGGTGGCGATACCGGCGGCGTTGAGAATGCGCTTGGATTCGATTTCCGAGAGTGCGGTGCGCCCGGCGGACGCGGCCTGCGCGATGACCTTATCGACAATATTGTGGTCCACGTCTGTGGCGTATAGCAAAGGACTTCGCTATTTGAAACGTGACTCACCAATGCCCGAACCCAAGTACACCCATCACCGCGTCTTCGTCACCCGCCCGGTAGCAGACGCGGCACTGCGCCGGCTGGCGGAAACGGCGCGCGTCGATTTGTGGGACGACGACGCACCGCCGCCGCACGACGAGCTGATCGTGCATATCCGCGAGTGCGATGCCGTCCTCAGCATGGTGAGCGACCGCCTCGACGCGGCCACGATCGCGGCGGCGCCGCGGCTCATCGCAATCAGCAATCTCGCGGTCGGCGTCGATAACATCGATCTCGCCGCGGCGACTCAGGCGGGCGTCGCCGTCGGCCATACGCCGGGCGTGCTGACAGAAACCACCGCCGACCTCGCCTTCGCCCTGATCCTTGCCGCCGGCCGCCGCGTCGCCGAGGGCGACCGCTTCGTGCGCGCGGGCCGCTGGCGGATGTGGACGCCGCGCCTGATGCTCGGACGCGACGTCTGGGGTGCGACGCTCGGCGTGATCGGATGGGGCGCGATCGGACAGGCGGTCGCCCGGCGTGCGGCCGGCTTCGGGATGCGCGTGCTCTATGCCGCGCATAATTCGTCAAAGAGTACGGTGACCGACGTGCCCGCGAAATCGAAACCTCGAGGCGTCGCGCGAAAGCCGACGGCCGCCGCCACCACGCTCACCGTAACCGCACCGCCGGCAGCGAAATGCGTCGATTTGGCGACGCTGCTGGCCGAGTCCGATTTCATTTCGCTCAACGTCCCGCTGACGCCAGCCACCCGCCACCTGATCGGTGCGCGCCAATTCGCCGCGATGAAGCGCGGGGCCATCCTCGTCAACACGGCGCGCGGCGCCATCGTCGATCAAGCGGCACTGGTCGAAGCGCTGCGCTCGGGGCATCTCGGCGGTGCGGGCCTGGACGTGACCGAGACCGAGCCGATCGCGGCGGACGATCCGCTGCTCAAGCTGCCCAATGTCGTCATCACGCCGCACATCGGCAGCGCGAGCCACGCAACGCGGATTCGCATGGCCGAGCTGGCGGTGGACAATATCCTCGACGTCTTCGCCGGACGCTTGCCGCGCCACTGCGCGAATCCCGCGGTGAAACTGGCGTCGCCAAAGCGAAAGCCGCCGGCGGTCGCACCGCGGCAAAAATAAAAGCGCCGGACCTCGACGGCCCGGCGCTTCATTGAACCGCGATTGGATGGCCGGGTCTTATCAGATCAGCACGAATCCGGATGATCCCCACAGCGCTTTCGCAAGTGGAATCTTCGCTTAATCAACTCTGCGACGCCAGCATCTGTGAGTTCGAGCTAAGCGGCAGCGTGATCGTTGACATAAAGGGTATATGAATTTTGTAATTGTATGAGATCGTGACCTGCGCATCTTGTTGCGAAGGAATGTTTGAATCGGTGGGCCAACTCACCGTGATGTTGCTCGTCTGGAGGTTCAAACTGGGCGCGACATTCATCGCGACCTGCTGGATTTGAGATGTGGTAGCCGGATTCGCGCTGCTGGGTCCATGCACCATCGCGTAGCGCACTGCCTCCCGGTCGGCGGCGCATACGCTGTTGTAGGCGAAAACCGCGAGGGCCATCTGGATAACACCAAAGATCAACATAAAGAAGGCTGAGGCTACCAAGCTAAATTCAACCATCGTCACGCCGCTCTGCCAACGCCTGCTTTCACCCCACGAGACGGCAACCATCTTCATTCCTCCACCTGCATTACGACTTTTCCTGACAGTGTCAGCGACGATGGCACGCCTGGATAATGTACCAGCGTATGAAAAGTGGCCTGAGCGTTAACAATTACGTATGTCGCCTGCGCATTGTGCGTGCAGTAAGTCGCGGAATAAGTCGAGCAGGCGGTCAACAAGGTCCCCGACTCACAAGTGCACTGGTTTGCCGTCGCAGTGAGATTGGAGATGGATGAGCCGTCCTTCTGGGCCGCTGCGATCATGCCGGAGGAGTCCGCTGCAGTGACGACGCTTTGCGATCCGTATTGCGCGCCTGCCCGAGCTGCGTCCTTTAAGGCCACGTTCGTGAAAAAGAGCCGGCCGAAATCAGCCGCGATAATCAGGAAAAGTGCGACAACAGGAAATATTAACGCCAGTTCCACAGCGCTCTGGCCGCTTCGCCAGCAACGCCCGCGCGCGCTGCGCCGCGGTGTTCGCGAGCGGTGGTTACTCATAGAGAGTGCTCGATGCTACCGGCGATCCGCCGGTGAGCAAAGTGTAATTATCGCCGAGCTCCGAATTGCCGACAATTGAAATCTTGTCGGCAATCAAGAAGGTATAGCCCGAGCTGCTGGAATTGCCCAGATAGGTCAGATTCGTTGTAGGAAAATAGACCGCCCCGTTGAACGTGGAGCTGGAGTTGCCTTCAACTGTACTGCCATTGGAGCTGCTATAGGCTATCGACCGATCCTGGAAGAAGAGCATTCCTTTGAGCGGACCCGAGGTCGGGGCGCTGAAATTCGCCGTCTCGTTGCCCGTAAGGTTGATCGGAGTGTATCCGCCCAACCCACTTGTATTGTAAAAGGTTATGCCAGTCCCGCTCAGGGTGGAGTTGCCAGTAACCGACAAGCCGCCCCCGGCCAGGATGTAGGTGCCCGGTTCAAAAGTTACGGTGTTATTCCCCGTAATCGAAATTCCGCCATAATACAGACCCGGCTGGAGGGTTACCGAGACATTTCCGCTGATTGAGAGCGGGCCGCAGAACGTATACGTTCCGCTGGCAAAATTGACGGTGTTGTTTCCATTTAAAGTTATGGCCGCGCCACTCCCGCCACCATTTTGATACTGGCCGGGGTTGAAGTCTGCATTGGTTATGATTGCGCCGGTGAAGGAAATGCCATTGCCATAAGTTCCGGTGGCGAAGTTCAGGGTAGTAATGATTGCGCCGCTGCTGCTGATCCCGCCGGAGTAAACCGCGGGAGTGAGATTCACCGTCGTTTGAATGCCGGAAATTGATTTGGTTCCGGTGACGGTAGTGGCCGCCTCAGTGCACGTTGGGACAGTCGGCTCCTGAACCGCCGCAAGCGGATCCGGAACCGGCGCGATATTAGTCTTCGGGGTGGGCGAGAAGATCATGTTGCCCAAAGAAGTAGAATTGTAGTTGCCGACCACTCCGATGGATGTTGTTTGAATCGTGCCGTTGCCGTTAGCATAAAGCCCGGTCGAGCTGCTTGAATCGTCGATCAGGCCGCACGAGGAATTGATATTGATGTTGCCGTTCAGGTATACGGCGTCCGACGCCGAGGGGTCGAGGGCGTAGATACAGGCGGGCCCATTGACGGTGCCGGCGATCGCCTGGGTGCTCACGTTGAAGTTGTTGTAGCCAAGCACGCGCAGAAAATACATGGGCACGCTTTGTGTGATATTAACCTCGACGTAACTCAAGGTAGCAGGACCGGGGTCAGTTGCTGGCGGTGCAACTGTCACCGTCACGCCATTTTGCCCGTTGCTGAAGCCATCGAGACCGGCGACATCGGTGGCTGCCACCTGGTAATTTGAGCTCTGGCTGGTTTGCAGAGCATTGGCTCCGGCGATGGCCGCTGCGTCGGCCGCGGTCTGCATCTGGCGTCTCGTGGAATAAAGGACGCCGACGTCCACCACGACACCGCAGATTCCTATCAATGCCAACATGGAAAACACGGCAAGTATTACGACCTGTCCGGAATGTTGACGGCGAAGCGGTATCATTCAAAACCCTTTTTACGTTCGTTGGGTTGCAGAGCTGGAACGTTCTGTTTCACTTGCGCTATCTGTTATCGACGGCAAACCGCAAAATGCTGTTCGCACCGGTCGAGGAGCCGGTCTTCGCGGTCGAGGTAGCCGTGTCGGTGTCGGTCGGCGGGTAGCTGGCGCCCGCCAGACCGCCGGCGTCCGTGGCCCTCTGGAGCTTTCCCCAATTATTGTAGTAGAGCACGGCAACGTCGGCGCCAAGCGCCATCACCCCGACCAGCGTCGTTGTTGCAAGGGCTAAGACGAACATCTGGCCGTATGTATACGTTGGAAGGCTGCGCGGTAAACTCCTCGTTCGAGCCAGTTTCTCACTTTTCGATTGCTTGGTTTTCATGGGCTTCAGTTTCTCCATAATGGTTCGAGAGCGACACGACTGACTACACGAGACGCGCTCGAAAGCCACTACCCGTCAGCATCGGAGCATCTAATGTGCCATCGAAAATTCCTATGTTATTTCAGGGGATCTTAGGCGATGATGGCATTATGCGTGAGCATTATCGCTCTCTTGTTGCACGCGCGCGACGGAGTTTACCGGGGAAGTATGGTGAAGCTCGCATAGCCAAGACGAAAGGCGCCGCCGGTCGTGCGCGGCAAAAATAAAAGCGCCGGACCTCGACGGCCCGGCGCTCGTTTGAGTCACGTAATCTCTTTCAGGCGTCTAGCTTCAGCTCTGGGGCGGGACCTTAAGGTTGCTGGGGATCAGGCGGGAGACCGTGAGATCCGCCGCGATTTGCGTAAAGATCCCGCTCAGGCTAGTGGTCGGTCGAGCGGCTGAGGTGCAGGTGGGGTCGCCTCCCGTCGCTGTGTAGTCGGAGAAGAAATCCGTATTTGCACTTGGATTACTTGCATTCCACGTGGAAGCCATTTCCTCCATCGTCTGGCATGGGCTGAGGCTGGCGTCAGTCGTACATCCCGTTGGCTCCGCGCCGTAGGCGACCGTGTACACCGTCGTGTGCGCTGCCGTGGCGGCTTGGGCCTCCGTGATCGCCTGTTGACATTCATTCGTGGGCGGATAAGGCGTCGTCTTATTTGACATTTGGGCGGCCGTAGCATTAGCGGCGCCATCGCTGAGGATGATCATCACGTTCTTAGTGTGCACCCCTTTGCTGAGGCGCGCGCTTTGAGTGGCGACGAGTTGCGCTTGTGCCTGATCGATTATTCCCGCATAGAAGGTTCCCTCGCCGCCCGGGGCCGACACACCGCTGCAACTTCCTCCGCCAACTGCGTTCACGATCCCAGATTTGGCCGAGGCGTTCAGCGAACTAGCTCCATCGGCAGTGAGGTAGTCGCTCGATGCCGGCACGATTTGGTATACCGGCGCATTGTTGTAGCTGGTAATAGCGCCACTACTAGGGAGTTTGTTAGGGCACGCTGTATCATCCGCAACATACGGCGAGACCGATGACAGCCCTGGGAACACCATCAGGCTGACCTCATCGACCGGGTTCGTGACGTTATACGCAGTTTCGTTTCCCACTTCCGGTCCTGCCATCGTCACCAGGGCGGATGTGACCGTGTTGCCGCAGTTTGTGGCTGACAGCCCCCCGGCGCAGGGCGAGAGCGCGAGCAGCAGAGCCCGGATGCCGGTCAACGCGCAGGAGATTCTTGTGTTACTGCATTGGGGGCTGGAGTCGGTATCGGTCATCGATTTCGTTGTGTCAAGGACGATCGCCACGTTGTATGGGCCGCCAGACCCGCCCCTTGCACTCGCCGTCGCATATGATGTGAGGGTCAGTGTTTTGAAGCCGAGCACCCTGAGGAATGTCATCGGCACGGTGACTTGTTCCCCCACAGTGATCGCGTTATCGCCCGACAGTTGGGCGCTACAGAGAGCGAGGAGGGAGTCTTGGCTCTGCGCCAGGCACCCTGCCGAAGGATACCCACTCACCATCGTAACGTTGGGCAGACTAGGAGAGACGTTTAAATCCCCGGTTACGCCGCTGTATTGCGTCGCCTGGTTTTGGGCGTAGGTTTGTGCTTCGGCTGCGGTGTCAGTGGCCGGGGCCGTGGACAGGGCGGCGCCTCCCGCTAACGCCGCCGCCTGGGTTGACGCAGTGAGCTCTTGCTGGGCGTAATAGAGACGGCCGCAGTCGATCGCTAACCCGGCGGCTGCGATAATGGCGACTACGGTTAACGCAATCACTACCATCGACTGGCCGCGCTGGACCTCGCGCAACCGGCGGCCAATAGATTTATAGCTGCGGACGATAGATTGGTTTTTATTTTTCATTGGATGACCATTATCGACTGCGCCGTGAGGGTGCAGTTGGCTATAGAATTAATCAAGAAGGGCCTGTAGCTGTAGGTTTGGAGGTTGCACGGATAAGTAACCGTTACCGCGGCGCAATCGCCCTGCGCCAGATCGGATAGGTCGCCACTGCACGACGGGTTGGCTGTGCTATTCACAAGCGTTGTTGGCGTGCCAGTTGTGCAACTTGTGCTACTTGAAGCAGGTTGTGGATACACCAAAATCGTGAACTTGAGATTCGAATGGTTGAGTTGCGGCGCTGCCGCGTAGACCGCTTGCGCGACCGTCTGGCACGGGTCTGTGGTCACTCCTCGGCTAATCGAAAGAGCCTGCGTAGCGTTGCTCGTAGCAAACGTCAGCGTCAGATAGGTATTGAAGGCAATCCCGAACATCGCCACAACTAGAATGAGGATCAACAGCAACGGCACCCCGAGAGCGAACTCCACGAGCGCTTGGCCTTGCTCGCCGCGAGCGCGACCCTGCTTATCACTGGCCCGCGTTTCGACACCCATTCCCGGTGACGCTGCAATCCGGCTCCGTCTGAGCAGGTTCATCGCTTTGGCCTCCATGATTCATCTGGCCCGTCGCGATACTTTCCGAACTTCGTTGCCCTCTCTCCTGAGCGTCCGAACGCCCGAGCTTCGTAACTGTTGCAATCGCGAGATTCTTTATGTTGCGCTTGTTTCATTGACGACACTAATCGTGCGCACAAGCCGCCGCATCTTTATAATCGCACTGTGCGAGAGTTGCGTCAAGAGTTTTAGTTTTCTGAGATGCATCTTCAACTACAATAAAAGATACGTTAGCCGCATACCGGCCATCATAAGCTAAGTCCGGGGGGGGGTTGCGGATGCGTGCTATTTGACAATGTATGGCACCAACGCGATTCAGCGCGCGGCTGCGAGTGCTTCGGCCACCGAAAAGCGGCCTTCGTAAAGTGCCCGGCCGGTGATCGCGCCGACGACGCCCTCGGCAAAAAACGCTTTAAGCGCACGGAGGTCGTCGAGCGAGGCAACTCCGCCGGAGGCCACGACCGGTAGGTGTGCGAGGCGCGCGGCCTCGGCGAAGATCGCGACGTTGGCGCCGGACTCGGTGCCATCGCGCGAGATGTCGGTGACGATCACGGCGGCCACGCCCGCATCGCGAAAGCGCCTCACCGCTTCGGCGACGGTGAGTTCGCTGGTCTCGACCCAGCCCTTGATTGCGAGCTTGCCGTTGCGGATATCGAGCGATCCGAAGATGCGGCCGGGATAGCGCGCACAAGCGTCACCGATGAGTGTGGGATTGAGAAAGGCGGCGGAGCCAATCGAAACCACATCGGCGCCGTCGTCGATCACGGCGCTGACCGAATCGAGCGTGCGCAGACCGCCGCTTACGTCGATGCGGCAGCGGACGGCGGCGCGAATCGCGCGCACCGAATCGAGATTGCGCGGCGCTCCCGCAATCGCGCCGTCGAGGTCAACTATATGGATAAGCTCGGCGCCGGCGGCTGCGAACGCGCTCGCGGTGGCGGCCGGATCGTCGCCATATACCGTCGCGCGATTCATATCGCCGCGCAGCAGGCGCACGACCTCGCCATCCTTGAGATCGATCGACGGGATAACGGTGAAGTGTGCGAACGAAGCGCGCGCCGCGGTCACGAAAGCGTGCCCTTGGTCGAGAGCACTCCGCTCAGACGCGGCTCGACGGCCGTCGCCTGATCCATCGCGCGCGCCAGCGCCTTGAAGGTCGCCTCCACGATATGATGCGGATTGCGCCCGGCGTGGAGATTGAGATGCAGGTTCATGGCGGTCTCGTCGGTGAGCGCCTTCATGAAATCGTGCACGAGGATGGTCTGGAAATTCCCGACGCGCTCTTCCCTGATCTCGACGTTGTACGCGAGATACGCGCGTCCGCTGATATCCACTACCGCGGTGCATAGCGCCTCATCGAGCGGTACGGTCGCGTTGCCGAAGCGCCGGATACCGGAGCGGTCGCCGAGGGCCTGCCGGAACGCGCGCCCAAGCACGATCCCCACGTCCTCGACCGTGTGATGGTCATCGATGTGGAGGTCGCCGGTGGCCTCGACGCGCAGATCGAAGAAGCCGTGCCGCGCGAAACTGTCGAGCATGTGATCGAGAAACGGCACGCCGGTGCTGATTTCGCCGCGCCCCGAGCCGTCGAGCCGCAGTGCGACCGCGACGGCAGTCTCGCGGGTCTTGCGCTGGACGTCGGCGCTGCGCGCGGGCAGCGAGAGCACGCCGTTCGCGGAAGCGGAATTATCGTCGCGAGTGCGGGTGGACGAGGTGCTTACGGTTCGTGATTTATTTTTCGCTTCCATCGAAGTCTTAAGCGCGATTCAGGCGTTCGGTTTTCCGATCATCTCACCTTTCATGGCAGCCGTTGAACCCTTCGCACCGCGCGGCTTGGCGACGCGCCTGACACGCGCACCATTTGACGCAGCGGGCGCCAGTCGCAACTCGATCGCACGCGCATGACCCTCGAAGCCCTCCATCCGGGCAAGCCGCGCAACCTCGGGTCCCAGCGCCTTCAGCGCCGCCGCTGACGCCTCGATTATACTGGTTCGTTTGAGGAAGTCGTAGGCACCCAGCGGCGAGGCGAAGCGGGCCGAACCGCCGGTCGGCAGCACATGATTGGGGCCTGCGAGATAATCGCCGAGCGGCGCTGAACTCCTCGCGCCGACGAAAACCGCGCCGGCCGCCGTCACGTGTTTCAGCCAGCGTGCGGGACTGGCGAGATCGAGCTCCAGATGCTCCGGTGCGATGCGGTTGGCCAACATGAAGGCCTCTTCGAGATTCTCGACGACCACCGCCGCCCCGCGCTTGGCAAGCACCCTGGCCACCGCGGCGGCACGCGGCAGATCGGCCAGCGCACGATCGATCGCGGCGATCACTCCGAGCGCGAGCGGACGCGACGGCGTGATCAGGACGGCGGACTCGTCGCCCGAGCCGTGCTCGGCCTGCGCAATAAGGTCGGCCGCCACCCATTCGGGATGCGCCCGCGCGTCGGCGATCACCAGCACTTCGCTCGGCCCCGCCATCTTGTCGATATCGGTGACGCCATAGACCATCCGTTTGGCGGCTTGCACCCAGGCGTTGCCGGGACCGACGATCTTGTCCACTGCGCGGATGCTCGCCGTCCCATACGCGAGCGCGGCGACCGCCTGCGCTCCACCGATTCGATAAACCTCATCGACACCCGCGATCGCCGCGGCCGCCAATGCCGCGGGACGGTCCCCGTCCTTCGCTGCGGGCGAGACCATCACGATTTCGCGCACCCCGGCGACGCGCGCGGGAATCGCGTTCATCAGGACCGACGACGGATATGCGCCCATCCCGCCGGGCACGTAGATGCCGACGCGTTCGAGCGGCCGCACCATCTGGCCCAGGCGCATGCCGAAGCCGTCGCGATAGCTGAAGGACTTCTCGAGCGTATGGCGGTGAAACTCCGCGATGCGCCGGGCGGCAAGTTCCAGCGCGCGCCGATCCGCCAGCGGCAAGGCGTCGCGCGCCGCCGCGAGTTCAGCGGAGGTCACGCGCAGCCGCGCGGCCGTGAGCGACACGCCATCGAACTTGCGCGTCAGCTCGATCAGCGCACGGTCGCCGCGCCGCCGGACCGCCTCGATAATCGCGGCGACATCGCGATCGACCGCGCCGCCGTTATCGCCGCGCCGCCGCGTGAGCGCGTCGAGGAAGCGGCCGAAGTCTTTCGAGGTCGAGTCGAGCAGGCGCAGTGTCATGGGTTCAAGCCAAAATTGATAGCGGCGATCGCTAGCGATGCGTCTATTATTCCTGCGCGCGTTCAATTTGCGCGCCGACCGCGCGCAGCTTCTGATCGAGCGCCTCGTAGCCGCGATCGAGATGGTAAACGCGGCTGACTTCGGTGGTATTGTCGGCCGCGAGGCCGGCCAGGATCAGGCTCATCGAGGCGCGCAGATCGGTCGCCATCACCGGCGCTCCAGTGAGATGGGTCGGGCCGCGCACGATCGCGGTCGGGCCCTTCATCAAAATATCCGCGCCCATCCGCATCAGCTCCTGCGCGTGCATAAACCGATTCTCGAAGATGGTCTCGGTGATCACCGAGGTTCCGGAAGCTTGCGTCAGCAGGGCCATCATCTGCGCCTGCAAGTCGGTCGGGAAGCCGGGGTACGGCAGCGTGCGCAGTTCGACCGGGCGCAGCGGACGATTGCACGAAACGCGCAGATCGCCATTGAGCGCGGTAATCTCCGCGCCGGCCTCGACCAGCTTCGCGCTCACGGCCTCGAGCTGGTCGACGGGCGCGCCTTTGATCAACAAGTCGCCGCCGGTGATCACCGCCGCGACCATCAGGGAGCCCGCCTCGATACGATCGGGAATCACGGAATGTTCCGCGCCGTGCAGGCGCTCGACGCCCTCAATTTCGATCACGTGAGTGCCGGCGCCCTCGATTCGCGCGCCCATCGCGCGCAGCAATCGCGCAAGGTCCTGCACCTCGGGCTCACGCGCCGCGTTTTCGATGACGGTCGCTCCGTGTGCGCGCACCGCGGCCATCATGATGTTCTCGGTCGCGCCGACGCTGGGATTATCGAGCCAGATGCGGGCGCCAGTGAGCGTCGAGGCGTGCGCCTCGACATAGCCGTTGCGCAACTGGATTCGCGCACCGAGAGCGCGGATACCGGCTATGTGCAAATTGACCGGGCGCGCGCCGATGGCGCATCCGCCGGGCGTCGAGACGCGGGCGCGTCCGCAGCGCGCGAGCAGCGGCCCCAGCGCGACGAACGAAGCGCGCATGGTCTTGACCAGCTCGTAAGGCGCGTCGTGCGAAAGCAGATTACGGGCGTGGAGTTCGATTTCATGGTCGCCGGTCCATCGCGCCTCCACACCGAGCCCAATCAGAAGTTCCATCGCGGTGCGCACGTCGCGCAGCCTGGGGACGTCGCGAATCACGAGCGGCTCGTCGGTCAGCACCGACGCCATCATGATCGGCAGTGCGGCATTTTTACTGCCGCTCAAGGCGACGCTACCGCGCAGCGGCACGCCGCCGTGAATGATCATTTTGTCCATTGAAAATCAGCCGCCGCCGCGCCCGCAAAGGCGGCAGAGTCGCGCTGCACCGACATTGTGCCAAAGCGCGGCGGCGAAGGCACGCGGCCCCCACTTTATTTATCGACCGAAGCTTAACCGGCCGAACATTTGAGGGCGGCAGATTACGGTCGCATCGACGCAGCGAAACCCATTAGACTTGAGGTGCGCGCCACCGGGCGGATCGCAACGGTCGCTAGTGGGGCATAACCGGGAGGAATACCATCATGGGTGTCTTGTCTTGGATCATCGTCGGGCTGATCGCGGGATTCATCGGCAGCAAGATCGTCAACAGGACCGGCGAAGGGATGATCCGCGATATCATTCTGGGAATCGTCGGGGCGTTCGTCGGCGGGTGGATTTTCACCGCGATGGGTGCGGCCGGCGTGAACGGGGTTAACATCTACAGCATCTTCGTGGCGGTGATTGGCGCCGTCGTCGTGCTAGTCGCCTACCACGCGATCGTCGGGCAACGCGCGACCATCTGATCAGGGTCCCCCCCCCTCACCCCTTCACTTTCAGAAGGCGAGATTGCGAGCCGAGCAGACGAGTCTGCGAGCTGCGTTCACAGACGGGAAGGGGCCGGGGGCTCCTGTCGGCCCTGAACCCCCACTCTTTGTCATTCTTGTATGTGGATTCTGATCG
The DNA here is from genome assembly GCA_050011435.1 of Binataceae bacterium (SeqCode). GTDB lineage: Bacteria > Desulfobacterota > Binatia > Binatales > Binataceae > JADMIL01. The sequence goes on from JBEKJC010000032.1 coordinate 40,149, forward strand.
TAGCAAGAAGGAGGAGCAAGACGAGGCGGGAGACCGATGTCATTCAAGGCCGGTAGAGGCCGTCGCTCAGCAAGGATCCCCGCCTCGT
>JBEKJC010000033.1:0-39810 GCA_050011435.1 Binataceae bacterium (SeqCode)
CGAGGCGGGGATCCTTGCTGAGCGACGGCCTCTACCGGCCTTGAATGACATCGGTCTCCCGCCTCGTCTTGCTCCTCCTTCTTGCTACGATCAGAATCCACATACAAGAATGACAAACATGAGGCTCCGATTTGAGGGAGGTTGCCCTCACCCGCCGAAAGGCTAACTGCGTTAGCCCTTCGGCGACCTCTCCCTGGACGAGGAGAGGTGTTGATGAGGGACGCCGAAAAATTACCCGGACTACGGAGCACGTAGTAGTTAACGCGTTACCGGAGCCGAAATATCAGGCTGCGGGCTTTTTCAAGCCCAATCGCTCGTAGTATTTTGCCGGGACCTTCGACTTGTCCTTGTAGATAATGAAGTTGCAATGCTGCTTGCCGATTTCATGCGCCGGCTCGATTACCACGAAGGGCGCGCCGTGGGCCTTAATGTCCTGCAGCTCCATCAGCGGTTCGTGCGCGCAATAGACCGGGAAATCCTCGCGGCCGTAGGTGAGTAATTGCGGACCCTTCACCGTGTACATCGCGTCGGGCCCCTCGTACTTGCCCTCAAGCACCAGCCGCCCGCCGCTACCGCACGGCCGCATCTGCATCACGATCTTCTCGTCGTCCTCCTCGATATGGAGCGGCCGCAGATGCGCCTTGATGCCGGCCGCAAACATCTTCACGCGTGCGCGCAGCGCGTCGGGCTCCTGTGGCATCTTTTCGAGATTCGGCCCCCACCACGCCTTGACGCCCGCGTCCATCGCCTCCTCGAGCACCTTGTCGCCGAAGCGCCGGCCGACGAACGAGAGCGTGGCGACGGTCCAATCGCGATAGAGGTCGTGCATGCTCAGGAACTCGTTGTACATGCGCCGTGCGAGTTTCTTGGCGCCTTCCAGATTGCCTGCGTCGATCGCCTCGGTCAGCCGGTCCACGGTGAGTTCTCCATCTCGGCGATATCCTGCGCACTGAGCAGGCGGTTGGGTTTGTCCATGATGATTCGTCCTCCCCGATGTGCGTGAGTCTCGTAAAGTCCGGCGCTCAGGGCAAGTGTTTCAGGGATTGACGCTCGCGATGCTCGGGTGGGCGGCTAAGTCTTGCGGGAATCGAGAGAGCGAGCGGTCTAGGGAACGGGGGAGCCGTCGAGGAACACAAAACTTTGATTTCATTGAAACCTCACGAGGTTTCAAACTTCCCATGATGGATAGACGCTCGCGTTGCTCGATTGTCGGCAGGGGCCGGTTATCAACTGAATTACGCGCGAGGGGGACCGAGCAATTTGAGAGATCTTCGCGGCCCTTCGGCAATCGTTCGTGCTCTCCGTTCACGCATGTCTTAGCCGCCCAACCGAGCATCGCGAGCGTCAATCACTGAAAAGAGTTTGCATCCCGAAAAGGCTGCGCTATAGTCGGGACGTTTCGCATGCCGTCTGAAAGCCGCGCTGATACTGTAGAGGCTTAACGGTTAGCGCCTTTAATACCGGATCGGTCGGAAATGGTGGACCGACGATGGATCGGAGAAACTGGTGGAAACGTCTGCGCATGACATCCTGATAATCGGCGGCGGCGGTGCCGGGCTGAGAGCCGCAATTGAAATCGCGGAGCTTAATCCGACGCTCAGCGTCGCGATGGTTTCCAAGGTCTATCCAATGCGGAGCCACACCGTTTCGGCCGAGGGTGGCGCCGCCGGCGTGGCGGGCAAAGACGACAGTATCGACGAGCATTGCTACGACACGATTTCGGGCAGCGACTGGCTTGGCGATCAGGACGCGATCGAGTTCTTCTGCAACGAGATTCCCAAGGAACTGCTCCGCCTCGAACATTGGGGATGCCCCTGGAGCCGCGAGCCCGACGGGCGGATAGCAGTGCGGCCCTTCGGCGGCATGAAGAAGATGCGCACGTGGTTTGCCTCCGACAAGACCGGCTTCCACATGCTGCATACGCTCTTCCAGACTTCGCTCAAGTACGGGTCGATCACGCGCTATGACGAATGCTTCGCGACGCGGCTGCTGGTCGAAGACGGCGCTGTGCGGGGGCTGGTCGCGATCGAACTGCGCACCGGCAAGATTCGCGCGATTCAGGCCAAGGCGGTGATTATCTGCACCGGCGGCGCCGGCCGTGTGTTCCCCTTTACGACCAACGCGAATATCTGCACCGGCGACGGGATGGCGCTCGCGTACCGGGCGGGGGCGCCGCTCAAAGACATGGAGATGACGCAGTACCATCCGACCGGATTGCCCTTTACGGGAATCCTGATCACGGAGGCTGCGCGCGCCGAGGGCGGCTGGCTGCTGAACAAGGACGGCTACCGTTTCCTCCAGGATTACGACCTCGGCAAGCCCACGCCGACCCCGGTCTTTCGCAGCATGGAGCTAGGACCGCGCGACCGCGTGTCACAGGCGATTATCGGCGAGTTCGAGAAGGGGCGCGCCTTCCACGGACCGTATGGCGATTACGTTCATCTCGACTTGCGCCACCTGGGTGAGCACAAGATCGAGTCGCGGCTGCCGATGGTGCGGGAACTTTGCCTCAAGTACGAAAACCTGGACCCGGTAAGAGAGCCGATTCGGATACGGCCCGTGCTGCATTACATGATGGGCGGCGTGCATACCGACATCAACGCGGCGACTACGCTGCCCGGATTGTACGCGGCGGGCGAGGCTGCCTGCGTAAGTATCAACGGCGCGAACCGGCTGGGTTCGAACTCGCTCGGCGAAATCCTCGTGTACGGTGCCCGTTCGGGACGCACCGCGATGCAATATATTGAGGGCGCCAACGGCGGCGCCAAACAAAGCGCGATCCTGGCGCAGGCCGCGGACGAAGAGCGTCGCCTCGAACAGCAATTTCTGCGCAAGACCGGCGGCACCGAACGCATCTCGAAGCTGCGCGACGAAATGTCGCATACGATGGAGACCGGCTGCGGGATTTATCGCGAGCGCAACTCGCTGGTCGAGTCGGCGAACAAGCTGAGCGAGTTGCATGAACGCTATCGGAACGTCGCGATGGACGACCATACGCGGACGTTCAATACGCAGCTCACTTCGGCGCTCGAACTTGGCTTCATGCTCGACGTGGCCGAGACCATCGTACATAGCGCGCTCAATCGCGAGGAATCGCGCGGCGCGCATCAGCGGCGCGACTTCCCCAAGCGCGACGACAACAAGTTCCTCGCTCATTCGATGGCGTCACGCAGCGCCGAGGGACCACCGCGAATCGATTATCTCCCAGTTGTGATCACGCGCTGGCCACCGGGCGAGCGGGTTTACGGAAGGTAGGCTGGAGACATGGCGGATACGATCATCCTGGAAGTCGAGCGCTTCGAACCCGAGCGCGACACTGAACCGAGTTACCAGAGCTTCGAAGTACCATTGCGCGCGGATTGGATGGTGCTCGACGCCCTCACCCACATCAAGGATCATCTCGACGGCTCGCTGACATTCCGATGGTCCTGCCGGATGGGTATTTGCGGCAGTTGCGGCATGATGATCAATGGGGTGCCCAAGCTGACGTGCGAGACCCTGCTGATGAACTTCGCTCCCGGCCCCGTGCGCGTCGGCCCGCTCGTTCATTTCCCGGTCGTCAAAGACCTCGTGATCGAGATGGACGATTTCATGGCGAAGGTGCAGAAGGTGCGGCCGTGGATCGTGCGCAAGGACGATTTCAAGCCGGCGCGCGAATTCATCCAGACGCCCGCGCAGCTCGAAGCGTTCCATCAGTTCAGCCTGTGCATCAACTGTACGCTTTGCTATGCGGCGTGCCCGGTGTCCGGACTCGATTCGAACTTCATCGGACCCGCGGCGATCGCGCTGGCGCATCGGTACAACCTCGACTCGCGCGACCAGGGTCTCGAGGACCGCCTCGATATCGTCTCGCAGCACGAGGGTATCTGGGATTGCACGGTGGTCGGCGAATGCTCGGTGGTATGTCCCAAGGGCGTGGATCCATCGCTGGCCATTCAGCAGTACAAGCTGACCGCGACCAAGGAATGGTTCAAGTCGTTCCTGCTGCCGAGAGGAAAGAACTGACCCCGATGCCTCAGTACACGACCTTCCAGCCCAAGCCGTACCGGCCGCGCATGTCGGCCTACTGGTACCTCGACCAATGGAATTACCTGCGCTACGCGCTGCGTGAGTCGTCGAGCTTTTTCGTCGCCTATTTCGCCGTGATCACGCTAATTCAAATCGCGGCGCTCAAAGCCGGTCCGACGCACTACGCGCACTTCCAGGCGCTGATGCGATGCCCCGTCGTTATTGTCCTCAACGCGGTCGCGCTGGCGTTCATCCTCTTGCACGCGGTGACCTGGTTCATGCTGGTGCCGCGCGTGGCACTGCGCCAGGTGCTGAACAAGCCGACGCCCGATATCATCGCCTCGGCGCCCAACTTTATGGTGTGGTTCGGCGCGACGCTGATCATTGCGCTCTTCATCCTGGGGGTCTTCTGATGTCTTCGGCGAAGCGCTCGAACGAGCCAATCGTCTGGTTTCTGTTCGGCGTCGGCGGTTTCGTCGTCGCCTACTTCCTGCCGATTCACATCATGCTGTATGGACTGGCGTTTCCGCTCGGACTCGCGCCCGATCCCGGCTACGGCAAGACCTATGTGCTGCTGCAGAACCCGCTCACGCGTCTGTATCTGTTCGTGCTGCTGATGTTCTGTTTTTTCCACGCGGCCCATCGGATGCGCCTGACGTTGTCGGACATCCTCAACATGCGCCATCTCAACACGGTTCTGGCGTTTCTCTGTTATGGCGGCGCGATCGTCGGCACGGTCGCCGCAATCTGGATGCTCGCGGTCGTCCACTGACGGCGGCTTCCCGATTCGCTTGAAATAAAGGGCTGCGCGAGAAATCCCGCAGCCCTTCTTCATGATCGTAACGCGCCTTCGCGACTCTGAATCGCAATCGTCGGTCCCGCTCGCAGGCCTCATCCATGCCGGAAACGGGTTCCCGGCAGCGGTGGATTCTCCGGCGGGCCGGCGAAGCATTGGGCAATCGACATCCACACGTTGGCGGTCTCGCCAATCACTTTCAACTTCGTGTCTGCGATGTTCCGGGTCTGCGTCACGACCTGGCAAAACTCAACCGCGCTGCCTTCGATTACATTCTTTTGATCCGGCTGATTCCATTCCCACGTCACTCCTGACGGTGAGGTCAGCCGCACAGAAGGCCGCGTCGAAGGCACCGGCAGGCCGCGATTCGCGAAGGTCCAGCCGAACGTGTTGATACCGATGACTGCGACGTTCTTGATTCGATCGGCAGCACTCCGCTCCTGCCCAAGCAGATCGTAGATCGCTTGACCGTGCGCCCAGGTTTCCATCAGACGCGCCGTGATACTCGAAAGCACACTCATGTCGGGTCCGACCCACTTTACCCGTCGCTTGGGCTCCGCAATTGCGAAACGCTCCGTCATCTCGCGGTAGAAATCGCGCCAACGATTAAGCAGCTCGCGATTCCGCGTGCCGTCGAGCCACGCATGAGTCGAGTCGAGGCGCCCCGCGCCCGGCTTGCCCGCGGCTGCGAGGTCTCGCATAAATCCGGTGAAGGCGTCGGCGTCCTTGAGCGACAGATCTGCCAGGTAATTCCCGAGATGCAGGTGCGCGATGATATCGTTGATGGTCCATTGCTTGAACTGGGTTTTTCGCGCCCAGCCCTCATCCTCCAACGGCTCCAGGAGCGCAAAGAGCGCGTCGCTCTCGTCGCGAAAATCAATCGCTTGCTGAATCATGGTCTTGGCGATTACCTGCCCTTGGTCTCCGGCACGCCGACCCCGTGCAGAAAATTCGTCCGCGCGCTCATCGGATCCTTCGCGACCTCGGCGTTGTATGCGTTCATGATCGTACGCGCATCCTCCGTGCACATCACGTCGCGCATCTCGGCGCGCTCGATATAAAGGCCCTCGGCGAGCGGCAAGTCGGCCCCCAGATAGACCGCGCGCTTGATTGCGGCGATCGATCGCGGCGGCCGTTGCGCCAGCGTGCTCGCCCATCCCAGCGCAAACGAGATCAGCGTCTCGGGCGCGAGCACCCGGTTCACCATCCCCATCCGCTCGGCTTCGCGCGGCGCGTAAACATTGCCGAAGAGCATCACTTCGAGCGCCCTGCCCCGCCCGATCAGCCGCGGCAGACGCTGCGTTCCCCCGCCGCCCGGCAGAATTCCGAGCACCGCCTCCGGCAGCCCGATTTGATAGGGCCCGTCGGCTGCGAGACGGAAATCGCACGCGAGCGACAACTCGTAGCCGCCGCCCATGCAATCGCCGTTGATCGCCGCGATTACCGGCTTCGGCATCAGCATGATGCGGTCGAGCATGCGATGGAATCCGGTCTCCATTTCGGGAAAGACGCGCGCGCATTCGGCAGGGTCCGCCGCCATCGCGGCCAGCTCATCGACGCTGTAATGCGTGATGAACTTGCCCTCGATGCCGCCCGTGATAATTATCCCGCGCAATTCCGTGTCGGATTCGGCCTTGCCGATCAGCTCCTGCAACTCCATCGCGCCCGGCCCGACGAAGTAGTTCATCGGCGGATTGCGATAGGTCCACACCTCGACCCGATCGTGACGCTCGACGCTAAAATATTTCATCGCTATTCTGAACCTCCCGGCTGGCGTAACCTTGTGAGAGCGATGCTGTCAAGCCGAATGTGCGTTCAGGGCTCTTTGCTCCACGCACGACCCGATCCCGCTGGTGCCCGATGAAAATCGATATCGACCTGAAAGCCGGCTTCCTGCAGGAGCTCAAGCGCGAAGTGCTCGCGACGCTCACGCCCGAAGAACGCGCGATTATCGAGGTCTCGACCGGCGACATGGGCAACAAGCCCGACGCCGTTAAACTTGGATGGCTCAAAATGCGCACCAAGGAGCCGTGGACCAAGCAGCAATACATGCGCGCGCTCGACGCTGTGATGAAAAAGCTGCGCGCGGAACTCGAAGCGCAATCGGCGAAAAAGGACCAGGCGCGCTAGCTTGTTGCGATGACGCTCTCCGTACGCCCCGCCACCCCTGCCGATGCCGAGACCATCCTGCGCTTCATCCGCGGACTCGCCGAGTACGAGCGCGAACCCGATGCGGTGCGCGCGACGGCCGGCGATTTGTGCGCGCAAATGGCCAGCGCGGCGCCGCCGTTCGAATGTCTGATCGCGCAGGACGGAACCAATCCGATCGGCTTCGCCCTCTTCTATCGCAGCTACTCGACCTGGCTCGGCCAGCCGCTGCTCTTCCTCGAAGATTTCTTCGTCGATGAGAACTATCGCGGACGCGGCGCGGGCATCCTGCTGATCAAGCAGCTCGCGCAGATCGCCCGCGAACGTGGCTATCGCCGCATCGAATGGCGCGTGCTCGACTGGAACGAACCGGCCCAACGCTTCTATCGATCGCTCGGCGCATTTCCGATCGACGAATGGACGGTGTGGCGGATGGAGGGCGACGCCCTCGATCGTCTCTCGCAGCGTGAGTCAACGAATTGAACGAACACCGCATTGCGAGCTGGTAACCCGCCTCCGTCTTTCTGAGCTTGCGAAGAATCCCGACCTCATCCTCAGACACCGCTTCCCTTTTAGGGAAGGGGCCGGGGGGTTAGGTCTCCGCGGACCGGCGCGGCCTACGGCTCGATGCGGGCGACGCGGCGCTTGCCGACTTCCAGAATGTGATGTTCGCCGGGAACGAAGCGGAAGTTCGCGTCGGTCACCGTCGCGCCGTCAACCCGCACGGCCCCCTGGCTGAGCAGGCGGCGCGCCTCGCTGGTCGAAGGCGCAAAGCTCAACTGCTTCATCAGCTCGCATACCCATAGCGCCTCGTTGATGCGATAGACCGGGACGTCCTGCGGAATCTCGCGGCGCTGGAACTTCGTCTCGAAGTATTGGCGCGCGGTGCGGGCCGCGGCCGCGTCGTGATACTCCTCGACGATCGACGTCGCCAGCCGCTTCTTCGCTTCCATCGGATGGATCGAGCCGGACTTCACTGCCGCCAGTTCCGCCGCGTCGATCTCGGTCAGGAATTCAAAATACCGATGCATCAGTTTGTCCGGAATCGACATCAGCTTGCCGAACATGTCCTCGGCCTTGTCGGTTAGTCCGACGTAGTTGCCGTAGGACTTCGACATCTTGCGCACGCCGTCGAGGCCCTCCAGCAGCGGCATCGTCATCACTACCTGGGGCGCCTGCCCGTATGCGCGTTGCAGCTCGCGTCCGACCAGCATGTTGAACTTCTGATCGGTGCCGCCGAGTTCGACGTCGGCCTTCAACGCCACCGAATCGTACCCCTGGATCAGCGGATAGAGCAGCTCATGGAGAAACAGCGGCTCCTGCTTTTCGAGCCGGCGCTCGAAGTCGTCGCGCTCGAGCATCCGGGCGACGCTGAGCTTGGCCGCAATCTCGATTAGCTTGCGAGTATCGACCCCGTTCATCCACTCGGAGTTGAAGCGGACCTCCGTGCGCGACGGATCCAGCACCATCGAGACCTGGCTCTGATAGGTCTTGGCGTTGGCTTCGATCTGCTCGCGCGTCAGCGGTTTGCGGATTTCTGATCGGCCGGTCGGGTCGCCGATAGTGGCCGTGAAGTCGCCGACGAGAAAGATGACGGTATGGCCCGCGCGCTGGAAATCGCGCAGCTTCTTGAGCGCGATCGAATGGCCCAGGTGCAGGTCGGGCGCCGTCGGATCCATCCCGAGCTTGATTCGCAGCGGCCGGCCGTCGGTGAGCTTCGCCGCCAACTCGGCATGGGAGATTACTTCGACGGCGTTGCGGCCGAACTGGTCGGCCTGCTCTCGGGCGTGATTCTCGTCAACCGTCAATCTGGATACTCCCTCGCGCAAGCACTGGCGGGCGGATAACCAGCCTATAGGAAAGAAAAGCGAGGCGAAATCAAGCGCACGCCTCCTGGAGCGGACTGCCGAAGGTTCAGGCTAGACCTTGTCCAGCACCATCACCAGCAAGACCAGCGGCAGGTAAATCAGCGAGACCCGCATCACGCGCCGAGCGTCATCGTCGGTGGTCGGCGTGCGCGCCAGCGTCAACGTATAGGCGAGCATTACAACGCCCAGCACAATCGCGATCGAAAGATAGATCATCCCGGCGAAGCCCATCGCGGTCGGCAGCGTGCCGAAGGCCACCAGCACCATCGTCGCCGCGATCATGACGACGTTGGCGGGATTGCCATAAGAGCGGTCGCGCGGCATCAGGTACATGCCGGCGCGCGCATAATCCTGCTGGTACAGCCGCGCGATTGAAAGCGAGTGCGGCAATTGCCACAGAAACATTATCCCGAAGAGTATCCACGGCTCGGCCGCGAGACTGTTGCGCGCCGCCGCCCATCCGATCAGCGGCGGCAACGCGCCCGGCACCGCGCCGACCACGTGGCACACCCATGAGTAGCGCTTCATCGGCGTATAGGCGCCGAGGTAAAGCACAGTGATCGATCCGGCGATCACGGCGGTCAGCGGATTTACCGCGATCCAGAGATAAGCGACACCGATGATCGTACTGGCGATCCCGAAGACCAGCGCCTCGATCGGCCGCAAACGACCCGATGGCAACGGGCGATGACGCGTACGGTTCATCCTGGCGTCGAACTCGCGCTCGACATACTCGTTGAGCGCGAGCGTGCCGCCGGCTACCAAGGCGGTCCCTGCGAGGGCCTTTAGCGCCGCGACCAAATCGAAAGCGGCGCCGTCGCCCATGTAAAATCCGGCGAGCGTCGTGATCAACACCATCAGCAGAACGCGCGGCTTGGTCAGCTCGAAATAAGCCGCGGCGCGGCCGTATCGCGAAGAATAATTACTGTCGATCGCGGCGGCGTCGGAATTCACGCGGGTACCTTGCGCTCCATCGCTGGCGAGATTGGCGAACGCACTCTAGCGGCTTCCGCCCGCAATGCCAATCCGCCCAGCGCACGAATTCGAATCGTGAGCGCGAGACTGGTCGCCAGCACCGCCGCGCCGATCGTGACGTGAGTGGTCGTCGGCAGCACGGCGCGGCCCGACCAGATGGTCAGCGCGCCGAGCGTCACCTGCGTCAGCAACAGCACCGTCAGCAGCAGCGCCGGACGAGTGAGTTCCGGCCGATCGCGATACCGCCGAAATATCCGCGTTACCGTCCACAAGACCAGGATCGCGACCGCCACGGCGCCGCATCGATGGGCGAAGTTGACGTCGATTGCGACCGAGATAAACGGCGGCGTCAGATGGCCGAAGGAAGTTGGGAAATCCGGAATGGCGAGGCCCGCCCCGAGGTGCCGCATCACCGCGCCAATCAGGATCTGTGCGTAGATGACGGTGGTGGTGATCGTCGCGAGCGTCGCTACCCGCGGACGCCCGGTATCGTCCTCGAGCCGAGGGCCCGTGCCGAACTTCGGGTTCGTGAACAGCGCCATCGCGACCATCACGCAGACCAGCGCCTGCGCGGTTCCCGCATGCGCGACTGCGACCGGCAGCGGCAGCAGGTAGAGCACGGTGATGCCGCCGAGGATCGCCTGCACCACGATAATCGCGGCCGCGGCGAAGGCGGTCTTGCGCACCCAGGTGCGCTTCTCGACCATCGCGGTCCACGATGCGAGGATAATCGTCAGTATCACGACCACGCCCGCGACCACGCGATGGCCGTATTCGAAGCGCACTCCGCCAACCAGGTTCGGCACCAGGCGTCCATAGGCGAGCGGCCAGTCGGGAACCGCCAGCGCGGAGCCCGTTGAGGTGACCAGTCCGCCCACGAAAATCAGAATGAAGGTCGCTGTCGCACAGACAATCGCGAAACGATGCAGCGCCGGCGAAGCATCGTTAATCGAACCGTTTATCGCTGAATTCATTGAATGAAACGCCCCCGATCGAGCGGCCGTGGGCGCCATGCATCATTAGTAGACTTAAATTAAGTCGCTTCCGATTTCAAGCTGAACTTCGGATCGCCATCGTCGTAAATGCAACCGCCTTTCTCCACCTGACGCAACCGCGAGATCGCGGTTGGCCTTCACGCGGCATTTGGGTACAACTCCAATCGCTGACGGGAGCATCCAGCAGAGCATCGGCCATGAGAGCGCCGGCCAGGGGAGCATCGGAATGTCGAGCGCAGTCGCGACCATCGCGGAAACCTTCGAACAACAGTCGCAGAAATACGGCGCGCGCGCATTCCTGAAAGACAAGCATCAGAAGACCTGGCGCGACCATTCCTGGACCAGCCTCAACGACCGCGTGATGCGTCTGCGCAGCGGACTTGTCCGCATCGGAATCACCGCAGGCGACCGCGTCGCCATCCTGGCCGAGAACGGTCCGCATTGGGTGGTCTTCGATCAGGCGGTGCTCGGACTCGGAGCCGTCGTCGTTCCGCTCTATACCACCAGCGGCCCGGAGGAAACGCGCCACGTGATAGCCGACTCCGGTGCGCGACTGATCGGCGTGTACGGCTATGCGATGGTCGAGAAGGTGCGCAGCCTCGGCGGGATTCCGGAAGTCGAAGGTATCGTCGCGATGCATCCGGGAGCCGCCGCGATCGATGACGCCGGACTCGAGGCCATCACGCTCGAACAGGCGAGCAATTTCGATCCGATGCCGGCCATCGCGGGTAACCGCACCGACCTCGCAACTCTCATCTACACCTCGGGCACCACCGGAATGCCTAAGGGCGTGATGCTCACGCACGAAAATATCCTGTCCAACTGCGATTCCAACCTCGACGCGCTCGACCTCGGCGAGAACGACATGACGCTCTCCTTCTTGCCGGTCGCGCATGCGTTCGAGCGCACCGCCGGCTACTACACCGTGATGCTCGCGGGCGGGACAATTGCCTATGCCGAGGGGCTCACGCAGATCGCGCAAAATCTGCTCGAAGTTGAGCCGACGGTGGTGTTGACGGTGCCCCGGCTGCTCGACGTAATTTACAGCCGCATCATGCGCACGGTCGAAGCGGGCTCGCCGCTGCGCCGGAAATTGTTTCACGCCGCGCTGGCGACCGGAATGCGCGCGGCCGATTACCGGCATCGTGGAAAGTCCGCCCCGCCCTTGACCGCGTTCGCGATGGCGCTCTATCGGCGCCTCGTCTTCGCGCGCATCCGCGCGATCTTCGGCCGCCGCATTCGCTACCTGATTTCGGGCGGCGCCCCGCTAGCCGTGGAGGTTAACCAACTCCTGGCGGCCGCCGAAGTTCCGATTGTCGAAGGCTACGGCCTCACTGAGGCATCGCCGGTGGTCGCGGTCAACCTCCACGCGCGCACGCGCATCGGAACCGTTGGGCGTCCGCTCAAAAACGTCGAGGTGAAGACCGAGCCGGACGGCGAACTGCTCGTCCACGGTCCCAACGTGACGGCCGGCTACTACCATCGCGAGGAGGAGACGCGCGAGCTAATCGACGCCGACGGCTGGCTCCATACCGGCGACATCGTGCAGATCGACCCCGACGGTTTCATCAAGATCACGGACCGCAAAAAAGAGATAATCATACTATCGGGCGGAAAGAACATCTCGCCGGCCAACCTCGAAACGCGCCTTGCGAGCGACCCGTATATTGCACAGGCGTGTGTAATCGGCGACCGCCGCAAACACCTGGCGGCGCTGCTGGTGCCCAACTTCGAAAACCTCGCCGAACAATTGAGAGCGTCCGACTTCGCCGGACTCGGGCATGAAGACCTGGTGGCCCATCCGAAATTCCGCGAACTGTTCCACGCACGGTTACGCGAGTTCAACAAGACACTCTCGGACGTGGAAGCAATCACGGCCTTCACGCTCATCGCCAAACCCTTCACGCAGGAGAACGGGGAACTCACGCCGACCATGAAGCTGCGCCGGCGCGTCGTGCAGGAGCATTACCGCGGCGAAATCGAGTCTATGTACGGCGATCGCTAGGGAACCGCTCGATTTCGCATTCTGCCAAAATGGGCGAGCGCCTTTCAGCGTGAATTTCTTCGTGAGCTCCTGCTCAACCGTAACTGAATATATCATCGTAAACGCCCGGCCGACGGTACCAAAAAGAACGGGCGGCGGGAGTAATCCCGCCGCCCGTCGCTCATTCAATCGCTATCGCGATTCGTTCAGGCGCCGACGCCGTGACGCAGCACCTTGCCGGAAGTCGCTCCGGTGCACTTGTCACCTTCGAACGTCACCTCGCCGTTGACGATGGTGTACTTGTAGCCGGTCGCACGCTGCACCCGGCGCCATTCGTTGCCCGGCAGGTCGTGCAGGATTTCGATCGGCAGCACGTTGAGCTTGTCGAAATCGTAAACCACGATGTCAGCCGCCATGCCCTCGCGCAGGAAGCCGCGATCCTTGAAGCCGCCGCAGAACGCCGGCAGCGCGCTCAGCCGCCAGTGAATCTGCTCGAGCGTCATCCACTGGTTCTCGCGCACGTACTTTACGATACCCTCGGTCGGGAAACGGCCCGCGGTCAGGAACTTGGTATGCGCTCCGCCGTCGGATACGCCGAAGGCGATGTGCGAAGTGTCGATCAGTTCCTTCATCAGGTTCATGTCCTGATTGACCGCCGGTGCAAAGAACTCGGTCTTCAGGCCTTCCGAAACCGCGAGGTCGAGCATCGTATCAACCGGATGCTTGCCGGTCTGGGCCGCCGCCTTGCGCAGCGTCAGGCCTTCCAGATGCTTGTTCTCGGCCTTGGTGCAGTCGGTGATGATGATCTCGTCAAAGTAGCTGGTGATCAGGCTCTCGCGCGGCATCTGATTCTTCAGTGCTTCGCGGCGGCGCGGATCGCCAAGCTTGTCGGCGCGCTCTTTGACGGTACCGGTAGTCGCTTCCCGCCACGCGTCGGAATCGTCAAACAGGTTCCAGTCTTCGAAGGTGAAGCTCAGCCCGGCATCGGTCGTGACGCCCTGTCCGTAAACACGCAGTCCGCGCTGACGGCAACGCTCGAGCCATTTGATCGTGTTGCGATGGCGATGCGGGAAGCGATCCTGGGTCGCGATCGCTTCGAACATGATCGGACGGCCGCTGATTTCAGCCAGCGTCTCGAAATGCTTCGCGTCGGCCTTCGGATCCCAGCTCGACAGCGTCAGCTCCTGGAAGCCCTCGCCGCGCTCGCCCAATACGCGCGCCATCTCGATGCAGGTCTCGTCGTGCATCAGGTCGGTGTTCATCGGCGAGCCGTCATAGTCGCGCTGCACCGCCGAAGGACCGTTCGGTACCAGCCGCTGCGCGGACCATCCGCTGGCGCCCGCGTCCATCGCCTCGTTGAGCAGGCGGCGCATCGTCGCGTGCTCGGCATCGGTCGGCATACGGCCGGTCTTGGACTCGTCGATCCCCATGACGTAGCCCATCAGCGGATTCATCGGCACGTAGGGCAGCAGGTTCATGCCCTTGGGCTGCCGATCGAGCGCATCCATGAACTGCGGATAGGTCTCCCAGTCGAACTTCATCGCCGACTGCATGGAGGCCAGCGGAATCGCCTCGGTCCGCACCATCGTGCGCATCGCGCGGTCATGCTCGTTGGGCTTAACCGGCGCGAAGCCGAAGCCGCAATTGCCGATAACCACCGACGTGATTCCGTGCCATCCTGAAATCGTCAAATAGGGATCCCAGAAGATCTGCGCATCGTAATGCGTGTGCAGGTCGATGAAGCCGGGCGCAACGATCAGCCCGTCGGCCTCGATCACCTTGGCCGCTTCATGCGGCGCGATATGGCCGATCTTTGCGATTTTGCCGTTTTTGACTCCGATGTCGTCGCGGAAACGCGGCGCTTGCGTCCCGTCAACGATCATCCCGCCTTTGATTACTAAATCAAATTCCGCCATTTCAAAGTCTCCTTCTTCGGATGAATTTTAGTGTCCCAGTTGGTACCGGTCCGTTGTATGAAACTAACGGCTGTTCGTTTCTATCGACTTAGTTCTAGCAATCCATTAAAGTGTTTGTCAATCGCAGCGCGATCAGCCGCTACAGAGGCCATCCGTTCTCAATCGCGGGCGCCCGTCTCGATAGCGGCAAAGAGCAAATTTGTCAACTTTCCGGCTGCGCGATGGACAGGTCTAACGATGCGTAAACCCGGCTCTAAAGGCGCGGAAACCCTGCGCAACCTGCGCACCGCGGCCATTCAGCTCCTTTCCGAACACGGATACGGAGCGATGAACCTGCGGATGCTGGCGAAGAAGGTCGGCATCCAGGCGAGTTCGCTCTACAATTACATCGAGAGCAAACAGCAACTGCTTTTTTTGCTCTGCGAGGAGACCACCGAGAACCTGCTCGTCGAATTCGATCGGACCGTCAACGCCGCGGATCCTCCCGCAGATCGCCTGCGCAAGTTCGTCGCATTCCATCTCGGTTATCACATCGTCAATCGCAAACAGGCCTCGGTTCTCCAAATGGAGATCCGTAGCCTCACGGCAAAAAATTATCAGGCGGTCTCGAAACTCCAGCGGCTCTATACCGACAAGGTCCGCGGCATCGTCGATTCCGGCGTTGAGATCGGGGCGTTCCAGGTCCGCGATTCCGAGATAGCTACCTTCGCCCTCCTCCAGATGCTCACCGCGGTTACTCGATGGTATCGCCCACAGGGGCGCCTGTCGCTCGAGCAATTGGTCGAAATCTATACCGATTTGAGCCTCGGCATAATGCACGCCGATGGCGCTGCGATCACCACGAAAATCGCACCGACCGCCACCCCTGCTAAGAGCGCACGTGCAATTTCGCCGGCGGCTTCACCGTCCACGCGCCGCCCGCGGCGCTCCGAGCCGATTCTGTCGGCCGAGTCGGCCGAAGGCTGATCCTGAGCTGGGCCGAATCGCCCCGCATCACTCCTTTTTCGCGCCGGCTTCGAGTTCGACGCCCAGCGGTATCAGCACCCGCACCACCGAATTGTAGAAGGCCACGTTCATCACCAGCTCGGTAATTCGCCGATTGTCCAGGAACCCGCGCAATGCGTTGAAGGTCGCATCGCTGACTTTGATATTGGTCGTCGCTTCCGACGCGTAACGCATCACGGCCCGCTCCTGTTCGTTGAACAGCGCCGACGTCGCGAAGTCCGCGAGATGTTCGAGCTGCTCCCGCTTCACCCCAACCTTCAGCGAAATGTTCCAGTGATGCGTGAACTCGTACTCGGCGTTGGTCAGCCGCCCGACCGTCATCAGCGCGAGCTCGCGCAGCTTCGGATCGAGCTGCGTGCCGTTGCGCAATTCGTTGGCGAGTCCGAGAAAGCGCCGCAGCAGGTTGGGAGCATTGGCGACGACGCGATGAATATGGCCGGGCTCGGCGCCCCGCTCCTTGACGAATTGATCGAAAATGTCGCGATCCGCCTCGGGCAGATCGTTGCGAGTGAGATAGGGAAGCCGAGCCGCCATGCGATATTTCCTCCGGAATTCGGCGCGCACGCGGCGCGCGCTCGCTGCCATGCTAGGGCATCAGATGGCAGCGCATCATAACTAGCGCCTCGCGAAGAAATTGAAAAACGAATCAACGAACAGAAAAACGGCCCCCTCCGTTCGGAGAGGGCCGTGATAGTTGCCCTGATTCAGCCGCCCACCACTACGCGAAGAGCATTTCCGACATTGAGCCGCCCGGAGGAATCATCGGCATCACCGCCTCCTCCTTCGGAATCACCACGTCGATCAGCACCGGTCCGGGCGTGGCGAACGCCTCCTTCATGATGCGCGACAAATCCTTCGCCTTCTCGATACGAAAACCCTTGGCGCCGTATGCGTCCGCGAGCTTGACGAAGTTCGGCACCGACATCGCGGAGTATGAATAGCGCTCCGAGTAAAAGCGCTCCTGCCATTGCCGCACCATCCCCAGGAAATAGTTGTTGAGGATGACCACCTTGATATCGACGTTGTACTGGACCGCGGTGCCCAGCTCCTGGATGTTCATCTGGATCGAGCCGTCGCCCGAGACCACCACCACGGTGCGGTCGGGCGCCGCGAACTTCGCGCCGATTCCCGCGGGCAGGCCGTAGCCCATCGTCCCGAGTCCGCCCGAAGTCAGCAGCGAACGCGGCCGCTCGAACGGGAAAAGCTGCGCGATCCACATCTGATGCTGCCCGACGTCGGTCGCGACGATGCAGTCGCCCTTGGTTATCTTGTGCATCTCCTCGATCACGTGTTGCGGCGAAACCGATTCGCGCCCGGCGTCTTTGCCGTTCTCATAGAGCGGACGATCCCGCTTCCACTCCAGAATCTGCTTGTGCCACTTCGCCCACCCCGCCTTGCGCTTGCCGATACTCTCGCGCTGGCGCACGACCTCGAGCATCTCGGTCAGCACGCTCTTGATATCGCCCACGATCGGCACGTCAACCTTGACGTTCTTCGAGATCGACGACGGGTCGATATCGATATGGATGATAGTCTTCGCCTTGGGCGCGAAATCCGCGATTCGTCCGGTCACGCGATCGTCAAAGCGGGCGCCGACTGCTATCAGACAGTCGGTATTGCAGACCGCGGTGTTGGTGCCGTACGAGCCGTGCATCCCGAGCATCCCGAGACACAGCGGATCGGAGGCCGGGAACGATCCCAGCCCCATCAGGGTCTCGGTAACCGGGATGCCGAGGCCGCGCACGAGCTGCGTCAACTCGGGCGCCGCACCCGACCATTGGACGCCGCCGCCCACATAAAAAAGCGGCTTCTCGCTCCGCTCGATCGCTTCGATCGCGCGCTCGATCTGCCGCGGATTACCCCTGATCGTCGGCTTGAAGCCGCGGATCTCGACCTTGTCCGGATAATGAAACGTGTGCTCGGCCTGCTGAATATCCTTGGGTATATCGATAATCACCGGGCCGGGCCGTCCGGTGCCTGCGATATAGAAGGCCTCCTTCACGATACGTGCGAGGTCCTTCACGTCTTTGACCAGGTAATTGTGCTTGCTGCACGGCCGCGTGATACCGACGAAATCAACTTCCTGGAAGGCATCGTTGCCAATCAGCGCAGTGCCGACCTGCCCCGAAATCACCACCATCGGCGTAGAATCCATGTAGGCGTCGGCGATACCGGTGACGGCGTTGGTCGCGCCCGGACCCGAGGTCACGATCACAACCCCCGGCTTTCCACTGACGCGGGCGTAGCCCTCAGCCATGTGCGTGGCGCCCTGCTCATGACGCACCAGCACGTGCTTGATCTTGGAGTCGAGCAGCGCGTCGTAGGTCGGCAGAATTGCGCCGCCCGGGTAGCCGAAAATTACTTCGACGCCCTCCGCGATCAGACTCTCGATTACAATTTGGGCTCCGGTCAGTTTCTTCATTGACTGTTTTGATGCGGCCACTGGCACGTCCTTGTGCCGTAAAAGTTACACTACGGGCGGGGGCAGGCACAACGCGTCACTCGCGAAAAGCCCGTCCAACGCGGGGATTTTCAACCCGCGGCGATCAAACCGCAACGCCCGCCGCCATTTCGTGAACGAGTGATATTGCCAGCGCTGAAACGCAAATCAGAAGCGCAGCACGAACTTGATATCGCCGAGACGCACTTCGCTGCCGCTCTGGACCGTCACCGATCCCTGCACCGGCTGTTCGTTGACGTAAGTACCGTTGGTCGAGTTCAGGTCCATCAATTCGTAGATGCCGTCGCGGCGCATCAGGCGGGCGTGTGCGCGCGAAATGCTCGCATGCGGTATCACCACGTCGTTATCCTCGCCCCGGCCGAGCGAAATCTCGTCCTTCAGCAGCGCATACTCCGCCGGGATCGGATCGAACGCGTTGACCGTCGTCAGCCGGGCTTCGGTAATCGCTCCGGACCGCGCCGGCGGCGGCGGACGGACGCTGCCCGCGGCCGGTGCCGCCCGCACTGCGGTTGATGCGGCGGGGCGCGCCGCCTGCCGCGCCACGAAATCGCGCGCGCCGGCCACGATGCTGCCGGCACTCACGGGTGCGGCCTGGCTCTGCGCCTCGACGATCGCCTTGAGATCCTCGGCCGACACTCCAAAGCGCATGCGCGAAAGCCCGAACAGTCCCAGTATCGCAATCAGCGGCACCGCCGCGTTCCACCACGAGAATCTGATCTGCGTCAGACCAGTGCCCCCTGCCGCGGAATTCTCCTCGACGCCGGCCTCGGGAATATTGATCGCCGCACCGCCGACCCCGCGCACCTGGTAGGAAGTTTCCGCCGATCCGCTCTCGCCGTTGTAATTGACCTTCAGTTCGACTTTGCGATCGGTGCCGTCTTCGATCGGTCGCGGCGTGCGATAGGTCAGCGAGTACTCCGTCGCGATCGAATGGCCGATCTCGCGCACCAGCTCCGAAAAGCGGCCTTGCTCGGTGACGATATTGTAAAGTTTGCCGTGAGTGGCCGTCACGACCTCCGCATACTCCGGCGCGATAAATGGCGGCGGCGCCACCGCATATAGCGTGATTCCATTCTTCTGCATCAGCGCCGCAACCTTGTCCCCGGTCTCCTCGGTAACGTCGGCGTTGGGGTCGGGATGATGTAGCTGGTAGGCCGCGTCGCCGGTACGGTCGGGGCCGTCGCCGGCCTTATGCGAGGGAGCATCGGTGATCAAAATCGCGATACCCTGCGCTTCCGGCCGAAACGGTAACGAGGCGGTGTACGCCAGTGCATCGAGCTGATCCTCGGGAATATCGCCGCCGCCGCCCGCGTGCAGCGGCGCCACCCAGCCGATGAACTTCTGGACGTCCGACGTCATCGTGTTGCGATACTCGCAATTGCAGTCGGGATATTGGGAGATAACGTAATCTTCGAAGGTCACCAGCCCCAGCCGGTAATCGCGATTGTTCGCCGCCAGGTCCTGCGCGAACTGGATAATGTTCTGCTTGACCGCGTCGATATACGGCTGCATCGACTCCGTCACGTCCAGCACGAACACGATATCGACCGGACGCCCCTGGCCGACGCCGCGGAAATCCAGAATCTTCGCCAGCTTCCCATCCTCATACACCTGGACGTTTTCCACGCGCAGATTGCCCACTGGCTGCCCGCCCGGTTCGGTCATGCCGAAATCGAGCTGCACGCCGCCGTCGGAGTCGAAATGCTCCAGCCCCGGATTTCCGATCGTGATCTGCGGAGCCGCCCACGCCGGCGCCGCCGCGACTGCGCTCATCAGCGCGATCAATCCCATTAGCGCGCCCAGCGCCGCGCCACGATGCCACCGTCCCGATCTCATCCGCATAATCAATCTTCCAAATCGTCCCTGCCCATAGTCAAGCGCCCGCTCCCCGCGCAACTGCCGCTTGCTCAATGACGCAATTCCAGCATGCGTGGTTCCGCGCTGCATTAACACCCATAAACCGAAGACCACCTTGCCTTCGCTCACCAGTTACGTTACTCCAACCACTTGACCGAATTCTTTCCGTGGCGGGATATTGAGTGAAAGACTTATCCTCTCGATGGGCGGTGGCAATACTCGTCGCCCCGGTGATGCTGATCCTGGGGCTGACGTTTTCGGGAAATTCGCATCGCGCCGCGGCCGCGCAAACCCCCGCCAACAAGGGCGTCGTCGCGGTCGCCTTTATCAGCTCGTTCCAGAATTCTCCCAACGCCGCGAGCTTCCAGCGCATCATGCTCAACGTCGTTTCGGTCCGCCTTAACCCCAGCACCGACCCCAACGTCAGTGACTTCGCTGGCAATTGGGTGACGATCGGTGTTCCGGCCGGCGTCGGCAAGTCCTTCGGCGTCGGCGAAGTCTCGACCGGTTCCAACTTCGGCGGCAACTTCAGCAGCAGCAACAATAACGTCTCGATTGGCGAAGGCCGCTCGGAAATTCAGATCGACCTGCGCGCGATTCAGAACATCGCCCAAATCTTTAACGCACAGGCCATCACCGCCAAAACCTTTCACGTATTCGAGCTGGTGCTGGACACGGCCACGCCCGGCAATGTCGTCCCGATGTGCCCCGGAGGCTTCCCCGCGGGTGAAGGATGCATCAATTACAAAGCGCAATTTCCTCAGATTACGCCGACGCCGCCGGTACCGTTATCCATTCGCACCTTCTCCGCGAGCGGTCTTGACCTTTCCAACAGCCAGCACGTAGTCACGCCGCTGGTCATCCAGGTGGATCCCGGTCTCGGCGCCCCACCCACGGCCTCCAGCGATAATGTTCAGATCAACCCGTCAATTACGCTAGTCACGAATACTCCCGGGACCGTGCCGCCCGCGCCCTTCATCAACCAGGATCTCGGATCGATCCAGGGCACCATCACCACCAACGTCACCGGCGGTTTCGTGGCCGCGCGACCGCAATCGATCACCGCCAGGGTCGCGGGCACGAATAATATCGTCGAAACCCAGACCTTGCCGAATTCCTGCAACGGGAAAAAGACTTGCGAATTTATCCTCTATCTACCGGCAGCCGCGGCAATTCCTTCAGGTCCTGGTGCTCCCGGTGGAACCAACTATGACCTCGTAGCCTCCGCCAAAGGCGTCAGCTATGCGGTCCGCAGCAACGTCAATGTCATCGCCGGCCAGGACACCGATCTGCGCGCGACACCCTTCGCCGTCGTGTCCAGGGGCACCGTTAACTTCACCGGTAAAGTCTTCGATCTCTGCACCAGCGTCGGGGTGCAGGCCGCCACGCTCAATCTTCTCGTCCCCGATCCCTTGGTCACCACCACCTGCGCGCCGGTCGCCGCTAAGCCGTTTCCGCCCGCCGGATGCGTCGTCGCCGCCAGCGCCGCGACCGACGAGGTCGGCAACTTCCCGCTTCCCGGCAACGGTAACGTCCCGGCGCCATTCAGTGTGGTGCCGCTCCCCGCCACCGGCAAATCCTACTCTCTGTCGATCACCGCGGCGGGCTTCGACCGCACCCCGGTCGCCGTCACTGCCAATGGCGGCGTGCTCAAATGCACTCCAACCACCAAGACCGGCGCCTGTAACATCAACCTCAGCCACGGCCTCATGACCGTCAACGTCTCGCTCGGCAGCGGCACTGGCCCGCTGAACGTTTTGATTGCGGCCGAGGATACCGGCACCAACAACGTCGAGAACCTGACCCTCGTAAATCTCCCGGGAGGCGTCAGCTCCATGCCCTTCACAATGAACGTGCCCGACAATCTCAATCCCGGCGCCGACGGCAACTCCGTCACTGCGCTTGACCTCTTTGCCAGTACGCAGGACCTCTTCAACGGCTCCCCGCAACAGGCCACCGGCCACTCGTTTGCCGTCACCGCCGACGTCACCGCCCCCGACCCGCCGTCGGGTTCCCCACTCGCATGCGCGGCGCCCGTGGTCGCTGACCTGAGCGGCATGACCTGCGTCGGCCATGGCAGCGTCGGCGGCAACGTTGACAATCCGGTCAGCACCGATACCGTCGTACTGTCCAAGGACGGCGTGCAGATTCAGTCCGTCCCCATCGTCCCCCCCGGGGCGTCCGGCGCCGGCGCCTATGCCATCTGCGCTCCGGCTGATTCCTACACGCTCACTCACTATGCGCAGGCGACGCCCTTTCCCACCCCCGTCGGCGGCCCCGTCTCGGTCACCCTGAGCGCTCCCGTTATGGTTCCCACCCCGGCGCCGTCGCCGGGCTTTACGCCGACCCCATGCCCGGGCATCTGCGAGGTCAGCCCGCCCAATGCGAATACCGGCTGCCTGACCTGCACCGCAACTTCTCCAGTGAACGGATTCTAGCTCGGATGGAACTCGGCGTTATGTTTTGGTTTTTGCGGGCGAAATCCCTGGGGCGCGGCGCCATCGTCGCGCTCCTGAGCGGTCTCCTCGTAACCTCGTGCGGCGGCTTCGGCGGCACCAACACCACCAATCCGGGCAGCACCCCCAACATCTCGGCCCAGACCAGCTTCCGCATCGTCGGCGAAGTGGGCACGCCCTTCAGCGCCAGGATCTCCGATTCGCGATCGATCTGGGATATTCAGGGCGTGGTTCCGCTCAGTATCGTGATCGTCAATAACTCCCCGCCGATCCGTATCAGCGTCAACAAACTCGTCAACGACAATTCCCTCATCAGTTTGGAAATCATCAACGCCTTCAGCGTCCAGAGTCTCGCCTCGAGCACCAGCACTTTCGGCGTTGCCGTCGGCAATTACGGTAACGTCGCGAACATTAAGCCCCCCCCCGTAAAAGCCGACCCCGACGTCCGCTTCTTCGTCAAGGGGCCCAACGCCGAGCTGTTCGACGCCCTGGTCGAGGACTCTGTCCATGGCGAAATCGTCGAGGCGCGCGCACCGGCGCTCATCCTGTTCGATTCGCCGTCGCCCGAAAACGGCGGGCGCGTGGACGCAAACTTTACCGCCGTCCAGTTCCTCGGCGGCTTCGTCATCGATCTCATCTACGACGGCGTCCTGGTCCAAAGTGTCATGGCTGGAACCACGGCGAACCTCAAATATCACTAGCCGCCCGAGGGCCGTGCGCCGACCGCAAACCGGCCGATCGCCGCTATGGACATTAAGGCCCAGGCGAACGATAAGAATCGAGTAAGCGGAAACCTCGGCACGGTTCCGATTTGACAGTTCCAACAGAAAACCATAATTAGCCTCTGCACAAATCTTGGACACGAGAAAGCTCAAGAATGACTGACGCATTCACTGGACTCGCCGCGCCACGGAAGGCGCTCACATGAAATCCGCGCTCCGCACCATCGTGCTGGTCGTGATCGTTATCGCGCTCCTATTCGCGATCGTCCCGGCCTTCCACTATTACAAATATTTCACCACCCACGTCTCCACCGACGACGCCTACGTCGACGGCAGTATCGCCCTGATCTCGGCGCGCATACCCGGAACCGTCGGACGCCTCTTCGTGATGGATAACTGGCACGTCAACGCCGGCGACCCCCTGCTCCAGCTCGACCCGCGCGATTACAAAGTCCGCTTCGATCAGGCCCAGGCCCAGCTCGACCGCGCGCGCCAGTCGGTCGATCAGAATTTCGCCCAGCTCGAAGCCGCGGAGGCCGGCGAAAGGCTCGCCGCCTCCCAGCTCAACCAGGCGAAAATCGATTTTCAGCGCGCTCGCGAGTTGCGCCAGGAAGGCGTCGTCTCCCTCGAATCCTATGACCAGGCGAACACCGCGATGCAGGTCGCGACCGCCGACGTCGCACTCGCCGACCATCAGGTGCAGCAGGCCCGCGCCGCGCTCGGCGGCAAGGAGTCCGCCGCCGATCATACGCATTACGACCGTCCCATCGTGGCCCAGGCGCAAGCCGCGCTCGAAGGCGCCAGGCTCGACCTCAGCTACACCGTGCTGCGTGCGCCGCTGTCCGGCATCATCACTCGCAAAAGCGTCCACGTCGGCAACCGGATTCAGCCGGGCGAGCCGCTGATGGCTTTGGTGCCCACCGACCGCCTCTACATCACCGCCAATTACAAAGAGACCCAGCTCACCGACGTCCGCGTCGGCCAGCCCGCCAACGTCGAGGCCGATATCTATCCCGGCCACATCTACAAGGCCCACGTCGATTCGATCAGCGTCGGCACCGGCGCCGCATTCGCGCTGCTCCCACCGGAGAACGCGACCGGCAATTGGGTCAAGGTCGTCCAGCGGGTCCCCGTCAAAATCGTCCTCAATGAGCCGCCGCCGCCCGACAAGCCGCTGCGCATGGGTCTCTCGGTTGAGGTCACTATCGACATCGCCGACACCAGGGGAGCCCTGCTCACTTCGACCTTGCAGAATCTCTATCAGCAGCATGGCAAGGTGAATCTCGAGGGTGCGCCCGACAACGCGCAGGGCCAAGGCCAAATGCAGGAGCCGAAAGCGCCCGGCGACGTCGTCGCCCCGCTGACCCCGCAGCAACCAGCGATCCAGCACTGACCAGTCTGGGAGAATGGGACAGTCGTTGAGGAACACAAAACCTTTACTTCATTGAAACCTCACTAGGTTTCACGGCATTCCATGCCGACGGTGGGCCACGCTCGCGTTTTTCACTGATTGACGCTCGCGATGCTCGGGCCCTTGCTAAGTCCTGCGCGAAGGGCGGTATCCTGCGCATATCGCTACCCTCTTCCGCCAAATGGGAAGTCTGAAACCTCACTGAGGTTTCAGAAAGAAATCAAAGTTTTGAGTTCCTCAACCACCGCCCTCGATCTTCTCACCCCCCGACTTGCCGCCTGGCTCGGCGCGCCGGTCGCCCGCATCGCGATTCTCGACAGCGGATGGGAAACCACCATCTATGAGTTCACCATCGGCGCCCGCTCACCGCGCACGCCCGACCTTCCCGTAAACTCGCCGCTCGTCCTGCGCCTCTTCGACGGGGTCCGCGCCGAAGACAAGGCCGCCCGCGAAGGCCGCATGTTCTTCTACCTGGCCGGCGCGAAATATCCGGTGCCGCGCCCGTATCTGTATGAGACGACGCGCGCGGCCCTCGGCGCTCCGTTCCTCCTGATGGATCGGGTGGCGGGCGGACCACTGTTCTCGGCGACGAGCTTCCCCGTTGCCTTCAAGACCTTCTCGCTCGGCTTCATTGCGTTTGTGCGGGCGCAGGTACGGCTCCATCGGATGGACGCGACTGGCCCCGACGTCCGCGAGCCGAACAATCCGAACCGTCGAGGCGATATCACCGATTCGGACGGGCTGCCGCAGTCGCACGTTTCCCCGTCGATTCCGGCCGCCGCGCCCCTGCTCGATCGGATGCTCGCAATCATCGCCGATCGCGTCGCCGCCGGTCCCCTGCCGGGACTCAACGACGCGCTCATCAGCTTACGCGAACGCGCCGGCCGCTACCGCCCCGCGCCCGCCGCACCGCCGCCCGCAGGCTACGACGCCCTCGCGAGTCCGCGCGCCCGCGCTGGCCGCTCAGGCGCCGAGCCGGACTCCATCGTGCACATGGATTACCATCCACAGAACGTGATCGTCCGCGGGATGCGCGTGACGGGCGTTATCGATTGGGTCAGCGCCGATCGCGGCGACCGGCATCTCGACGCCGCCACGACCTCGGCCATCCTCGCGACCTCTGCGATGGATCACCCGCGCTGGATGCGCGATAACCCCGCCGGCAACAGTCTGCGCGCGCTCTTCGCGGGGCTGTACTTTCCCGCCTATCACGCGCTCGCCCCGATGGAGCTCGATCGGTTTCGCTACTGCCAGGCGGTCGCCGCATTATTTCGGCTCTCGACTTTCGGCATGATGCGCGCGCGCGGCCCCGAATCCGTCGGCTATCGCCCCGCAGCGATCGCCAACGTCACTCCCGATGTAGTCCGCCTGCTCTGCCGCTATACCTCCCGCAAATCCGGCACCCCCGCCTCCCTCCCCCCTGCGTCCTAACTTTCCATCCGTCACTCTGAACGCAGCGAACGAGTCCCGGATTCTATACGCCCGACTTCCCCCAACCTCCGTCATCCTGAGAGCTTGTGAATTTTCAAGGATGGGGAGCGGGCAAGGAGAGCACAAAGAGCAGGATTTCACCTACAGGGTTTGAATTACGATATCCGTTGACCAAAGGGGGGCCGGGCGATTTTCCACTGCGGGCGGGTGAGGCGCAGGTAGAAATCAGCGGCATATTGGGCATCTCGCCGGGACTTCACCACGAAGGGAGAGCGAAGATGTTTCACGTGAAACATCTTTGCGTTCCGTTTGCGGGGAAATAGTTCGCCCACCGCGGGGAAATTTTTCACCCTTGCCAGGCGAAGTATTTCACCCTTGCGCGGGCAGTCCGTGACGTGCAGTCCCACCGCCTCGGTTCAACCCAATTCCTTCACCAACTGGAGCTTCCGTAATGCCCCGAAATAGTTGAAGAGCACAAAACTTTTAGTTTCTTTCCGGATACTGAAACCTCACTGAGGTTTCAGACTTCCCGTTTATAAGATGCGGGCTTCGCCCTGCTAATACCCTTCATGGACTGCCGCTCGCAATACTCGAGGAAATCCGTCCGCGCTCGCCCCGCTAGGAGGCTCTAAATCTTTCTTCGAACTTATTTGGCATTTGTTCTCGTATCATCGCCGATAGTCAGTATTACCTTCACCGGACTGACTATTCCCGACAGATTTGCCCTCCCCGCACCGGCAAACTGAAATGAGCAGCTTTGCCGCCTTGCGGCCTGATCTTCCCGTACCGGAGCCGTGGAATGCGTGGTATCGCTCACTGCCTTTAGTTGGAACTCCCATACACCGATACGCGCTCAGACATGATGGGCTTTTCACAGGGCGGCGCCCGCATCTTTACAAAGGGGAAGTCTGAAACCTCGGTGAGGTTTCAGTTTCCTGAAGACTATAGTTTTGGGCTCCTCAACAACTCTCCCGTTCTCTCTCGCCGTGTGGCTAGGCGCGGAGCAATTCCCGCAGGACGTACGGCAGAACGCCGCCGTGGCGGATGTATTCGACGTCCTCGGGCGTATCGATTCGCGCGAGCACCTCGAACTCCGTTGGCTTGCCGTTTTCCTCGGCGCGCACCGTGAGCATCTGGCGCGGCTTCAGCCCCGCTTCGAGGCCGAGGATCGAGTAGCTCTCGCGGCCGGTCAGCCCGAGGCTCTCGCGATTCTGTCCCTTCACGAATTCGAGCGCGAGCACACCCATGCCCACCAGATTGCTCCGATGAATCCGCTCGAAGCTCTCCGCGATCACCGCGCGGACGCCGAGCAGCAGCGTGCCCTTGGCGGCCCAGTCGCGCGACGATCCCGAACCGTATTCCTTGCCCGCGATCACAATCAGCGGCACACCCTCTTTGCGGTATTGCTCGGAGGCTTCGAAGATCGAGCTGCGCGCGCCGTCCGGCAGATGCGCCGTGACGCCGCCTTCGACGCCGGGCACCAGCAGGTTCTTGAGCCGGATATTGGCGAACGTCCCGCGCACCATCACCTCGTGATTTCCGCGCCGCGCGCCGTACGAATTGAAATCCCGCAGCGCCACGCCGTTGGCAATCAGGTAGCGCCCGGCAGGGCCGTCGGCCGCGATCGATCCCGCGGGCGAGATATGATCGGTGGTGACGCTGTCGCCGAGCATCGCGAGCACCCGCGCACCCTTGATATCGCTGATCGGCGCGGGCGTAGGACCAATGCCGTCGAAAAATGGCGGAGCCTTCACGTACGATGATTTTTCTTCCCAGCGAAACAGATCGCCGTCGGGGATCTTGAGTCCGCGCCAACGATCGTCGCCTTCGAACACGCTGCCGTATTCGGCCTTGAACATCGCCGCATCGACGGAACCGGCCATCGCGGCGGTGATCTCTTGCGCGCTCGGCCAGATATCGCGCAGAAAGACCGCATTGCCCTTGGCGTCGCGCGCGAGCGGTTCGACGTTGAGATCAATATCCATCGTGCCGGCGATCGCGTAGGCCACCACCAACGGCGGCGACGCCAGGTAATTGAAGCGCACGACCGGATTGATGCGTCCTTCGAAATTGCGATTGCCGCTCAGAATCGCGCTGGCGACCAGGTTGCCGGTTTTGACGGCGCCCGCGATCGGCTCCGCTACCGGGCCGCTGTTGCCGATACAGGTCGTACATCCGTAGCCCACCAGGTTGAAGTGGAGCTGATCGAGATAGTTCGTCAGGCCGGCGCGCTTGAGGTAGGCCGTCACGACCTTCGACCCGGGCGCGAGACTGGTCTTGACCCACGGCTTGACGGTAAGGCCTCGCTCGACGGCCTTCTTGGCGAGCAATCCGGCGGCAATCAGCACGGACGGATTCGAGGTATTGGTGCAGCTCGTAATCGCCGCGATCACCAGCGAGCCGTGGCCGATGGAGAACTTCGCGCCGTCCATCTCGACCGCGACCGTATGCCCGAGCGGGCCGAGATCAGCCGCCGGGATTCGCTCGTGCGGCGCCACTTTCGGATTGCCGCCTTCCGCGATCCAGTTCTCGACTACTTTCGCGCCAGCTCCGTGGTGATTGGCGACTTCCTTGGCGAGTTCGTGCCGGAACTCGCGCTTGGAGGCCGCGAGCGTGACGCGATCCTGCGGACGCCGCGGACCCGCGAGGCTCGGCTCGACGTCTTTCAGATCGAGCTCGAGCGTATCGGTAAAGATCGGATCGGGCGCGCCCGGCAGGCGAAACAGTCCCTGCGCCTTGCAGTAGGCCTCGACCAGCTTGACCTGTTCCTCGGCACGCCCGGTGAGGCGCAGATATGCGAGGGTCTGGTCGTCCACCGGGAAGAAGCCGATCGTCGCACCGTACTCCGGTGACATATTCCCGATGGTCGCGCGGTCGGCCACGCTCAGGCTCGCGATGCCGTCGCCGAAAAATTCCACGAACTTGTTGACGACGCCCTTCTTGCGCAGCATCTGCGTGACCGTCAGCACGAGGTCGGTCGCGGTCGCGCCGGGATGGAGGCTGCCCTTGAGGCGCATCCCGACCACCTGCGGAATCAGCATCGGGCTCGAACGCCCGAGCATCGCGACCTCCGCCTCGATGCCGCCGACACCCCATCCGACCACGCCCAAGCCGTTGATCATCGTGGTATGCGAATCGGTGCCGAAGACGCTGTCGGGATAGGCCTCGCCGTCATGCGAGGTGAAAACCACCGGCGCGAGATATTCGAGATTCACCTGATGCACGATGCCGGTGTCGGGCGGCACCACGCGGAAATTATCGAAGGCGCGCTGGCCCCAGCGCAGGAACTGATAGCGCTCCTGGTTGCGCTCGAACTCGAGTTCGGCATTGTGCGCGAACGACGACGCCTGCCCATAAGAGTCAACCTGCACCGAATGGTCGATGACGAGGTCGGCGGGCTGCAGCGGATTGATGCGGGCGGGGTTGCCGCCGAGCTTGCGGATCGCATCGCGCATCACGGCGAGGTCGGCGACGACCGGCACGCCGGTAAAATCCTGCAACAGTACGCGCGCCGGCATGAAGGAAAATTCCTGCTCGCCGTCCTTCGCGCCGTTCCAGCGCGCGAGCGCCTCGACGTGCGCTGCGGTAACGTTCTCACCGTCTTCGCGGCGCAGCACGTTCTCGAGCAGCACCTTGATCGAAAAGGGGAGCCGGTCGAGCTTGAAGCCGCGCTTCGCGAGCACGTCGAGCGCATAGATCGTGTAGGTCTTGCCACCTGCGTCGAGCGCGGTCCGCGCTCCAAAACTGTTCTTGGTCATCTTCCTAATTCGCTCTTTTAAGTGAAAGGTCTTTGCTTCCCAGATAGTGCATCATTTGATGTGCGATCGAAAATAGTCACGGCAATTCATGCAGCAACTTGCCGTCGTGCTCGTAAAAATCAAGTGCCGAATTGCCCTGATTGTCAACTCCAAGCAGCATCCGCGGCTTGGCGCTGTCGTCAAGCATCCTATTGGGTCAGACTGCCGGACTGAAACCGTGCAAAGGCAGTCCGCCTGGCGTATAGGTGGACCTGGAATACCACCCAAATTTGGGTAAGCCGCCAAGCGCTGCCGGTCGAGCGCGCCAAGTAAGCAAAGTTTGGAGGGGGGCAACATGCGCTGTTCGAATTGCGGCGCGGAAAATCGAGCGGGTGCAAGGTTCTGCGACGCGTGCGGCGACGCTCTCGCCGGGACCTCATCCGGATCTGCCGCTCCAAGAGCAACGGGCGCGGTTGACGCTCAAGTTAACCTGCAAAGCGCCGGGCCGGAACTGCCCGACGGTGAGCGCAAGACCGTTACGGCATTGTTCGCCGACCTCAAAGGCTCGACCGAGTTGATGCGCGATCTCGACCCCGAAGAGGCGCGCGCGATCGTCGATCCCGCGCTCAATCTGATGATCGACGCGGTCCATCAATATGATGGCTACGTGGTCCAATCCACCGGCGATGGCATCTTCGCGTTGTTCGGCGCGCCCGTCGCGCACGAGGACCATCCGCAACGCGCGGTTCACGCCGCGCTCGCGGCGCGCGACGATCTGCGCCGCCGTGGCGATGACCTTCGCCGGGGTGGCCGCGCGGGTATCGAGGTCCGCATCGGGATCAACACCGGCGAAGTCGTGATGCGCTCGGTGCAGACCGGCGGGCATACCGAGTACTCGCCGATCGGCCACGCGATCAACGTCGCGTCGCGGATGCAGAGCGCCGCGCCGGCGGACGGTATCGTCGTCAGCGCAGAGACGCGGGGTCTGGTCGAAGGCTATTTCGAGCTGCGCGGGCTGGGACCGACTGAACTGAAGGGAATCGCCGGATCGATCGACGTTTATGAGGTAGTAGGTGTCGGCGCATTACATGGGCATTTCGATCTCGCCGCGCGGCGCGGGCTGACCAAGTTCGTCGGCCGCGAGCGCGAGATTTACCAGATGCGGCGCGCACTTGAGCAGGCGATGGACGGGCACGGGCAGATCGTTGCGGTGATGGCGGAGGCGGGCACCGGCAAGTCGCGGCTGGTGTACGAGTTTAAGCGGCTTATACCAAAAGATTGCAAACTGCTGGAAGCGTACTCGGTCTCGCACGGGAAGGCGTCGGCGTGGCTGCCGGTGCTGGAGTTGCTGCGCGACTATTTCGGCGTTGCGGACGCCGATGATGCAGCCACGCGTCGCGACAAGGTGCGTACCGCGCTGACCGCGCTTGACGCCACACTTGATGACACGCTGCCGTACTTATTCGCCTTGCTCGGGATTCAGGAGACGCCCGATCCGATTGCTCAGATGGACCCGCAGATCAAGCGCCAGCGGACGCTCGACGCGATCAAGCGTATCGTTCTGCGCGAAAGTCTCAATCAACCGCTAGTAGTCATCTTCGAGGACCTGCACTGGATCGATGAGCAGACCCAGGCGCTGCTCGATCTGCTCGCGGAATCGATAGCGACTGCGAAGATACTGCTATTGGTGAACTACCGTCCCGAATACTCAGATCAATGGGGCACCAAGACTTACTATTCGCAGATCGGGCTGGAGCCGCTGGGCGGGGTAGATGGCGCGGCGATGCTGGCCGCGCTGCTCGGCGAGAGCGTCGAACTCGATCCCCTCAAGCGTCTGGTGGTCGAACGCACCGGCGGCAATCCGTTCTTCATCGAGGAGATCGTGCAGGGGCTGTTCGACGAAGGTGCGCTGGTGCGCAACGGCGCGGTGAAGGTGATGCGTTCGCTGTCGCAACTGCGGCTGCCGACGACGGTGCAGGGGATACTCGCGGCGCGCATTGATCGGCTTTCGGCGGGACAAAAGGACTTGTTGCAGACGCTCTCGGTGATCGGGCGGGAATCGCCGCTCGGCCTGTTAACTCAAGTTGCCCCGCACCCGGCTACCCAATTGGAGCGAATGCTGGCGGAGTTGCGGGCGGGCGAGTTTATTTACGAGCAGCCCGCCGCAGGCGGCGTCGAGTACGTCTTCAAGCACGCGCTGACGCAGGAGGTCGCTTACAACTCATTGCTGATCGAGCGCCGCAAACAATTGCACGAGCGTGCCGGACAAGCGCTGGAGTCGATGTTCGCCGACCAACTCGACGATCATCTAACTCAGTTGGCGCATCACTACAGTCGCAGCGATAACATTGAAAAAGCGATTGAATTCCTTGGCCGTGCGGGCCAGCAGTCGATGCAGCGCTCCGCGCATGTCGATGCGATTAGCAATCTCACTATAGCGATAGATTTGCTGCAGAAGCTCCCTGACAGCCCCGAACGCATTCAGAGAGAATTGCTCCTCCAGTTGGCTGTTGGCCCAGCGTTAATGACCATCAAAGGCTTTGCCGCACCGGAAGCGGAGCGGGCTTTCATCCGGGCGCGGGGGCTTTGTGGTCGGCTGGACAACCCCCCGGAGCTTTTCCCCACCTTGTATGGACTGTGGGCCGTGTACACCATCCGAGCCGAGTTACGGAAGGCCCGCGAGCTTGCCGAACAGCTGCTGCGGCGGGCGCAGAGCGCGCACGATCGAGCGCATTTGCTGGTGGCCCAATTCGCTATGGGGAACACCTCGCTCTGGATGGGGCAGTTGCTTCCCGCCAGGGAGCATCTTGAAAGGGCGCTCTCGCTCTACGATCGTGAGCTCCATTGGCCGCTCTATGGTGGGTTCGAACCCGGTGTATCGTGTTTGTCATACGCGGCCCACACTCTGTGGAGTCTCGGCTACCCGGACCAAGCTCTCAAGCGGGGCATGGAAGCGATCGCGTTAGCTGAAGCACTATCCCATCCCAGTAGTCTGGTTTTCCCCGAGAGTTTTGCCGGCGTTCTCCGTCAATTTCGGCGGGAAGCTCGCGCAGTTCAAGAGGCCGCGGAGGCTGTGATTGCACTCTCTAGCGAGCACGGCTTTGCCCTCTGGTTGGCTTGGACGATTATCCAGCGCGGCTGGGCGATGGCCAAACAGGGATACAACGAAGAGGGGATTGTGCAGATGCAGGAAGGCCTGGCCGCGGTTCGGGCGACCGGGGCGGAAATTGCGCGGCCTCGTTTTCTTTCCATGCTCGCCGAGGCGTGGATGGAGACGGGTCGCCTCGACGACGGGCTGGATGCGTTGACGGAAGCGCTGGCCGCCGCAGATGAACATGAAGATCGTCACTACGAGGCTGAGACGCATCGGCTCAAAGGCGAGTTGCTGCTGAAGAAGGACGAATCCAATATCGCAGAAGCTCAGAGTTGCTTTGAGCGGGCGATTGAGATAGCGCGCAAGCAGAGCGCCAAGTCGTGGGAATTGCGCGCGACGGTGAGCCTCTCGCGGTTACTCGACAAACAGGGACGTCGCGACGAGGCTCGCACGATGCTCGCCGACATCTACGACTGGTTCACCGAGGGCTTCGATACCGCCGATCTCATCGACGCCAAGGCACTGCTCGACGATTTGCACGGATAGGCGCATCGAACTGGACGATTGCGATCGGGGCGACGCGGTGTAGTCAGGGCGACGCGGGTGGGCGCATCGCATAGACGCGCGTCAGCTTCACTTCGATTTCTACCACCTGGCGCGGCTTGCCGCTGCGCCCCGGCCGCGCCGGGCGGAGGCTGCCCTCGATTTCACGCGCGCGACCGTAAACGATCGCCGCGGCGCCGTCGGCACGCCAGGTGGTGAAAGCGACGCGCGGATTGCGCGCGAGATCGCCGCGCCGGACGGTGTTGTCGTAGATCACCAGCCGCAGCGTGGCGCCGTTGAGAGTCGCGTGGACCGGCGCGAGATGAGGCCGGCCGCCCTCGCCCACCGTCGCCATCGCGACCAGGCGCACGCTATTCCAGAACTCGACGAACTCGGATGCCGACATCTGGCGCTCGGGATAGGCCACCGAATCGCCGACGGCAGGGGTCGCGGTGCGCACGCTGCGGTCGATAAGCGCCTGTAGCGCCGAAAGTTCATCTTGCACTTTTACTTTAGGTTGCATTTCTGGTTTTGATTTGCGTTGGTAGCCCGAGCAGGCGCGCGGCGGCGCGCGCGATCTGGAGTTCCTCATCGAGCGGTACGACCCATAGCGCGATGCGCGATCCGTCGGCGCTGAAGCAGGCCTCGCGTCCGTCCGCGGCACGATTACGCGCCTCATCGATTGTGATTCCGACAAGCTCGAGTCCGCGGCAGACTTGCGCGCGAACGCCTGCCGAGTGCTCGCCGATGCCGGCGCCGAAGATGATCGCATCGACGCGGCCGAGTACCGCCAAATACGCGCCGATATACTTGCGGACGCGATAACAGAAGATCGCGATTGCGAGCGCGGCGTCCGCGTTGGTGGCGGCAGCGGCTTCGAGTTCGCGCATGTCGCCGGAGAGTCCCGAAACGCCGAGCAGCCCGGAGTCGTGGTTAAGGATGCGCTCGACTTCGGCGGGCGACAGTCGATCGCTGGCCGCGAGGTAGCTGAAAATCGCCGGGTCGAGGTCGCCCGAGCGCGTCGCCATCATCAGACCTTCGAGCGGCGTCAGCCCCATCGAGGTGTCGATCGAGCGGCCTGCGCGAATTGCGGCGGCGGAACATCCCGCGCCGAGCTGCAGCGTAATCAGATTGAGCGAGGAGGCCGGGCGGCCGGAGATTTCCGCGTAACGGTCGAGCATCCAGGAATGGCCGATGCCATGGAAGCCGAAGCGGTGAATGCCGTGCCGCGCGGCGAGGGTGCGCGGGATCGCATAGGTGCGCGCGACCGGTGGGAGCGTGCGATGGAACGCGGTATCGGCGGCAACAATCGATGGCACGGCGGGAAATTGTTCGCGCACAGCACGCAGCGTCGCGATCGCCGGCGGGTTGTGCAACGGCGCGAAGCGCGAGGCGTCATCAAGGGCCTCGAGTACGCTGTCATCGACGACGACCGGTGCGCTGACGCGATCACCACCGTGAACGATACGATGCGCGATCGCGTCGAGCTGCAAAGAGCCCCCGGCCCGCAGCCATTCGAGCGCGTGGGTCGCGGCCTCGGCATGATTGGCGACGGATGCGGGAGCGTCGAACTTGCGACCGTCCGCGTCGCTCATTTTGGCGTGCGCGTGAGGACCGATTTCCTCGAAAGTGCCGCGAGCGAGCCGGTTGACCAACGCGCCCGCCGCGTCGAGCTCGAGCAACTCGAATTTGAGCGACGAACTGCCGCAATTGAACACCATTACTCTCATCGCGAAATGCCCGCTCGGCGACGAGCCGAGACCTTCCACACCGTAGCCGAGCGCGGCGGCACAAGCTAAACGCGAGGCGCAAATTAACCGCGCGGCAACAAACGGCGAGGGCCTTGGCGGGATCGTCAAGGCATCAGAACGCTCGATCCGGTGGTGTTGCGCTCGCCCAGCGCGCGATGGGCCGCGGCGGCGTCGCGCAGCGCGAACCGCTGTTGCACGGGGCATTTTACGGCACCGCTCGCGAGCACCGCGAACAACGCTTGAGCGCGCGCGACCAGGTCGTCGCGTTTGGCGGTGTAGGTCTGGAGCGTCGGCCGCGTGAGGTAGAGCGAACCCTTGGCGCTGAGAATGTTAACGCTGAAGGGCGGCACGATGCCGGAAGCCTGCCCGAAAGCGACCATCAGGCCGCGCGGGCGCAGACAATCGAGCGACTTCATGAAGGTCGCCTGCCCGACCGAATCATAAACCACCGGGACCATCGCACCGCCGGTCAGTTCTTTGACGCGCGCCGGAAAATCCTCGCGGGTGTAAACGATCGTATGATCGCATCCGTGGGCTGCGGCCAGGCGCGCCTTCTCGTCGGTGCCGACGGTACCAATGACGGTCGCGCCGAGATGCTTGGCCCATTGGCACAGGATGAGACCGACGCCGCCGGCGGCCGCCTGGACCAGGATGGTGTCGCCGGGCTTGACCGCATAGGTCGAGAAGATGAGGGCATGCGCGGTCATCCCTTTGAGCATCGCGGCGGCCGCGGTCACGTCGTCGATCGAATCGGGGAGTTTGACGAGGACGCGGGCGGGTATCACGCGGGCTTCGCAATACGAGCCCATCGGACCGCCGGCATAGGCGACGCGATCGCCGGGTTTGACCTCG
The DNA here is from genome assembly GCA_050011435.1 of Binataceae bacterium (SeqCode). Classification (GTDB taxonomy): domain Bacteria; phylum Desulfobacterota; class Binatia; order Binatales; family Binataceae; genus JADMIL01. The sequence continues at coordinate 36,011 of JBEKJC010000033.1, forward strand.
GTCACGTCAGGGCCGATCGCCTCGACCACCGCGGCAGCCTCGCTCCCCGGCGTGAAGGGCATTGAGGGTGCGGGATAGACTCCGGCGCGGAAATATATTTCGACGAAGTTGAGGCCGATCGCGCGATGACGAATCAGGGCCTCTCCCGGTCGCGGCGCGGGGACCTCGACCTCGGCAGATTGAAGCACCTCGGGGCCGCCAGTTTGCTTTACGATGATCGCTTTGGATTTCATCGGGACTCCTTCATGGGCGAATTGGCCATCCAGCTCGAGGCAACCTTAGCCGCAGGAGATCGCGAGCGGCAACCCTCGGAGGACGGCGGTGGCGACGCGAAGATTAACGCTGGCCGGTCCAATCGGGCTTGGCGGTGATCAACCAGCGCGCGCGAATCGCGTCGAATTTTTCGCGCGGCAGTCCGCCGTCGGCCGCAAAGCCGGCGTTCTCTGACCAGCGCGAGGGCCGCGTCGTGCCGATGATCGCGGTATCGACGCCGGGCACGGCGAGGGTGAAGCGCAGTGCGGTTCTGACCGCAGCTTGCGGATCGCTGCGGATAAAATCATAGGCGAGCCGTTTGAGCCGGCGCCAATAGGGCTTCTCGTAAGCGCCAACACTCCAGCGGCTAAAGAGCCACGCGGCGTTGGCGATCGGGCGCTTGGCGATGATGCCCATATCGCGGGCGGCGGCGGCGGGTATGGCGAGATCGATCGCTTCCTGATCGGCGATATTGACGGAGATTTGCAAGGCGTCGAAGACCCCGGTTTCTACTGCATAAAGCGCGTCGGCGCCGTCGCCGCTGTAGCCGATCGCGCGTGTGAGTCCCTTTTCCTTGGCGCGGAGGAGCGCGGCGATGAGGTCATCGTTGCGCAAAGTGGCGGCGACGCACGAATGGAATTGCAGCAGGTCGGTGTAATCGGTCCGCAGCCGCCTGAGGCTGCGCGCCAGGCTCAACTCGACCAGCGCGGGCGTCCAGTCCGCGACCGGCAAGCCGGAGGCGTGGCCGCATTTCGTAAATAGGAAATAGTTGGAGCGGCGATGACCGACGGCCGCGCCGATCAACTCCTCGCTGGTGTCGTAACAGGCGGCGGTGTCGATGACGTTGAGGCCGGCGTCGAGCGCACTGTTGAGCAGCTTTTCGACCGTGGCCGAGGCAACGTTGCGATAGCCGATTTCCGAAGCCCCAAAGCCGATCACGTTGACCGCAAATCCGGTTCTGCCAAGCCGCCGCGTCTCCATCTCAAGCCAGGACTCGGTCAAGGCGGCGGTGGTGACTTCCGCGGCTGAGATAATTGAGTGCTGCGCGTCGGGGCGGTTTCATTACGGGCTCCTTCGAGAGTGCGGGCCGGGACCACGACGTCAGTCCTCCGCGACAGGCGATTATTTCATCACCTGGCGAACGTGCGCCAGCGCCATCGCGAAGCCAGAGCGGGAAAGAGGCAGTGAAACCTTTGAAAGGTTTCACGCTTCCCACGGTGAAATACACCTAAGTCGGCCTTGCGGATCGCGTCGCTGAGACCTTTCGCGGGCGCGTAAGCGGCGGGCGCGCTTTCCAAAAGGCACACGGACCGGATAGACGGAATCGAGCAACGCGAGCGTCAAGCATCGAGAAAAGAGGTTTCACGGCATTCCATGCCGACGGTGGGCCACGCTCGCGTTGCTCGATCAGCGACAGGGACGGTCGGTCTTGCGGATCGCGTCGCTGAGACCTTTCGCGGACGCGTAAGCGGGCGTTGCGGCAACTTTAGGGTGGGTGCGTTTTTAAGTGGTAATCGGCGCACAGCCGGCTCACAGCGAGTTGACGAAATCCCCGATTTGCTCTTCCTTCTCGAGCTCTCGACGCCAGGTCTCAGAGAGATTCAAATTGATCGCGCGAGCATAGCGGTCAGCCGCGTAAATGGGATACGATTCCCACTCAAAATCCTGCTTGAACGCCCGCAAATCATCGGTTCGGATAGCCAGCGAGACAATCGGTACTTCGAAACCGGCGATCGCATTGCCATGATCGTCGCGCCGGAACTCGCCGGGCGCCAGAAGGTCGGCGCGGATATACTTGACCTTGGGAAAGCATTGCGCGGTCTGATGCAGTCCGCGCATCAGGCGGCCCATCTGCCGGCGCAAATCCACCTGGCCGCCGTGGTTCTCCTCCTCCGCATAAATCGTTACGGCAATCGCCGATTGATCGGTGAGGTCGAGCTTCGCGATCGAGCCGCTGTCAGTGAGCATCGCAGGCACGGACTCGACCGTAGGTGCGCCGTCATCCGGGCACGGGCCAACCTGATCCTCGCTCGAAGCGCTCATCATCCATGGGAGCGCCGCCAAGATGACCGGAGCCATTCCGAAGAACAGCACCCGTCGCATCCGCTGGGAATCAGTGAGGCGCAACCATCGCGAGCGTTGCCTGCGCAACGCTCGCCCGATCGACCCTGGCGCGAGCCCGGACTCGCGTCTGTCGCTTTCGGCCGCAGCGCCTCGCTCGCCCGCGGAGACAGAATCCGTAACGCTCCGGCGCTGATCGGGTCTCTTGCCGGACGAGCAACCACAAGCCGCAAAAATCGCCATTTCCGATACTCCTTCAAGACGCATTTAGTAACGTGACAGCTATGGTCGACGAAGGATATCGGCAAATTTTAGCCCGTTAAATCAATTTGTATGAAAATATAACCTGTCCGGCGCGGGCAGGCTTCAGTTAAGATGCCCGCCAAATAAGGGAGTTCAGATAGACCAACGCCCGTCATGGGCGACTGAAGTCGCCACAAGTGCCGGATAATAATAACGCCATAATAGTTCTCCACAGAACTACATTACTGTCATTCATCGACACCGCCAGGGCGACTATTGCCTCTCGAACGGGTCGTTTCGGTCGCGGGAGTCGCGCTGCCGGCCCAATGCGAAGGGTCAAGCGGAGCTGGTCAAACGGAGGTGACAGGGGCTGCCCGGCACCTTTGTGGGTCGAACTATCCGGGAGGTGCCCGGACTCACCGGGACGGTGCTGGCTAAAGGCGGCGCTCGTTGGCGAACTGCCGGCCAACTGGAGTAAAAGTGGGCAGGGAAACACCGGTGGCACACGGAGGGCTTTAGGAAATCGAAGTCTCGTGCTAGAGAGGGCGGCTCATCCGCCAAGAGAAACAGGGGCCTGTAAGACTATGGATCGACCGTGCGTTGTTTGTAGGAAATCTCGCGACCAATTTTCTTTCACGTACATTGCAGGAGGAGAAGTAGATCAACTTCACTCGTTACATGTGGGCGCCGCGCAGAACCAACTTGAATTTAAGCGGCTGAAACGTCTCTGGATCTGTCCGGAATGCTGGAAAGAAATTCCCGCGGACTGAGCACCGAGGCGAGGTCGCCGGCAGGCCCATATCGCGCGGACCCTGTGCGGTGTGGAGGTCGGTCAAAAATCAGTCTTAGCCGCCGTCTATGCGCCGGTTGGATGCGAGCGGAGCTGTTCGGGAGCTTTGCCTGGAACCGCTCGGGTTGTCCGTCACTGACGCCGCCAGGGGTGGGTCGCAACTCTTACAGAGTTTGGCGATTTTGGTCTCGGATCTTTTGGAGCGCCCTGCTCGTTGCTGGAAAGGACCCTTGAAGATCTTTCTCCACGATGTTATATGAAAATATAACTAACGGAGGAATGCCATGCACACTACCAATCTGCGCAAGGTCGGCGGTTCGGTCATGCTGGCCATTCCGCCCGCGCTGCTCGAGATCCTGCACTTGCAGCCGGGTGCCAAGGTCGGCATGGCGGTTGAAAGCGGCCGTCTCGTCGTGGAGCCGCAGCCGCGGCGCCGGTACACCCTGGATGAGCT
>JBEKJC010000034.1:0-39684 GCA_050011435.1 Binataceae bacterium (SeqCode)
AAGCCGCGCGCGCGATGCTGTTGCAGACCGCAGGCGCGCTGCGCGAGCCGTCCGATCGCGCCAATCCGCCTATCCAGGATTTGCTGGCGTGCAAGTACTTTGTGACGGAGACCGCGGTCAGCGTGGTCGACAAGGCGATGCGCATGGCAGGCGGCGCGGCGATCTCTCGCTCAGGTCCGCTCGAACAGATGTATCGCGACATCCGCGCCGGCATCATCCATCCGCTGGCCGGACACGATGTGCTCGGCCTGCTCGGTAAGCTGGCCTTCGGTATCGCGCCCGACACGATGCCGCGCTGGGTCTAAGCTGCGCGGCGATTTTCGACGGTCGATATTTTCCGGCGGCGATGCGAAGCGGTCGGAAATCTGACGTTAGCCATTCTCAGCGACGCCTTATGTTTGTGATTCTGAGCGCAGCCTCAGGTTAGTCGTTGGGAGCCTCACGAAGAATCCCGGATTCCTTGCACTCGCGGAGCGGGACTCATGCTAGGACGCAGGCGCTGATTCAACTTCGACTTCGAAACCCGCGCCCTCGATCAATTCGCGCGTCGGGCCGATACCCCATCCTGAGGTGGTCAAATAGCCATTGACGAAAATCGAATTAACGGCGTTGAAGATGTCAGCTTGCCGCGCGCCGAGGTTCAGCTCGCGACCGCCCGCCGCGCGCACTTCGCTGCGGGGGTTGAGCAGGCGAAAGAGGCACGCCGCCTTCAGACAGCGTTGCGGCGTCAAGCGCGCCGCATGCTCCAAGGGCGTTCCCGCAATCGGATGGAGGAAGTTGAGCGGCACCGAATCGGCACGCAACCGGCGCGTCGCATAGGCCAGATCGATTACATCGTCGTCGGTCTCGCCCATCCCGATAATTCCGCCCGAGCATACGGAAAGCCCAGCGGCGCGTACGTTTTCGATCGTTCGCACGCGATCGTCCCAAGTATGCGTCGAGCAGATTTCAGGATAAAAGCGCCGGCTGGTATTGAGGTTGTGGTTGATCCACCCCGCTCCCGCCTGCTTGAGGCGGCGCGCGTGCTCCTCGCTCATCAGTCCCAGCGAGAGACAAAGTTCCAGCGTCGGATATTGACCGCGGATGCGCTCGCAGGCTTGCGCCAGATGTTCGATTTCGCTCGCGCCGGGTCCGCGCATGCTGCACACCATGCAGTAGCGGCGCGCGCCGCTCGCAACCGCCATGCGCGCGCCCTCGCACAACTCCTCGACGCTCTGCAACTTGTAAACGGGGATGTCCGCACGGGAAATCCGCGACTGCGAGCAATAGCCGCAATCCTCCGGACAGATGCCGCTTTGCGCATTGCGCAATATGCAGACCTTAACGCGCCGTCCGAAGGCGGCCTCGCGCACTTGCCGGGTCGCGGCGAGCAGTTCCGTCAGCCGCTCGTCGGGGCAATTCAGAATCGCATGCGCCTCTGATCGTTCCAGCTCCTCACCCGCCAATACTCGAGCGACCATCCCGGCCAAATCAAGATCTTCAAATTTGATTGCTGCCACGTTCACTCGTCACCCTGCTCCCTTCCCGGTCTGAGATTGGCGCGGTCGCGCAACGCCGCGAGACTCCGCTAAGGAACCTCTGCACAAGGCCCATTGTGTCATTCTGAGCCTGCGAAGAATCCCGGGATTCTTCACTTCGCGAACGGAGTTTAGCCTGAGGGCTCCGCCCGTGGGGTTCAGAATGACAACCCGACTTGCGCAGAGTTTCGCTAACGCTTCATCACGGCCCAGGTTGAGCTGGCGGTCACCGCGATTTGTCCACCCTCGGATTCCACTTGGGCCTCGAGAAACGCCAGCGTGCGGCTGCGCCGCAGCACTCGCCCGCGGCCCTCGAACGAAGCGGGCGTCAGCGCGCGCAGAAAATTAATCTTGAACTCCGCCGTCATCGCCCATTCGCCATCTTCGAGCACCGACGCAATCGCGGTTGACATAAGCTCGTCGATAAAGACCGTCAGGTAACCGCCTTGCAGCGTCCCGAACGGATTCAAGGCGACCACCGGCTGCGTCTTCCAAACCCAGCACGAGGAGCCGGCGCCAAACTCGACCGGCACCATCCCCAGCGCCAGGTTGGGCGAGGTGTAATCGGCCACCCGATTCTCTTTGATTAGCCGATTCCGTTCCGTCAGCGGAGCACGGCTACCCGCTTCAGCCAAGCTCTCGCTCCAATCAAACGCTATCGAGCAAATCCCACACGGCTTTCAGCGCCGCGCGTCCGCCCTCCAACGCGACCGCGCGATGCTCCGAACGCGTATCATGGCGCTCGATTAGCTGGGCCACTGCGTGGGCGTGATATGGATCGGCGTCGCGATGAACGGCAAAAAATTTGAGGCCGTCAGAGTCCGCGTCATCCCCATCGTCCGCAATACAATAGAAGCGCTTGAGTCCGTCGATCTTGACGTTCGCGACCTCCGCCACTTGCGATTCGTAAACGTAGAGCGCGCTGAGCCCGGCCGCCAGCGGCAGGTCGCGGCTCAAACGGTCGAAGGTCGCAACCAGCGCGTTGGCCGCCGGCAACGGCGCGGCCGCCAGCACCTCTTCGCGCGTGACTCCAAGCGCCTCGGCAAACTTGAGCCAAAGTTCCGGATGGTTCTCGGCGCCGCGCTCCTCATCGATGAGGTTTTCGAGCAGCACCTGGCGCGTTTCGAGGACGTCGCAGCGCGAATGCAACGCACTCAGGTAGCGCGGAAACGCCGCGATGTGCGGGTAGTACTGGATTGCATAGTTGCGCAAACGCTGCGGGCTAAGCGTGCCCGCGGTCCACTCCTGGTAAAACGGATGCTTCAGCAGGCTCATCCCGGCCGCGAGCGCATCGAGCGATGCTACTGTTTCATTGACATACGGCATTCGAAAAAAATTCCTCGATTGGTAATTGATCGGCCCTGGCGGCGCATCCACCAAACGGGCCCGGCAATTGTGCGCATTCGAGCGCGGGCATTCAACCCGAGGGCGCGGCGGGCGGCCTGTTTTATCGCTAACAGGTGGTCGAGGAGCGCAAAACCTCGAGCTTCTTTCTGAAACCTCAATGAGGTTTCACGGCATTCCATGCCGACGGTGGGCCACGAGCAGCCCAACAGTCTTGACCTGATTTTTTGGACTGCTCGCGTTGCTCGATCGCGCGATATGCCTAGCTGCCTAGTTCGTCGAGCAGGGCTTTGGCGTCGATGAGGTCGGCGGTGTCGAGGCCCTCGGTTAACCAGCGAAGGAAGGGAATTATTGCTAACCGTGCATATCCAGATTGCGATGTTTAGATTAATGTTGTATCAAGCGGCGGTTGCGGGAAATGGAGTCTGCATGAGCAACGGCAACGGCGGAGGAAACCTCAACTTGATGGACCTCCTTCAAGAATTCCGTGTGGTACGAGAGGTTGCACAATTTGCGCAACGCGCGTGGACCTGGCCGATCGCCCAGCGTGCGGACCGCGCCCGCTCGATTCTGCTGATTCCGGGCTTCCTGGCGGCCGATGCCACGCTCTACCCGTTCGCCAACTGGCTGCGCGCACGCGGCCATCAGGTTTACTTTTCCGGCATCCTCGCCAACGTCGATTGTCCGCGGCGAGCGGTCGATCGGGTCGGGCGCATTCTCAATGAACTGAGCAGCAAGACCCAGGGCAAGCTGGTGGTTATCGGACACAGCCTCGGAGGTATCTATGCGCGCGAGCTGGGGCGCCGCTTCCCGAAACTGGTTGACCAGGTAATTCTGCTGGGCTCGCCGATTCACGAGCCGCAAAAGCATTCCAATCCCTACGTGAAGATGCTCGCGACTCTGACCCATCGCATCAATGGCGCGAACTGTGAATGTCCCGGCTATTTGGCGAACCTCTGCGGCGTAAATCTGGACGTGCCGCCGCCGGGTGTGCGCGAAACCCTGATTTATTCCAAGAGCGACGGTGTGGTCGATTGGGAGAGCTGTATCGAAACCGGCCCCAAGGTTGAGGCGATCGAGGTGCACTCGACGCACTGCGGCATCCCGTACAACCTCGACGCCCTGCGCATCATTCGTGAGCGCATCGAGAACGACACCGCGTCGCTGCGCGAGGCCCAGGCCCGCATGCAGCCGGGCTAGTCGCCGCAGGCTCCACCTCGGCCCTCCCCCTTTCCCCAAAACTCAGACACCGAGCCGGGCCTCGCGTTATGCCAATCCATTGCGAAGTTTTGCCCAGGGCGAAGCCCCCATCTGCCAGACGGGAAGTCTGAAACCTCGATGAGGTTTCAGTTGCTCAGAAAGCTAAAGGTTTTGCGCTCCTCAACCAGGTGACCTGCTTCAGGCCTTGGCGCTGGGTCGGGCCGAGACTTCCGCGTGCCAGCGGGCGAGATTCACTCGATCTGGTTTGATCGCGATCTTTGAGACCCGTCCGAAATCAATCGCGACCATCGCCGTGATATCTGCGATCGAGAATCGATCGCCCGCGATGAAGTGGCGCGCCGCCAACTCCCGGTCGAGCCAGTTGAGCCCATCCTCGGCATTCAGGCGTTGGACTTCGGCGTATTCGGGCAGTTGCCTGATGCGGCCCTTGAAGAAGTCGTGGCGCTGACGAAACGCATCGGCTATCGGCTGCAGAAGGTTAAACTCCATCCGGCGGTTCCACATCTCGACCAGCGCACGGTCCTTCGCGTCCACACCGAACAGCGCGGGCTGCGGATGGGTTTCCTCGAAGTACCGGCAAATCGCCACGCTCTCCGAGATGCAGGTGCCGTCGTCGAGCTCCAGCACCGGCACCGTGCTCAGCGGGTTCTTCTTGCGAAAGTCGGCCTCGCGATTCACGGCCTTCACGATATCGACTTCCTCATAGGGAACCTCGATACCTTTTTCGGCGAGAAAAACCCGAACACGTCGGGGGTTCGGCGCATTATGGCTCTCGTAAATCTTCATTACATCTCCCGCAGCAACCGCGATGAACTGGCTAATGAATCAGCGGCCCTCGAACCGTACTTCATCGCCATTCGAAAGTCGTTCGGTAGTAGTCATCCATCATACGGATGCGCCCTGCCGGTATTGGCTTCACGCCGATTTTTTCGGCGCCGGCGGCACCCCCGCTTCAATCGTCAGCGGCAACTCGAACGTGACACTTTGCGGCGCCTCGCAAATCTCGTCGCTGCACGCTTGAAAGCGCAGCGTGCCGGCTATCCTATAGAGTCCCGGCTTGATCATTTCCCCTAAGGGTTCGAGAAACTTGGCCGGCATCGGCGGACTCCATTTGATCCCGACCTTGCCGTACGCTTTGAATCCGCCCTCATAGACCGGCAGGGTCTCGTTCAGTGCCTTCAGTAACAGCGGTTTAGGCGCCGGCAATTCGAGCGATTGTCCGTCAATAAGCGGGCTCTCGAGCGTAAGTTCGACCGCCCGATACTGTGAAGGCAGCGGCTTCCCGTAAACGTGCCAGCCCGGTTCCATCCGCAGGTCCAGCGCCAGCCCGAGCTCCTGCCCCGGAAAGCAACGGCCGGTCGACAGCGCCACTGTCGCGCTGACCGCGCCGGCCTTGATCTCGACTGAATTCGCGCCGCGGCCATCGAAATGCCGCAGCACGACCTCGGACGCCGATACGCGATGTTCGTAACTGCGCAGGAAGAATTTGTCGCGCACCGTGCCATCGGGGGCGATCAGGAAATCGCCGGGCCACGGAATCCCGTACATCATCTTGTGATCTTCCGGGATATTGGTGTTAAAAATTCCGAACTCACGAATCACCTTGCTGCCGGCATCCGCGAGCAGCGGGTATCCAATCTTGTACGCAGCGGCAAAATTGCTCAGCACTTCGCGTGAGTCAAAAGTGATCGCGGCCGCGTTAATTCCGTGGGCCTGCAAGTTTTCCAGAGAGTTCTGCAGCTCGACGAGCTGGTTGCGGCAATAGGGTCACCAGTCGGCGCTGCGGCTGAAGACCAGCAGCAGCCCGTTGGGCCCCATCAGGTCGTGCAGCGGCCGGCTGCGCCCGGTCTGATCGGGCAGCGCGAAATCCGGGACCTTCGCCCCGATCGGCGGCCCGGTCCGATAGCCGTCGTTTTGCGCCTCGACGAACTCCACCCACTCATCGGTCTGGATGTCCGCACCACCTGCCATCATCTTGCGGACAATTCCATGCAGAACTTCGATTTTTCGCTCTGTTTCCATTTGTCCTGTCGCCTCCCGATCAAGCACACGGTCAAGTGGAATCTCGGCCCTGTCACAGGTTGCCGTTGCCGCCGAAAACCCGCCGATTGCTAATGAAGCGAACACTAATGAAGTTGGAACGATCAGTCAAGGACGGAAACCGGGACAGCGGAGTTTTTAGTTTCAGCAGCGCTGTCGATTGGTCTTGAGCATCGGCAGGATTAGCCGATATAATTGAACGTGCGTTCCAATATTCAGACGAGAAGATGGCAGGGGTAAAACAATTCGACCGCGACGACGTCCTCGACCACGCTATGATGGTGTTCTGGCGCAATGGCTACCAGGCCACGTCGATTCAAGACCTGGTCGAAGCGACGGGCGTCAACCGCGGCAGCCTCTACACGACCTTCGGCGATAAACGCGGGCTCTTCCTGGCCGTTATCGAGCATTATTCGGAGCGGTTCGGCAAGCCGACAATGGCGGAGTTGAATGATCCGGATCCGCGCCGCGCGATCGAGCGGATGCTTGAAGCGATCGTTGGGCGCACCAGCGATTCGAAATGGCCGCGGGGATGTCTCTATACCAATACTTCGCTCGAGTGTCCCGGCGCCGGCGATGAAATCAGCCGCAAGATCGCGGAACAGTTGGGGCAGCAGGAGTCGGCGATTTATCAGGTACTGCGCCGCGCACAGACGGACGGCATGATCGAGTCGACCCAGGACGCGCGGGCGTTGGCGCGGTTTTTCGTCGGCATCGCCCATGGCCTGAACGCGGTCAACAAAGCGACGCCGGATCCCGCCATGCTCAAGGACATCGTCAAAACCGCGATGCGGATATGGGATGCGGCGAAACCTCCAGCGCCTGTTCGGCGCGCCGGCAAAGCCGCGATGCGTGGCCGGGCGTAAGTCTCAATCGACCAATCGACTATTGATTGAAGGTTCGCCGCGGACGGCGTTGATTTCGGTGGATGTTCGAAGCCGGCAATGAGCAGTGGCCGGCAGCGAGCCCTTGACCAACCCTCAGTCGTTCACCTAAGCCTGACTCAGGCGTGCGCAGCGCCACCCCGGAGAACCCCTGATGATTTATGAATTAAGAACCTATCATTGTCTTCCTGGACGGCTTCCCGCTTTGGTCAAGCGCTTCGAAACGACGACGATCCGATTGTTCGAAAAGCATGGCATCAAGCAACTTGGCTTTTGGACGGTCGCGATCGGGGAGTCGAACCAGGACCTGATTTACATACTGCAGTGGGAATCGCTCGCCGAACGAGAGAAGTGCTTTGCCGCCTTCCAACGCGATCCCGAGTGGATCGAAGCGCGGCGAAAGAGCGAAGCGGACGGCCCGCTCGTGAGTTCAATCGCCAATTCGATCCTGACGCCGACCGCGTTTTCAGCCGCCAAATAAGGGTCCTGCGAATTTGTCCGATCGCGCGCTCCGGCCAGACTGCAGGCCGGATTCCCGCCATATTCGGTGAGTAATCCGGCGAGCGCTGACCGGCGCACTTAAGCCGCAAACGGGTTCAGCGCGACTACTCTTATGAGGCTGATTTTCTTACTAAAGAGTTGAAGGTGATGAACCAAATGCTTCAGACCATGATTGTCGGCAGTCTTCCGCGTCCGACGTGGCTTGCTGAACCCGGTATGTACGCGCAGTGGCGGCTGACCGGCGACGCTCTGGCGGAGGGACAGGACGACGCCGTGCTTGTGGCTATTGCCGATCAAAATGATGCCGGGCTCAAAATCCTCACCGATGGCGAACAGCGGCGCCGTCATTACATCTGGGGGTTTTGCGAAGGGCTCGACGGGATCGATTACAGCCGCCTGGTCAAGATTCAGACGCGTGGCAATCGCTATGGAATCATGGTTGATGCTGCGCGGGTGACCGGTCCACTGCGGCGCGCGCGTCCGACGATGCTGGGCGCGCTGCAGTTCCTCAAGCGGCATACCAACAAGCCGGTAAAGGTCACTTTGCCCGGCCCGATGACTACGGCAGATACGCTCGCCGATGAGCATTACGGCAGCCGGCGTGCTCTGGCGATGGAGCTCGCGCGGCTGCTCAACGAGGAGGCCTGCGAACTCGCGGAAAACGGCTGCGACATCGTCCAGTTCGACAAGCCATGCTTCAATATCTACCTGGATGAAGTTGAGGAATGGGGTATCAGCACATTGGAACGGGCGGCGCAGGGTGTATCAGCGAAAACCGCAGTACATATCTGCTATGGGTATGGCGTCGGGCCGGTGTTGCAATGGAAAAATAGAAACACCGACTGGAGCCATTATAGCCGCACCCTGCCCTTGTTGAGGACCAGCACTATTAGTCAAATCTCAGTCGAATGCGCAGCATCCGGCGTGGATCCGTCGGTGCTGGGCTTGGCGCGCGGAAAGGATCTGATGGTCGGCGTAATCGACGTCGGGACCGACGAAGTGGAAACGCCCGAGACCGTAGCGGGCCGAATTCGAACGGCCTTGCAGTACGTAACACCGGACAAACTCTATCCATGCACCGACTGCGGCATGGCGCCGCGATCGCGTGGTGCGGCGCGCGGCAAAATGAAGGCCCTGGAGGACGGTGCTGCGCTGGTGCGCTCGGAACTCGCGCGCGCATAACATTGCGAACCGAGTGAACTTAGTAGTCAGTAATATTCTACTACACCCATCTTCCTGGTTGTCGCGATGGAATCTCGGGTGTGGATAACTGACGATTCATAGTGCACCCTGCGCGGCCAGTGACGCTATGTCGGCAGCGGCAAGGCCGGCCTGCGAGAGGACCTCCTGCGTATGCTCCCCGAGGCGCGGCGCACCGCGGGTAAAGGCGGTCACGCGATCGTGACCGTCGGTCGCAACTGAAACCGGGTAGTTGAGATCGCGGCCGAGTTCGGGATGATGTATCGGCTGGAAAGTACCGCGCGCCTGAAAATGAGGATCCTCGATGTTTTCCTCCGGACGGCGGACGCTGGCCCACAGCAAGCCCTTAGCCTGCGCGCGATGGAAGACCTCCTCCGCGGTCATCGACGCGACTAGCTTGTCGATCATCGCGCTGAAATGCGTCTGTGCTTCGGATGGCGAACGCTTGTGCAATTCTCGATAGCTTTCGGATTCGAGATCATGCTCGATTCCGGCCTCATTGAGCATTTCGGTGATTACTCGAACGTCACGCCCGCCCCAGAAAAGGAACGCCTTCACGTAGCGTCCGTCCTTGGTGCGGCGCAGCCACGGCCGCGTGCGCCCTTCGGCTGCATGGCGTCCGGTCTGCCGGCGCACGACTGCTCCATTGTATATATAAGTAGGTATCGCGACCTCGGTGCAGGTACTCACCGCCTCGTGAATCGACAGGTCGATGCAATCGCCTTCGCCGGTAAGTTCGCGAAAGTTGAGCGCCGCGGTAATCGAGATTACCGCATACTCACCCGCGATATGGTAGGCCTGCCACATCTCAGGTGCGATGGGCGGAGTGTCATATACTCCGTCGGCTTGTGGATCGTAGCCGCAGGAAGCCATCACGCCGCCCAACGCCAAGTGCGTGAGGTCGGTCATTTTGAGATCGCGATAAGGCCCATCGAGCCCGCAAGGTGTAATCGTGCACACTACGAGCCGCGGATTTGCCTTCTGCATATCGCGATAGAACTGCAACCGCCGCGCGACATCGACGGCCTCGCCTGAGTCGATAATCACGTCAGCGCGTACGGCGAGTCGTGCGAGAGCCTCGCGCGCCGCCGGATGATCGATATCCAGGCTCACACTTTTCTTGCCGAGGTTGTAACGGCTGAAGCAGAGGCTATGCTCGGGACCACGCTCCGACGTGGTGTATGGACCGAGGCGGCGCGAGTTGGATCCGCGCGGCCCTTCCAGCTTGATTACTTCGGCGCCAAGTGAGGCGAGCAACATGCCGGCAAATTCACCATGCTCGCCGCCGCATTCCAGAAGCACAGTTCCGGCGAGGGCCGAACTTAATACTGCTGCTGTATTCAAATTACCCAGTCCTCTCGCAGCGTGGCGATTTCCTCGGACGTGAGCCCGAGTACGTTGCGGTAAACGGCGTCGTTGTCCTCGCCCATCATCGGTGCGCCGCGATGTGGAAGACCGCCGACATCAGCCGGAATCTTGTCGAACTTTGCGGGAAAGCCCTCGATGTTCCAGGTACCGATCTCACTGTGCGGTAAGGGCACGAAGTAGCCGCGCGCCTTGAGTTGCGGATCGCGCTCGCATCGATCGTCCGCCTTCTGCAGCGCCACGGCCGGCACGCCGCGCTGTTGCAGGCGATTCATCAACTCGTAACGTTCTGCATTCCTGGTCGCCTCAGCCATCAGTCGATCAAGCTCGTCCTCATTGGCTTTGCGTCCGGCGCCGCCGGCGAAGCGCCCGTCGCGCCCCCACTCGGGCGCACCGATCTCAGTTATTAATGCCTTCCATTGATCGTCATTCTGAATAGCTATTGCGATCCATTCGTCCGTGCCACGACAGGGATAGGCGCCATGCGGCGCCCAGTCCGCAGCCTGCATGCGATTACCGTGGCGCTCGGTTGGCTGGCCGGTTACCTGAGCCTCGAGCGTAGCCGTACCCGAGACCATGAGGCCGACTTCGGTCTGTGACAAATCGATATAGCATCCGCGGCCGGTTCGGCGGCGCCGCAGCAGGGCGGCAAGAACGAGGATCGCGCCATAGTAACCGGTCGAATGGTCGAGATACGAGTAGCCCCAACCTGCGGGCGGCATCGGTTCAGGAAATCCCGACATGTGAGTTAAGCCGGAAAGCGCCTGCGCGGTGGGACCGACGCTCAGATACCCATTGTAAGTACCCGATTTTCCCATCCCGGTGATCTGCATATAGATGAGGCCGGGATTGATCTCACTGAGTACGTCATAAGCGAGTCCCCAACGCTCCATCTGTTGCGGACTGTAGTTTTCGCACAACACCGACGAACCCGCGACCAGCCGTTTGAACAGGTCGCGCCCCTGGGGAAGGTTCATGTTCAGCGTGATGCCGTACTTGCCGGCGTTGATGTTATTGAAAAGACCGCTGCGATTGACGCTGTCGGCCTCGCCGCCCGGAGCGAGCGGACGAACGCCGCGCAGCAGGTCCAGCGCGCGATCGTCATGCCATTCGACGCGAATCACCTCCGCACCCATCGTCGCCAGCATCCGCGTCGCGTTGGGGCCGGCGACAATTTTAGTCAGGTCGATTACGCGCACGCCGTCGAGTGGTCGTTTCCGGGCGGTCTCGGTTGATGCCATCGAAAAATCGCCTCCTGCGAATGTCGCGACCATACCCCTGACGACGCCCGCCTACAATAAAAAGGCCCATCGCAATTGTTCGGCGAATCATGCAATACCCGCCGTCTCTCGTCCCGGCGATCGCGCGAAAGGTATTCGGACACCTATAACCGCGCCGCCATCAGTCCGCATCGCGGAGTGGACTTGACGTCGTTGAAGTTAAAGCGATAGCTTCGCGATTCAAACACCGAATCCGGGATATATCGGCTATTTAGTACCGCTATCAACTCAGGCTTTGCTGGAGGTCAGACCGGTATGGCAACACTACGGGGTGAAGAGATCATTGCGCGCTGTCTCAAGCGGGAAGGCGTCGACACGATTTTCTTTATGATGGGTGGACCCACCGGCGGCACGGCCGGCGCCTGCCTTGATCTCGGCATGAAGGGGATTTACGTTCGCCATGAGCAGGCGGCCGCAATGATGGCGCACGCTTACGCTCGCATCACGGGCAAGCCCGGTATCTGCATCGCGCCAATGGGTCCGGGAGTCGCCAACCTCGTAACCGGTCTGGCCAACGCCTGGGCTGACGCCACTCCGGTAATCGCGATTGGCGGAGCCTCCCCAATGCGCGGGACGACTCTGGACACCTTCCAGGAGATGGACCAGATACCGATGATGAAGCCGATCGTGAAGGCGGCCTACCGAGTCGATCTCGGCTATCGCATCCCGGAATACTTCAGTATCGCATTCCGCGAGGCGCTCGATGGCAAGCGTGGCCCGGTCTACCTCGACCTTCCGGGCGATATTCTCTCCGGCAAGGTTGAAGAGGAGAAGATTCACTGGGTTGAAAACTACCGCGTGGATACGCGCCCGGCTGGTGATCCCGCGATGGTGCGCAAGGCTATCAATCTGCTCGCGGAAGCGCGCAAGCCGCTGGTCCTTACCGGCAGCGGAGTAATCTGGTCGCGCGCGGAAAAGGCCTTGCAGAATTTCGTCGAGGCGACCGGAATGCCGTTCTTCACCACGCCGCAAGGCCGCGGCGTGATACCCGAAGATCACGCGCGCTCGTTTTCGGCCGCTCGTTCAAGCGCATTTCGCGAGGCCGATGTAGTAATCGTGATCGGGGCCCGAGCCAACTCGATGCTCTCGTTCCTGCGGGCACCGCGCTTCTCGCCCGATGCCAAGTTCATCAACGTCAATCTCGACGGCCGGGAAATCGGCCACAATCGGGCGGTTGAGGTCGGCATCATCGGCGATGCCCGGCTGGTGTTGGAGCAGCTCACCGCCGAGGCGAAGGGCCGCTTCAATCCGGCTGAGGAAACGGCGTGGGTGGCGCAACTCGCGGCAAAACACCGCTCGAACCTGGAGCGCAGTGCGCCGTTGATGCATTCGAACAAGGTCCCGATTCATCCGCTGCGCTTGTGTAACGAGGTCAAGGACGTCATCTCGCGCGACACTATTCTGGTCGTCGATGGGCATGAGATTCTCAATTTCGCGCGGCAATCAATTCCGATTTATGCATCCGGAAGCAGCCTCAATGCCGGGCCGCATGGATGTATGGGTGTGGGTATCCCTTTTGGAATCGGTGCGAAAGTTGCGGCCCCCGACAAGCCGGTGGTGGTTCTGAGCGGGGACGGCGCCTTCGGCTGGAACGGGATGGAGATGGATACTGCGATTCGTCACAAGCTGCCGATCGTGGTGGTAATCTCGAACAACGGCGGATTCACTTCGCGCCAGACCGGCGGGACCGTCGGGCGCGACCTCGGATACCAGCGTTACGACAAGTTGGTCGAAGCGCTGGGCGGCTACGGCGAATACGTAGAACAGCCCAAGGATATCAGGCCGGCGATCGAGCGCGCGATTAAGAGCGGGCAAACCGCATTAGTCAATGTCTGTACCGATCCCGATGCGCAAGCCACTACTGATATGGGATTTGCCGGCTACTAGGATTATGGAATCACGGTCGGCGCGGCAACCGGATTAAGCGTACCTTGAGGGGGTGCCGCGGCCTTCACGGTGACCACATAGGTAACTTTTTCGCCCGTGGCGAGCGTCACGTTGATTTTCCAGTTGCCGGAATCGGCGCCCACTAATTCGATTCTGCCCGGCGCGTTCTGGATCACTAGCGCATTGGGATTGTTAACCACCTTCGGGCTGGGGTTAGTACCTTCCTTTACGCCCGTTATGGTGTAGTTCTGGCCCTTGTCGATCGTCACCGGAATGATGCGCCGCTTGGTCTTGGTCTTGGTTTTGGCATTGGAGGTTGTGGCGAACACGGACGATCCGTTCAAAGCGACCAGTCCCGCAATGAGCAGAGCGATCGTCAGCACACGGCGAATACTTACCTTTGTAGTAGTCCATTCGATCGTCATGTCTTGCCCCTCTATGCCTCACCAATCGCCGATCGCGTTAAGCATAGCTGAATCGTCCTTGATAGAACTAGAGGAAACGCGCATGAATTACTTTCTCGCCAAGACCGACCCCAAGACCTATTCGATCGACGATCTCGAGCGTGAGAAGCGCACCGTATGGGACGGTGTGGCTAACGCGCAAGCGGTTCGCGCCATCCGCGAGATGCGGCCGGGCGATCGCGTTTTCATCTATCACAGTGGCGGCCTTTCAAGCGTCGTTGGAATAGCCACAGTCAAGTCGCAGCCGCACGACGACCCGAAGAATCCAAAGTCGGCAGTGGTTGACCTGGAATTCGCCGGACGTCTGGAACCACCGGTAACTTTGGCCGAGATCAAGCAGTCGAAAAAATTCGACGACTGGGCGCTGGTCCGTCAGGGACGCTTGTCGACGATGGTCGCCCCGGAAAAATTCGCCGCATGGATGCGCGAGCGCTATCCATCGGCCAAAATTTAGCTCTGGCGACGTCCTTCATCCGCGCGATTGGATGTTCCCGCTCACGAATGATGTATGCCGAAAAAGATATTGATGAATCCTGGTAATGCCGCACTGCTCGGAATTGCGCTTCTCGGCTTACTGCTCGGAATGCGCCATGCAACCGATCCCGATCACGTCGTTGCGGTCACCGCCATCTTGAGCCGCGAACGCCATATTGGCGCGGCCGCACGTATCGGCGTCATCTGGGGACTCGGCCACTCACTTACCGTGATGATGGTTGGCGTGGCGATCATCGTGTTCAAGATCGCTATACCCACCCGGCTCGGACTCGCGATGGAATTCGCGGTGGCAATCATGCTGATTCTGCTCGGCGTGGGCGCTGCCGCCGGCGTGATGCGCCACCTTGCGCGGCGCGTCTTTGCCGATTCCGCAGACGACGCGCTCTTCGTTCATTCTCACTCACATACTCACTCGGAGGTGACGCACGCGCATCCCCATGTTCACCACACGCATCTCCGCGTTCATTCCGATGCTCACGACCATCGCTTCGACACTGCCACCGACCTCCCGGGCAACACGCAACCATTCGCCGCGCGACGCCCGCTGCTGCGCTCCTTCAGCGTTGGCCTGGTCCACGGCCTTGCCGGCAGCGCCGCGATCGCCTTGCTCGTACTCACCGCGATTCCGCAACCACTATGGGCGACACTCTACCTCGTAATTTTTTGTCTCGGCACCATCATCGGGATGGGGCTGATCACGATCGCCATCGCCACGCCCTTCATAATCGCGTCGAACCGTGTGTCGTGGATCCATCAGGGCTTCGTCACCGGGGCGGGATTACTCAGTTTTACCTTCGGCTGGTTTATCGCCTACCAGATTGGAGTCGTCGATCGGCTATTCAGCACCGCCCCGATTTGGACTCCCCACTGATGGCGCCTCTTCCTCTGTCATTGGCGCTACGGTCAGGCCGCCGCCAGTCAGCGTGAGCTTTCTTTCAGGATGCTCTCGCCTCCAGCGCGCCGCCGCAGTTTGCACTTACGAGGTCCAGCCTGCCCGCGCAATCATCTGAAGCGTGCGCCGAGATGGGCACGTGGAAGGATCCGAAGACTCTTGGCTCAACCAGGACTTTTAGTTAGCTTTTATACTTGAAATTTCGCCAAAAGCTGCTAAGCAGAGCACCAGGACTCCTAAGGGGGAGAGTGTCGTGCGTTGCCCGAGCTGCGACTCAAACAATCCCGAGGGTGCGAAGTTCTGCGACGAGTGTTCAGCACCGTTGCGGGCGCAGTGCGCAGAATGTGGAGTACCGAATCGGGCGTCCGCAAAGTTCTGCACCCAGTGTGGTAATGCGCTGGGAGTACCCTCATCCCCGGCACCGTCAACTACCGAAATCCCGTCATTGCTGAAGTCACCGTCGTTCGCACAGGACGAACCGTTCGAGGCTCGAGGTATTCAGGGGGAGCGGCGTCATTTGTCGGTCATGTTTTGCGACTTGGTAGGCTCGACCGAACTGGCCTCGCGTCTCGATCCGGAAGAATGGCGTGAGATAGTTGCCGGTTATCATAGCGCCGCTACGGAAGCGGTTTTGCGTTTCGGCGGGCACGTCGCCCAATATCTCGGAGACGGCTTACTAGTTTACTTCGGCTACCCGCAGGCGCACGAGGACGACCCCGAGCGCGCGGCGCTCGCGGGGCTTGCGATCCTTGAGGGTATAGGGGGTCTGAACCGTCGGCTTGTCAGCGAGGGAGGTCCGGTGCTCGCGGCACGGATCGGGATACACACGGGCTCGGTGGTCGTGAGTAAAGACGATGCGAAGGGAGCGAACATTTTCGGCGACGTCCCGCATATCGCGTCCCGGGTCCAAAGCGCCGCGGCTCCCGACACGGTACTGATAACCGCGGCGGTGCATCAGCTCGTCTCCGGGTTGTTTGTGGTTGAGGATCGAGGGGAGCATCCGCTCAAGGGCGTCGACCGTCCGATACGTCTCTATCGCGTAATCCAGCCCAGTGAAGTGCGGGGACGACTTGCAGCGGCAGCGGGGCGCGGATTGACGCCGTTTGTCGGGCGCGGCGACGAACTCCGCCTGCTTCTCAATCGGTGGGGCCAAGCGCGCACTGGTGAGGGACAGGTGATGGTGGTCGTGGGCGAGGCGGGAATCGGAAAGTCGCGCCTGGTTCAGCGATTCCGCGAACAGATCGCCGACACTCCTCATAGCTGGGTCGA
Source organism: Binataceae bacterium (SeqCode) (assembly GCA_050011435.1). Classification (GTDB taxonomy): domain Bacteria; phylum Desulfobacterota; class Binatia; order Binatales; family Binataceae; genus JADMIL01. The sequence goes on from JBEKJC010000034.1 coordinate 16,360, forward strand.
TTGCGCGGCGGCGGCCCTCCATCAGAACACGCCCTTTTATATGGTCGCCGACCTGATCCAGCAGGGCATTCGCTGGCGCGGCGCACAGACTGCCGAGGAACGCATTGCGGAACTCGAAGCGTCGTTGGGGTTGGCGCGAGTGGAACTGCGCGAAGCCGTGCCGCTGTTGGCGCCGCTGATAAATCTGGAGGTTCCCGCCAAGTATGCAGCGCTGCAAATTCCGCCCGATCAGCAGCGCAAGCGATTATTGGCGACGATCGCGGCGTGGGCGCTCGGGACGGCGCGAATTCAGCCGCTGGTGATTGCCGCTGAAGACCTGCATTGGGCAGATCCGTCAACGCTGGAGGCGATTGAGCTGTTGGCGGAGCAGGGACCGATGGCACCGTTGCTGCTGATATGCACCGCGCGGCCGGAGTTCCATGCGCCATGGCCGCTGCGGGCGCATCACACGGTCATGACGTTGAATCGGTTGAACGCCCGCAACGTGCGGGAAATGGTAGCGGGCGTCGCTGCGCAGATGTCACTATCGGCAGCCGGAACCGTCGAGGCAGTGGTAGAGCGCAGCGGCGGCGTGCCGTTTTTCGTCGAGGAGCTGACCCGGCTGGTGTTGGAAAGCGGCAATGGGGAGGGGGCGCTGCGACAGATTCCGGACACGCTGCAAGACTCATTGATGGCGCGTCTGGACCGGCTCAGCGACGCCGCTCGCGAGGTGGCGCAGGTAGCGTCGGTGATCGGCAACGAGTTTTCCTGGGGACTGCTCAGCGCGGTCGCCTCGATGGATGACGAAAAGCTCGAGGGGGCGTTGGAGAAACTCGCTGATGCGGAGTTGCTGTTGACGCAGGGCATCGCCCCGGAGGCCAGCTACAGGTTCAGGCACGCGCTGATCCAGGATGCCGCCTATCAGTCGTTGCTCAGAAGCAGACGGCAGCATTACCACCGGCTGATTGCGCGGGCCCTGCAGGAGCGATTTGCGGAAATCGTTCAGGCCGAGCCTCAAATCCTCGCGCATCACTTGACCGAGGCGAACCTCATAAAACAGGCGATCCCGCAATGGCAAGTCGCGGGCCAGAAAGCGGTGCAACGATCGGCAAATGCAGAAGCGGTCAGTCACCTCACGAAGGCGTTGGAGTTGCTCAACCAAATGCCCGGCGGGGCGGAACGCGCGCAGCTAGAGCTTGCGCTGCAACTCGCGGTGGGCACTCCGCTGATAGCGACCAAGGGTTTTGCGTCGCCGGAGGTCGGCAAGGTTTATGCTCGCGCGCGAGAGTTGTGTCAGCAGGCGGGCGAAGCCCCTCAGCTTTTCCCAGTGCTGTGGGGACTGTGGGTGTTTTACACGGCGCGCGCCGAGCACGAAGTAGCGCGGGAACTGGCAGAGCAGTGCCTGCGCCTGGCGGAGGGCGCTCGCGACCCGGACCTGGTGCTGGAGGCGCATCACGCACTGGGCGTCACATTGACAGGTCTGGCGGAATTTGCGCCTGGCCTGGAACATTTGGACTATGTGATTGTCCACTACGACCCCGAGCGACACGGCTCGATCGCTTTTCACTATGGCCAGGACCCCAAGGTGGTGTGCCTCTCGCAAGCGGCATGGACGCTCTGGATTCATGGCTATCCGGACCGGGCGCTAAAGAGGAACGAAGAGGCTATCGCGATGGCACGCAGGCTGGACCACCCTTACAGTCTGGCCGCGGCGTTAAACTTTGGCGCCATGGTCCCCCAGTTCCGTCGGGATGCTCAGACGACTGAGGAACTTGCGGAAGCGGCGGTTAAACTTTCAACCGAAAAAGAGTTTGCGTTGTGGAGGCCTTGGGGGCTGGTGATGCGGGGCTGGGCAATGACTCAGCGCGGACGGGTTGAGGACGGAATCGGGCAGATGCGCGAAGGTGTTGCCGCTTTTCGCGCCACCGGAGCGGACGTTATGGTGCCCTATTTTCTCGGGTTACTAGTGGAGGCGTACGGAAAAGCGGGGCAGGTCAGAGAGGGGCTCGGCGCCTTGGCCGAGGCACAAGCGATAATCGACCGTGGCCGGGAGCGTTGGTGGGAGGCGGAACTACATCGGCTCAAAGGGGAACTGACGCTGATGCAGGCCGAAGATCAGGGTAAAGCGGCAGATAGTCAAAAGGCGGCTGAAGAGTATTTCAATCAGGCGCTCAACATAGCCAGTCGTCAGAGTGCGAAATCCCTGGAATTGCGCGCGTCGATGAGCTTGGGGCGTATGTGGCAGCGTCAGGGAAAGAAAGCGGAAGCCCGTCGGATGTTGACGGAAGTATATGGTTCGTTCACCGAGGGTTTCGATACGGCGGATTTGCGGGAAGCCAAAGCACTACTCGAAGATGAAATGTTCTGAGAATTGCACAAAAGTGAATGTACATTTTGGAGACGTCACCAGTGCCGCGAAAGAAGGAGCATAAAATGAGCGAAAATAATCCTACGATTCTCGAACCGGTTGAGCGGCCCACCGCTAATGCAGCAACCGATGCGTTGACGCAGCGATTTCAAGACGCGTACGCAATTTTCAACGGAAATACAGATGAGACTATTAACGGCTGGCTCGACCAAAATGCGACCGTATTTTCGGTCTCATCCAATAGATCCATAGTAGGAAGAACCGCCGTCCAGAATTACTTCAAACGGCAATTTGAAGATAGCCCTCAGTTTAATCCCCTGTCACCGATTGCCGTCACTCAGAATGGATTAACCGGGACAGTCGCGGGCTCAGCCAGATGGGTTGACAGTAACGGAGCCGAAACGATTAACTTTGTATTCACGTTCGTTTTTGCGGGAGGGCAATGGCTCCTTCTGAGCATGTGGGGTCATCAATAATAGATAAGAGCAAATAGCGCAGGCCACCGTTGGCAAGCCCGTCGCGAACCAACGCGTGGACTCTGCGCGAAGCTTCGCTTCGCGCATTCGAGCTTGCATCCGGCGGGCAGGAGTTTGCCTCTGCCCGCATTAGGGATAGCGACAGAGACCAGAAGCTTACTGCCTTGTAGGACAAATCCTCGATCGTCTCTGCGCGGAATCCGGCGGCGTGCGCCGCATCGAGATACTCATTAAGAGTCCCTATCTGCGCGCACCAATGAGAATTGAAGGGTTCTCTATACTTCTCATCGACCAGGAAGCAGTCTGCGATAAACACATGCCTTCGCGGGCGCAGCAATGCCGCGAGTCGGCTGAACCATGGCACGCGCGGAAAAGAACTCGAACTGTCGATCGCGATTGCCGCATCGAAGCGATGCTCTCCGGGAACTTCCGTTGCATCCGCGATCATTGGAGTTATCAGTTCAGAAACGCCCGCCTGAGCAGCGAATTGGCGGACCAATTCCGCGTGGGAAGGAATGATAGTGAGTGCTGTTACCCGGGCGGCGAATTCCTGAGCGAAAAACAGGGATCCACCGCCGAGACCACAGCCGACGTCGAGAATTTCGCGTCCCGCCAACGAATCGATTTGCCAGATTTTCGCTGCGTAACGGAGCAGGTTTTCCTGCGAGCTCACCAGCAATTCGCGCAATTGGTTGGGGTTGGCGTTCTCTGCGTATTCGTGGTCAAGCAGGCCCGTATGATAATGCACCCGCGGCCCCGGTCCGTAGCGGCGCAGGATTGACTGCGTCTTGTTCTCATAGAAGTCACGCAGTTCTGAAGGTGTAATACTCACTGAGGTTAGTCAGACTGAATCTGCACTATCGCATTGGCTACTTCACCAGTTGTGAGTGATTAACCTGTAAGGGTTTCTCCCGCAAATGCAAGGAGGTTTTCTCCCGCACACGTCACCGGCGATGCTGAACGGCAGGATGGGGTGCGCGCAGGCGCGCGCGTCCGGGACCCATCAGTTTTTCACGCAGGGTGCCGTCCTGATATTCGGTCTGCATCAACCCCCGCCGCTGCAAAATCGGAACGACGCCATCGACGAAATCGACGAATGATCCGGGCGTTACCATGTAGGCGAGATTGAAACCGTCCACGCCCGCGGCGACCCACTCCTGAAAGGTCTGCGCGAGTTGCTCCGGCGTACCCATCAGGAGCGGGCCGCCGCCGCTGAGTCCCACGAGCTTTACCAGCTCGCGCAAGGTCCATCGGCGTTGCGAATCCGGGCGGATGAACGCCTGCATGAGCGTTCGCACCGCGTTGGTTTCGACGTATTCCAGCGGCTTGTCTAACTCGTACTGGCTAAAGTCGATTCCGGCCCATCCGCTCAGCAGCGCGAGCGCTCCTTCGTAATTGACGTAGCTCAGATATTCGTCGTGTTTGCGCTGAACGGCGGCTTCCGTGTCAGCCGTAATCACCTTCGCGTAGAGGAAGAACAAAATATCCTGCGGATTCCGGCCGGACCGGCGCGCCTGATCGCGTGTATCGCGAATCGAGTCACCGACCTTGACGGGATTGAGCCCGGAGACAAACACACACTCCGCGTGGCGCGCGGCGAATTCGCGGCCGCGCGGCGATCCGCCCGCCTGATACAGCACGGGCGTACGTTGCGGCGAGGGCTCCGAAAGGTGGCAGCCGTGCGTGCTGAAATACTTGCCATCGTGATGTACGTCCCAAACCTTGGCGGGGTCCGCGTAGATGCCGCGCTCGCGATCCTTGACGACGGCATCATCCTGCCAGCTCCCTTCCCACAGCTTGTAACAGACCTCGAGGTAATCCTCGGCCATGTCGTAACGTTGATCGTGCGGCAACAGGCCCGGTTGTCCGATACTGTGCGCCCCGCTCTCCAGGTACGAGGTGACGATGTTCCACGCGACGCGTCCCTTCGTCAGGTGATCGAGCGTCGAGATCAGGCGTGCAAAAATAAACGGATGATATTGCAGAATCGAACTGGTGAAGGCGAAACCGAGATGTTTCGTCGCATAGGCCATCGCCGGAATCAGCAGCGCGGGATCATTCACCGGCACCTGCGCCGCCTGCGTCAGGGCCGCGACTCGATTGCCCCGATAAACATCATAGACGCCCACGACATCGGCAAGGAAAAGTGCGTCGAAGCGTCCGCGTTCCAGCAGCTTCGCCAAGTCCACCCAGGTGTCGAGATCGGTATAATTGTGCGCCTGATCTTCGGCACGAACCCACAGCCCCGGCGACTGGTGAACGACGCAATTCATATGGAACGCATTGAAATAGATGCGTTTGTTCACGGAGTCGCCTCCTCGCTAAATAGTCAGTTCAATTGAGTATCAGTTGAAGGTGAGAACCGTGCGCGTGACCTCGCCCGCCTCCATTGCCCGAAACGCTTCGTTGACATCCTGGAGCCGCCCACGCCGGCTGATCATGTCGTCGAGATTGAGGCGGCCCTGTCGATAGAGATCGAGATACTTGGGCATGTCGAGATGGAAGCGATTCGAGCCCATATAGCAGCCCTGGATGCGTTTCTCGACGAACAGATGCCCGGATTTGAATTCCACTTTCTGATCCGGCGGGATCGCGCCGACCAGAGTGGCGAGGCCGCGCGGCGCGAGGCAATAGACACACTGCTCCAACACGCGTGGATTACCGATGGCGTCAAAGGAATACTCGACGCCGCCGTCGCTCAGCCGTTTGATCTCGCGCACCGCGTCGACCTGCGCCCCGTTGATGGCGTCGGTCGCGCCGAAGTGCTTCGCGATCTCGAGTTTGCTTTCGCGAATGTCCACCGCGATGATCTGCCGCGCACCGGCGATGCGCGCTCCCTGGATCACCGAAATCCCGACGCCGCCCGCGCCAAACACCGCGACGGTCGAGCCGGGGGCTACCTGCGCCGTATTGAGCGCCGCGCCGACACCGGTCGTCACCGCGCATCCGAGGAGGGCTGCCCGGTCGAGCGGAATGTCGTCGGCGATCTTGAGGACGGCGCGTTCGTGCAGCAGCATCATCTCGGCAAAGGCGCCGAGGTCGGCAAATTGATTGAGCCGCACACCCTTCTGCGACAGGCGCGGGCGTTCGTCGCGGCGCCGCTGACAGTCTGCACGCCCGACGCAAAGATGAGGCCGTCCGAGCAGGCACTGCGTGCAGTTGCCGCAATAAATCGACGTGCATGCGATCACATGGTCGCCTGGCTTGAGCGCGGTAACCTCGCTGCCGACCGCCTCAACGATGCCGGCCGGTTCATGGCCGAGGACCGCCGGCGTCTTGGTCGGCAGCGTGCCGTGCAGGCAATGCAAATCGCTATGGCAGACGCCGCTCGCCACCGTGCGGATCAGGACCTCGCGCGGGCCGGGCTGATCGATCTCGACCTCTTCGACGGTGAGCGGCTGTTCGAGCTCCCGAAAAATCGCTGCTTTCATCCTTCAAAATCTCCGGGTTGGTACGCTGACTGCTATTTGGAATCTTCCTTATAGCTTGGGCCTGCCGTCGCGCCAAACCGTTCTGCCCCGGACGATTCGAACCGCAACGATCCGCGGCAGGCTAAGACGCGGATGAATCGGAAGATGATCACAGGCGCGGAATCACCGATTCGCCAAAGGCCCGGATCGCATGTAGAGCCTTTTCGTGCGACGGTCCGCCGGGCTGCCGGATTCTGAGTATCAGGTAATCCGGACGAATCGCTTCCTTCCACACCTGGAGCTGATCGAGGCAATCTTTGGGAGAGCCCACGATGAGCCGGTCCTTCGCGGCGATCTTGAAGGTAAAGTCTTCGGGGCTCTTCACGTCCTTGAGGTACTCGTCCGGAACGTAAGCGCCGTACTTGTAGTAAAAACGATGAGTGACCATCGTGGGCGCGCTTTGCACCTCGGCCGCGGCCATGCTGTCGGCGATAACCGCATCGCGCATCAGGCAGATGAAGGGTTTGCGGCCGAGTTTCGTACACTCAGCGCGATAGCGATCGGCGAAACCCTTGATCACCGGCAGGGATTGCACCGGGTCCGCGATCCATCCGTCGGCGATGCGGGCGGCGCGGCGCAATCCCGGCGGCGTCCATGAGGCCATCCAGACCGGCGGTCCCGACGGTCGAAATGGAGGCGGCGTAACCAGAGTATCCTTGAGCTTGAAGTGGCTGCCCTCGAAGGAGAAGCGATCGCCTTTCCAGCTTCGACGCAAAATCTCGAGCGCCTCTTCAGTGCGGCGCGTGCGCGATTCGATCGGAACTTCGAAGGCGTCGAAGTCATGCTGCTGGTAGCCGACTCCAATACTTAGAATGAGGCGGCCCTTGGTGGCCTGATCGACGACGGCGCAGTCCTCCGCCACGCGCACCGGCAGGTAAAGCGGCAGCAGCAACACGCAGGTGCCGACCTTGATGCGTTGGGTTTTCATCCCAATCAGACCGGCCATCAGCAGCGGGTTAGGCAGATAGCCATCCTCCTGCTGATGATGCTCGGTGATGAAGCATCCATCCCAGCCGGTGGCTTCGGCGGCCTGCGCCTCGGCGACCATTTCGTCGATGACGCGCGCCATGTTTTTTCCGGCGGGAGGGTCCTGGGTACAGGGCAGATATCCAACAGGGAGCATCGGCTTCTCCAGAGTCGCTTAGCGGTGAGGCGTCTTGCGGCGGCGACGCAGGCTCGAATCAGTGTCGTTCCTGGATCGCCGCCGCTTGAATTGCGACGTAACGTGCCCGCCGATCTATGCGAAGATTTCCTCGAAGAACGATTTCATCGCGTTCCATGAACGCTCATCGACGAGCTTGTTATAGGCGAGCCCGGGATTGCCGAGACGGCCGGCATCGGGATTGGTGAAGCTATGCACGGCGCCGCCATAACTGATGATCTGCCAATCGGCACCAGCCTTGGTAAATTCCTCGGCGGCGGCGGTGACTTGCGCGGTGGGCACGAACGGATCGTCGGCGCCGGTGCACACCAGAATCCGCGCCTTCACCTGACCGGCAGCCGCGGGAGCCTGGGTGCCGAGTCCGCCGTGGAACGAAACGATGCCGCGCAACGGTGCGCCGGCGCGCGCGAGTTCAAGACAAAACGTGCCGCCCATGCAGTAGCCGATCGCGGCGAGGCGGCTCGAATCGACCTGCGGCAGGGAGGCGAGCTTATCGAGCGCGACGCGGGCGCGGCGACGGAAATTTTCGGGCTTTCCCATCAGCTCAGTCGCCACCTTGATCGCATCGGGGAGGTTGTCGAACTCGCGGCCATCGCCATAGGGGTCGCCGCCCAACGCGACGTAGCCCAACTGCGCGAGGCGCTCCACGCGGCCCCTAACCTGCGGGCCAAGGCCGAAGGCCTCGGGCATCACGAGGATGCCGGGTCGTTTTCCGCTTTTCTGGTCGTCGTATCCGAGATAACCGCGAAGGTTCACGTCGCCGTCTTTGTACTCTAAGGTCTCAGTCTTCATGTCGAAGCTCCTTTCTGGTTGCGCATCCCACAGAGCATCGCCAGTGCGCGGGATTTGTCAATATCCGGCACGTCATATCCGCGACAATCTTGCGCGAGCCGATCTTGGCGGACGCGGCTTTCATGTTTGCTAGCTCTCTGAAAATTGAAACGCCCGGAGCATCGATGGCCCGGACGCGTTGTCCGATTTCAAATCGCGCTCTACAGATGTGCCTCTTCTGTGCTAGGTTCGCGCTCGTCTCGATTCCGCTTGGGGAGGGTTTTGGTTATGGCGGCCAACGACGCTGTCGACTACGACGCCCTCGTCCGGGAAGACCGTGTGCATTCACGGGTCTATACGGACGCCCGCGTGTTCGAAGATGAAATGGAGCGGATCTTCCATCGCGGGTGGGTTTTTGTCGGCCATGCGAGCGAGGTTCCCGCACCGGGTGACTACCGGCTGGCGTGGGTGGGGCGCTACCCGATCATCATGGTGCGCGGCGACGACGGCGAGGTGAAGCTGCTGTCGAACCGCTGCCGTCATCGCGCGAACACGGTCTGCCAGATCGAGCGGGGCAATGCACGGTTTTTCCGCTGCGATTACCATGGCTGGCTCTATCGCAATAACGGCGAGCTCGCGTCGGTGAGCTATCCGGACGGGTATGACGGATCATTTCGCAAAGAGGACTACGGGCTGATCCCGCTTCCACGGATGGCGAACTATCGCGGATTCGTGTTCGGCAGTATCGCGCCGTCCGGGATGAGCCTCAAGGAGTACCTGGGCAAGGCCGCCGAACAGATCGATCTGTTTGTGGACCTTTCGCCGGAAGGTGAGATCGACGCGCGCGGCGGCATCCACAAGTACAACTATCGCGGCAACTGGAAACTGCAGATCGAAAATTCAATGGATGGGTACCATCCGAATTTCGTGCACAAGACCTTTTTCGGAATGCTGCGGCGCAAGGGTATGCAGAATCCGACCGCGAACTTCGGCGGCCGATCGATCGCGGTCACGCGCGACTTTGGCCATGGGCACGTGATGCTGGATTACCGCGAATGCAATCGCAAGGCGCCAATACTGAGCGTTGCGCCCGGCGCGCCGGAATATCGGGAGGCGATGGTTGCGCGCTATGGCGCCGAACGCGCCGCCGAAATTATCAGCAGCGGCGGTACGCATCTGCTGGTCTTCCCCAACCTCGTCATGATCGGCGTTCAACTTCGCGTGGTCCGGCCGATCAGCGCGGACGAAACCGAAGTTTACTTGTATCCGACCCTGCTTAAGGGCGTCGCCCCGGAGTTGAACCAATGGCGCCTGCGCGGCCATGAGAGTTTTTTCGGTCCGGCCGGTTTTGGCGCGCCCGATGATCTCGAGATGTTCGAGCGGTTACAGCTTGGCCTCAAGAACGAGCTAGACCCATGGCTGATTCTTTCGCGCGGAATCCACCGCGAGCGCCGCGAACCGGATGGAACGCGAGTCGGCCATGTCACCGATGAGGTCACGCAGCGCGGTATCTTCAGGGAGTGGAAGCGCGTGATGACCGGACGGGAGGAAGAGGCCGAGCGCGCCGAGGGCGTGCGGTTGGCGGCGGTCGATTGAGACGGGAGCATCGACGTGGAAAGCCTGCGCGAGCGAATCGAGTCGTTCCTCTATTATGAGGCGCGGCTGATCGACGAACATCAGTACAGCGAATGGTTGTCGCTTTGGACCACGGACGCGCTCTACTGGATACCGTGCAATTCGGACGACGCCGATCCCGCGCGTCAAGCAATGATCATTTACGATAATCGCGACCGGCTCGAAGAGCGCGTACTGCGACTCAAGAGCACGTCGGCGTGGGCGCAACAACCGCGTTCGCGAACGCGGCGGCTGCTTTCGAATATAGAGTTTCGTCCGATCGAAGGCGGTTATGCAGTCGAATCGAATTTCATCCTCGCGGAGATGCGGCGCTCAAAGCAGGATATCTTTGCCGGTCGCGTGATGCATACGTTGCGCAACAACGGCGACACCTTCAACATCGCGCTGAAGAAGGTGCTGTTACTGAACAATGATGACCCGATTGATAATCTGACCTTCCTGGTTTGAATGCGATCAAGCCTGGCAACCGCTACTTATAGTGGTCGATCATCTCGTTCGCCGGCAGCTTCGGATCTAGTACCTTGCGCGCGGACTCGACACCGGCGATCGGCAGCTTGCTCGAATCGAGCAAGCCGAGCTGCACCAGCACCGAGGCCTGATCCCAATAGATGTGTTCATGAGCCAGCTTGCCGTCGCGAAAATGCGCGATCACGACTAATGGAAATTCGACCCGCCGGCCGGTCGGCGCTATCCCGGGCAGTATCCAGTCCATCGCGATCGTATGGGTGAACTGGAAGACCAACTCGTCGACGATTCGATCGTCGCCGATCGTGCGCGAAACCGGTGTAATCTTCGTATCGGGCGGCATGTGCGGAATGAAATGGCGTCCGTAGAACTCGCGCAATTGCTCCTTCCCGACGCCCCCCGTGAGGACTGGAACATGATTCACATAGGCGTCCTCGACCATCGTGGCGAGAGTCGCCTCGGTGTCGCGCGTGGTGAATTCGTAGTCGAGATGCTTTTCCCAAAGCGCAGACATCGAAGTTTTATCCATTGGCGCGTTCTCCCTTCGAACACGCTAGCATAGGGGGGGCGTCATGGGTGCGTCGGTTATCCTTCGCCGCTCGTCATGACCTTCGCTGCTGCTTCGCGTGAGCCAATGCGTCGGGGTTCGCAACCCGAATCGGTGCGCCGTCCGCGTAAGCGACTAGTGCTTCCAGCGTATCGGTATAGAAGGCCGTCAGGGTCTCGCGCGTGACGTAGCCGAGGTGCGGGCTAATGGTAACGTTATCCATCGAGCGGAAGGGATGATCGGCTGCGGGCGGCTCGATATCGAAGACATCGATGCCCGCCCCGGCGATACGGCCCGATCGCAGCGCGGCGATCAGATCGGCCTCGACCACGATTGGCCCGCGCGATGTATTGATGAGATAGGCGTCACGCTTCATCAGGGCGAGCTCGCGCGCCGTGACCAGGCCGCGAGTACGCTCGCTGAGCTGGACGTGAATCGAGAGGACATCGGCAAGGCGGAACAGATCGTCCTTATCGACGCGTCGCGCCCCGACCGACGCAGCAGTCTCAGCGGTAAGATTCTGGCTCCAGGCGATCACCGGCATCCCGAAGGCGTGGGCGTATGCTGCCATGCGCTTGCCGATGCGTCCCAGTCCCAAAAGCGCGAGCGTGCGGCCGGCCAATATGATTCCCACCGTGCTCTGCCATCCGCCTGCGCGCATTCGCCGACTCTCGAGGTCCATGTGACGAACGGTGGCAGTCATCAGTGCCCACGTCAGCTCCGGAGTCGCATTGAAGACATTGGCATAGATCGGATTGGCGAAGTTGGAATGGGCGACGATCACGCCGTGATCGGTCGCCGCCGCCAGGTCCAGATTGGGCAGGGACATCCCGATGATGGTGACCAGCTTGAGATTCGGCAATCGCTGGAAAAGGCTGCGCGGCAAACTCATCCGTTCGCGGACCGTGCAGAGGACGTCGAATGGCTGCAACTGCAACGCCGCCTCGTCCTGCGACAGATGCCGGTCGAAGACGGTGATCTCCGCCTTGCCCTGGAGCACGGACCAGTCGGCCGATTGAAGAGCGACCTTGGCGTAATCGTCGAGGATAGCGATCTTGAGCATCGGGTGTGTCCCTTTTGATCGGTTCCGTGAACAGCGCCTTCGTCTGGTGTCATCTTTTTGTTGTCAATTATCAAGCAAGTCGAATAGATTTCGTGGCCAGACCGTCCTCCGGATGAGGTGAGATCATGGGCAAGCTCGATGGAAAAGTCGCTGTAATAACTGGCGCCGCAAGTGGCATGGGACGCGCGACTGCGCTGCGCTTCGCCAAGGAAGGTGCGGCAGTAGTTGTCGCCGACCTTAATTCGCAGGCGGGCGAAGCAACGATCGCGGAAATCGCAGCAGGCGGCGGCCGCGCGGTCTTTCAACATACCGACGTGGCCAGTGATGCCGCGCTCAAGGCGCTGATCGATCGCGCGGTGAGCGAGTATGGCCGCCTCGATATCACATACAACAACGCCGGCATCGGCGGTGCGACGGGCCGTCTGGAGGACACCACCGCGGCGGATTGGGACAAAAGTTTTGTCATCCTGACGCGCGCGGTTTTCCTCGGCATCAAATACTCGATCGAACCGATGCGTAAGGTGGGCGGCGGATCGATTATCTCGACCTCTTCCGTTGCCGGATTGCGCGGAGTGGCCGGACTGCATGCGTACAGCGCCGCCAAAGCCGCGGTGGTCAGTCTCACCGAAAGCGCCGCCATCGAGCTCGGCCGTGACCGTATTCGCGTGAACTGCATCTGCCCGGGCGGCATCGTCACGCCGCTGGTTTACCGTGGCATGCGCGGTGGGGAGGACGCCGCGCGCGACGCGATGGCCAAATCGCAGCCGATTCCACGCGCCGGACGCCCCGAGGATATCGCCGCGATGGCGCTGTTTCTCGCGAGCGACGACGCCGAATGGATCACTGGCACGGCGATGGTCGTCGATGGTGGAATGAATACCGGCAACACCCGGATTAATTTCGGCACGGGTTTCTCGGGACCTTCGTTCGAGCGCCCCGATCGGACCAATAGCTAATCAACCGCGCGGCCGCGCGCCAGCCCGCGGGCGCCATCGCATACGATGCCGCCCGCGGGCTGCGCCGTGTCGAGGCGCCCGGAGTAGATTAGGAGAAAGCGACAAATCAACTGGCGCGAGGCGCAAAATGCATGAGTTGTCGCTCGCGCGTGACCTGCTGGCTGCGATTGAACGAAAGCTCGATGGCGGCGACGCGCGGGTCGTGCGCGTCAATGTGGGCATCGGGGCGGCGACCGGAATCGTGTCCGACTCCTTACGCTTCGCCTTCCGCGTTATCTGCAAGGGAACGCAGCTAGACGGCGCCGAACTCTCCGTCACAACTGTCGCTGCTCGCAGCCGCTGCACTAGTTGTGGCATGGTCTTTGAGTTCGCCGGTATGATCGGTCGATGCCCTGAGTGCGGACGGCTCGGCGGGGAGCTCTTGTCTGGAGATGAAATGATACTGCGCACAATCGAGGTGGCCGATGTGTGACACTTGTGGCTGCGGTGAGTTTGCCGTGCGGACGATCGATGTCAATGAGCGCCTGCTCGCATCGAACGCGGCACAAGCCGAACACAACCGCGCTCATCTAGCGGAGCGGAAGATCTTCGCGATCAACCTGATGGGTACCCCGGGCGCGGGAAAGACCGCACTGCTGGAGGCCACGATCGCGAAATGGCGCGGCTCCCGGCGCATCGCGGTGATCGAAGGCGATCAGGCGACCGATCGCGACAGCGCGCGCATCCGCGCCGCGGGTGCGACCGCCTGCCAGGTGGAGACGGGCCTCGGCTGTCACCTCGATGCGCATCAAATCCACGACGCGATCCATCATCTCAATCTCGGCGCCGGCGACCTGCTCTTCATCGAAAACGTCGGCAACCTCGTCTGTCCGGCGCTGTTCGATCTCGGGGAGCGGCTTCGCGTGGTCGTGACCAGTCCCACCGAAGGCGCCGACAAGCCGCTCAAATATCCGCCGATGTTTCGCGCCGCGCACGTCGTCGTGCTGAACAAGTGCGATTTGATTCCGTACGTGCCGTTCGAGCTCGACGAATGGACCGAATACGTTGGTGCGATCAATTCCCATGCGCGAATTATCAAGACGTCCGCGCTCAGCGGAGAGGGCGTCGGTGCATTGCTGGCTGAAATCGACGATTTGCGCCAGCCATTTTCCGCGAGCATTTCCGCATGAGTGAATCGCTGCACATGCCCAAGGCCGCGCTCGAGGATCTCATCGCGATTCTGTGGCGCGAAGGGTTCAAGGTACTGGGTCCGGTCGTGCGCGATGGCGCCATCGCATTCGACGAGGTGCGCAAGGTGTCCGCCCTGGCAGTCGCGATGCGCGAGACGCAGGAGCCCGGGCGCTATCGGCTGGTGCAGGGCACCGCCGGAGAAATTTTCGGGGTGGTGAACGGAGCGGGCTCGCTCAAGCCGTTTTTTTTCGCGCCCGAGGAAACGCTGCTTGAGGTAAATCGCGAGCGGCGCGGCTTCACGGTCAGCGAAGTGGCGCCGGCGCCGTCACGTCTAGCATTTATCGGCGCGCGCGCGTGCGACCTCGCGGCGCTAGCGGTGCAGGATCGCATTTTTCTGCACGACCACTTTCACGACACGCACTACCAGGCGCGGCGCAAGGATGCATTTCTGGTCGCCGTCAACTGCACCCGCTCGGCGCCGACCTGCTTTTGCGTTTCGATGAAGACCGGCCCGCAAGCGACGACGGGTTTCGATCTTTCGCTGACCGAGCTGGAACAAGGCTTCGTGATGCGAGTGGGTTCGGCCGCGGGCGCGGCGATCGCGGCGAAGCTTGGCTTGAGCGCCGCGCAGCACGATGAAGTGGTGTCGGAAAAAGCCCGCATCGACGGATGCGCGGCCGGCATGCAGCGGCGCCTGGATACCGGGGACCTGCCCCGCTTGCTTTACGAAGAAGCCGAGAACCCGCGCTGGAAGGACGTCGCATCGCGATGCCTTTCGTGCACGAATTGCACGATGGTTTGCCCGACTTGCTTTTGCCATACCGTGGTCGATCAGGAAGAGATAGACGGCAACATGAGCCGGCGTGTGCGCAAGTGGGACTCCTGCTTCTCGCTCGAGCACGCGCATATCCACGGAATCAACTTCCGCCCGAAGATCGAGAATCGCTACCGCCAGTGGCTCACACACAAGCTCGCTTCGTGGATCGATCAGTTCGGCACCTCGGGATGCGTCGGCTGCGGCCGGTGCATGACCTGGTGCCCGGTGGGCATCGACCTGACCGAGGAAGTAGCGGCGATTCGCGCCCATCCGGTGAAGCGGTGACGCCTTACATGATATATCCGGCGCGCATTACCGCGCGCCGCATCGAGACCGCGGGCGTCTACACCTTCACCATGCGCTTCGTCGACAAAGACGTGCGGCGTGCGTACAGCTTCAAGGCGGGACAGTTCAACATGCTCTACGCTTTCGGCGTCGGCGAGGTTCCGATTTCGATCGTCTCCGATCCGGGCGATCCCGAAAACCTGGAACACACGATCCGGATTGTCGGGCGCGTCACGGGCGTGATGGCCGGATGGAAAGTCGGCGACGTGGTGGGAGTGCGCGGTCCGTATGGCAACGGATGGCCGGTCGAAGAGGCGCGCGGCCGCGACGTCGTGATCATTACCGGCGGCCTCGGATGCGCCCCGGTGGTCGGGTTTATCAACTATATATTCCGCCGCCGCGACCAATACGGCGAATTGCACATCCTGCACGGCGTGCGGACGCCAAACGATCTTCTGTACCGCGAGCGCTTCGACGAATGGCGGCGCGCGCCGCGCACCAAAGTTTACCTCACGACGGACAAACCTGACAAAAGCTGGCACTACAAAATCGGGGTGGTGACGGAGCTCTTCGACGAACTCACGGTGCCGCCGTCGTCGATCGTGATGATGTGCGGCCCTGAGGTGATGATGCGGTTTGCGGCGCAAGCGCTACGGCACAAGGGTATCGGCGACGAAGCGATCTACCTCTCGATGGAACGGCGGATGGAGTGCGCGGTCGGGCTCTGCGGCCATTGTCAGTACCGCGAGCATTTTGTGTGCAAGGATGGGCCCGTGTTTTCATATCGCACGGTCAGGGAGCTGTTCGGAATATCGGGCATATGAAGCCTCGCGTCGCAGTATTCAAGTTCGCCTCGTGCGACGGCTGCCAGTTGCAGTTTCTGAACGCGGAGGACGAACTGCTCAAGCTCGCCGGACAGATAGATCTCGTTTATTTTCCCGAAGCGCGGAGCCGCGCCCTCGAAGGCCCATACGATATCGCCTTCGTCGAGGGCAGCATCACCACTCCCGACGATGCGCGCCGCATCATCAAAGTGCGCGAGGAAAGCCGCTATCTTGTGACGATCGGTGCGTGCGCGACGGCGGGCGGAATTCAGGCGCTGCGCAACTGGGCTGATGTCGAGCAGTACAGGCGCGTCGTCTATCCGAGCCCGGAATTCATCTCGACGCTTTCGACGTCGACTCCTATTTCGGAGCACGTTCGAGTCGACTTCGAAGTGTGGGGCTGCCCCGTTGACAAGCAGCAGCTGCTCGCCGTGGTGCGATCGCTGCTGTCCAAAGCAGAGCCGGTTCTGCCGGCGCACAGCGTGTGTATGGAATGCAAACGGCGCGGCAACGTATGCGTAGTGGTTACACGCGGCGAGCCGTGCCTGGGGCCTGTGACGCGTACGGGATGCGGCGCGCTGTGTCCGGCGTTCGATCGCGGATGCTATGGATGCTTCGGACCAGCCGACGATCAGAATATGGAATCATTCGCACGATTGCTGGCCAGCCAAAACGTTACGGGCGACGATGCGATGCGCCGTCTGCGCGGAATAAACGGATACGTACGGCCATGGCGGGAGACTGCGGATGCCATCGCGGCGGGCAAAAAGTAGAACCATCCAGGTCAACTATCTGACCCGCGCTGAAGGCGAAGCCGCCCTGCGCATTCACATGCGCGACGGCGAGTTGATCGATCTTCGTCTGGAAATTTTCGAGCCGCCGCGGTTTTTTGAATCTTTTCTGCGCGGACGTGACTCGCGTGAAGCGCCGGACCTGACCGCGCGCATCTGCGGCATCTGCCCAGTCGCATATCAGATGAGCACGGTTCACGCTTTCGAACGGCTGTACGACATCGCGATCGATCCTGCCGTCCGCGAACTGCGGCGCCTCTACCTTTGCGGCGAATGGATTGAAAGCCACGCATTGCACATTCATATGCTGGCGGCGCCGGATTTTCTCGGATGCGACAGCATCATCACGCTGGCCGACAAGAATCGAGAGGCGGTCGAGCGCGGCCTACGAATCAAGAAAGTGGGCAACGCAATCGTTGCAGCGCTCGGCGGCCGATCGGTGCATCCGGTGGGCGCCTGTATCGGCGGCTTCACCCGCGTCCCCCGGCGCGATCGGCTCGCCGATCTGCGCGAACAGCTTCTCCGCGTTCGCAATGACGCGGTCGAATGCGTGCGATGGGTGTCGCACTTCGACTTGCCCGCCGTTACCCGCGATATCGAATTCGTCTCGCTGCGGCATCCGGACGAATATCCGATGAATGAGGGGCGAATATTTTCGAGCAAGGGCATCGACGCGGCGCCAGACGACTTTGACGATTTTTTCGAAGAGCATCAGGTGTCGTACTCGAATGCGCTGCACTGCAAGGTGAAGGGCCGGGGGCCCTACTTCCTGGGACCGCTGGCGCGCGTGAATCTGAATTTCGATCGGATGGGCCCAAACGTAACCTCCGTTGCGCGCGAGACCGGAATTCCCTGGCCCAATTCGAACCCCTACACGAGCATCGTCGCGCGCGCCCTCGAAGTCCTGTACGCGATCGACGAGGCGGTCAGAGTCATCGACGGGTATCAGCCACCGCCCGCGCCTGCCGCATCGTTCGCAGTCCGCTCCGGGGTCGGACGGGCGATTACCGAGGCGCCGCGCGGTTCGCTCTACCACGCATTCGAAACCGACGAGCGCGGCCTGATTCACTCGGCGCGTATCGTGCCGCCGACGTCGCAGAACCAGGCGCGAATCGAAGCCGACCTGCGCGAGCTGGTTCCCGACGTCGTAAACCGCAGCCAGGCCGAGGCGACCCGCATGTGCGAGATGGCGATTCGCAACTACGATCCGTGCATCTCGTGTTCGACTCATTTCCTGAAACTCGAAATCGAGCGGCCTTGATTCGGATCATCGGAATCGGCAGTCCCTTCGGCGACGACGCCGCGGGGCTGGAGGTCGCACGAATTCTCACGGAAGCGCCACCGTCGAATTGCGAGGTGATCGCGGCCGATCGCCCAGGTACGGCGCTGGTGGATCTGCTGGAAGATGCCGACGCCGCGATTCTCATCGACGCGGTGCGATCGGGTGCGCCGCCCGGAACAATCCATGAATTCCGGTTCGACGAACTTGACCGCGGTGCGGCGCGCTTCGTCTCTTCGCACGATCTGGGTGTCGTTGCGGCAATCCGACTCGCTCAAAAGTTGGGGCGTGCACCTGCTGTGGGCAAAGTGATCGGAATTGAAATCGCACCCGGGAGTACGGCGCAGCTCAGCGGACTCAGTGCCGAAGCGCGCGCAGCGGTGTACCGGGCGGTCGAGCGGGTGCTGTCGGCGGCGGTCGAATTCGACGATCGGGGGCGAAAGCGTCTGATCATCGCCGGCACCGTTCAGGGCGTCGGCTTGCGGCCGTTCGTGTGGCGGCTTGCGAAATCACTGCAGCTCACAGGCTTCGTGCGCAACGTTCCCTGCGGGGTCGAAATCGAGATCGAAGGCCGCCGCGCTGCTCTGCGCGAATTTCGCCGCCGCCTGCAGGCAGAGCTTCCGCACGCCGCGACGATTGAACGCATCGAGTCCGGGCGGTTGCCGCTCCGGAGCGATACGGATTTCTCCGCGATGCCGAGTGCGCGCGGACGCGCCGCGACGACCATCCCGCCGGATCTGGCAGCTTGCGCCGAGTGCGTGCGCGAAATCCTCGATCCCGCCGACCGCCGCCATCGCTATCCATTTACCAACTGCACTTCATGCGGCCCGCGATTCACCGTGGTTCGCGCCCTGCCCTACGATCGCCAGAACACCACGTTGCGCGACTTTCCGTTGTGCAATCAATGCAGGCGCGAGTATCTGGATCCGTCGAATCGGCGCTTCAGAGCCGAGCCGATCGCGTGTCCCGAGTGCGGTCCCGAAGCTTGGCTCGAAGTGCTAGCGCCGCGATGGGAAAATGCGGAGGCGGGCGAAGATTGCGTCGCGGGCGCGGCGGCAATCTTACGCGCGGGCGGTATTGTCGCCGTTCAGGGCATCGGCGGCGTCCATCTCGCGTGTGACGCCACCAGCGAAGCCGCAGTCGGACGACTGCGTACTATCAAACGGCGGGCGCACAAACCGCTCGCCGTGATGGTCGATTCAGTCGAGTCGGCGCGAAGCTTCGCGGAGGTCTCCGATGATGAAGCTGCGCTGCTCAGGTCGCCGCAGGCGGCGATCGTTCTGCTGCGCCGACGCGAAGGCGCTCAGTTGGCGCGCGCGATCGCGCCGGGCAATGACCAGGTTGGAGTTGTGATTGCATATTCGCCGCTGCATCACCTGATCGTGCGCGATGCCGCTCGCCCGCTCGTTATGACCAGCGCCAACCTGCCGGGAGAGCCGCTGGCTCGGGACGGAGAAGAGGCGCGCGCCGTATGCGGGGATCAAGTCGACGCGCTCCTGTTGCACAACCGGCCGATTCATCAGCGCTGCGATGACGGCGTCTGGCTAGTCGGGCCGCGCGGTCCGCAACCGGTTCGCCTGAGCCGCGGCAGCACACCAAGCTCGCTCACGGTGCCGGTGGCAGCACCAGTTCCGATACTCGGTGTGGGCGGCGACCTCAAGAACAGTTTCTGCCTCCTGGCGAACAGCAAGGCCCTGATGAGTCAGTACATCGGCACGCTGGAGAGCGTGGCGACGCAAGATCACTTCGGCGATTCGCTGAAGAAATGGATCGCGATGAGCGGTATCACGCCGGGCGCCGCCGCTCACGATTTGCATCCGCAATCGTTTGGCCGCGAAATGGCCCGGCGCCTTGGTGTGCGAACCGTGGGCGTGCAGCATCATCATGCGCACATCACGGCGTGCATGGCTGAAAATGGGCATAAAGGCCCCGTGATCGGCATCGCCTTCGATGGGACCGGCTATGGCCTAGATGGCGCAATCTGGGGTGGCGAGGCGATGATCGCCGACTACCACGACTTCCGCCGGGATTCGCATCTCCAGTACCTAACGCTTGCCGGGGGCGACACCGCGATTCGCCATCCGGCACGGATCGCCGCTGCGTTTTTGATCGCACTGTTCGGTTCGATGTTTGAAAATCGAGTATCCGGGCTCGTCGGCGAAGAGCCTGCACGGATTCTCGCGACGATGGTCGATCGCGGCATCAACACGGTTCAGACTTCCAGTTGCGGCCGGCTGTTCGATGCGGTTGCGGCGCTGCTTGGTTTGCGGGAAGAAATCACCTACGAAGCGCAGGCCGCGATCGAACTGGAAACGCTGGCGCGCAGCTCGCCTCCGGCAAATCACATTTACCCGTTCGCGATCAGCGACCAGGCCATCCAGACCGGAGACATCCTGGCCGCGATTATCGGCGATTTGGACAGCGGAACGCCGAAGGCCAAGATCGCGCGGGCCTTTCACGACACGATGGCGGAGGTCACGGCGCGAATGGCTTTGGACGCGCGCGCGAAGAGCGGCATCGACGTCGTGGCGCTGAGCGGTGGATGTTTTCAAAACCGCCTGCTGCAAGCGGCGGCGATCGCGCGCCTCGAGCGCGAAGGATTCACCGTCCTGCTTCATCACCGGGTGCCGGCTAACGACGGCGGATTGGCTTTGGGGCAGGCGGTCGTCGCGGCCGCTCGTCTTAACTCCGAATAGTTGGAGGCTGATCATGTGTCTTGGCATTCCCGGCAGGATAATCAGAATCGCAGATGAACAGGGTCTCCGCATGGGCGAAATCGATTTCGGCGGCGTCACCCGCAAGGTGTGCCTCGCCTATGTGCCGGAGGCAATCGTCGGCGATTACGCGATCGTGCATGCGGGCTTCGCGATCAGCACAGTTGATGAAAAAGAAGCGGCGCGAACGCTGGAACTGGCCCGCGAAATCGAAAGGCAGCTCACGGAGGAAGACGAGTCATGAAGTTCCTCGACGAATTTCGCGATGCGGCGGTCGTCCGTCCGCTGGTTGAGCAGATTCGCGAAACGATCACGCATCCCTGGACCATAATGGAAGTCTGCGGCGGGCAGACCCATACCATTGTCCGCTACGGGCTAGACGAATTGCTGCCGCGCGAAGTGACGCTGGTTCACGGCCCCGGATGTCCCGTGTGCGTGACGCCAATCGAGATGATCGATCTTGCGATCGAGTTGTCCAAACGTGCGGGCCTTATACTGTGCTCGTTCGGCGACATGCTCCGCGTGCCCGGCTCGACCTACGATCTTTTCGACGCGCGCGCCGTCGGCGCCGACGTGCGCGTGGTTTATTCGCCGCTCGATGCGCTCGACCTGGCGCGCCGCGAACCCTCGCGCGAGGTCGTGTTCTTTGCGGTGGGCTTTGAGACGACCGCGCCGACCACCGCAATGGCTGTGCATCAGGCCGCGCGCCTCAAAATCCCCAATTTTTCCGTTATTGTCGCGCACGTGCGCGTTCCGCCCGCGATAGAGGCGATACTTTCCTCCGACGACAATCGCGTGCAGGGATTCCTGGCGGCGGGCCACGTGTGCACAGTCATGGGTATCGACGAGTACCGGCCGCTTGTGGAGAAATTCAAAGTGCCGATAATTGTCACCGGCTTTGAGCCGGTGGACTTGCTGCAAGGCGTGGCGATGTGTGTGGCGCAGCTCGAACAAGGCCGCGCCGAGGTCGAAAATCAATACGCCCGCGCGGTGAGGAACGAGGGCAATATCATCGCGCGTGACCTGATGGCGGAAGTGTTCGCTTTGGTCGATCGGCGATGGCGCGGCCTCGACACTCTGCCAAAGAGCGCGATGGCCCTTAGCGATCGTTATGCGGCTTACGATGCGATTCGCCGGTTCGGCCTGACGCAAGCGCCGGCCAATGAGCCGATAGAATGTCGCGCCGGCGAGGTGCTGCGCGGCCTGCTCAAACCTACACAATGTCCGGCCTTTGGAAGTTCGTGCACGCCGGATCATCCGCTCGGCGCCCCGATGGTCTCCGCGGAAGGCGCATGCGCCGCGTATTTTTGCGCCGGCCGCCTTGCGGCAGTGTCGGCGACCGAGGCGAAATGAGCGATTCAAATCGGAACGGCTCTCCGGCCTCGCTTAGCTGTCCCTCCCCGGCTCCGAAGGGTGAGGTCATCGTGCTTGGCCACGGCAGCGGCGGGCGGTTGACGGCGGAATTGGTGAGCAAGGTTTTTCTGCCTGCGCTTTCGAATCCGCTGCTGGATCGCCTCAACGACAGCGCCGAAGTGAAGGTCGGCCCGAGTCGGGTCGTGTTCACTACCGATTCGTTCGTGGTAAATCCGCTCCGATTTCCGGGCGGCGACATCGGCTCGCTCGCGGTCAACGGCACGGTCAACGATCTGGCGGTGGTGGGCGGTCAGCCGATCGGATTGTCGGCCGCGTTCATCCTCGAAGAGGGGTTTCCAATCGCGGAGCTCAAAGCGATCGTCCAATCGATGCGCACGGCGGCCGAGCGCGCCGGCGTGGCAGTAATCGCAGCGGACACGAAAGTCGTCGAGCATGGCAAGGCCGATGGCCTCTTCATCACGACCAGCGGCATCGGGGTGGTCGCAGGCAGTATCGAGCTCGGACCTGAGCGAATCCAGGTTGGCGATGCAGTTTTGGTTAGCGGCCCGATTGGAGATCACGGAATCGCCGTGATGTCGGCGCGCGAGGGGCTTGAATTCCAGACCACGATCGTCAGCGACAGCGCCCCGCTCAATGGGCTGGTTTCCCAGATGCTGGAAGGGGGCGGAACGATTCGATGCATGCGCGATCCCACGCGCGGCGGCGTTGCCACGGTTATCAACGAGCTGGCGAAAAGCTCCGGCGTCGAAATAGTCATTGAGGAGATGGCGGTGCCGGTGCGCCACGGCGTCCGCGCCGCCTGCGAAATCCTCGGCCTCGATCCCCTGTATGTCGCATGCGAGGGCAGATTGGTCGCCATCGTCCACGGCGCAGATGCGGACAGAGCGCTTGCCGCGATGCGCGACCATCCGCTCGGCAGCGACTCCTGCCGCATCGGCACTGTCACGCGAAGCGGCGCGCATCGCGTACTACTGCGAACAGCGTTCGGAACGACCCGCCTGCTCGACGTGCTCGCCGGCGCGCAACTTCCGCGCATTTGCTGAGAGTAAGCGGGCCAGGAGCTTCATCGCATTTTCCTCCAGCGGTTCGAGGACCCCGTCCGACTAGCCGATCCAGCCGAGCAAAATCGCGCCGAGGGTCCCGCTGCCCATAATCACCCAGAGCAGAAAGCCTTGAATC
>JBEKJC010000035.1:0-38559 GCA_050011435.1 Binataceae bacterium (SeqCode)
TCGAGCGCCTGCAGGACGACCAGCAGTGACCGGTTGCCGTCGGCGTATAGCAGATACTGCAGCTTGGCCAGGCGTTCGACGTGCTTCTGGATCTCTGGCGTCGCCCTGTCCTGCGATTCATGCTGGCCTTTGAATGAGGGGTCAATCTTGTCGAGCCGGACTCTGGTACCGGGATCGACGACGAATCTCTTGCGATAGTTCATCCTCGCAGTTTCTCCTATTGCTTGTCTGTCGACCAACGCGCGAACAGCGGCACGCGCGGTTGAAGCGACAGCTTTGACCGTGAGGCAGCGCGCCTTCCCGGAAAAGCTAACTTGATAGTATCGCACCTATGAAGTGACCCGCCGTATAAGTCACGCCCGCCGCGGCTAGTCCAACGAGGAGCTGTCGAATTCCGGAGAAAAAGAAACTTCGTCCGGTGAAAAGGGTCGCTCCCGCGCCGATCAAAAAAAGCACTGCCGAACTCATTGCGATGCTCGCGAGCACGGCAGTGGAACCTGATAGGAAAAAGTAGGGCACCACCGGAAATAGAGCGCCGGATGCGAACAAGAGAAAAGACCACATAGCGGCATTCAATGCATAGCCGCCGAAGTCCTCTTTTCTTGTGGTGGCCAGGCGATCCGCCAATGATCGAGCCTCAGCCGCACTTATGCCTTGGGCCAAATAGATACTGGCGAGCTGCTCTTTTTCCTCTTCCGAAATATCGGCAGGTTCTTGAGCGTCAACATCGACATGGGTCTCATCGCTTTCCCGAGACGTGCTGACCGACAACCACTCGCCCATCGCCATCGCGCAGGCGCCTGCAACCAAGCCCGATAGTCCCGTAACCAGGATTGCTTTGGATGTCATATGGGCGCCGGCTACTCCCATGACGAGGCTCAAGTTCGAGGCGAGTCCATCGTTGGCGCCGAGCACTGCCGCACGCAATGCGTTAGCCAACGGACCGATTGACATATTCGGCACGGAAGCCGCCACCGCTCGGATGATACGTGCGTGGGATTTCTCGGCTGCGTTAAGCCCGCCGGCGACGGCCTCGGATTGAGCATCATAGTAGCGGACATCGGCGTGCTCGCTTGTGCTGACGACAGGGAGCACGAAATCGGGACCAAAGCGTCGGGCAATCCAAATCATGGTTCTGGTACGCCACCCGAGGCTAAAGTCAGGCACTCGATGCCCAAGCTCCGAAAGTCGATGCTTCCAGAATTCCATGTGAGCTTGCTCGATCGTGGCAAGGCGTTTATAGACATCTGCGATCTCCGGTTTGTGCTCTTCAACAGACAAAGCTTGATACAGTGCAGAGCTGTCGACCTCCCGCTGAAGGTTACGCAGAAATTGCCTGATCGTGCCTTTGAGGTCTCTTGAATCAGTTGGCATAGCGGCGGCGGCCTCGACCGCAAGGACGAATTGTCTAAGAAGCGGTTTAGTTGACCGCTCGGAGCCCGGCGCGAAGCGCTCGAGCCGGAATCTCAGAAAACTCCGTCGGTATCGCTCCTTTTAACCATTGGCGTTGGGTAGGTAATCGCGATGCCGCTTTCTCAGCGCCGGCCGCGAAACGCAAGCTCCTCCCCACACGGTTTTTGGCCATTTACAGCGGCGCTCAGGGAGCTAAGAAGTTTAGCATTCCACGCTGGGGGCTCGAGCGCGCTGAGATCGATCGGCTGCCCGCCAAGGGCTGGTTACGCGGCAGCCTTCTTCACTCGCTCGCGCTCGTAAACGAGGACAAAGAGTTTGATGCGGTTCTCGAGTTCTCCGAATGTCCTTCTGAATGCCAGGGCCGTCTTCGCAGGCTTGGTATCAACTTTCGGCTCGCTGATGCGCCAATGGATGATGCTCGGATTACCCGGCCAACCGGTGGGCAGGTCAATGGGTCGCTGCTCTCCGATGCTGATGATGAAGTTCATGCGTTGCGCATCATGCTTGAGGAATTCGTTGCAGCCTTTGGTTTGGATATTTTGCCCCCAAAGGCGCTGCGCCTTCAGCAAATCGACCGTAACTGGATGCACCTCGCTCGCGGGACGAATTCCGGCGCTAAAGACGCGGAAATCCTTCCCGCCCCATCGATTCATAATAGCCTCGGCGATAATGCTGCAAGTTGAGTTATCGTGACAGACAAATAGAACCTTATAGCAGTCGTCCGCTTTTTCCCCGCTGTTCAGAACGGTAGCGCCAGGTCGAAAGACTTCAGGCGGTGATTCACCCACAGTGCTTTTCATTGACCATCCTCCAGGCGCTCTTCCCGGCACGATTGACAGATATCTTGGTGAGCAAGGCGCGTGCCCCCCTACCGAGATTTCCTCTGTCAGCGCTGAAGTTTCCTTTGGCGATTCGAGTTCGCCTGTTATGAGCGAGCCCGGGATCGAGGGGTGCTTGGGCTCTCAATCCTGAGCTGGCAACGGGACGTGACAAAGCATTGGGCCGCTGTGCGCTTCGGTGAGCTTCAGGTTGAGGTTCCCGCGCTGGTGCGCGGGAAATTTATGGGACGTTGCGGAGAAAGTGAAGTCACGTGAAGTGATAGTCGACGTTCCATGAAAGCCTCAAAGGGCAAAGCGCCCACCTTTCGCTCCTGCCGGATCGGCGTCTCATTGGAGGCATTATGAACCCCCCGGCATTAGTCCATGTGTGTCTTCTCTCGTATACAGTCAAAGCCGACCGCCGTCTCCACAAACTGCTTCGCGGCGCTGTGCCACCGTCGTAGAATGCGGGTGATCGTATCGGGGAGGTCAGTCCCGGCCTTGACAAGGTTCATGACCGCAAGTGCATCGTTCCTGACGTACATCCCGGCTTCTTTCACATTCCTCGCTGCAAAACTGTTGGTCCTGTTCGAGGTGGCAGGCGCACAAACGGTGGAGACACTTCATCGCTAATCCCTCTCTTCTATCGAACAAGAACTCCTTCCGAGCCGCGGACCAGTAATTTCTCAGGTTATCTGGTGTGGATGATTCATCACCGGCTAAGCGACAGCGGCGACGAGGCTTGTCGAGCGGATCGCACGGTCCAAAGCCTCGGAAGTTAATGTTGTCACCATACACGGTGCCGAACGAACTACTTCTTCCGTCACGCTTCCCAAAATGAGCCGCGCGAGCCCATGGCGTCCGTGCGTCTTCATGATTATCAAGTCCACATCGAGATCTTTTGCGGTGGTAGTGATGGCCGTAGCGACCTCGTTGACAAAGGCACCTCTCGCATGGAACTGGCATTTCACGCCAGGCAGATACTCCTGTGCGATCGCCTTGAGCTTCTCCAGCGCATCATGTTCGGCCTTTCCCTCGAGGTTTGCGTCCAGGTTTTCTACCACGTGCGTCTGCCCGAGTACCGGCAGGGCAGACACGATATGTAAGAGATGCATCGTTACTGGACCCCTCTCGACAAAAATCCTCGCGATTTCCGCACCCTTTAGGGCCGTCTCTTCGTGAATCTGAACTGGTAATAGGATGGATTTGATTCCGTCGAGCATCGTCGTTTGACCTCTTGAGAAATCACTGTTGCTTTTTCAACTAGACGAGCATTAACCATGCCGCGGTGCAAACGCCATCATTGCTGATCCAAAGCACACAGATGGACGTAGCAAATGCTGGAAAGTGGAGTTGTCGTTTCCTAATCTCACCGCATCCTGCTTCCGTTGGAGCCACTTTCCGAGCCGTCAAATGCATCCGACGGGAGCAGTAACCGATCGAACATTTGCTCTCTCTGAGGCCTGTGAGTGAGGGCGGAGGAGGTTCACTTGCTTCGGGTCGTGGCATGCTTGCCTACGACAGTACCACGCGATTCGGCGCCACTTCCCAGTGATCGGGATTCGCATGTCCTGGTTAAGGGCGTATGGCCACAGCAACCAATGATCACCCGCCCTCATGCGGATGGCGTTGACCGTGTGCGGTACTTTTCATGCCGGCAGCGCTACTTCGCGCGGCGGGCGAGGTTGGCAGAGGGACGCCAGTGTTTCCGAGACCGCTTCTTTCGTCACCTCCGCGTGCTTGCCGGCGCCCGCTTCGCGTTCAGCCTCGCGGGCGACATCGCTAAGCGAAAGTAATCCCACTAGGTGATCGTTCTGGTCGAGGACGGGTAACCGTCGGACACGGTTGTCGCGCATCAACGCCCCGGCCTGGTTGATGCCGTCACTGGCATGACATGCCACCACCTTGTGCGCCATCGCGGCGCCGACCGGGATTGCCCAGAGTTGTTTGCCCTGTGTATACGCCGCCATTGCGATATCGCGATCGGTGACGATCCCGAGCAGACGACCGCCACCATTGGCGCTGATCACTGGAACGCAGCCGCAATCAGACTCCCACATCATTTGGGCAGCGCGGTTGAGCGTATCGGCCTCGGTACAGACCTTCAACTCCCGCGTCATCAATTGTTCGACTCTCATGCTCGCTCTCCTTGCCTGCCAGTCTGTTATTGTCGCGATGAAGCGAAGGCTTCTCCGCCATTCGCTACGCGGCCTCGGCCTTTTTTCACCGTTGACCTTTGGCCCCTCGACCTGAATCTTCACTTCCTTGGATAGGGCCTACTTTATTTTCCTGTTTTTTGTCTCTATCCGCCTACGCTTGTGGATGCGCCCTGGCGGGTTGTTTCGTTTGCAGGATCGCCTTCACCTCATCGTCGCTAACCTGATGGAAATCGCGATAGAACTGGCCAACCGCAAAGAAGTCTTCGGGCATCTCGAGACAGACAATTTCGTCGGCTTCATTACTTAACGCCTCGATGGTATCGGCAGGCGCGACTGGAACCGCGAGCACGAGCCGCTTGGGCTTCTGACGGCGAACTCCGCGCAGAGCGGCTCTAATCGAGGAGCCGGTCGCAATCCCGTCATCGACGACGATAACCGTCTTGCCTGCGAGCGGAATCTTGGCGCCGCCGCCTCGATATGCGGTTTCGCGGCGGTTCACCTCTTTCAACTGCCGCGCGATTTCTGCCTCGATGTATTCGTCTGAAACCCCGAGATGCTCGATGATGTCCTGGTTGAAGATCGCGCGTGGATGATCGCCATCGACGACCGCTCCAATTCCGAGCTCGGGCTGGCCGGGAGCCCCGAGCTTGCGCACGACCACTACATCAAGTGGAGCGCCTAACGCGTCGGCAACCTCTTTGGCCACAGGCAACCCGCCGCGGGGAACTCCAAGCACGACCACGTCGGCGGCGGCATGGGACATCAGGCGCCGCGCGAGCATTCGGCCGGCCTGCTCGCGCGTTGGGTAGACGATTACCTCTCGGGTCACAGGGTCGGCGGTCTCTTGAGTTTTCAGGTGGCAGGTGAACCAGTCGCTTGCAAGCTCGGCTACCTGCTCCAATGCCCCTGCTTCCTCGAAGAGATGCGTCGCACCCGGCACGATCTTCAGGGACTTTTCACACCGCAGGGCGCGGTAAGCTTTCTCGTTGAGCTCAATTACGCCGTAATCATTGCCACCAACGATAAGCAGGGTAGGTGCTCTCACATCGGCGAGATGGCGGAGAGCAAGATCCGGCCTCCCGCCGCGCGAGACAATGGCTCGAACTGCCGGATTTTGTGCCGCGGCGGCCAACGCGGCGGCCGCGCCGGTACTGGCACCGAAATATCCCAGAGAAAGACCCTTGGCCTCGCGTCTATCCCTGAGCCAACGCGTCGCGTCAGATAGACGGTGCGCCAGAAAGTCGATGTCGAAAACATTATCGCGGTCGGCCGCCTCCTCTTCGGTAAGAAGATCGAAGAGCAGCGTGCCAATCTGCGCGTTGCGTAGTGCCTCGGCCACGAATTGATTGCGTGGGCTTAGGCGACTGCTCCCGCTGCCGTGGGCGAACAGGACAACTCCGACAGCATTCTTTGGAATTATCAGCTCGCCTTCCAGCCGGACCGAGTCGGAGTGTATTGAGACATGTTGCGTCATGGCACTTTACCGTTTTTTGGAAACCGATCACTTGAGATGCATCTGAGATGCATCAGGCGTGCCGTCGGATTGGAATGGAACAATTTGCACCGATGGACCCATCGGATACAGCCATGAACCGTGGGAACAGCCTGATCTGCATCCAACTGACCCAGCTCTCGTCTCATTTTTCTCATAGGAACTGGACCGAGCGATCAACGCCTAACGCCCGAAGTCGAGCAAGCGCTCCCCCTTCTTACCGTCGCCGATCAGCAACATGCTCCCGGCTTGCGGGGCTGAGCTGTATCCGGTGAAGCCGTGGGCACGCAGCACGCCCCTTTTGACTCTTCAGCGGCGGAGCCTTTGCCGCTATGAAGCGGGATGCAGCACGCCTCCCCGTCAGCTCGCTTCATCGTCGTGTCTTCACCAAAGATCGGCACTTCGCCCAGAGTCTGAAAGTGCTCCCACGCCAGGCCCTGAGGATCGATGACCCAATATTTGTTACCCTTGGCGTAGCAGCATTCGACTTCAGTCTCTTTCAAAACCGCCGCACCCGCAGCACGAACGGCGCGCGCGCCCAGCTCCGCCAGCTCGGCGGGATTATCGGCCTGGAACCCCAGATGGTTCACGCCAGGCTTGTGGCCGCGCGACGAAATCGCAAAATTCACGCGCGGTTCCTCGAGCATCCACTTGGCATAGTCTGTCCGCTCGACCGTTGGCTTCATCCCGAACAAGTCGGAATAGAAAGTTACGCTCTCAGCAAGATTCTCGACCGCAACGTGAACGTGGAATCGCTTCATACGAATCTCCTTTGGAATTCTTCAAACATACCCGAGTGTATGTGACCTTGAACCCTAATATGTGCTCACCTCGTCCTCATCCTTGGGGTTGACTACTCATACTATAATTCTATATATCTAGAATCATGAAGAAGTCAATCGCCAGATCACAAAGCGGCGGTACGACACCGATGCATCATCGGCCGCTTCGAAGATGACAGCGCGAACGCGCATCCATAAGGGGGAACGCAACATGGCAAAACTGCATAGCGATACCGATCGGGAAATGATCGTGACCGGCGACTGGCTCGCAGCGCGGGTGCGGTGGGCTACAAGGGCAGCCCGTTTTTACGTGAGGAAGGTGCGATTATGTTCGCCGACCTGATGTCGCGGCTAGGCATTGGCGACGATACGACGGTCATCGCATATGACGACGGGAACAATCTTTTTGCGGCCAGGCTATGGTGGGTGCTCAATTACTACGGTCACCGGCGGGTCAAAGTTCTGAATGGTGGCTGGGATCTCTGGGTCGCTGAAGGCCGGCCCGTCGATACCGCTACCGTAACGCCACCAGAAGCGCGCTTCAATTCGCACCGCAACGACGAGTGGATTGCCGACTCGCAATACGTGAAGGCCTCGATCGGAAATTCAGAACGACTGATCCTCGATGTGCGCGGCGATAGCGAATGGACGGGGGCCAATCCAATGGGCACCAAGCGCGGTGGCCACATCCCGAGTGCTGTGCAGCTCGAGTGGACGAAGACCATTGACCCCGAGACCAAGCGGTTTAGACCGTCCGCGACTCTTCGCGAGATGTTCAAGAAGCTTGGCGCAACTCCTGAAAAGGAAATGATTACCTATTGCCAGGGCGGCATCCGCGCGGCGCATACGGCATTGGCCCTACGGCTCGCGGGCTTCGACAAGGTCCGGAACTACGACGGTTCGTGGGCTGAATGGGGCAATCGTGAGGACCTGCCGATAGAGCGATCGGAAACCTCTTCGTGAAAAGCGTCGTGTTTCTGTATGTCGCCAACGTCCTGAGGAAGGGAATGGCGCCCCCAAATCGCATGTTAACGGAACTTTAAGCTTTTGTTTTTGTCAGGTTAAGCATTGCGGACCTCAACGTCCCGGTGGTTGACTCCGCAAGCATAACTCTAGAGAAGTAAAACTATGAAGAAGTCGAACGTAATTGGGGCATTGGGTGCTTTAGCCCAGGAAACCCGCCTCGATATCTTCCGGTTGCTCGTCCAGAAGGGCCCGGAGGGACTGCCGGCTGGTGAAATTGGCGATCGCCTCGCGCAACCATCGCCCACACTGTCGTTTCATCTGAATCAGCTCAGATTTGCAGGATTAGTAACTTCACGGCGAGAGAGTCGCTCGATTATCTACAGCGCAAACTTCAAGGCGATGAACGACCTGCTTGCCTATCTGACTGAGAACTGTTGCGCGGGGCGGCCGGACCTCTGCGCACCCGAAACATGCGCTCCGGTAGAACCAAACCAGACCCGGGCCAAAACAGGCCGCGAAAACGCGAAGGCCGGCAGATAGTAGGCGATTCCCATGGCTCAACGCGAATACAATGTCTTATTTCTATGCACTGGCAATTCGGCCCGCAGCATCATGGCGGAGTGCGCGATCAACCGATGGGCCAAAGGAAAATTCAAGGGCTATAGCGCCGGCAGTCACCCGCGGGGTGAGATTCATCCGCTAACGCTGGAACTGCTCAATGAGCTCAATTTTGAAACCGCCGGATTACGCAGCAAAAGCTGGGACGAGTTCGCACGTCCAAACAGTCCGCGGCTCGATTTCGTCTTCACCGTCTGCGACCAGGTTGCCGGTGAGGTATGTCCGGTATGGCCGGGCCAACCGATTACAGCCCACTGGGGGTCGGCCGATCCAGCCGCCTTCGAAGGAACAATCGACGAGAAGCGCCGATTCTTCCAAAAGATTTACCGAGAAATTGAGACTCGGATTAAACTCTTCACCAGTCTCCCTTTCGAGTCGCTGGACAGCTTTGCGCTCCAGCATCGGATGAGAGAAATTGGCCGGATCAAACCTTCCGAAGACTCCGACAATTAGGCAACACCGGGTCTCGTAAAGAGAATAAGAATGGCGACATCAATAGCTATCGACAACAAGATTACTAACAAGTCGAAGGTTTCGGTCATCCGGCGGCTCTCGTTTCTCGATCGCTATCTGACGCTATGGATTTTTCTCGCGATGGCAGTCGGCGTCGCCCTCGGAAACACTTTCCCCGGAGTGAAAACAGCCTTCGATCGAATGAGCATCGGGACGACTTCCGTTCCGATTGCGATCGGCCTGATTTTGATGATGTATCCGCCGCTTGCAAAGGTGAACTACGACGAGCTGGGCGACGTGTTCCGTGACTGGAAGATTCTCGGTCTATCGCTACTGCAGAACTGGGTAATCGGCCCCGTCCTGATGTTCGCGCTGGCGATCATCTTTCTGCGCGATCGTCCCGAATACATGATCGGGCTTATCATGATCGGCATCGCCCGCTGTATCGCGATGGTAATTGTCTGGAACGACCTCGCTGACGGAGACGCCGAATATTGCGCCGGATTGGTAGCGTTCAATTCAATCTTTCAAGTGCTCTTTTACTCAGTCTATGCCTTCTTCTTCATCACCGTTGTTCCGCATTGGTTCGGTCTTGCCGGTTCTGTCGTTCACATCACTATGGGCGACATCGCCAAGAGCGTGGGCATCTACCTCGGCGTCCCGTTCGTCGCAGGGTTCGTAACGTGGAAAACGCTCACTGGTCTCAAGGGCAAGGCCTGGTATCGGGAAAATTTCGTGCCGAAAATCAGTCCGCTCACTTTGATCTTCCTTCTGTTCACGATTGTCGTGATGTTCTCGATCAAGGGTGCCGCGATCCTTCAACTGCCGCTGGACGTGATGCGAATCGCGGTGCCGCTGCTGCTCTATTTCGCGATTATGTTCGGCCTGTCATTCGTCCTGAGCATGAAGGCCGGCGCTAACTATCCGCAAACGGCTACGCTCTCCTTCACTGCGGCGTCGAACAATTTCGAACTTGCGATCGCGGTCGCGGTGGCCACCTTCGGCATCAACAGCGGCGCGGCCTTCGCCGCGGTAATCGGGCCCCTGATCGAGGTCCCCGTGATGATCGGGTTGGTGGATGTCGCATTGTGGGCGCGGCGCAGGTACTTCCCGGATGCAACGGCAACCATTGCCGCAGTGGAATGTTGCAATACCACGTTTGGCGGTTAGATACTCGACGGGCAGATGTAACGCTCGTCGCCCCTTGTGCCGATCCCGGTTTGCTCACAACCGAAAATCTCGCAGCTTTATTCCGCTTAAAACGGAACTTGCCGCAGGTCGAGAAACGAGCCTGAGAGCCGACGACTACTAACTTACCAATAGGGGGTAAGGCCAGCGGACTTCGGAAATGCGGTTCGACTCAATCCCGCGCTTGAACTTCGTGTTTGCAAAACATCCGGCGTCGGTGCGAGTGTGAATTGGAGCGGCGGAACCGGTGCTGAAAGGCGCTCGCCGGGTTACTCCAGGAGCAGCAGGGCACGTTCGCATCCGCCGCACTAGATCACGACGAGAACGATAGACGACTACAGGCGCGCGGCGAAGGCGCTGCCATTGAAACGAACGCTGACCACTTAGGAGAAGCGCATTATGGGAACCGGCCCGCACAATCATCGAAGCAAACCAACGGACGCGTCACCGAAAGCTATCGCACCCAGCAAGTTCGCGCATGTCGTATACAAGACGCACAAGTTCGAACAGATGGTCGATTGGTATATCAACGTCTTCAACGCAAGGGTGCAGCATCGCGATGACAGGCTGGCCTTTATGACTTACGACGAGGAGCACCATCGGTTCGCATTTATCAATCTCGGCCCGACGACTGAGGAACGCCCGCGGCGCGAAGATGACGTGGGCGTCCATCACGTCGCCTATACCTGGAAAAACCTTGGCGAGCTTGTCGAGACCTACAAGCGGCTGAAGTCGTTGGGAATCGTGCCGGCACGGCCCATTCGCCACGGCCTGACGCTGTCCATGTACTATCAGGATCCCGACAAGAACATGATGGAGTTTCAGGTCGATTTGATGGATCCGGCTACGGCAAACGCCTTCATGGGCGGTCCGGAGTTTGCCGCAAATCCGATTGGCGAGCGGTTCGATCCCGACGAACTGGCGGCGCGCTTCGATGAGGGCAAGCCGGTCGACGACATAATCTTCCGCACCGACCAGAAGGAGCACGAAGGCCACGCGTACATTCGCGTAGCATCCAACGGCGCAGCGCATACGAACGGCCACGGGCTCAGGCAGAACATCGGGCGTGACGAATATCTGGCTGGAATCGATAAGCTGCTTCCCGCGATCCGCGATCGCGCGGCCGAGACGGAAGCCTTGGGACGCGTCCCGGAGGAGACCATCCGGGAGCTTGCAGACGCGGGCGTCTTCCGCGCCGTGCAACCGCGCCGATTCGGCGGTCTCGAGCTGGATCCGGCGACCTTTTTCGAAGGGATGGTGCGGATCGGATCCGCGTGCGCTTCGACCGGATGGGTCGCGAGCGTCGTCGGAGTGCATCCCTTCCATATCGCGATGTTCAGCGAGCAGGCGCAGTGCGATTTATGGAACGGGAGTCCCGACGCGCGAGCGTCTTCATCATACGCGCCAACCGGCAAAGTCCGTCCCGTCGACGGCGGATTCCAACTTTCGGGGCGCTGGTGCTTTTCGAGCGGCGTCGATCATTGCCAATGGGCGATCCTGGGCGGTGTCATCTTCGATGAGCACGGCAAGCCCGCGGAGTTTCGCAGCTTTCTCGTTCCACGAACCGACTTCACGATCGACCAGGACAGCTGGAAAGTCTCCGGACTGATGGGATCGGGGAGCAAGGACGTTGTCATCAAAGAAGCGTTTGTGCCCGATCATCGCACTCACACCGCGATGTATACCTACTCTGAGGCCGAGCCCGGCCGCGCGGTAAACCCCGGACCATTGTACAAACTGTCATGGCTCTCGATGTTTGCTTACGCGATCACGTCGCCGGCGGTCGGCGCAGCGGTTGGCGCGATGGAATCCTTCCTCAAGGAAAACAGCTCGCGCATCTCCGCTTTTGGCGGAGCTCCGGCCGCCTTGAACCCGGCGATTCATGTTCGCGTGGCTGATGCGGTGACGGTCATCAACGATGAGCGCCGTCGTTTACAAACGCTGTGGGATGAGTGCTACGCGATCGCTCAGACAGGCCGCGCAGTCCCGGTCGAGCTGCGCGCCCGTTTGCGGTACGAGGGAACACGCGCTATCGGAGTCTGCATCGAGGCCGTTCTGAAAATGTTCGAGGTCGGCGGTGGCCGGATCATGCAGCATGGCAATCCCTTGCAGCGCCATCTGCGCGACATTCTTGCGATGCGCAATCATCCGTTCGGCATTCCCGAGCCTCGCGCCGGCGCTTATGCGAAGTTGCTGCTCGGCGTGGCGCCCGATCCGTTTTCGCCGGCGAATTTGGGAGCGATCATCTGACGGCCTGGACCGATGCCGGATACACAACAGATGATCGTATCCTGTAGAAGCGCCGGCGAAATGGTCGCAACATGGAGCTGAATTACACTAGCGAAGAAGAGCGCTTCCGCAAGGAAGTTCGCGCATGGCTCGAAGAGAACTTGCCGAAGAGCGGGCTTCGCGGTGCGGATAACCGCGCGCTTGCCGACAAGAGCACGCTTGAAAAGATGAAGGATTGGCATCGCCGATTGCACGAGGCGGGTTACCTCGCCCTTTCGTGGCCCAAGGAATACGGCGGGCAGGCGATGGATCCGGTACGGCAGGCAATCGTCAACGAGGAGATGGTGCGGGCGCGCGCACCTGGACCCGTCGGCAGCGGTATCCCGTTGCTCGGGCCGACGTTGATCTCGTGGGGCAACGAGGAACAGAAGCACCGCTACCTGCCGAAAATTCTGAGCGCCTCGGAGATTTGGTGTCAGGGTTACTCCGAGCCCGGCTCGGGCTCCGATCTCGCTTCGCTGCGCACACGTGCCGAAATCGTCGGCGACGAATTCGTCGTCAACGGCCAGAAGGTCTGGACTTCAGGCGCGCACTACTCCGACTGGATGTTCTGCCTTGTGCGCACCGATCCGGAGGCGCCAAAACATCGCGGCATCTCGTACATCCTCATCGACATGAAGACGCCTGGGATTACCGTGCGCCCGCTCGTGCAGAT
Source organism: Binataceae bacterium (SeqCode) (assembly GCA_050011435.1). Lineage (GTDB taxonomy): Bacteria > Desulfobacterota > Binatia > Binatales > Binataceae > JADMIL01. The sequence continues at coordinate 12,834 of JBEKJC010000035.1, forward strand.
GACCGGCGACCGAGGCTTCAACGAGGTATTCTTCGATAACGTGCACGTCCCGCGTGAGAACCTCGTGGGCAAGGTCAATGAAGGTTGGATGGTCGCCAACACGACGCTCTTTCACGAGCGCAACGCGCTTGGGTCCACCGTCACCACGCAGATGCTGTTCAACCGGCTCATGGTTCTGGCCCGTTCGGTCGTGCGCAACGGCAAGCCGATAGCGAAGGATCCGGTCTTCCGCCAACGCCTCGCCGACCTCGAAATCCGCGTCGAGTCGATGAAGTACCACATGCTGCGGCAGCTCACAGATTCGATTCATGGGCGCAACCCGGGAATCGCCGCGATGGTCAACAAGCTGGTCGGCACCGAGCTCAACCATGATCTCTCGACTGCCGCGATGGAAGTGATGGGCGACTATTCGATGTTGGCGCGCGGCGAGGAATACGCTTTGGATCGCGGCTTCTGGCCATATGAATGGATGTTCTCGCTGGGTCTCGTGATCGGCGGCGGCACCTCGCATATCCAGAAAAACATCATCGCTGAACGGGGGCTCAAGATGCCCAAGGGGCGTTGAGTTCATCGCGAAGATAGCGCCAGAGGTCATCGCAGATGGATTTCGGACTCACCGAAGAGCAGCAACAACTCAAAGACAGCGCGCGCAATTTCCTTTCCAGGGAATGTCCGACAACGCACGTGCGCGAGATCATGGCCGATGACGTCGGGAAGCCGCGCGACCTCTATCGGCAGATCACCAACCTCGGCTGGAACGGCCTGATCGTACCGGAAAAATTCGGCGGTGCCGGGCTCGGGATGCTCGACATGAGCGTACTGCTCGAGGAATGCGGCTACGCGGCGCTGCCCGGACCGTTCCTGTTTTCGTCAGTGCTCGCGGCTTCGGCGCTGGCTGGCGGCGGGTCCGAGGATCTCAACGATCGCTGGCTTGGACCGCTGGCCGAAGGACGGGCAACCGGGACGGTCGCGATCGTCGAGGCAAACGACAGCATCAATCCCACCGACCTCTCGACCACGGCGCGCAAGAGCGGAAGCGGATGGGTATTGAACGGCGCGAAGATGTTCGTCCCGTACGCCCATGTGGCGGACTTCGTGATAGTGGCTGCGCGCACCGGTCCGAGCGCGCACGATATCGGTCTGTTTGTGGTCGAACCTGGCAGTCCGGGCGTGCGCATCCGCCGCCTCAACAATCTCGACATGACTCGTCGCGTTTGCGCGGCGGAACTCGATGCGGTTGTAGTTCCTGCACCAGCGGCGCTCAGCGGCGGCGCCAAACTTTATGATTGTTTGGTCAACGTTGCCTCCGTCGCGATAGCGGCCGATTCGCTCGGCGGAACTGAGCGCGCACTCGAGATGGCGGTCGAATACTCGAAGGTGCGAGAGCAATTCGGCAGGCCGATCGGTTCGTACCAAGCCTTGCAGCACGCGGCCGCCGAGATCGTCGCCGACATGGAACCCGCCCGTTCGTTGCTATGGTACGCCGCACACGCTCTGGACGTCCTGTCCAACGACGCCCCGCGCGCCGCGGCGATGGTGAAGGCCCGTATGTGCGACGTTTATATGCGCAGCGCAGATCGCGCCGTGCTGATGCATGGCGGGATTGGCTTTACCTGGGACCACGATATGCACCTGTGGTTCAAACGCGCGCGCTTTAACGAATCCTATTTCGGCGCGCCGCCCTTCCATCGCGAGCGCGTCGCCACTCTGAGTGGATACTGATCAGGCTTGGACAGCGGACCATTCTGCCGCTCACTTAGTTCGCCGCCTTCCATTTGCCCGCGTCCCTCGCCTCGGTATCTCGCAAAATCGGGCAAGATTGAGCCGCTCGCGGTGCACCAATCGTGCTGCTCCTGGCCTGCCCCCCAATTACCCGCGTTTGTACTTGTGATGATCACTCTGGGCGTCGGGCTCGGGGTTTGCGTCAGCGGCCCCATTCGCGAAGACGAAGCGAGTATCGCGCGATGAACGTGACGTCGTAAGGAGGCAAGTATATATCAGGGGCAAAAAATGACTATTCACTAATAAAGGAGATACTTCGAACGGAGCATCCGGAAATCGGCTAGCCGCGCCTGCCAATCCTGTTCGATCGATTTCGGATCCTCGACGGCCTTGATTTGATCAAGTACGCGCAAGGATCCCACCATACCGAGCGTTGAGTCCATCCTGAATTTGCGAGGATAAAGGCGATACAGCGCGGTGGCGAGCTCCACGCCCAGCTCCGGTGAATCGAGTGTGCGGCGATCTTCGACGTCAATTTTGATCCCCTGGCACGGTTGGTGCGCGAACCGATCTGCCGAAGGTGTGAACCCCGTCGTTTCGAATCTGACGCCCGCAATCCTGCGAGCGTTCAGGTACGTCAGCAGCTTGTCCCGCTCGATCCACGGGGCGCCAATTACCTCAAATGGAATTTCGGTGCCACGGCCGACGCTGACGTTTGCACCCTCCAGCATTCCGACGCCGGGATACAGTGCCGCTTCGTCAAGCGTTCGGAGGTTCGGCGACGGCGCGATCCAGCGCAGATCGGTTTGGTCGTACCAGCTTTGGCGCTGATACCCGCGCATCCTGATAACGTGCAGGCGCGCACCGATCCCGTTTTCATGGTTGAACATCTCGGCCAGCTCGCCAACCGTCATCCCGGGGCGTGTGGGCAACGGAAAATAGCCGGTGAACGACTTCAAGTTCGCGTCCATGACAGGGCCCTGGACCACGCCGGCCGAGATCGGGTCGGGACGGTCGAGAACGTAGAAATCGATGCCATGACGGGCGGCCGCCTCCATCGCATACGCCATCGTGGTGACGTAGGTGTAGAAGCGCGCACCCGAGTCCTGAACGTCGAACACCAGCGCATCAAGTCCGGCGAGCATCGCGTCGCTCGGCCGCTTCGTGTCGCCGTACAGACTGAAGAGCGGCAGTCCGGTCGTCGGCTCCATCCCCGAGGCGACGCTCTCGTCGGCGAGACCGTAGAGTCCGTGTTCGGGGCTGAAGATTGCGGCCAGCGTAATTGTAGAAGCGCGCGAGAAGGCATCGATATCCCGCACGCCCGCCTGTGTCGCTCCGGTTTCGTTCGTAATCAAGCCGACGCGTGCCCCTCTTAATGGCGCGAATCCATCGGACACCAGCACGTCGGCACCGGTGGCGACGCGGACCTCATTCGCTTGGAACTCGCGTGCTTTGGCCAACGCGTATGTGGCGCCGAGCGCCGGCCGGTCCGCCAACACGCGCGCTTCGGTCAGCGGAGGCATACGCTCAGAGACCAGCGCTAGAATTTCTTTGCGCAGTGGCCCCGCGTCGCCGTTGCCGTTCGGATAGGTGCGATTGGTCAGAATCACAACGAAGGTATTCGAGACCGGGTCAATCCAGAGCATCGTGCCGGTAAACCCCGTATGTCCATACGAACCGACCGACAACATTTGCTCGCGGGTTGCCGCGAATGGCGCGGCCACATCCCAACCAAGTCCTCGAAGGCGAACCGCACCGGTCGGTGACTCTGGAATGGTCATTTCGTCGATCGACCGCGAAGTCAGGATGCGGACGCCACGCCAACGTCCGCCGTTGAGCAGCATTTGCGCGAAGACCGCAAGGTCATCAGCCGTCGAAAACAATCCGGCATGGCCGGACACCCCGCCCATCCGCGCCGCGGTAGGATCGTGAACATCGCCGAGGCGCAGGTGCCCATCGACCAATAGCGTCGGAGCAATCCGATCACGCTCACTGGCCGGCGGCCTGAATCCCGTATCCGTCATTCCGAGCGGCAGGAAAATGTGAGCCGCGCAATACGCGTCAAGCGGTACCCCAGACACCCGCCGAACCACTTCGCCGAGAGCTTCGAAATTGATGTCACTGTAGGCGTAGTGCGTTCCCGGCGGATAAAGCGGTCTTGCCGCCTCGATCATCTCGAGCGCGGTGCCGTAGCCGGTCCATTTGCCGGCGAGGTCCAGGTCCGCGGCGAGCCCGGAATAATGCGTCATCAGTTCGCGCACCGTGATCGGTTCTTTGCCGTTAGTCGCGAAGCCCGGCCAGTAACGCGCTACGGGCGCGTCGAGATCGAGCTTGCCGCGCTCGTGAAGCTGCATCAGCGCGATACTGGTCGCGATCGGCTTGGTCAGCGAGGCCAGATCAAAGATCGTATCGGGTGTCATCGCGATGCGCTGCGGTGCCAGCTCGCGATAGCCGAAGGCATGGCGATAAACGACACCGTCACCCTGCCCGATTACGACCACGGCTCCAGGGATTCTGCCGGCTTCGATCTGGGCGGGAACGATATCGCCGATCGGCTCGAGGTCCGATTCGCGCAAAACGTGACGTCTTGGCGATTGCGAGCCCGCTCCCGCCATCGGGCAGGTTGCGAACGCAAAAAAGGACACAAATGCAACGATCGCCGTACGCATTAACGAACCTGACGCCGACCACCTCACGGCACTAATTATATCACTCTGGGGCGTCCTGTTTGCACGCCGCACCTTCGGTCTTCAGCCCCTCGGCAGTATAGGTATTGCGCGGATTCCAGAGCATCCATCCGTCGGAGCCGAACTTTTCGGCCGCCGCAATCTGTGCGCTTATCTCGCTGCCGGCAAACTGCCGATGATCGAATGCGTAGTCGCGGAACGCCTGCAACCACGGCCGAAACCGGATCGAGGGGATTCCAGTGCGTTCGCGTGCGTTCTGCAGCGAGAGGAATACTATTTCATGGGGATGTGCAACGGGAATCCGGTAGCCGGGAATCCCGAACTGGAAGCACGATGGATAAAGCATCGGCGAGATGTAATCCACCACCGCTGAAAGCTCTTCGAGCCGTTGCCCGATGTGGGTATCGTCCAGATTCCACATGACGTAACCGAAGACGTCGGCCGCGACGAATACATTGTATGGCGCAAGTTGCCGGTGCGCCTCGCCGAGAAATCCGGAAATCGCAGCGAGCCGATTCGGCATCTTGTTCGGGACCGAAAAAATCAGCCCCGGCGCGTCGGGAAAGCGAACATAATCGAACTGGATCTCGTCGAAGCCCAGCTTCGCGGCCTCGACCGCGATCGCGATGTTGTAGTCCCACACCTCTTTGCGCGATGGATCGGTCCATGCGAGGCTCTCGCGATCCTTGAAGATCGCGCCATTGCTCCGCTTCACGGCCAGGTCCGGGTGCGCCGTTGCGAGCGGATCGTCCTTGAAGACCACAATCCGGGCGACGGCATATAAATGATTCCGATGAAGGCGATCGAGCAGCGCCTTGGCGTCGCGCATCGTTATCAAATTCTGTGCGCCTATTTTAGCGGCTAGCGGAACCGAACTCTGGAATGCGACCCCTCCGCGGTCGCCCTTGACGTCGATAACGACGGCGTTGATCTCGGTCTTATCAGCCAGGTCGAGGGCCGCCTCGCGCAATTTCGAACTGCCGATACCATAGAAAGACAGGTACAGTGCCTTCGGCTGAAACGGCGTCAGGATAACCTCATGCGGTCCGCTACCGAATTCACTCGCCACCACCGACTGTCGCGAATAGCCGTATGCTCTGAAGCCAATCGAGTCTCCGGGACCGCCGATGTTGAAGCCCCCGTTGCTGTCGGTCTTCATCACCTTGTCGTTGAGCGTAACCAGCGCGCCTTCGACCGGGCGATGAGTCGAGCCGTCAACCACAGTGCCGCTGAACGCCGCCGCCACGGCCGTCCCCAATAGGCACGCCGCGACTAGCAACATCGCGGACACGCGCATGACCGCATTGATAAGTTTGCAATTTGCTGTGTGCATATTTGACGTTCGGAATCGACTGATCGGATTGCGATACTAGTACGGATTGTCGGCTCCCGACGGTTGCTTCGCGCGCTCCGCAGAAGCGCCTGAAACAAGATTCGCGAAGGCGTTGCCGGTGTCGTGGTTGGTAACGATATATCGAGGAATGGCCATCACGTTGCCACTCGGCAACGCATTTCGCCTGTCGATCGAGAAAGCGGCGATATAGCCTGCCTTGCTTGCCGCTCTTATCAATTCGTCGTCATAGATGCCGAACGGCCACGCCAGCATATCGACTTTCGAGCTGAATTTGCGCTCCAATATCGCCCGGGACTTTTCAAGCTGTGTTGCGACGAAATTCCGGTATTCGTCCGGCGCAAGCCGCTTCTTTTCCGTGCGAAAGTTCGGATGCCAATAGGTGTGCGATTCGATTGAGAACAGTCCCGTTGCTTTGAGCTCCGCCAATTGCTCCCACGTCATCGCATACGAGGCGTTCGAAATCGCCGACGGGTAGATGAAAAGCGTTACGGGTATCCGGTAACGCTCGACCAGCGGCTTCATCTCGGTAAACACCGTGCGATGGCCGTCGTCCGCCGTAATCGCAACGGCATGTGGCGGCAGACTTCCCCTTCCCGATACGAATTTCACCACATCGCCCAGGGGCACCACGTTGTAACCATTGTCGTGCAGGTACTTCATCTGCCATGCAAAGACCGGCGTCGTCACCGTCATACTGTCGGTCACCATCGGTCCGAAGCGATGATACACGAGCACAACCGCGATGCTGCATTCGGACGCCGCCGCGGTCGCGGATGAAACCTCGCCCTTTTGGAGCGTCGTGCTCGCCACGATGATCGCGAGTAGTGCGACCAAGCCAGGTCGAAATGATTCAGGCACAAGTTTCATGCTTTGCGCGCGCCAGCCACCGCTAGCGGCACCACTTCTTCAGAGCGCGCTAGCGGCAATGTCAATTGCCGGGGGGATCGTGGCATCACAGTCTTTCTCGTTATCTTTCAGTATGAGGTAAGATTATGCTGATGAGGGCAGCGCCCTGTCCGCCGCAAGGATCAGTATACGCAATTCGATGGCAGAGACGACTGCAAGTCGAATTTTACCCTGGCCATAGTCTGGGTATGCGATCGCGAAACCGGTCCTGAAGCGCATCACGGCGAATGCGATCAGCTCGAGCACACTGGGCAACAGCATGGGCGTAAAGCTGTGGAATATCTAAGGCAGCGGCAGACCGAAAACGCTGCCCAAGAGGTGGAAAGCTTGCGCACGCGCTCGAGCGGCGGAATCAACGAGGAACCGGCCGTGATCGGCGGCCCTTCAGATGCGAGAGGGAGCAGCGAACGAGATGGAAGCTATCGCACCGGTACACATGCTCGACGGCTATAAGGTGCTCGACTTCACCCAGGCGGTCGCCGGTCCGACGGCCACCTTGATGCTCGCCGAAATGCGGGCGGAGGTTATCAAGGTCGAGTTGATGCCCAACGGCGACCTGACCCGCGCGATCCCGCTAATCAAGAACGGGCGCAGCGGTTATTTCGTCCAACACAATCGCGGCAAGAAGAGCATCTGTGTCGACGTCAAGCACCCTGAGGGCCTGGCCCTGATCAAGGGGTTGATACCGCAGGTTGACGTGCTGATGGAAAATTTCGCTCCTGGCGTAATCGGCCGGCTAGGCCTGGATTACGAAACGGTCAAGGCATTGAATCCGCGCATCGTGATGTGCTCGCTGTCGGCGTTTGGTCAAACCGGTCCGCTCGCGAATGAGCCCGGCTTCGACACCTTAGGCGCGGCCTATGCCGGCATAACCTCGATGGGTGGCGAGGCCGACGGACCCGCAAGCGGCCATCGGCGACGTCAGCACCGGCGCTCACGCCGCGCTGGCGATTTGCGCGGCCTTGCTCTATCGCGGACGCACCGGCCGCGGCCAGTACCTCGACGTTTCGCTCCTGGATACCTATTTCCATTACCATGAGATCAGCGTGCAAATGCATAGTCTGAGCGGGGGCGAAATCAAGCCCTTCCGCGCGGGCCGGCATTCCTTTTACCTGGCTCCGGTCGGCATATTCAAAGGCAGAGAAAAATACATAGTTATCATGTGCGCGTTGGACCACCAGTGGCTAACGCTATGCGAGGTGATGGGCCAGCCCGAGCTGGCGAAGGATCGTCGCTTTGCGACCCGGGAGGACCGGATACGAAACCTGCCGGCGCTGATCGAGGCGATCGAGGGATGGATTCGCTCGATGCCCAGCGACGAGGCCGCGATGGACGCGATGCGCGCGCGCCGCGTACCGATGGCGCCGGTTTTAACGGTCGCCGAAGCCGTCAAGCATCCGCATCTGCGCCAGCGCGGGACCGTGCGCAAGGTCCACGACCGGATCCTGGGCGATTTCGAACTGCCCGGCTTCGCGCTGCGCTTCTCCGATTTCCCGCGCCCGCTCGAATTGGAGGCGCCGTTCCTGGGCGAGCATAACGAGGAGATTTTTACCCGCTATCTTGGCTATGATGCCGGCCAGGTAAAGCAACTCGAGCGCAGAGGCATCGTGCGCAAGGAGTGACGGCGCGCGCCCATTTGCAGGAATACGGAGACTGTGCCGGCGGCCCACCGGACCAACGTCAGCAGCGCCCGGCTCCGCCATCAAGCGCGTTACGGTCGGCCAGCACCTGCGAGCAGTCGATCGCTTTGTAGCCGTCGAGAACAGGTGTCGGTTGGTCTGGCATCATGCGCGCCCGCGAAACGTGATCTCTCAACCTGGATTCATCGACATATAGGCCGTGTGGAATGTGCGCGATTTGAACTTCCAGCCGTCGCCGACCTTTATATACTCGTCCTCGTAGTAGCCGCTGCCGACCCATTCCATATTCTTTTTCAAGTTGCGCAACTCAACATAGCAGCGCCCGGTCGCGCGGCCGCCGCCCGCCAGATCGATCACGTGATTATGGATATAAGGCCGCGGCGTCAGCTCGCCCTGCGTGAGTCCGTTGTAGAGCTTCAGCAACGCCTCACGGCCGCTCGCGCGATGTTCCCGCTTGAAGCCCTTGGTGATGAACTCGCCGTCACTCGCGAACAAATCGACGATGCCGGTCATGTCGTTGCGCCATACGCAGTCGCAATACTTCAGTGGCAGTTCGCGAATCCCTTCGCGATCGGCCAACTCGCCCGCCAACTGTTCAACACTCTTGGCCATCACTTTTTCTCCTGTGAGCCGCCGGTCCCCTTCGCCATCTTCGGTTCCATGTGGACCATCTGTGCCCGTCGCGACTGGAATTTCCACCTGTCGCCGACTTTGACGTATTCGTCGTGGTAGTAGCCGGTGCCGAGCCAGCTCAGGTTGTCGCTGGCGTCGCGCAACTCGACGTAGCAGCGCCCGCTCGCGCGGCCCTTGCCAGTCAGTTCGATCACGTGGTTGTGGATGTATGGACGCGGCGTCAGCGTGGCCAGCCCGGCCTTGTAGGTCTTTTGCAATTCGGCGTGTCCCTTGTTCGTGGTCTCCCTGTCGTTACCGATAATCGTAAAGACCCCGTCATCGGCAAACAGGCCCACGAGTCCGTCCACGTCCCCGCGCCAGACGCAGTCGCAGTAGCGCTGCGGCAGCTCGCGAATCGCCTCGCGATCGGCCAGTTCGTTCACGGTTTCTTCGATAGTTTTTGGCATGACACAGCCCTCCCTGATTTATGCGATCGCCAGACGTAGCGCCTCTGTGCGCGTTCTTCTGAACGTCATGCCGGATGCTTAGCATCGAATGGCGTCCGCGTGAAAACGCTCCGAACCCGCGGTTCGCGCTGACCGGCGCAGCCAATCCTCGCATCTGCTTTCCACCGGTGGTAAATGTTCATCGATCTCGCCTGCTGACGTTCCGCTTGACCAGTTAACTCTGAAGTCTTTAAGGAAGCCGTCAGGGAGCACGCCAATGGACACGGTTGGACAACTCGAGATGTTGCGCGAGGCGGTCGAAATCGCCGGATTGAACGCTCGCAAGATCGATCTTCCCCACGACCATCAACTGATTATTGGCACGATGCGTTTTCACTACCTCGACTGGGGCGGCAATGGTCACCCGATCGTGTTTCTGCACGGAGGCGGCCTGAACGCCCACACCTGGGACGTCGTCGCGCTGATGCTGCGCGACCGCTATCGCTGTATCGCGCTCGACCAGCGGGGGCATGGCGATAGCGAATGGTCGCCGGCAATCGATTACGGCGTTGAGACGCAGGTGCGAGACGTTGAGGAATTCGTCGAGTCGCTCAAGCTCGAGCAGCCGATCCTCGTCGGCCAATCGATGGGCGGACTCAACGCGATGGCCTGCGCGGTGCGGCATAGCGAGCGGCTCAAAGGGCTGGTGGTAGTTGATGTGGGCCCTGAAATCGATGCGGCCGGGGCGCAGCGGATTCGCGAATTCGCCAGCACGCCGGAACTCGAATCGCCCGAGGCCTTCCTCGAACGAGCGGTCAAGTTTAACCCTCTGCGCAATCCCGCGGTGCTGCGTCGCAGCCTCTTCTACAATCTGCGTCAATTGCCGAGCGGGAAATTTGCGCTCAAGCACGATCAGCGGCGCGCTTCCGAAGAGGCGTGGCGCATCAGCACGGCGCAGCGCGAGCGGCTCCGACGCGAAGTAACCAGGATAAGCTGTCCGACACTGATCGTGCGCGGCGAGCTCAGCGATGTCTTGAGCGATCAGGCTGCCGAAAATTTTGCCCGATCATTGCCGCACGCGCGCTGGGTGCAGGTCGAAAAGGCCGGCCACAATGTTCAGGGCGATAATCCGCGCGGCCTGCTCGACGCGATACTTCCCTTCTTTAATGAGATCGGTGGCGCCGTAGGACATTGAATGGACCTTGAGCGAACCGGGGAGCGTCGAATCAAAGCCTCGCGTTCACTGCGCAGCCGTCTTGGCTTTGACCCGCCATTCATTATTGGTGCTGCGATCGCCGGCCAGCCATTTGCGCAAGTCTTCATGGGCGCTGGCTGAGCGCTTCGCCGTAATCTGTGCGGCCTCCGGATGGTCAACCGTGAACTCGAGATTCAGGCCGTTGGGGTCGGTGACGTAGAGCGATACGCAGTAGCCATGGTCGATCACCATGGTCTCGAAGCCGGCCGCATTGAGCTTGCGCTGCATCTCCTGCTGGCCCTGCGCATCGGCCACCTTCAGCGCCAGATGTACGAACGGCGAGTGCGGTCCGTAGTGGGCGAACTTCTCGTGCTGCTTCGGATTGGCGAAGTGAAAAAAGGCCAGCGCGCCGCCGTCGGCGATTTGAAAGAACAGGTGGCAATAATACAACTCGTCCTCGCCAAACACCTTATCGCATTCGCGCCAGGCCGCCACCATCGGCCAACCCAGTATGTCTTCGTAGAACTTCCGCGTCTGTTCCAGGTCGCGGCATACATAGGCCGCGTGATGTAGCCTTACTGGAACGGTGTCCCGCTTGATGACGGGAACGGTGTCCGGCTTACTGCCCTTCTGCCCGCCAATCTCTGTCATGCCCATAGCGATCGCCCTCCTACCTCGTTTCTAGTCCCTGCATCCGCCCCCGCACAACGACGCCCGTTCGGTGCGCAATGCCCGAATTTGGCCACGAGATAAAACGATCTCCATTGCCCATCGTCCCCGTTCGAGCTACTTATCCTGACAACGCCGCGCTGCGACCGCTCGGCGGAAAGATTCAGACGGCATAGCGACTAGAAGGTCATACCATGCAGATAGGTTATTTCACGGAACGGCCATATCGCTGGCTACCCGAAGAAGAGATTCTTCGGAACGGTGCGTTCTTCGGCGTCTCCAATAAGTTATACGACCGTGAAAAGGCGGCCGACGACTACCATTACTATCTCGACGAAAACTGCTACGCCGAGGACCTCGGCTTCGATGTAGTCGCGCTCAACGAGCATCACGGCAACCCGATTTGCATGGGATCGGTGATGAACGTCGAGGCTGCTGTGCTGGCCTATCGGACTAAGCGCGTACGCCTCGTGCTCATCGGCAACCCGCTGCCGGTAATCAAACACCCCCTGCGGATGGCCGAAGAGTTGGCTGAGATCGATCTCATCTCGCGCGGCCGCCTGGTCACCGGCTGGGTGCGGGGGGCAGGCAGCGAGCAGTTCTTCAATAACGCCAACCCCGCATACAATCGCGAAATGTTCAATGAGGCCCACGACTTCATCGTGCAAGCCTGGACGAGGCCCGGACCGTGGCGCTACGAGGGCAAGCATTTTCACTATCGGCACGTCAATCCGTGGGCTTTGCCATATCAGAAGCCACATCCGCCGATGTGGATTCCGGGCACGCTGAGTCCCGAAACAGTGCAATGGTGCGCCGAGCATCGTTATCCGTACATCGGCCTCGGCACGCCGCTCGCACCAACGTGCGACCTGTGGGATTTCTACGCTGATGAAGCCGCCAGGCATGGCTACCAGGCGGGCCCGGAGAACTTCGGTTACATGATTGCGACCGCGCTCGCCGAAACGGAGGAAAAAGCCCAGGCGGTCGCGCAAGGCTTCGTATACGGCGGCGGCCAGAATGCGTTTTCAGGGCCGGAGTTTACGATGCCTCCGGGTTATAACTCCAAGGCCGCAATCCGGATACTCGCCAAGCAACAGACCAGCGCGTGGCTCGGCATCAGCGGTGAGAAGGTGCGGGAGCAGATGCACGGCAGCGACGGCGTCGCGATCGATTACTCTGAAGTTCGGCGCAAACTGCAGGCCGCATTGTTGCGGGGTCAGCAGAACATGCAAGTCCTCGCCGGCACGCCAAAGACAATTATTCCGAAGATCAAGTCGATCATGAGTGTGCTGCGCACCGGCATCTTCATCATACTGAGTATTCAGGGTCCGGTTGGCGACGATGATCGCCGCACCAGCATGCGACTATTCGCGGAGGAAGTAATCCCCGCGCTGAAGACGCATGCGAAGGAAATAGACCTGCGCGATCCGTTCGAACGCACCCCGGGAAGCGTGAAGCTGGCGCCGGGAGCCATCCGCGCCCCGGTAGTGGATCGCGCCCCGCTCGCCGCTTTAGGATTCAAGTAGCGCGGGACTCTACTGACATCCGAATAGCTATTGCGCGAATGCTCCGCCATCCACTGGCATCGGCACGCCCGTCACGTACGACGCGCGCTCCGAACAGAGCCATGCGACGCTCTCGCCAATCTCTTCGGGCTCACCGAAACGTTTGAGCGGCTCCGAACGGATGAAGCGCTGCTCGACCTCCTCGCTGCCGCGCATGATTCGCTGCATCATCGGCGTACGGATCGGACCCGGGCACACCGCATTGACTCTGATGCGATGCCGGCCGTATTCGAGCGCCGCGGTCTTCGTAAGCCCGGCCACGCCATGCTTGGAGGCGACGTAAGCGGGACCGCCCACGCTGCCCACCAGACCCGCCATCGAAGAGGTGTTCACAATCGCGCCACCACCACCCTGCTTGAGCATCTGCGCAATCTCCGCCTTCATGCACATCCATACGCCGGTGAGGTTGATCGCAATAACGCGATGCCAGTTCTCTTCGCTGCACTTGTGCGTCAGCGCGCCCTCGCCCTCGATTCCCGCATTATTGAAAGCACAGTCGATCCTGCCATAGGTCTCGACGGCCTTTGCCACCATCGCTTCGACCTCATTCGACTTCGACACGTCGACCTTGATGAAGGTCGCGGTGGCACCCGCATCGTTCAGGGCCTTCAGCGTCTCCATCCCGGCGTCCGCGACGATATCCGCGATTAGTAACTTCGCGCCTTCGCGGGCAAAGATTTTTGCGGTCGCGCGGCCGATCCCCGATCCCGCACCGGTGATGATTGCGATTTTGCCGTCGAGTATTCCAGTCATGTTTTCCTCCGTATTTGCTTCAGCGCCGCACCAATTATGTGAATCTTACAGGAACGGATTCAGCGAGACCGATACCGCATGCTCGCCCGGCACGCGCCCGGCCAAGGTCTTAATCGCCAGTTCGATATCGTCTAGCGCGAAGCTGTGCGTATGCATCTTCTCGAACGGATACCTGCGCGATTCGATGAGCTTCACGGCGATCGCGAAGGAGTCGAAGTCCGCGTTTTTGACTCCCCTGATCGTCAATTCCTTGGAAAATATGCGATCGTTCTTCAGATTCGGGATCGCCGCCTCGGGGCCTTTGACCCCGGCGAGGATAATCGTGCCGCCGGGCCGCGCCATTTCGATAGCTAGTGGAATCGGCGCCATGGTCTCGGCGGTCACGTCGACAACTACGTCAGCACCATCGCCGCGGGTCAATTCGCGCACACGGGCGACAACGTCTTCGTCGGCAAAGATAGTGGCGTCGGCGCCGAACTCTTCGGCGAGCTTGAGGCGGCGGCCGCTTTGCCGGCGCGCAATTACAGCGACATGTTCCGCACCGGCTTCGCGTGCCGCGGCCGCGCAGGCAATACCGCGCTGACCCGCGCCGAAGATCACGACCGTGTCGCCGATTCTGGTACCGGGCACGCGATGGGCCCAGCTAACGCCCGCTGCGATCGGCTGATAAAGCGCCGCAAGCTCTGCCGGCACCTCGAGCGCTATCTTATGCAGCGCCACCTCTGGATCCAGATACATGAATTCCGCCATTCCGCCCCACAAGGCGGGCGCAATCGTGATCGGGATGAAACCGCAAACGGAAATTTTTGCGCCCGCACGGCCAATACGGCAGTTGCGCGAGTCGCCGCATTTGCACGCGCGGCAATGACCGCATCCGCGAGTCGGCTCGACCGCAACTCGGTCGCCGGCCTGGAGGCCCCAGCGCCGGGCCGCCTCGACGCCGATTTCTTCGATGATGCCGACCGGTTCATGCCCGGGGATCATCGGTAGGCTCAGTAATCCGTTGAGCTTGCCGTCATACTGATCAACGTCACTGCCACAGATGCCGCAGGCTTCGACGCGCATCAGCGCGTCATCGACACCGATACGCGGCAAGTCGAATTGCTGCATCTCGAATTTTTTGTCGCCGACCTGGACGACGGCACGCGCCTTGGCCATATCAAGTCGCTAACCGTCCCGCGACTCTGCGCAGCGGGACGGCCCTCCTTTGCCGCGCACTGTAGAATGTTTTTCGCACGAACGGGTAACCCGAACGTAATTTTTCGTCGGCGCAAGCATCACCCGCGCTTGTTCGCGGGAAGCAATCGCACTAAATCTAAGCGATCCCGTTCTTGAGATTGACGCGTGAGGAATTCCGCCCACGTTCTGGCTCCTCGCTTGCAAAACATCAGAGGCGGGCGCGAGTCTATGCAGGATTTTTGAGGAAATCACGGTTCATTCCGACAACCGACGGAGAAAAATCATGGCAGGACTACTACAGGATAAAGTCGCATTGGTGACCGGCGGCGGTTCGGGTATCGGACGCGCGACCGCGTTACGCATGGCGCAGGAAGGCGCCAAGGTAATGATCGCGGATTATGTACCCGAAAGTGCGGAGCGCAGTGTCAAAATGATCAAGGATGCGGGCGGCGAGGCAAGCTGCGTAGCCGCTGATGTTGCCGTGACCCGCCAAGTCGAAATGATGGTGAATAAGACCGTCGAGACCTATGGCAGGATCGACTGTGCCTTTAATAACGCCGGTATCGAGGGCGCGATGGGCGATACCGCCTCCTGCACCGAGGAAAATTTCGACCGGGTCGTCGCGATTGATCTCAAGGCCGTGTGGCTCTGCATGAAGTATGAGATTCCGCAGATGCTCAAGCAGGGCGGCGGCGCGATCGTCAACACCGCTTCGATCGCGGGATTGGTCGGCTTCAACAACATCCCGGCCTACGTTGCCGCCAAGCATGGGGTGGTAGGTCTGACCAGGACCGCCGCGTTGGAATTCGCGCAGAAGAATATCCGCGTCAATTGCGTCTGTCCGGGTGTAATCCGCACGCCGATGGTCGAGCGGGCGATCGACAAGGGCGGCTTTACCGAAGCTGAAGTGATCGCCGGAGAGCCGATCGGACGCCTCGGCCAACCCCAGGAGATCGCCGAGGGCGTGATCTGGTTACTCTCGGACGCGTCCTCATTTGTCACGGGCCACCCATTGACGATCGATGGCGGTTGGATCGCACGATAGTTCGGCGTGCGTGATGTCGATCTACTCACCTGAAGACCGTTCATTTTGAAAAGGTAAGGAGCAGAACCATGGCAGGTAAACTACAAGGTCAGGTCGTACTCGTTACCGGCGGCGGATCAGGCATCGGTCGTGCGACTTCGCTCAGGCTCGCGCAGGAAGGCGCGAAAGTCATGATTGCCGATTACGTCGCCACCGGCGCTGAGCGCACAGTGGCAATGATCAAGGAAGCCGGCGGTACCGCAAGCTGCGTCGCCGCGGACGTATCGGTGACCAACCAGGTCGAGATGATGGTTAACAAAACCCTCGAGACCTATGGCCGTATCGACGGCGCCTTCAACAATGCGGGGGTTGAGGGCCGCATGGCGAATACGGTCGAAGCCACCGAAGAAAATTTCGACCGCCTCATCGCAATCAACCTCAAGGGCGTCTGGCTTTGTATGAAGTATGAGATTCCGCAGATGCTAAAGCAGGGCGGCGGCGCGATCGTCAATACCGCCTCCGCAGCGGGATTGGTCGGCGTGGAGGGGCTGTCCGCCTACAACGCCTCTAAGCATGGTGTGGTCGGCTTGACCAAGACCGCGGCGCTCGAGTTTGCGCAAAAGAACATCCGGGTGAATTGCGTATGCCCGGGGCTGATCAACACTCCGATGGTCGCCCGCATGATCGATAGCGGTGGCATGAACGAGCAGGATTTCATCGCGGGTGAGCCGGTCGGGCGGATGGGTAAACCAGAAGAGATCGGCGAGGGCGTAGTCTGGCTGCTCTCGGATGCGGCGTCATTCGTGACGGGCCATTCGATGTCGATCGATGGCGGCTGGGTCGCGCGCTAGACAATCCCGGATTCCCGCACCGCACGAAGCTGGAATCCGCGCGCCACTCGGCAAATGATGGTCGCGGGCTCGTGCAGCCGCACGGAGCGAACGGTGACTCAATGACGTTGGTGGTGCGCAGGTGCTTCCAGTGATCGGCCGGTATGTTGAAGAAGGTAACCAGGCGCTCCCAGTTGGCGCACAAGACTGTACTGTATCGCCTGTTGATGAAGCCTCGTGGGTTTCCATCGGCACAAAATGCCTCGGCGGCTTCAGGCTTACATGCGGTTTTGTGTGCGATGTTTATTCACACATAGTTGATATCGAGCGCCGTCTCGATCTCGTCGTTGAGCAAAATGATCTTCTTTCCGGCGATGCGCAGCCCGTCCGACTCCCGCCATAGCAGATGCTCATAGAACCCGAAATAGCTAGACGCCCGCCGCTGGGATATTAGCTGCCCTCTTTCAGTTCCTAGCATTTTCTCACAGGCCTGGGAGAAACCGCCTCAGCAGTGCGGCATCACATCTCGGGCGAAACGCTCCATCGAGGCCATGACCTGCGCATGTTTCATGCCTCCGAAATTGGCCAGCAGCCCCACATTGGTCACACCTATCGAGCGAAGCTGCCGGATTCGCTCAACGCATTGCTCCGGGTCGCCGAAAATTACTCGGTCGGGATAGAGCGTCCCTTCGTAATCCATCATGGCCTTGAAACCCTGCTGCAGATGCTCGTAGGCCTGGTACTGCTGGGAATAGGCCGGCTCACGATTTGATCCGGCGGCGGCGCCCAGATAGCGCAGCATCGCCTCCCGCGGTTCATTTTTCGCTTTCTCGGCAGTTTCGCCGCAGTAGAAATGATAGACGGCGAGAATTTCCGGCTCCGCATTGGAACCGTGCGTTGCGCGCGCATCGTGGAATATGCGGAAATTGTCGCGCAGCGTCTGCGGGTTCGCCACGGCGTAAGGAACAACCATCAGGTTATGTCCCATCCGTCCGGCCCATGCGAAGGATTCGGTAGTGAAGATGCAGGCCACGTAGATCGGGGGCAGCCGCTGCATTGGCTTGGGCAGTACCTGCAAGTCGCGAATGTTGCGAAATTTACCGTTATGGGAGAAGCGCTCGTTGCTCCACGCCTTCAGGATGATGTCGTGCGCTTCCTCGAACAGCGTGCGGCTATCCGCCATGTCGCGTTCGAACGCGTCGTACTCAGCCTTCTGAAACCCGCGCCCAATGCCAAATTCCAGCCGTCCGCCTGAGAGACAGTCGAGCATGGCATACTCTTCCGCAACGCGAATCGGATCTTGCAGCGGTAATAGCGCGATGCCCGATCCAATGCGGATCCGCTTCGTGCGCTGCGCCGCCGCCGCTCCAATTACCGGCACCGACGGAATATGCCCGCCGTAGTTGAAGAAATGATGCTCGGCGAACCATACGCAGTGAAACCCGAGCGCGTCCGCCCGCTCGGTCTCTTCGAGCATCTCCTGGTAGAAGCCCGCCTCACTCGAATGGAATTCCGGAAAGAACGTGGGCAGATGAAACAATGAACATTTCATTTGAGAAGACTCCTCTCCACCGGCGCCCGCATGCCTTGAATGTTAGCGGCGATTTCCCCGACTAGCGGTATGTTGCCGCAAAGGGCAAAGCGCAGCGAGTGTAAGTCGTCGCGCTTGCGGTCAGCCCATGAATTCCGGCATGACCTTGGTGCCGAACATCTCGAGTTGCTTCTTCACTTCGTACAATGGCAGATAGCCCTGATCACATAGCCACAAAAAGTATTCCGGGTTCATCTGTTCCTGCACCGCCGACATTTTGCGGCGGACGTCATCCACCGTTCCGACGAAGGCCGTACCACTCTCGATATACGGTTCGATCACGTCGGGAATCAGCTGCGGATGGAACTTCGAATGGAAATTGCGGAACAGAAACACCGAACCGTTGCGCGCGCTTTCCAATGCGGCATCGTAGGTCTCGCCGATGTTTACCATCCGGCACAGTCCGACGTTCTGCCCCAACTTCAGCGAGCGTCCCGCCTTCGCCGCCTCGTCGACATACATTTGCGCGCCGTTCACCGCCATATCCGGGAACGGCAGAAATATAATAGGTATTACGCCCTCGCGCGCCGCCCAGCGGATCGTTCCCTCGCTCATCGTCAGTGCCTGGAAAATCAGTGGATGCGGCTTCTGATAGGTCTTGGGAACGGGAGAAATACGGCGTAACCAGCCTCTTTCGTCCAATTCTCCCGGTGCCCCGAAGCGGGCGGTCGCTTCATGCGCTAGCCACTCGTGCCCTTCGGCCGGATTCGGCACTTGGTAGTACTTGCCTTTGAATGAGAATGGTTCATCGCGCCAACAGAGCTTGACGATCTGAAATAGCTCCTCGAACACTTCCCGGTTGTGTTGCTCGGCCTCGGGACCAAGCACCGACGGTTGCGCGTTATAATGTTGACCCAGCACGTTGACCCAGCGTGGAAAAAATCCGCGGGCGAGCCCCACAAGCACCCGGCCGCGGCTGATTTGATCGGCCCACGCTACGTCGCACGCCAGCCGGATCGGATCCCACGTCGGCAACACGAAACCCAACGGGCCGACCTTGATGCGTTTGGTTTTGGAGAGCAAGTCTATGATATGTGGCGTCGGCGTGGAGCCGGCTTCCATGCCCTCGGTATAGAAATGATGCTCCGAGAAGGTGACCGCCTCGAAGCCTAGTTCCTCGGCCATTTGCGTCAGTTCGGTCATCTCCTGCAGCATCTGCTGGATCTTGTCCGTCCGATGCGCGATTGGTCGCAGCCGCTCTCGCTCCTGCGGCGAAGCCGGAACAACTGGATTGATATGCAACATGAACTTCATATCGCGGATCCCTCACCTGTTTATGACGCGACTCACCGTCAAGCCTCACGCTCACCGACGCCTGCGCAACAACGAATGCCGAAGGCAAGCGCCCCGATCAGTGCTGCATCTTCGCGAATACGTCCATTAGTCCCGGCTCGTTCCTGGCAAAATCCAGTTTCTCCGTGCCCATGTATGGGTTGGCGAGCTTGCCGTATTCCTCGGGCGAATTATCGCAGTAGAGCTCCAGCTCATGCCCATCGGGATCGTAAAAGTACACGCTCTTGGTGATGCCGTGGTTCACGGTGAATGCGATGGGGACCTGATTCTCTTTGAGCTCCTTGTAGGCCGCCCGCAGTTCCGCTTCGTTGCGCAAGCGAAACGCGATGTGCAGCAAGCCGATCGAATTCGCCGGCGGTGTCTCGGCCTGCGGGCCGATCTGCAAAAGGGCAAGCTCGTGATGGTCCCGGCGGTTATTGGCGAGGAAGAGAATCCCTATCTCCGGACTGTGATTCATCACGTCCATGCCCAGGATTTCGGTGTAGAACTTGCGCGATTTTTCCAAATCCCGGACCTTGATCACCGCATGTGCAATCCGTTCCGCATGAATCATCTCATGACTCCTCTGGCCTGTGCGTGGCCTCGCTTACCGTTACGTGTAATTTGCTGTTGTATCTCCGCTCTACCGCCTCTCTCCCATTCGCTCTTTGATAGTGATCGCGCGGCTGAACCGCCGCGGTCGCGCCGCCGCTCTTGAGCATCGCCAGCACTTGCGGCTCCAAAAACCGAATATAGTCTTCAACCGATTCAATTACGCCAACGAACGCCCAGCGCCGCACCGCCCATGCATGCGCCAATACCACTATACTGTGGGCTTTCAGTTCGATGTTGCCGGGCGCGAAGCGGCGCTGAGTCACGCCATATCGAATGGCGTGACTGAGCACCCCTTGAAGGCGTCGCTCGCGTTCCGTCAGTGCGTGACGCGCAGCCTCATCGAGTGATTTGGTTTCCTGGTAGGCGAGCAGAATGAAGCGCCGGAGGTCATCGACCGCATGCACGAAGGCCTTGAATACGCCGATGAAAACTTTCTCTGCGTCCACGGCGCTGCGGGTGGCCTCCTCAATCTGCCGGCGAAGTGCATCGACCAATTGCGTCTCGGCCCGCTCCTGTTCGCGCGTGATAATGTGGAGTAGAATTTGCTCCTTGTTCCTGAAGTAGGTAAAAATGCCGCCCGCACTCACGCCGGCACGCCGGGCGATGTTGCGGGTCGTGGTGCCGTGAAATCCGTCTTTCAGGAACAAATCGAGGGCCACATTAGCGATCTCCTCCTGTTTCAATTGAAGCAGCGCGGGATCGCGAATGAGAGCACTGTTCTTTTTCCCGGAACGCAGGATTCGACGAGCCATAGACACCCGGCCTGATTGAGCGCTCGCTCAGCTTCTGCGCCAGGCAACTGTCGTTTGTCAACAGTTGCGCGATGATGCGCCGCTGGCGAACGTGATTTCCACCTCGCTCAGAGGAAACTCGCGGCGCAACCGCATCGAGCGCGATTTTCCCGGTCCCCATACGCCATTCGAACAGATGCGCGAGGATGGGTTCATAGTTTGCGGCGATCGCGATTACGTCACGCGCTGGCTCGAGATGCTCTCGTTATTCGCTTGCCAAGAATTATTCCGTCGAGCGGGTGCTTGGTGGGCGCGCCAGTCAGTAGGATAGCCTCGGTCCGTTACAGGCTTCAACGTTGGCCGGGTGAAGAGTGTGTTACCGGGTGGTCGCGGCGCAGAAAGCTGTGCGGAACCTCGATCCCGACAAAATGAAAAACAACTTTCCAGATATCGGGAATTTCAATTCCGATGGTAAAGGTCGGCTGATGACAACTTCGAAGAAAATCGCAGGCCTCATGGGTCCCACGCTCGTAGTAGGGGCCGCGAGTGTTTTGCTGAATTTGGGGGCCTGGCCCGCGCTGGCCGAGCGAGCTTTCCGCGACCCGCCACTCATCTTGGAGTCCGGCTTTTTGTTGTTCGTCGCGGGACTCGCCATCGTGCGCGTGCATAATCGCTGGAAGGGCGGCTGGCCGGTGCTCGTGACCGTTCTTGGCTGGCTCGCTCTCCTCGGTGGTCTTTCACGAATTTTGTTTCCAACCCGGCTAGCCGACATCGCGGTCCCGCTTGTTCACAGCACGGGTGTTCTCGCTACGGTGGCAGCCGTGCTCCTGGTGGCCGGCGTCTTCCTCTCGTTCAAGAGCTGCGGCGGCGACTGAGAGCGAGCGGAGGCGCCGTGTCATGCGTGGGAATTCAAACCATGAATTCCGGGTTGAGCAGGCCGCGCCCCGACCCGACCGCAGAGAATTCATCTTTTGAACTGGAGTGTTTTAAGCACTTACTGAACGTCACCGCATAAAGGATGACCGCCGATGGGCGCCGGAGATGCGTCACAATTTATCCGCAAGACGCCCAGCGTGGGGCGATCTGACAATCGCATATCTACAGGGCGGACGCGGTGAGCCGCTGGTCTACCTGCACGGGTTGCCCGGCTGGGGTAAATGGGAGAGCCACCATATCGCACTGGGCATTACCAACATGGTTTACGCCGTTCAATTGCCGGGCTGGCAGGATGGCGTCGTTCCTGGCGAAATCAAGTCCGTCCGCGACTACGCGAAATGATCGCCGCCCTGCTGGACGAACTCGACCTTAACTCCATCGATCTCGTCGGCCATTCCTTTGGCGGATGGATTGCGATGTATTTGGCGGCTGAGTATCCGGCGCGCATCTCGCGGCTCGTGCCGCACAATCGCCGAAGTTCACCGCCCAAACGGGCAATGGAGAGAGAGCCCGAAAATCGCGCCGCGCGGCCTCGGGAGAGCCTCTCTCCGGTGCGCTTCAATCGCGAATACTCGCGCATATATGGCATATTTAGACATGCTTAGGAATAATATAGACAGCTTAAGACTCGGTGGCGGAGAGGGAGGGATTCGAACCCTCGGTACCGGTTACCCAGTACGCCAGATTAGCAATCTGGTGCCTTCGACCACTCGGCCACCTCTCCGCTGTTGATGTCTACCAGCGTGCGCATAACGCAACGTCCACGCCGGTTGCTCGCCCCGCATTTTGGCCCGCCAGGCTTCTATTGCAATGCGGTCATCAGGGCTACCAGCCCCATTCTTGAACTTGCGCGGTCTCAGGTTCAAGCGCTTTGCAGGATTTCACCACTGCTCCGCAACCGGAGAAGCGTCAGCCTGATGATCGCCGCTGCCTTGGTCAATACCGTGCGGGACTTTTTGACGGCAGCTCTGCAATCGAGCGAGTCGGCTATTTCGCAAGGTGCTCTCGCGAAGCCGCGCCAGTTTGACCAACGCGCTCGTCAAAACATCGCGAAACGACCCTCGACGGATGGCAGGATTGTCATCGCGTGATATCCGCGCTAGTAGGCAAGGCGTACCCTCGGGGGGATGGTGCGGGGGCAGCAAGCTGCGTGCGGGATTCTTACAAACCGGCGGTCAGAGGCGCTGGCGGCGTTCAGGGCGGAGACGGCGACTCGATTCGCGAAATCTGGGTGAAAGGAAGCATGATCGAGTTCGACCAGACATTGATCGGTCGAGAGTTCGTGGCCGCATCTCCGGTAGAAGTAACCGCCGAGATGATTGCGAACTTTTGCTACGCGATCGGCGAGGCCGCGCCGCGCCGCGCCATCCCGGATGGCGCCACCAATGCTCCGCACCATGGCGTGATCGCCCCGCCCTCTTTTGCCGGGGTTTTTCGGCTCACGGAACTGACGTTTGAAAAATTGCCTCAAGGATACCGGCGGCTGGCGGCAGGCATGGAGGTCGATTTCATTGCGCCGATCCGCGCGGGCGATCGGATTACGATGGCGTCGCGAATCAAAGAAGTCTATGAAAAGACCGGCCGCACGGGTGCGATGGTCTTCATGGTGATCGGTTCGACGCTCACAAACCAGGACGGCGACGTAGTCGCACAGATCGACCATCGCTTCATGCATCGCCCGTGAACCCCGTTTTAGCCGCCACTTGCTACATCGTTTTAATCACGAGGAGACCGATAAATGCTTACCTCTTTTGACGAGCTGATGTGCCATCAACTGCCGGCCACGATGGATCACCTGCATACCGACAATCCCGAGTGGACCGAGCGCATTTATATCAGTCTCTACAATGTCGCCGAGAAGGATATGGTAGTCGGATGCGGCGTGGGTCAGTACCCGAATAAGAATGTGCAGGATGGATTCGCGACGGTTTGGCATCTTGGCAAGCAGTATAATTTTCGCGCATCGCGCACACTCCGCCCGCTAGTCGATAAAGTCAAAATCGGTCCGCTTTCGATCGAAGTACTTGAAGGACTTCGCAGTTTCCGCATGGTGCTCGCCGACAATCCTTCGGGGATAAGCTTCGATATCGTCTGGACCGCCACGATGAATCCGCACGAGGAGGAACACGACTTTCGCCAGAGCAACGGACGGGTCGTACAGGATATCTCACGGTTCGATCAGGCCGGTCGTGCACGCGGGGTTCTGAGTATTCCGGGCAAGCGCGTCACTCTGAATGAGAATGACTGGTGGGGCCATCGCGATCGTTCGTGGGGGACGCGCCGTCCATTGCGCACCGACATCTCGGATAAGCAGCGCACGACCTTCGCGCCCTTCCTCTTTAGTTGGTCGGTGGCGCAATTTCGTGACTTCACGCTGCATTGGCGGTTCGTGGAACGCGGCGCCGGTCATTACAGTTATTTCAGCGGAGAACTCGTGCGGCCGTTTGACCAGCCGGCCGATCCTGGCTTTATCCTCGAGAAGACCCAACAGGATTTTCGCTGGGACGCGGCGGGGCCGGTGCAAACCCTGCGCGGCGGGGATATTGAACTGTTTTTCAAGAACGGCGAACGCCGGCAGGTCTCATTCGTTACCCATCCGGCACGTTGGCACTTGAAGGGCGGCGGTTATGGCGGATATCGCGGCTGGTACCACGGCGACAGCCGCGGGCAGTATTACAGCGAGCACGAGGTGTGGGATTTGAGCGACCCGGTAGTGCTGCGCGAAGCGAGCACGCTCAGCGACCATCTGATTGAATGGCGCTGCGGCGACGAGATTGGCTTCGGCATCATGGAGTATGGCGTCGGACCCGGATATTACAAATACAAGGACATACAGCATCTGCCGACGTTCTGACCTGTTTTAGTGATTGACGCTCGCGATGCCCGGGTGCGCGGCTAAGTCTCACGGGAACGGAGAGCCCGAGCAGTTTGAGTAATCTAAACCCGGCCCTTCCCTGGTATGGAAGCCCGAAACGGTGAATCACGATGAAGATTGGAATTACGGCGGTCGGGATCGGAAAGGCGGCGCGGCCGTCTACGATTCGCACAGTGGCGGAGCATGCCGAGCGTCTCAATATAGCTACGTTGTGGGCGCCGGAGCACGTCGTGTTGTTCGACAATCCCGCATCGAAATACCCGTACACCGATGACGGCCGGTTCCTCGCCGGCAGTACGATCACGCTGCTCGACCCGTTCATCGGGCTGACTTACGCGGCGGCGCACACTGAACGCCTGAGACTTGCGACTGGGATTTGCCTGGTGGCGGAGCACAATCCGCTGGTGCTGGCGAAGGTGATTGCGAGCCTGGATTACCTGAGCGGCGGCCGTTTCGCGCTGGGCGTCGGAATCGGGTGGGCGTCCGAGGAGTTTGCGGCATTGGGAATTCCCTTTGAACGGCGCGCGCAGCGGACCTGCGAATACATCGAAGCGATGCGCCGGTTGTGGACGGATCCGAAGTCGAGTTTTAACGGCGAATTCGTGCACTTCGATGAAGTGAGATGCTTTCCGAAGCCGGCGCAGGGCGGCAAGGTCCCGGTGATCTTCGGCGGCGAGAGTCTGCCCGCATTACGCCGCGTTGCAAAATATGGAAATGGATGGTTCGGCGTGAATCTGAATCCCGATCAGGCAGCGGCGAAAATTTCGAAGCTGCACGCGCTGCTCGATGAGCAGGGGCGCGATCGCAAGGAGATCGAGATTATCATCTCGCCCTACGCCAATGAGATTACGCGCGATGACCTGCGCGCCTACCACGAACTCGGCGTGAGCGAGTTTGTGCCGTTTGTGCGGCTGCCCGGCGATGACGCGAAGATCCCGGAGGCGCTCGAGCAAGTCGCTCGCGATTGGGTGGAGCCCGCGGCGAAGCTCGCTTAACTCTTAGAGTTGGCGGATGACCCAGTCTGCTGCGAACCACTCTCCGCGTTCAAGTTCCCTGTTAAATAGGGAATTAACAGGGAATTTTGGCGTTTTCGGCCCTAAGAGGTTGCTGGCGAGGTCGAAAAG